>JAZUHH010000082.1:0-60832 GCA_045641625.1 Paludibacteraceae bacterium
TCAGTTAAGCTAGTAGCTGAGAGCGGTGTTGGTACAATCGCTGCCGGTGTTGCTAAGGCAAACGCAGATTTGATCGTTATCTCAGGTGCTGAAGGTGGTACAGGTGCTTCACCAGCCTCTTCAATGAGATTTGCAGGTATCTCTCCTGAAATCGGCCTTGCAGAGACACAGCAGACATTGGTTCTAAACGGTCTTCGCGGACGTGTACGTTTGCAGACAGACGGTCAGTTGAAGACAGGACGTGACGTAATCTTGACAGCACTTCTTGGAGCAGACGAGTTCAGCTTCGGTACTCTTCCTTTGATCGTTCTAGGATGTGTAATGATGAGAAAGTGTAACACAAATACTTGTCCAGTAGGTGTTGCAACTCAGGATCCTAAGCTTCGTGAAAGATTCATGGGTCGTGCTGAGTATCTTGTAAACTACTTTACTTTCTTGGCTCAGGAGGTTCGCGAGTACCTTGCAGAGATGGGCTTCAAGAAGTTGGAGGATATCATCGGTCATACAGAGTTGGTTGAGATCAAACCAATGGATAGCGACAAGCACAAGACTTTGGACTTCTCTCGTCTTCTTGCAAGAGTTGACAGCAAAGAGTCTTTGTGTTGGGATCACAGAGCATTCACTAAGGTTGAGGGCGTCAAGGATTTCGATATTCTTGCTCAGGCTAAGGATGCGATCGAGAAGAAGCAGGAGGTTAACCTTGATTTCGCAATCAAGAATACAGACCGTGCAGTAGGTACAATGCTTTCAGGAGCAATCGCTGCCAAGTACGGTGAGGATGGTCTTCCTGATTCAACAGTTAATATCAAGTTCAAGGGTTCTGCAGGTCAGTCATTCGGAGCATTCCTTGCTAAGGGTGTGAACTTCAAGCTTGAGGGTGAGACAAACGACTACTTCGGTAAGGGACTTTCAGGAGGACGTATCTCAATCCTTCCTCCAGTACGTTCAAGCTTCGAGGCAGACAAGAACATCATCGCTGGTAACACTGGTCTATACGGTGCGACAACAGGAGAGCTTTACGTAAACGGTCGAGTAGGTGAGCGTTTCGGAGTTCGTAACTCAGGAGCTATTGCAGTCATCGAGGGTGCAGGAGACCACTGCTGTGAGTACATGACAGGCGGACGTGTAGTAGTTCTTGGAGAGACAGGACGTAACTTCGCAGCCGGAATGTCAGGTGGTGTGGCTTACGTATGGGACAAGAACCACAACTTCGACTACTTCTGTAACATGGATATGGTTGAGTTGAGCCTAATCGAGGAGGCAAGCTACCGCAAGGAGCTTCACGAGTTGATCCGCAAGCACTGGTTGTACACAGGTTCAAGCCTTGCTCGTACAATGCTTGACGACTGGAACCACTACGTTGAGGAGTTCATCCAGGTTGTTCCTATCGAGTACAAGAGAGTGCTTCAGGAGGAGCAGTTGAAGAAGCTTCAGAACAAGATCGCTGACATCAAAGCAGAGTAAAAATTATTTATTTATGAATCCAAAAGTAAGAATTGAGAGTCATTCTTGATTCTTACTTTCTAAGAGATAAATTATTATGGGAAATCCTAAAGCATTCCTAACAGTTCCTCGTAAAGAGGCTGGATACCGCCCTGTTCAAGACCGTATTCGTGATTTCGGTGAGGTTGAGCAGACTTTGAACACTAAGGACAGACAAGAGCAGGCTTCACGCTGCATGGATTGTGGTGTGCCTTTCTGCCACTGGGCTTGTCCGCTTGGAAACAAGCAGCCTGAATGGCAAGACGCTCTATATAAAGGTAAGTGGGAAGAGGCTTACAAACTTCTTTCATCTACTAACGACTTCCCTGAGTTTACAGGCCGTATCTGTCCTGCACTTTGCGAGAAGAGTTGTGTGCTTAACCTTACTATCGGTGAGCCTACAACATGTCGCGAGAACGAGTGCGCTATCATCGAGCGTGCTTTCCTAGAGGGTTATGTTCCTGTTCATACATACGCTCGCAACGGTAAGAAGGTTGCAGTGATCGGTGCCGGTCCTGCAGGTCTTTCTGTTGCCGCACAACTAAATAAGAAGGGTTACGAAGTGACTGTGTTCGAGAAGAACGAGGCAGCAGGTGGACTTCTTCGCTATGGTATTCCTAACTTCAAGTTGAACAAGTCTGTGATCGACCGCAGAATTGAGCTAATGGAGAAAGAGGGTATCACTTTCCTATACAACCAGAACATTGACTGCACTAAGCTTCCTGCAGGTTTCGACGCTTATGCAGTTTGTACAGGTACTCCGACAGCTCGTGACCTTAAGATCGAGGGTAGAGAGTTGAAGGGAATCTACCTTGCTCTTGAGATGCTTTCTCAGCAGAACAGAGTGCTTGCAGGCATGAAGTTCAAGGATTCTGAGCTAGTGAACGCAAAGGGCAAGAAGGTGCTTGTAATCGGTGGTGGTGATACAGGTTCTGACTGTATCCGTACTCCTAATCGTCAGGGTGCTGTAAGTGTGACTCACATCGTGATCATGCCAGAGCCACCAGTAGGCTACAACCCTGCTACACCTTGGCCAAACTGGCCTAACATCAAGAAAACTACTTCTTCACACAAGGAGGGTTGCGAGAGAAGATGGCTTCTAAACTCTAACAAGTTTATCGGTAAGGATGGCAAGCTTACAGGAGTTGAGGTTGAAGGCGTTATCTGGGAGCCAAATCCAGAGGGCGGTCGTCCAATCATGAAGCTTGACGGTAAGAAGGAGATCATCGAGTGCGATATGGTTCTTCTTGCTATGGGATTCATCAAGCCGGAGCATCCTAAGTATGCTGACAACGTATTCCTTGTCGGTGATGCGGCTTCTGGTGCTAGCCTTGTAGTGCGTGCTATTGCTTCAGGACGTAAGGTTGCTGAGCAGATTGACGCTTACATTAATGGAGTAAAGAAATAAGTTAAAGTAACGGCGGAGAGTAAAAATCTCCGCCTTCATAAAACGAACTGATTTTTTACTCTTTATTGTTAATCTTAATTCGAACTGATTTATGTGCGGTATAGTTTGTGCATTCGATATAAAGAAATCGGCACAGGAGTTGCGTCCACAGCTCCTTGAAATGTCAAAAAGAATTCGCCACCGCGGACCGGATTGGTCAGGTATCTATTGCGGTGACAAAGCAATACTTGCTCACGAAAGATTGGCTATCGTTGATCCTCAGAGTGGTCAGCAGCCTCTTTATAGCAAGGATGGCAAGCTTGTTCTTGCTGTAAACGGAGAAATCTACAACCACCAGAGCATCCGTGATCGCCAGGCTGGTTCGTATGAGTTCCTAACAAAGAGCGATTGCGAGGTTATTCTTTCTCTTTACCGTGAGAAGGGTATTGACTTCATCGAGGACCTAAACGGAATCTTCGCTTTTGCACTTTACGATATTGAAAAAGATGTTTATCTAGTTGCTCGCGACCACCAGGGAATTATTCCTCTTTACATGGGATGGGACAAGTCCGGAGCTTTCTATGTTGCTTCGGAAATGAAGGCTCTAGAGGGTTATTGCGAGACTATAAAGGCTTTCCCTCCAGGACAGTATTACTATTCAAAGGATGGTGAGCTAAAGACTTGGTACAAGCGTGACTGGATGGAGTATGACGCTGTCAAGGACAACACTTCAAGCGTAGAAGAGCTTCGTGATGCGCTAGAGAGCGCAGTCAAGAGACAGTTGATGACAGACGTGCCTTATGGTGTTCTTCTTTCTGGTGGACTTGACTCGTCTATCGTTTCTGCAGTTGCAAAGAAGTTCGCTTCACAGCGTGTAGAGAGCGGTGACAAGCAGGGTGCTTGGTGGCCTCAGCTACACTCTTTCGCAGTTGGTTTGAAGGGTGCTCCAGATTTGGTTGCCGCAAAGAAGGTTGCAGACCACATCGGTACAGTTCACCACGAAATCAACTTTACTGTTCAGGAGGGTCTTGACGCAGTTCGTGACGTAATCTATCATATAGAGACATACGATGTAACTACTGTTCGTGCAAGTACTCCGATGTATTTGCTTGCCCGTGTAATCAAGAGTATGGGTATCAAGATGGTGCTTTCTGGTGAGGGCGCTGACGAGATCTTCGGAGGTTATCTATATTTCCACAAGGCTCCAAACGCAGAGGAGTTGCACAAGGAGACTGTTCGTAAGCTTTCTAAACTTCACATGTACGACTGCTTGCGTGCTAACAAGAGCCTTTCTGCATGGGGTGTTGAAGGCCGTGTGCCTTTCCTTGACAAAGAGTTCATGGATGTTGCAATGCGCTTGAATCCAAAAGACAAGCTAAGCGGTACAGTCGGTAAGATTGAGAAGTGGATTCTTCGCAAGGCGTTCGAGGACTACTTGCCACAGGAGGTTGCATGGAGACAGAAGGAGCAGTTCTCTGACGGTGTTGGTTACAGCTGGATTGACACTCTTAAGGAGTTGACTTCACAGAAGGTTACTGACGAGCAGATGTCTCATGCGGCAGAGAGATTCCCAATCAATCCGCCTATGACAAAGGAGGAGTACTACTACCGTTCAATCTTCGAGGAGCATTTCCCAAGCCAGACAGCTGCACAGACAGTGCCAAGCGAAAAGAGCGTAGCTTGTTCTACTGCCATTGCGCTTGAGTGGGACGAGGCATTCAAGAACATGAACGATCCTTCGGGTAGAGCTGTAAAGAGCGTACATAATCAGGCTTATAAGTAAGATAGGCAGCATAATAATTTGTTTCTTTGGGGTGATGTAGTGATACGTCACCCTTTTTTTCTCTCTTATACTAAGCTTATATCTTGATGTAATTTTAGAAAAAGAATATAGCGTTCCCTTGTGTTTGTTCTACTAATTCTTATATTTGCAATCAGTAATAAACGAAGTAACTATTCAGTATGAGAAAAATATTTTTCTTGTTGTTTGAATTGTTGTCAACAACTATCTACGCCCAAGAAATCGCAGAATTCGCCAAGAATTTAGATGTTGCCTATACTTGTCTGCCAAATGAAGCTCCGGATGATTTAAGGTCAGCTTTCTTGGGTGATGAAATCAAAGCCAAACATGGTATGTATAAACTTAAATCTAAGGCATTATACAAGAATATTTATAACCAAGATAGCTATTTGCGTTACTTTATAAGCTATTATTTGTTTATTGATACTACTGGTTGCAACAAGGCAGAAGAAAACTTCTTTTCAAAGGAGAGATTTGATGGATTGAGGTATAAGGTAGATGGTTCTGTCAAGACTCCTCCGCTTGTGATGATATTTAATAGCAAGAGTATTTATTGTCTTTATGGTAGTTGTGAAACTGAGTTGGAACATTGGGACTACCTGAAAAAGTCGTTCATCAAACAATATGCAGAAGACAATGCTACGCTAATGATTGCAGCATGTGGCTTTGTCAAATGGGAGACTTATACGAAGTAATCTTTATATGTAAATATAAAATAAAGGTGGTAAACAAATTACCACCTTTATTTCTCAATGCTTTATAATCCCTTTTTCGTATAATTTGCTCATAGTCTCAGGAATTTGTTTCTCTAGTTTCTTTCCCTTCTTTGTTCGTATGAATAGTATTGCTTCGTTATTCTGAAGCTTTACGATTTCTAATTCTTTTATGTTTTTGGGGTCTATCTTAGAAAGAATTGGGTCTTCATTCAATTTTACCAAACTGTCCGATTCTATGGCATTAAATGTATTTCTATGAATTCTCCCATTAGTGACATAGGCGATAAATTTTAGTTGTGGGGAAGAACCATAAATGTGTATTTGTTCTATCGGAGTCCCAGGTTGATAGTCTTTTAATATTTCTATTTTTTTTACTTCGTCAATTGCAAGAGAATCACCTGCGGCAAATGCAGATAGTGAGGAAAGGAGTAGCGCGCTAAAAACAAAATTCTTTATCATAGATGTTTATAGTATTGCCTTACTCAAGAAATACATTGCAATCGTACCGACAAAGAACAAGGTTGTTATGATGACCAAAGGTTTTTTCTCTGCTCCTAGAAACCTGAAAAGTATTGCCGGAACAACAATATTGAACAGCGAGTTTATTATTAGCCCATAGATTCCCGTAATTGCCGCAAAATAGCCTCCTGAGACGCTTGCAACAAGCAGAGCGAACACTAGGTCCCACTTGCTCATTCCGTGCGTAAAAAAGGCCGCCTTTATGGAAATGATGAGCATTGCCAAAGCGTACATCAGGAACAGAGGGCAGAAACTCTCTTTTAATGCAACTGACCAAACAAATATATCTGACATGTAATTATTTCTCTAGTTGAGCTTTGAATACCATTGCGTACATTCTCATCTGCTTGATCATCGCAAGCATACCGTTTGAGCGTGTAGGAGTAAGGTGTTCCTTCAATCCTATTTTGTCAATGAACTCCAAGTTCGCGTCAAGGATGTCATCCGGAGTATTTCCAGAAAGAATATAGACAAGCATAGAGACGATACCGTTTACAATCTCTGTGTTGCTTTCACCCTGATAGTAAACTTTGCCATCTTGAAGCTCTGCATTTACCCATACCTTGCTCTGGCAACCCTCGATAAGGTGCTGGTCATCCTTGTACTTTACGTCGATTCCCTCGCCCTCGTTACCTTTGTCAATGATAAGCTGGTATCTGTCTAGCCAATCCTCGGAGAATGAAAACTCCTCGATTATTTCTTCTTGTCTTTCCTGTATTGTTGCCATAGTTATTTATTTTTTCTTGCGAAACATCTTTGCAGCGCGCTCAATGCCTGCTACAAGTATGTCAATTTCTTCTCTTGTGTTATATAGGGCGAAGCTTGCTCTGACCGTTCCCTCTATTCCAAATCTGTTCATGACTGGCTCAGCGCAATGGTGGCCCGTACGAACTGCGATTCCAAGCTTGTCGAGGATTGTTCCCATATCGTACGGGTGAATAGTTCCGACAAGGAACGAAATCAAGCCGCTCTTGTTTGGTGATTCTCCTATGAAGCGCATGTCCTCTATTGCACTCATCTTCTCTGTAGCGTATGACAGAAGGTCGTTCTCGTGCGCTATAATGTTGTCCAAGCCAAGATTAGAAACGTAATCCAATGCCGAAGCAAGTGCTGTAGAGCCGATATAGTCCGGCGTTCCTGCCTCGAACTTGAAAGGAAGTTCATTGAATGTTGTCAGTTCGAAAGACACATTCTTGATCATCTCTCCGCCGCCTTGGTATGGAGGAAGCTTTTCAAGCCATTTCTCCTTTCCATAAAGAACGCCGATGCCCGTAGGTCCATAAATCTTGTGGCCTGAGAATACATAGAAGTCTGCGTCAAGATCCTGAACGTCAACCTTGTGATGGGGAACTCCCTGCGCTCCGTCGATTAGTACGGGAATGTTGTGGCTGTGTGCTATATTTATAATCTCCTTGATAGGGTTAACCGTGCCAAGAGTGTTTGAGCAATGAGTCACGGAGATCAGTTTTGTTTTCTCCGAAATCATTGACTTGAAAGCTTCCATGTCAAGTACGCCGTTGTCATCAAATGGAATGACTTTAAGCTTGAAATCCTTGATGGTCTGCTGAAGCTGCCAAGGAACTATGTTCGAGTGGTGCTCCATTGCTGAGATGATGATTTCGTCTCCGTTCTCTATAATGTCGCTTCTTACAATGCTGCTTGCCACAAGGTTTATCGCCTCCGTAGTTCCTCTGGTGAATACGATTTCGTGGTTCTTTTCGGCGTTTATGAACTTCTGTACAGTAATTCTTGCGGCCTCGTGAGCTTCAGTGGCTACTTGGCTTAGAAAATGAACTCCGCGATGGATGTTGGCATTCTGGTTCGAATAGCCGTTCATGATTGTGTCAAGAACGCACTGAGGTTTCTGTGTTGTAGCGGCATTGTCCAAGTAAACAAGCGGCTTGCCGTTAACTTCAGCGGTAAGAATCGGGAAATCTTTGCGTATGTTGTTGATGTCTAGCATTTCTTTCAAATGTGTGAGTGTTTTTAACTTTACTCTAAACGCGTGCAAAGATACAAAAAAAAGAGTAGAGACGCCAATTTTTGACGTCTCTACTTAATATATGCCTTATTTTTACTCTGCCTGTTAGAATCTCAAGCCAAGAGTTAGCATGAAGTCGTTGCTTCCGCGCTTTGTGTCCTCGACCTTCAATGAAGGGAAATCAACTGCTGCTCCCGGAATTGCCTCGAAATACTGCTCGTTAGCAAGTCTGCGAACATAAGCGAAGTCAACGTAACCTACCTTACCAGTGTAACCGATGCCGGCAGTGACATAATGAGTCTTGCCAGTCATTGTTACGCCATAGTTAGGAACGAAGCCTGTATTGGCATCTGCATCAAGGTAAAGACCGCCAACGCGCTGTGCGTATGCCTTCATCTCGTCAGCGTCCTTCATAGGTGCAGTTGTTAGAGCGTAACCGGCTCTTACATCAAGACCGTCAATAATGTTGCACTCAGCACCGATTTTCAAAGTGCTCTGTCTTGTTCCAAGGTTCTCGATGTCCTCCTCAAGAGGTCTGTTCTCCACACCGTTCATCTCTACCCAAGTCTTAGAGAAGTTCTTCATAGAGTAGTCGATGCCAAAGTTTACACGGTCGTTGATCATGAAACCGATGCCGGCATTGAACTTGAATGGAAGGTGAAGCTCGTAGTTGTACTCCGAATCAGTCAAGGCGTTAACTGAATTTCCCTGCTCGTCCATGTTCTCCTGATAGAACTCCCAGTATTCGTTGCAGTTGTACTTTGAAGGAGTTTGGATAGAAGCACCGATGCGCATGAAGTCAGTTGGCTGTGCAATCAAACCTACCTTGAAGTTTACACCAAAACCATCAGTCTCGCGGTAGAAGTCATCAGGGTAAAGCCAGTTACGATCCCAATCGTCGATATTGGCTTGATCCAGAGAAACCTTCTGGTAAATAGAGCGCTGGTTATAGTGCATAGAAGTGATTCCTAGGCTGAAACCGAAGTAAACCATGTTGTTGATGTTTCCGGCATAAGCGAAATTAACCTCTCCTGAACCGCCTTTCTCTATTCCCTCATCGCTGAACGAACCTGTTGAAGTGCCGATCAACTTACCCTCGGCATCAAGATCTGTATAGTTGATTGTGCCATAGCGGTAAAGTCTGTGAGCGTAGTTTCTTATTCTGTTGTATGAGATTGACAAAGCAGATGAAATGTAGCCAGAACTGTGGTGGTTGAAATTGAATACCGCAGAGGCGTCATTCATGTTGAACGAACACTTGCCCTCGCTGTCAGAGTGGACGTTGAAAGTAAGACCAACATCGCTCAATGTGCTAGTTGCAAGACCTGCTGGGTTGTCTTTCACAGAACTGCTGTTGCCGCCTAGAGCGCCCATTGCTCCGGCCATACCTGTGTATCTTGCTGTTCCTATTACGGGATCCTCAAGCCCCAAGTTAGTAGTATGAAATGCTGTTACTTGAGCAGTTGCCAAGGAAGCAACGAATGCCATCGGAATGACTAAAAATTTTGCTCTTTCCATATTCTTAAAATTTATTTTATTCAACATTTGCGTCAAGCGTAAAGAAAAATTATTTTCATCGCTTGTGTTTGCAAATGTATATATATTATCGTGAGAATTGATGTTTTTTTCTTATAAAATATTATCAATTTCTTAAAAAATCTTAAAAATTATTTGAAAAAGTAGTACGCGATAAATATTGCTGCTATTACTCCGGCGATGTCAGCAAATAGTCCGGCTGTCACTGCGTATCTGGTTTTCTTGATTCCTACGGATCCGAAATAAAGAGCTATGACATAGAATGTAGTGTCTGCAGCACCTTGGAACAGGCAGGAAAGTCTTCCAGGAAAACTGTCGGCGCCAAAATTCTTCATTGTGTCGATCATGAGGCTTCTTGCGCCGGTTCCGCTCAAAGGCTTCATGATGGCAACTTTCAGCGCGTCAACAAAATCAGTGTTGATCGAGAATACATCGAACATGCTCTTTAGCGCGTATGTTATGTATTTCATTGCTCCTGACTCGTTGAATACTCCAATAGCCACAAGCATGCCGACAAGGTACGGAATGACCTTTATAGATGTTTCGAATCCACTTTTTGCCCCTTCGATGAATGCTTCGTATGCGTTCACCTTCTTTATTAGTGCGGCAATGATGAATATGATAATGATTGAAAACAGCAGGCAGTTGCTTGCAAGTTTGGATACGACTTTAATGTTCTCGGGACTAAGTTCTGACATTCCCCACATGATGAAGCCGATGAAAGCGCACAAACCTAGGATCCAGCTGATAACGACAGGGTGAAGAAGGTTCAGCCTCTGCTTGATGCCAACAAACAGAATTGCGGCAAGAGTGGAAATGAATGTAGTGAGAATCAGTGGGATAAGTATGTCTGTAGGGTCGTTTGCTCCAAGTTCGCTTCTTTGTCCCATAATCATAATGGGAATAAGAGTCAAACCGGAAGTGTTGAGAGCCAGAAACATAATCTGCGCATTGGAAGCCTCTTCCTTGTTTGGATTAAGTTCCTGAAGCGAGTTCATTGCCTTTAGTCCCATAGGTGTTGCGGCATTGTCCAATCCCAGCATATTTGCCGAGAAATTCATCAGAAGCTGTCCGTTTACAGGATGATCCTTTGGAATCTCGGGAAAAAGTTTTGAAAAGAACGGTCCTATAATTTTGGAAAGGAATCTCACTGCGCCTGCCTTTTCTCCGATGTTCAGTAGTCCAAGCCACAAAGTCATCACTCCTGTTAGGGGAAGAGCTATTCCCATAACAGCAAAGTGCGACATCTTGAAAGTGCCGGCAACAATCTTCTCGAATACGGTATAGTCTCCCAGAATGCACTGTATGACAGCAACAATCATACCCACCAGAAAGAATCCTATCCAAATATAGTTTAAGACCATCTCGTGTTTTTTATTTACATGAATTGCAGATAGTGCATCTGTGCTGGTCGCCTCTGAATCTCTTCTCTACAAGTACCTTGATGCGGTTTCTGAGTGGCTCGATGTCGATCTTCTCGATAATGTCGTTAGTGAATGCCAGCTTAAGAAGCATCTTTGCCTCTTTCTCTGATATTCCTCTTGAGCGAAGATAGAATAGGGCGCCATCGTCAATCTGTCCCACTGTCGCACCATGCGAACACTTTACGTCGTCAGCATAGATGACAAGCTGGGGCTTGGTGTACATTTTTGCGTGTGTGCCAGTGCAGATGTTCTTGTTGCTCTGGAAAGCCTCGGTCTTCTGAGAGTCCTGGTCAACCAGGATGCGGCCTGCGAACGAACCTACTGCACAGTCGTCAAGAATGTATTTGAACAGCTCGGTACTCTTGCAGTTGGATGCGGAGTGCTCGATGAATGTGTCGTTGTCGATATGGTCATGCTCATCGCCGATACATACTCCGCAAAGGGTAGTCTCGGCGTACTTCTCTGCCAAGTCAATGTGTATGTCGTTCCTTACGAATCCGGCGTTAAGCACGATGTCGGAAATGTTGGAAGTTGAACCTTCCATCTGCTTGATGTAAACTCCGCCAATGCTGGTAGTCGCTCTTGCCGAGTCAACCATCTTGTGGTGGCTATATCTTGCGTTCCTTCCGATGAAGACTTCTGTGACTCTGTTTGAAAGGAATTTTTTGTCTTTTTCGCTGTGGTCGCAGACAATAATCTTTGCCTCTGCACCTTCGTCAAGGATGATAAGGTTTCTGCTGTTGGCAAGGAAGTCGAAGTCTGCATGCATCACGTTTATAAGCTGTATTGGCTTCTCGACAGTCACATTCTTAGGAACGTAGACGAACAAACCGTCCTGTGCAAATGTTGTGTTGAAAGCAATGACAGCTTCGCTCTTGTGTGGAGCTATCTTTGCATAGTATTTCTTGACCAAATCAGGATGCTCCTCTGCAACTGTTCTGAGCGAGCCGAAAATCACACCTTTCTCCCTTAGGGCGTTGTATTCCTCCTTGTTGACATCTGAAGCAAACACGTCGTTCACAACATAGAATGTATGTGTGTGCAGCCCCGGAACTTCGCAGTGGAACGGCTGTCCGTTGACAGGAACCATCAGGTGCTTGATGTTCACTCCGTACTCCGGTTCGAAAAGAGAAGGAATGTTGCTTCTGCGGTAACGCTCCTGATCCATAGTCGGGAATCCCATTCGCTCGAAGACTTCGTAAGCCTCCTCGCGCACTGAATTCAGAACTTCGGGACTGTTGCCTAGAAGCTCGTCGCGAAACTTGTTGTATATGTCTTTGTAAGTCTGTTCTACCATAATCGTAAGCTATTACTCACCAAGTTCCTTTTTAATCCAGTCGTAACCCTTCTCCTCAAGTTCAAGAGCTAGCTCCTTGCCGGCAGTCTTTACAATCTTTCCCTTGTAAAGGATATGAACGAAATCAGGTACAATATAGTCAAGCAGACGCTGATAGTGAGTGATGACTATGCTTGCGTTGTCTGCGCTTTTCAACTTGTTGACTCCTCCTGCAACGATTCTTAGTGCGTCGATGTCAAGTCCAGAGTCAGTCTCGTCAAGAATGGAAAGTTTAGGCTCAAGCATTGCCATCTGGAAGATCTCGTTACGCTTCTTCTCTCCTCCAGAGAATCCTTCGTTTACAGCTCTGCCGGCAAGCTTGCTGTCAAGTTCCACATATTCGCTTCTTGACTTCATGAGCTTTAGGAATTCAGACGCTGAAAGAGCCTCCTCGCCTTTGTATGCACGGTGCTCGTTCACAGCGGCACGCATAAAGTTTGTCATGCTCACGCCTGGAATCTCTACTGGGTACTGGAAGCTAAGGAACAAACCCTCGTGGCTTCTGTCCTCTGGAGAAAGCTCAAGCAGATTCTTGCCATTGAAAATGACCTCTCCGCCTGTCACTTCGTAAGCGGGGTGTCCGGCAAGAACAGAGGAAAGTGTACTCTTTCCGCTTCCGTTAGGTCCCATGATAGCATGTACTTCGCCAGAATTTACTGTTAGGTTGATGCCTTTAAGTATTTCTTTGCCGTTGCTTTTTATTATAGCGTGTAAATCTTTGATTTCTAGTAGCATATCTTGTTCTTTTTATATCGTTATTATCCTACAGAACCTTCAAGTGAAACACTTAGCAGATTCTTTGCTTCAACTGCGAACTCCATAGGAAGCTTGTTGATGACCTCCTTGGCATAGCCACCGACGATAAGGCCAATGGCGTCTTCCGTCTTTATTCCTCGCTGGTTGCAGTAGAAGACTTGGTCCTCGCTGATCTTGGAAGTCGTTGCTTCATGCTCGACTACCGCGCTCTCATTGTTTATCTCCATGTAAGGGAATGTGTGTGCGCCGCACTTGTCGCCAAGAAGAAGGCTGTCGCACTGAGAGAAGTTTCTTGCATTCTCTGCGTTAGCAGTAACTTTCACAAGACCGCGATAGCTGTTCTGGCTCTGTCCTGCGCTGATTCCTTTGGAAACAATGCGTGAACGAGTGTTCTTTCCGATGTGGATCATCTTTGTGCCTGTGTCGGCCTGCTGGAAGTTGTTTGTTACAGCTACGGAGTAGAATTCACCTACCGAGTTGTCTCCCATAAGCACGCAGCTCGGGTATTTCCATGTGATTGCAGAACCTGTCTCGACCTGAGTCCAGGAAACTTTCGAGTTGTTTCCCTTGCAAAGGGCTCTCTTGGTAACGAAGTTGTAGATACCTCCCTTGCCCTCCTTGTCTCCGGGATACCAGTTCTGTACAGTCGAATATTTGATTTCTGAATTTTCTAGAGCTACGAGTTCCACGATTGCCGCATGCAGCTGGTTCTCGTCGCGCATAGGGGCAGAGCAGCCCTCAAGGTATGACACATAGCTGTCGTCATCAACTACGATAAGGGTTCTCTCGAACTGGCCCGAACCCTTGGCGTTGATACGGAAGTATGTTGAAAGCTCCATAGGGCAGCGAACACCCTTGGGAATATATACGAAAGTTCCGTCGCTGAATACTGCTGAATTAAGAGCTGCGAAATAATTGTCGGTATAGTTCACTACTGTACCAAGATACTTCTTCACTAGCTCGGGGTAGTTCTTGATGGCTTCTCCGATTGAGCAGAAGATTATGCCAAGCTCAGCCAAAGCCTCCTGCTGGGTAGTCTTGACCGAGACACTGTCCATAACCGCATCCACAGCCATGCCTGAAAGCATCTTCTGCTCGCTAAGAGGAATTCCAAGCTTGTCGAAAGTCTTCAAAAGCTCGGGATCAACCTCTTCAGGATTTTTTGCAGACTCTGTCTTGGGGGCTGCGTAGTAATATATGTCCTGATAGTCTATCTCTGGAATTGAAAGGTGCGCCCAGTGCGGCATCTCCTGAGTCTCCCAATATCTGTATGCTTCAAGTCTGAACTCAAGCATCCACTCTGGTTCGTTCTTCTTCTTGGAAATCATGCGCACAATGTCCTCGCTTATGCCTTTAGGGAATAGCTCGGTTTCAATTTGTGTCTCGAATCCGTATTTATAATCTTCGTTCGTTACTTTGTCAACAATATCCATGAATGGTATAAATAAAATTCAAGCGCAAAGTTAGTAAATAATTTTGGTAGTATTGATGTTTTGGCTTAAGAAAACAAGTTGACGTCAGATAAAGTGCTATGAGCCCTGTAATAAACAACAAAGGTTGCACCTTGTGTAAGGTGCAACCAGTTATGTTGTGTTTCAACTTCCGATTTAGATTCGGCGAAAGATTAGAGCTTGTTGATGAAGATAGCCAACTTAGACTTCAAGTTAGAAGCCTTGTTCTTGTGGATAACCTTAATCTTTGCAAGCTTGTCAAGCATAGAGCTTACCTTTGGATAAAGAGCCTGTGCCTCAGCCTTATCAGATGATGCGCGAAGGTTGCGAACTGCGTTACGAGTAGTCTTAGCGTAGTATCTATTGTGCAATCTTCTTGCCTCTGTCTGTCTAATTCTCTTGATAGAAGACTTGTGATTTGCCATTTTCTTGATAAATGTTAAATTCTTTATTTCTTTAATTTGTAGTACCTAGGGGAATCGAACCCCTCTTGCAAGAATGAAAATCTTGAGTCCTAGCCGATAGACGAAGGTACCAGGTCCAGCAATTTTCGATACTGCGAGAATGCAGTGTTCTCGATTGCGAGTGCAAAATTAGTCTTATTTTTCTAAATAGCAAACTTTTTTGTGATATTTTTTACAAATAGATGCTATTCTTTGAGTTTGACTGTCCTGTTTCGGCAGAAAAAATTAAGGTCAGACTTTCGCCTGACCTTATGTTTTTTTTGTTTTGGTCAATTACTTAAGGCCAACTGTTGGATCGCAGTTAGTCTCCTGAGTACCGATACCGCAATACTCCTTCAAAGAATCGAATGCCTTGTAGAAGTCTAGAGATGCAGCGCGCTCCCAATCTAGAGCAGCAGCCTCTACATCACCACCCTTGTAACGAAGGTGACCACGGTTGTAGTATGCCTTAGCGAACTGAGGAGTTAGAGCGATAGCTTTGTTGTAATCCTTCAAAGCTGCCTTCTCGTCACCTAGCTCTGCGTAAGAGTTTCCACGGTTGAAGTATGCCTCAGAGAACTTAGGGTTGATCTTGATTGCAGTGTTGCTGTCATCGATTGAACCCTGAATGTCACCAAGCTCCTTTCTAGCGATTGCGCGGTTATAGAATGTTAGAGCGTCCTGCTCGTTAGACTCAAGAACTACATCGTAGTCAGCCTTAGCTCCCTTGTAGTCTCCTAGACGGAACTTGGCGTTACCCATATTTCCGTAAGCCTCGATAAACTTAGGGTTAAGCTCAAGAACCTTATTGAAACTCTGGATTGCCTTCTTGTATTCACCTGCACGATACTTGTTGATTCCCTCGTTGAAGTAATCAGTGATGCTCTTCTCCTGTGCGTTTACTGCTAGAACTGCAGCAAAGAGAGACGCCAATAGGAATAAAACTTTCTTCATATTTGTATAGTCAATTTTTTCTTTTGTTGTACTAAAAGTTTATTGTAGTATTTCGTCGAGTCTTCAAATTCCTTTTTCATAATCATCCAACTGGACGACAATTATGAGTGCAAAAATAAAATGAATTATTTAATTACTAAAACTTTTTAATACTTTATTGTCAAAAAAGTGTTATTTTTTATGTTTCTCGTCATGTTTTGCTCATTTTTGCCGTTAAAATTGAACTTTGATTCAGTTATATTCTCTATCTTCACATTATGAAACAATAAAAAACGTAATTGACATGGAAAAGAAGGTATTGGTTCATTGTTTGAACAATGACATGACTAAGTCCTATCCTGTCGGAACATCTCTCATTGACATTTATGAGGATATTTGTCCACAGCAGGTAGGCGCAGTAGTGGCGAAGGTGAATGGAAAGGTGCGTGATTTAAAGTTCTGTGTCTATAAGCCTAAGCAGGTGGAGTTTTTGGGTTTGGATACTCAGCAGGGACAGCGCGCGTATTTGCGCAGTCTTTCATTCCTGTTGTTCGACACTATATATAGTATAAATTCTTCGGCCCAGCTTCGTATCGAGCATCCTATTTCCGGAGGCTACTTGTGCGAGATCTCCGGTCTTGGCGAGGTGACACAGTCTCTATGTGACTCGTTGAAGGAGAAGATGATGGCGACAGTGAAGAGGAACATAGATTTCGAGCAGGAAATAGTTCCTACAGAGGACGCCATCAAGTATTTCAGCGACTTGGATCTGAAAGACAAGGTGAACATCCTTCGTTCAAAGGGCGAGATTTATACTGAGCTTTACAGACTTGGAGGTTTGAGGGACTTCTTCTACGGTTGCCTTGTTCCTAGCACAGGCTATCTTGACAAGTTCTGCCTTACCCCTTATCATGGTTCGGTTCTGTTGTCCATGCCTAGCATCAACGACACCTCAAAGGTGATTGTCGGAGACGACCAGCCTAAGCTGTTCAACGCATTCAAGGAGCATACTGAGTTCAACGCGCTTTTGGGTGTGAAGAATGTCGGAGACTTGAACCTTTCAATACTGGAGAACAAGAACTCCGCTTCCAATTTGATAAAGATTGCCGAAGCACTTCAGGAGAAGAAAATCGCAAAGATTGCAGACGAGATTGCAAAGAGAGAGAAGGCAAGAATCGTGCTGTTGGCAGGTCCTTCATCATCTGGAAAGACTACTTCGAGCAAGAGACTTTCAGTCCAGCTTGCAGTTTGCGGACTAAAGCCAATCGCAGTCTCTCTTGACGACTATTTTGTTCCACGCTCTGAAACTCCGCGTGACGAGAAGGGCAATTACGACTTCGAGAGCCTTTATGCCCTTGATTTGGAGTTGTTCAACAATGACTTGAACAAGCTTCTTGCCGGTGAGGAGGTTGAACTTCCTCGCTACAACTTCGAGACAGGACTTCGTGAGTACAACGGCAACCGTGTCAAGCTTACAGAGGGCTGTGTGCTTATCTTCGAGGGTATTCATGCACTGAATCCGCTTCTTACAGCGAAGATCCCTGCAGAGAACAAGTTCAAGATATTTGTTTCTGCCCTTACATCTATTTCTTTGGATGACCACAACTGTATTCCGACAACTGATAACCGACTAATCCGTCGCATTGTTCGTGACTACAAGTACCGTGGCTATTCGGCAGAGGATACTATTATGCGCTGGCCTGATGTTATGAGAGGCGAGGAGAAGTGGATTGTTCCTTTCCAGGAGGAGGCAGATGCAATGTTTAACTCGGCTATGATATTCGAGCTTGGTGTTTTGAAGCAGCACGCACTTGCTCCGCTCAACCTTGTTCCTCAGTCAAGCCCTGCATATATGGAGGCTGTCAGACTGTTGAAGTTCCTAGGTTATTTCGCAGCTATTCCAGAGAGCGAGATCCCGCAGACATCTCTTCTTCGTGAATTTGTTGGAGGAAGCAGCTTCAAGTATTGATTAAACGCTTGTTTATATATTTTCCAGAAGCAGTCCGTAGAGAATTACGGACTGCTTCTTTTTTTATAGTTAAATAATGTTAAGGCGTTTCAAATAATTGTTTCTATGCAGTTTGCAGTGATTAAAAAGCAATTATCTTTGCAATGTTTAACGAATATTAAGGTTGTTTTATGAAACGATTGTTGACTATTTTAGTATCTTTTTTTGTGTGTTCTATGCTATGGGCAGAGAATATCATTGTGTCAAACATGTATAATATTGTTGACTTGAACTATTCAAAGAACTATAAGGGAGTCAAGCAGATAAAGGTTCTTAGAAACAATGATGAATTGGAAAATGTAGCTCATTTTGACAAGGAGGGCAGGTTGGTTTCCGATTCAATAGTAGATTCGGGGAAATATATGGTTCTTCTTTTCTATTATGGCAAAGAAACTCCAGCACCGCAGATAAACGACAGCAACACATGTATTCTTTTCCATTTCAAGGACGATAAAAATATTACAATGAAGTTTTACAATGCTCCGGACAAGGAAATGGGTGACAGTGTTCTGCTAACGCTTAATTCCCGTAAGGATTTGACAAAAGCAGACCACTACTTGGAAGGAAGTGTGTTTCAGACATTGAGCTTTCAGACTTCGTGGACTGCTGACGGCAATTCCTGTGCAACAAAAAGGTTTATTAATAACGAACTAAAAGGTAAGGTAGTAACTACATACAAGAACAAGAAGATGTTTTTAAACAAAGGCTTCGATGCTAGCGGCAATCCAACTTTTGAGCAGAAATTCAATGCTTATGGAGATTTGACTGATGAGTCATCTTCGACTGCAAGCTACACTGCTACAAACACATATAAGTACGACAGCAAAGGGCATTGGATTTCAAAGACTCAGGAGGCTAAATCCAGTCGTTGGGGAACTTTAACTGAAACAAAGACTCGTCAGATAGTCTATTACTAATATTCAGTTGAAAAATCAAGACGACCGTCTGTTCAGAAGGCCCTCTTGTTATTTTTATCATAGGACTATTTAATGCCCATATATTCCCCAATAAGTGTTGTAGATTTTGTTTGTCAAGTTTTTGCAAAATAGCCTTTGCTCGTATATGATGTTTTCTTGGGGAAAGAAAGGTTGTGTTTCCTTTGTGATGTCTCTTTGCGCTGTTTGTTACTTTGTTTTTACCCCTTGAATCATCTCTTGAAAAGGTGTTTCGTTTCGTTTCCCAAAACGAAAGATGTCGGCAAGAGTAAAGTGTTTTGTGTGAGGCATGAAAAAAGCGATGAGGATTTCCTCATCGCTTTTATTCTTCAATTCTATGTTATTCTTAGAAGTTGTACTTGACCATAGCACAGATACGGTTGTTTATAACAGTATTGCAAGTTCCATCTACAACCTTGCCGAAGAATAGACCATCCTGATTCTTCTCCTCCTCGCCATAAGTTGCTCCTGTTAATTCGTACTCGATAGCAAGGTCAAGACACTTGATTGAGTAGATGTATGCAGGGGCGATACGGAAGCAGTTGTCAAGAGTCTTTCCGCCCTTGTGCTGAAGTGAAGTGTACTTTACGTACTCCTCGATCATAGGATCTTTTGAACCCAAGTTTTTCTGGTATCCTGTGAACAAGCTTAGCTTTACAACATTACCTGTTTTGCTGCTGTTGATTGTCCATGTTGGATTGATCCATGAACTGAATACTCCTAGTGCAGTGTACTCGCACTCTCCAGTCTCCTCGTTTACACTAGAAAGACCATATCCGCTCGGCATGTTCAAGTGTGCTGTGTTGTTTCCAATCAATGCCTTAGCCATTAGCTTGAACTTGTTGTCATTCTTGTATTGGAAGTAAACAACAGGGGAAACAGATGTGATTCTGTCGCTTGACTTGACTGTGCAGACAGTGTCAACACCGTTTAGCACGATCTTCTCTTGTCTTGTCTGGCGAGGCTTTAGGCTTGTAAGGTCAACACCTGCACCGATAGTAACCTTCTTGCCTACATGCTCAAGTCCGTAGTATAGCTCTGGAATGCAAGAGTTGTTCTCGAACTTGATGTTTGCAGTTGTACCTGCACCGATAGCGTCCTTGTCTGGACCTACAGGAGTGTACTGAAGCATCCATAGAAGGGCAGTACTCATTCTCCAGTAGCCCTCAGTCTTGTTTGTCTCCTCGTTAACTTTCTTTCCAAAGTTGAAGTCGTGGCGAATCTGAGGCGAACGGTTGAATGGCTGGAAAGGTGAACCAGTGGCAAGTGCAATACAACCAGGCATCATGTCTGAGTTGAACATTGGGTGCCAAGCCTGACCCAGAGTCAACATGTTCTGCTTCCATGCCATCTTTGCGTATGCCTGACGGATACGAAGAAGGTATGTGTATGTGCTGTAGCCGACGAAATCCATCTCAATCTTTCCGCTTAGCATACAGTTCTCGCTTATTCTTGGGCCGTTAAGGTTAAGACCAAGACGTGTAGTGAAAGCCATCCACTGCATAGAAGGCTGCTTGTTCAAGTCCTCGCCTAGGATGTTAAGGTTCTCGTCGTTAGGAAGAGTAAGGAACAATCCTCCGTTCACAGTCTGTGCTGTGTGGGAATCGTAAGTGAAGTAGTTACGGACAAATCCATAAAGCTGAACTTTAGGCTTTTTGTCGTTACCCTCAAACACTACACCATTGCGATGGTGACGGCGTGCTTTTGCTGTTTCAGCAGAAGTTTTTTCTTGTGCAAAAGATGAAAGTGAAGCACAAGCTACCAAGATAGATAGTAAAAATTTCTTCATTTTATTTATTATACAAAAAATGTAGAGACGCACTGAAAAGCGTCTCTACAATATTTATTTATTAGTCAATTACTTTCCGAATACTGTGCTTCCAAGAGTAATCAAAGCGCAGTAGCCAACAGCCAATCCGAAGACACCTACGATGATACCAACGACAGCCATATCCTTCTGCTTGATGAATCCCTTGGCATAGGCAAGCGCGTTTGGAGGAGTAGAGATTGGCAATGCCATTGCAAGTGATGCAGAAAGTGCAACACCAACAAGAAGTGAAGATGCACCGCCAAGGTCGTCCAACTTGTCTCCCATACCAACTGCAAGTGTTCCCAATAGCGGAACAAGAAGGGCAGCAGTACCAGAGTTAGACATGAATGTACTCATAACTATACATAGGATACCTGCACCGATCATCATTACAAGTGTTGGCCATGATGCCAATGGAATTGAATCTACAAGGTGCTTGTCCAAACCTGTGTTCTTTAGTCCTACACCAAGAGCGAAACCTCCGGCTACTAGCCAAAGAACATCCCAATCCACGCTTGCTAGATCCTTCTTTGTTATAACGCCTGTTGCTACGAACACTGCGAAAGGAATCAACGCCACAACATTTGCGTCAAGGTTCCACAACTGCTTTCCGCATACCCATAGGAAGATTGTTACAGCGAAAGTCACGTAAACGATCATTGCCTTAGGGCTCTTGTCGAAGTCACCAGGAACCTCGATAACGATATTCTTCTGTGAGAATGGGAACATCTTTAGAAGAAGGAACCAAGCGAAGAACAAGATGATGAATACGATAGGAATCATCAATCCCATCCACTGTCCGAAACCGATCTGGATGTTGTTGTCTGCCAACCAACCCTGTGCAATTGCGTTTGGAGGAGTTCCGATAGGAGTTCCGATACCACCTACGTTACAAGCGATTGGAATAGCAAGTGCAAGACCGATTCTTCCCTTACCCTCAGCCGGTAGAGTTGCAAGTACAGGAGAAAGGATTGTAAGCATCATCGCTGCAGTAGCTGTGTTACTCATGAACATTGAGAAGATAGCAGAAATCAAGATAAAGCCAAGAAGAACGAACTTTGACTGTGTTCCGAAAGGCTTAAGCATTGCCTTGGCTAGACCTGCGTCCATCTTATACTTAGTAGCTGCGATTGCCAAGATGAATCCACCCATGAAAAGCATGATAGTTGGATTGGCAAATGTAGCCATGATTGTCTTGAAACTGATGCGGGCACCGAAGTCTCTGCCGCAATACTCGCCAGAAGGAACCATTACTGGCTCACCACCCTTCATTACGACGTTTCCTGCCTCGTCCAACTTCTCGATCATTGGGTCTGCCATGAACGATAGCGCGCTGTCTGATGTTGTAAGCAGCATTAGTACGATTACTGTTACTGAAGTAGCCCATACTGGAATAGGCTCAGTAATCCACATTGCGGCTGCAAACAAGAAGATTGCGATGACGCGCTGCTCTAGAACTGTTGGTGAATAAGGAATAGCCGAGCCGTCAGGCTGTGGTGTTGAGAAACCGAAAAGCTCTGGTGGCAAAAACCATGCTATTAGTCCGATAATGATACAAATAGCCAAACAAATCATCTTGCCCTTTTCTTCTTTTGGAGCAGATGGTGCTGACATGTTTTCGTTAGACATAAGATTTTAATTTATTTTACTTTATGTTATTTTCTAAAAATCGGTGCAAAATTAAAGAAAATATGTTTCGTTATTCCATTTGTCCCTTTCTTTTTTTATTGTGAATTATTATTCATTTGTTGCATTCTGTAAAGTAAAAATCTTTATTTGGTGTCGTTTTGTTTTTAGTTTTTGATTTTGTGCTATCATTGTGTAATTGTTTGCTTTGAACTATCGAGAGCAAAAATAATTGTATAATTGCAAATATATGCAGTTGTGCTGCATATTGACCGAGTGTAATGCAAGTCTATTCGTAATGTGAGTTTCCTTTGCATTGAAAAATGTTGTATCTTTGCGACAAAAATTGGATTTGGGTATGTCTCAGTGGAAAGGAAAGACACGTGGAGGTAGCACCGGATATGCTATCTTTATATTTTTGATCAAGCATCTAGGAGTTAATGCGGCTTATGCTCTGCTTTGGCTTGTGGTGCCGTATTTTGTTGTGTTCGCTCCTTCCGCAACCAAATCCTCGTGGAGATATTGGAGAAGAATTCACAAGGAAGGACTGTTCAAGAGCTTCTGCAGACTTTATCAGCATTATTACAGGTTCGGACAAGTTATCATTGACAAGGTTGCCACATCTTCAGGCTTGGAGTCCAAGTATTCGTTTGAATTCGAAGGAGTCAGTGAGATGGAGTCCGTGCTGAAATCAGACAAGGGTGCGATCATGATAGGGGCGCACTTCGGAAACTGGGAGGTGAGCCGCGTGTTCATGAAGGAGTTCGGCAAGAAAATCAACGTGGTAATGCTCGATGCGGAATACGAAAAGATCAAGGAGAAGCTGGAAGATGTTATGGGTCAGCGCTCTTTTGGTGTCATACCGGTAAGTCAGGACAACATAGACCATATATTTACAATAAACACTGCTCTTGACAACGGA
The DNA here is from genome assembly GCA_045641625.1 of Paludibacteraceae bacterium. GTDB lineage: Bacteria > Bacteroidota > Bacteroidia > Bacteroidales > Paludibacteraceae > UBA1723. Next base: position 23,067 of record JAZUHH010000082.1, read on the forward strand.
GAATTCGTCTGTTTCCAGGGTGACAGATACCTTAACGAAGAGAGAGTGGAGAATGTGAATTTCATGGGTCGGCCGGCAGACTTCCCTGTCGGTCCCTATCAGCTTGGAGCAAAGATGGGTGTGGATGTGTTCTTCTTCTTCGTAGTCCGCCAGAACGGAAAGAAGTACAAGATTTCAGCAAAAAGGGCGACCAGATATCTGGAGGCTGACAGAAAAGGCAGACAAAAGGCTCTGCTTGACGAATATATTGAGGAACTTGAAGTGCAGGTGAGGAGCAACCCAGAGCAGTGGTTTAACTTCTACGATTTCTGGAATTTCTCTCGAAAACAATAGAATTCGGTTCGGAGTGGATTTCTATTTTTGTCTATTTTTGTTTTCTTTTTTCGCTATTATCGTTCGATTTTATTCAAATTGTCTTAACTTTGCCCAAACATATAATTATTTAAAGTAAATCTAACAGAGTATCATGAATAACGAAACAAGTGTGTCGCAAAGTGGCAAGCTGTCATTTAGAGAGAAGTTTTGCTATGCGTTAGGAGATGCCAGTGCAAACATCGCGTGGCGTGGCGTTGCAGCTTTCCTTACTATTTTCTATACTGATGTTTTCGGCTTAACTCCTGCAACAGTGGCTATGATTATGCTGATATGCCGTGCCGGAGATGGAGTCAGCGATGTGTTTATGGGAGTTGTCGGTGACAGAACAACGTCCAAGTATGGACATTTCCGCCCGTGGATACTTTGGACTGCTATTCCACTAGGAGTAATATTGTCTTTGTTGTTCACTGCTCCGGACTGGAGCGACTCAATGAAGATTGCTTATGCTTACACTACTTATATTCTTTTCACCCTAATCTATACTGCCAACAACATCCCTTACGGAGCTTTGATGGCTGTCATGACCCCGAGCGAGAATGAGCGTGCTTCTCTTGGTGCGTTCCGTATGGCCGGAGCATTTACTGGTGGTATGCTTGTCCAGGGTGCTTTGTTCATGCTTGTAAACTACTTTGGAGAGATTAACTCTAATATCGAGCTTGAGAAGAAGGCTGAGACAGAGTATGTAGTAAAGATTAATTCGCCAGAGAATGTAAAGAGTGCCATTCTAAAGACTACACACGGACCTCTTGGTCTATATGGAAGTTGCGCTCAGTTCCAAGAGGTTGAAACTCCAGATTCTGCAAATCAAACTTTGGGAGAAATTTCAGAGGTTGGAAAGGGAATAAGTTTTGCTATTGATGCAAATAAAACTTACTCTTTCGTTGTAACTGGAGAGAAAGATTTGACAGTAGAGGATTTCTCTTTGGTTAACCAGAGTACAGGTTACAGCAAGAGTATGTATATCCTAAGTGCTATTCTTGCTCTTTGCATGTTCTTTACTTTCTATGGAACACGAGAGAGAGTGGAGCCTCCAAAGACTCAGCAGAACAACTTGATGGAGGATTTGAAGAACTTGGTTCAGAACAAGCCTTGGGTTATCCTGTTAACTGTAGGTCTTGGTTTCAACATCTACAATAACATGAAGACAATCATCATTCCGTTCTACTTCACTCACTATATGGGTAATCCGATGCTTGCGGGAGTCTATTTTGTAGCATTGATGCTTATCAGTATTGTCGGTGCTTCGATCACTCCGTCACTTTGTGACAAGTTCGGAAAGAAAAATGTTTTCCTAGGCTCTATGATTATAACGTCAATCATCAACAGCTTCTTGTGCGTGTTCCAGCCAAATCAAATCATAGGAATCTTTATCGTAGGTTTGATGTCGGAGTTGTTCGCCGCTATTCTTCCTACATTGTTCTTCGGAATGTTGGGTGACGCAGCAGACTACGGAGAGAAGAAGTTCGGACGTCGTGCAACAGGTTTGGTTTACTCTGCAGGTAGCTTCGCAACAAAGTTCGGTGGTGGTATCGCAGGTGCAATCATCGGTTGGGTGTTGGCAGGTTTCGGATACGAGGGAAATGATCCAAATTCAATCCGTGATGCAGTTCCTGGTATCGTAATGCTTATGAGCTGGATTCCTGCTGTTATTTGTGCAATCTTTGCAGTAGTGATGAAGTTCTATCCAAGCAAGGCTGAATTTGATGCCGTAGTTTCAAAGGATGTAATTTCAAACGAATAATTAGAAACAATGTGACAATAGGGTAGTGGAACGGGCTTCCACTACCTTATTTTTATAAAATTATCTTATTGAATGATGAAACAAGCAAACGTATATCTGCTTGCGCTGTCACTTTGGGCCTTTTCATCTTGTCTTTCTTCAGGTAAGACTGCAGAGAAGGAGATTAGAAAGGAAGTTGAACAGCCGAAGAAAGTCGAGATAGCTTTCTCCGCCGATTCTGCTTATTACTATACAGAAAAGCAATGCTCTTTCGGACCTCGTGTGCTTGAGTCAAAGGCTCATGACAAGTGCGTTGAGTTTATGGTTGCCAAGCTGAAGGAGTTTGGCGGTGATGTCGATGTGCAGAAGTGTCAGGTGATTGACTGGGAGAAAAAGAGTAGAAAGGCAGAGAATGTGATTGCTCATTTCGGAGACGATTCTTTTGCCAATCGCATAGTACTGTTCTCTCATTATGACTCTCGTCCCTACGCTGACAAAGATGCAGACTCCAGCACAAGATTAAATCCAATAGACGGAGCGAACGACGGAGCAAGCGGTGTCGGTGTCATTCTTGAAATCGCACGTCAGTGGAAGGACTGTAATCCTAAGTTCGGTCTTGATGTAGTGTTCTTTGACGCCGAGGATTTGGGAGAGCCTTCTTTCATTACAGGGAACAGCGCCAACGAGTCTTGGTGCCTTGGTTCGCAGTATTGGTCGGCAAATACGGATTTCAGCAAATACAAGAAGCCTTGTGCGGGAATTCTTCTGGATATGGTCGGGGACAAGGACGCCCGTTTCTGCATAGATTATGTGTCCAATCAGTATGCCAATGATTTGGCTTTGAAAGTTTGGAAGAATGCCAGAAATCTGGGCTATTCGGAAATGTTCAGAACTGACGCTAACGGCGCAGGTTTGATTGACGACCACTATTATGTCAACATGCTTGCAGGTATCCCGACTATTGATATCATCGACTATTATGACCCCAGGGGAGGTTTCCCTAAAACTTGGCATACGCACAACGACGTGATGGATAATATCTCTAAAAGTACGCTCGAAGCAGTCGGAAAAACAGTTTTATCGTATATTATGCGTTAAAAATGAGCAGTTTGAGTCGATTGTTGATAACTTAATTTGGTATTTATAAAAATAGTGCATAATTTTGTATTCAAATTCGCTGAGAGCGTATTATTTTAAGTTCGGCTTAATTAAAACAAGCTATATTTTTGATAAGTGATTTACTAATGGTGAGGCAACCTTGTGAAAAGGAGGCCTCTCTTTTTTTATATCACTTCCAATTTTATTCGCCGCAGTCGGTTAATAAATTTATTTTTCTTATCTTTGCAGTCAAATATGTATTAACAAAATGAAATTAAGTAGAAACTTATCAAGTATATCAAAGAAGTGCGTTCTTTTAGTGGCTGCACTTGCAGGCATTTCTTTGTCTTCATGCAAGGATGACGATGATGACAAGAAGTTGAGCAATGATCCTCGTGTTCGCAGGGTTACAGTCTCTGACTTCTCTGACTACGAGTTTGTTGTAAACGATGCAGAAGGAATTATCTTCAACTATGATTCGTTGCCATATGGTACAAGAATTGATTCCCTTGTTCCTTATATTTATGGATATGCTTCTACTGATTTGCTTGTTGGCATAAAGAATGAGGGGTCTGATATTCTTTCCCTTTATACGGGCAGTTCATCTTTGGATTTGTCAAAGCCTCTTACTTTGGTAACTACTTCAGAGGATGGGGCTCACAGCAAGACCTATACTTTTGATTTGAGAGTTCACAAATATGATGTGGATGCTTTTGACTGGGATGAGATAGCAACTCTTGATTTGGCTGGTGACACTATTTATTCAGAGAAGTCCATTAAATACGGCGATACATACTCTTGGTTTGTCAGGACTAATCTTGGAAGCTGGGTGTTTAAAAGTACAAATGGCAAAGAATGGTCGAAGAAGCCAGTTACAGCTCCTTTAGATGTGAATTTCGACAACTTGGTTCTTTGCGGAGATACTTTGTTTGCAACAACAACTGACAATACTGTTGTTAAGGCTTTAGCAAGTAGCGAAACATTCGAGGTTGCTTCGCTTGGTTCAGTATCAACTGTTGATGGTATTTTGTTTGCTCTTGACAACAAAGTTTGGTATCTCTCTGGCAGTGACATCTGCTCATATTCTGCTTCGAAAGCGGGAATCAGGAAGCAGATGCCGGAAGAGTTCAAGAGTTCCATAGCTTCGGGTAAATTCAAGACTTTCTCAGCGACTTCCGGATACACTACTTTGGGTTACATATATTGCTCATCGGATTCTAAGGCTGACGTTTGGAGCGTTGACAGATATGGAAATGTGATCTGCTTGTCTAAGGGTATGCTTCCTGTTCGCAAGTCTCCGATAGTGTTCAATTACGGTGAGACACTCGGGCTAATCGGTGGTTATGATTCAAGCGACAAGTTGAACAGTAAGTGCTTCAGCTCGAAGAACTGCGGATTGGACTGGTCCGGTGACTGGCACAAGGATTTCTCGGAAAATGTCGGAGCAATAGCAAAATCTGGCATTTTCATTACTTCGGAAAAGGGTGAGATGCTTCTTGTTGGAGGTGAAACAGAAAACGGAATATCTGCAAAGGTCATGACTGGCAGATTGCGTATATTGAAGCAGAAAGAAGAGTTTCTAAATTCCCTAAAGTAAGTTTATGAAGAATAGCGGGACTAAATCACCAGGTTCAGTTGGTCGCAAGCCCAACAAGGACAGAAGGCTTGTCGTTCTTCTCTCTGAAAGGGAAGAGGCTATGCTTCACAAATACTGCGAGCGCAAAGGCATAAAGTGCGGTGCTTTCGCTAGAACAGTAATAGTAAACGAGGTTTGGCGTTTGCTTGGGGAGGAAAATCCTACTATATTCTAGACTAAGAGAAAAAAGATTTCATAAAAAAGGGTGCAAATAGCACCCTTTTTTTATTCCTCCCCGAAATCCATCTTTAATTGTTTAACCGTAAGGTTAAAGGACATTCTATGGTATGGAGAAGGCCCGTATTTCTCTATAGCCTCGCGATGTGCCTTGGTCGGGTAGCCTTTGTTTTTTGCCCATCCGTACATAGGATATTCCTCTGCTATCTTGTTCATGAAATCGTCTCGGTACGTTTTTGCCAAAATGCTGGCTGCCGCTATAGAAAGGTACTTTCCATCGCCTTTTACTATGGTGTGGTGAGGCACTTTATTGTATGGATAGAACCTGTTTCCATCAACGATTATGTGTTCAGGTTGAGGCTTCAACTGTTCCAAAGCTCTATGCATGGCAAGGATGGAAGAACGAAGAATGTTCAGCTTGTCTATTTCTTCAGCTGTAACTATTCCTACGGCCCAGGAAATGGCGCGCTCCTCGATTATTGGGCGCAATTCGTATCTTTGTTTCTCTGTCAGCTGTTTAGAGTCGTTAAGCGGCTTGTAATAGAAGTCGCTTGGCAATATGACTGCCGCCGCATAGACAGGTCCGGCTAGGGGACCTCTGCCTGCCTCATCACATCCGGCTTCTATGACCCCGTATGTGTGGTATCTTTCCAAAGGTGCGTGTTCTTTCATGATTCTTTCAATTTATCCGATGAAACCGCCAAAACTTTATTGTTATAGTAATGTACAATGCTTCCTGAAATTATGATTTCAAGTGCTTCTGCAACAAGGTATGCGTATGCTGCTCCTTCTCCACCGATAGTCTTTATCAGTATGTGAGTTATTGAAAAGCAGAACACAAGGGTTATTATGCTGATGATGAACGCTATATTCTGTCTGTCCATTGCGTAAAGTCCCTGTACGGTAAGAAATAGAGCTGTTGTGCAAAGGAATGGAGCAGGACTGTAAGCTCTCAAATACGTGATGGAATCGTGGAATTCGTTTGCCAAAAGGATTTTAACTGCCAAAGGTGCGAACAAATATGTTAGAACACTTATAGCGGCTGAATAAAGCAGGACTATTTTTAGGCTCTTACGGAAATATCTGATTCCTGCCTCCTTGCTTTGTGCGTATTCTCTTGTGAGTTTAGGGAACAATGCCATGGATATTGGAACATTGGTGACTGCAAGCACTGCAAAGATAAGTTTGTATGCTCCTGAGAAATATCCAATCTCTAGCTTGTCTATTGCGCTCGCACCGATAATTGTCATGGCAAGCGTAGGTGTGATCGAAGAGAATACGTTGGCTATGAATATGGGTAGAGACTTCCTTAGCAGATAAATTATTCCCTCTTCATCGGATTTTTCTAATGAATGGCTCGTTTCATCTTGAAGGTCATCTTTGCTCTTTAATGTTATTCCTTCATTGTGTATGCAGTAGTAGAGAGTACCTAGTGCTCCCAATATGTAAGGGATTGAATATGTCGCAAGATATATTGCGCTATCGTCTTTGCCCCTTACGCATAGGATTATCAGTATTGCGCCGGTAAACTTGATCAGGAAGTTTGTGATGCTCATTATGCTCATCTTTTCAATTCCCTGGAAGTACCACGAGGGGTAGAGACACCAGCCTATGTTTATGATCCAAGCGGCGATGTACATTGTAACCTCATCTTGACTTTCTGCCACTGATATGCTGTAAGGAATGAAGACAAGAGCAGTTAAGAACAGAAGCACGCTCTTGATCGCGATTGTGTTCCAAAATATGTGTCTGACTTTGGCTGGATCGTTTTTGTGTATAGCTATCTCTTTGGTCGATGTGTATTCAAAGCTGAAGTTGATGAGAATTGTTGCGTAGTTGGCGATGTTCTGTATAAACGTCACCTTTCCAAAATTCTCTACGCCCAACTTGCTTGTGATGTAGGGAATGATGAGAATTGGAATAATGTAGTTGGCAAACTGGAAAACGGTCAGCCAAACTGCATTCTTGACTACTTTCTTGTTCTCTTCGTTTGCCATTATGCCTCCGCTTTTTCACTTAGTTCGAGCCACATCATCTCCTTCTCGTCAAGTTCGCTTGAGACAATCTCGAAGCGCTTGCTTTTTTCTATGATTTCATCGGGAGAAAGTGTTCCTGAAGACATTGTTTCCTCCAGTTCCCTTTTCTCTTTTGTGAGGCTTTCTATGTCGATGCCTAGCTGCTCAAGCAGTTTTTGTTCCTTGTACGAGAGTTTCTTGCTGCTAGGGTTCTTCTGCTTGTAGCTGTTGGCCGGAGTTTCCTGCTGAGACTTGCTGTTTTTGGCGGTTTCTTCGGCTTTTTTCTGCTCCTCCATCTCAGTGTATATTCTGTAGTCGGAATAGTTTCCTGGGAAATCCTTGACTACTCCGTTGCCCTTGAAAACAAGAAGGTGGTCGATTGTCTTGTCCATGAAGTATCTGTCGTGGCTGACAATTATCACGTTTCCCGGGAAGTTGGCAAGGTATTCCTCAAGTATCGCCAAGGTTGTGATGTCGAGGTCATTAGTCGGCTCGTCCAGAATCAATAGGTTGGGACTGCTCATCAAAACCTCGCAAAGCGCAAGTCTCTTCCTTTCTCCTCCTGACAACTTGTACACATAGTCCTGTTGGCGTGAAGGCGAGAACAGGAACTGTGACAACAGCTGTGATGCAGTGAACTTCTGGCCTGTGCCTAGATCTACGACATCTGCGTGTGCCTTTACTACATCAATGACTTTTTTGCCCTCTTCTTCGGGTTTTAGCTCTTGGGAATAGTATCCTATTCTGACAGTTTCTCCTATTTCAATCTGTCCGCTGTCGGGTTTTGCCTCTCCGGTTATCATTTTTAGGAGGGTAGTCTTTCCCGATCCGTTTTCGCCAGTGATTCCGAGCTTTTCACGGCGCGCCATGTTATAGTAGAAGTTGTCTAAAATGACCTTTTGATCGAACTTTTTGCTTATGTACTGGGCCTCAAGGATTTTGCTTCCGATGTATGATTTGCCTTGTTTCAAGGAAAGTTCCTCCTCGACTCTCTTGTTCTTTAGTCTTGCCTCAATTTCCTGAAATCTGTCAAGTCTGTACTTGGCTTTTCCGCCGCGGGCCTGAGGTTGTCTTCTCACCCATTCTATTTCTCGGCGGTATGCGTTTCTAAGGTGTTGTTCTGTGCGTTCCTCGATTTCCTTTCTCTGTTCCTTCTTTTCGAGATAGTAGCTGTAGTTACCGATGTAGGAGTATGCCTGTAGGTCCGCTATTTCGATGATCTTGTTGCATACTCGGTCAAGGAAGTATCTGTCATGAGTTACCATAAGGATTGCCTTCTTTTGGTTGGCAAGGATTTCTTCTAGCCATTCAACCATTGCTAGGTCAAGGTGGTTAGTTGGCTCGTCCATGATCAGTATGTCGGAGTCACACATAAGAGCGGCCGCCAAAGCGACTCTCTTTCTTCCTCCTCCGCTTAGATTTTCTACCTTTTCATCGAGGTTTTTGATTCCAAGTTGCGACAGTGTTCTCTTGATTTCGGTTTCTATGTCCCAGGCGTTGAGCCTGTCCATTTCGTGAGTAAGCTTGAGAATAAGGTTTTCATCCGAATTCTTTTCTATGGCATCCTCGTATTGTCTGATTATGTCTGCTGTCTCCTTCTGGTTTCTAAGGACTGCTTCGATAACTGTTTCGCCTGCAACGAACTCAGGATTTTGTGGCAGATAGCTGATTCTTAGATCCTTTTTGTAGATTACATTGCCCGAATCGGGCTCTTCTTGTTTCAGAATTATCTTCATCAGTGTGCTTTTGCCGCAACCGTTGGTTCCGACAAGCGCAGTCTTCTCTCCCTCGCACAATGTGAAGGAAACTCCGTTGAACAGTTCTCTGTCTCCGAATCTCTTGCTGACGTTCTCTATTCCAATTAAATTGTCTGCCATATTTGTTCTGTTAGTAAACCAATTCTACGTTGTCCACCCAAAGCTTGTCGCCTGTCGCTCCAACAAATGCGCCGCCATAGCCGCAAGAGAAGCGAATGATGATATGTGTCGGCGTGTCGTCAATAGTTCCGTATTCAGCCTCGTCTATCTTCATTTTCTTGCCTTTGCTGTTCTTTCCCCAGATGGGGTATTCCGCATAGTTGGCACCCATATAGTCCTTGAAGTCCGGCTCGTTTTCGATGTTGCCGTACCTGATTGGCAATGTGTACCCGTTTATCCATTCGCTTGTGCTTTCACCTATTCTGATGTACCCTGTGGCAATTCTTTTTGCGTGAAGGTTGCCGTTGCTGTCCTCCCATCTCTTTTGAAGGATTACTGACACCTCTGCCTCGTTTTTGCCCTCTAGGTCGGTGGTTTTTGTGACTGTTATCTTTTGTCTCTTGCCGCCTACGGTAGCCTTGTAGTCAAACTTCAAGGCCTTTGGCTTGCCTGTGAAAGGGACTCCCTGCATCATGTATGTCATAGGCTTGTCTGCGTCCTTGATAGGCTCGTCAAGATAGCCTGTGAATATGCTTCCGGTTGCAAGACAGCTGAGGTTGATGAAGCCAAGCACCTTTACGCTTTCAAGTTTGCTTTCAAGTCTTGCGCAGTATCCGTCGCCCCTTTTCTCCGGGAAGACCGTACTGCTTCCCTTGTCTATTCCGGAAACATGGGCGTATATGCTCGAAGTTTCCCAAGGCGAGTCCCCTCTGTCTCTTGCCTTTGAACCCTTTACGGTTCTCTGCTGTCCTATTTCATAAACCTCTTTGATGCCGTTTCCGATGATCATGCTCTCCTCTATGAGTCTTTTTTCCCAGGAGTCCATGTCCGAATATTTTATCTGCTGTGCATTTGCGAAATTCAATGCCAGAAGAATCGAGGCACAAAAAGCTTTTGTTCTTTTAGATATTTTTCTCCTTACTATCATTCTGCTTCAATATTTTTGTGTCTGAAACAAATTATGGTTCTTCAGATGTTTGTTTTTTTCTTGTCAATTCAAATCATAGTCCAAAAATCATCGGTTTGATCGGATATAATTTGTCTCGTGTTCAATCATGAGAAAAGGGATATGGAATAAATAGTGATGTACATCCAGCTGATGTATCTGATTGTCTTTCCCAGCAATACGGTTGCCCAAACTTTCCATTGTGTGACCTTCATGTAGCCCAGAGTCACGACTATGATGTTTCCCAATATTGGAACCCATGAAATCAGTCCGAGCCATACTCCGTATTTGTCAACCCATGCTTTCGTTTTCTCAACCTTAGTGTGGTCGATCTTATAGTATTTTTCAAGCCACTCTGTCTTTCCAAGGTAGCCAAGCCAGTAGCAGGTCATTTCTCCGATTGTGTTTCCTGCTATTGCAGTCAGTGCCAGGTGCCACTCGTTGACTCCGGCGATGATTAGTGCTGACATTACTCCCTCGGACGGGACGGGAATTATTGTTCCGGCAAAGAATGCCGCAATGAACATTCCCCCAAGTCCGTATTCAGCAAGAAAATCCATTGCGCCTCTTCTCCTTTATTCTATATACTGCATAATAACGAAGGCAGCGTTGATGACTGCAAGAATTATGGCTATCCATCGGGAAATTAGCTCCTTGTCGAACAGTGCGCTGATCATACATCCAAGGAACAGAGCTCCGAAGGCGGTGACTGTGTGCAGTGCGTATCCGATACCGTCCTTGAAAATTACTACGAACAGAATACTTATGAAGAACACTGCGAAAAGCAGCGTGAACATTCCTCTTTGTCTTACGCTTTCGTGCGTGAAGAATATTGACAGCCTGAACAAAGAATAGATTGAAAGAAGAAGCACGAAAAGTGAATAAAGCTTTTCGATTATGTTCAGGTCATAGTACCCGTCAAGTGAAACAAGCTGAATCATCGGTACGGCTATGGTGCCGAAATCTATTCCAATGTAAAGAAGGATTGGAACAGCGTAAAGAAGCGTCACCAGAAAGCCTATTATCAGTGAGAGCAATGTTCTTGCTGAAAAAGCGTTGCAGAACCTGAAAAACGATGCAATAGGAACGCTGTAAAGAATGAATAGCGGGAAGTTTATTGATCCCAATGCTATTAGGGCGCCTATATTGAACGAAATTAGTTCTGAACGGCTATCTACGTATGTCAGTGCCAAGATTACAGAAATAAGCAGGATTAGGGCGTGTATTCCGCCTGCACTGGCCATTCCGTGTGTTGTGAACAGAGTGAGGAAGAACGCACCCACAATCGTAGGAAGAAGCGTTCTGACTCTGATCAGACTAAATTTTTCGTTTATTATGAAAAGCAGGTATGAAATCATGAGCGCTCCGATCAGGTTGGCGTAGTCTCTGATGCCTTCGCCAAAGTTTATGTAGTACAGCAGCTGAGACAATACTGATCCGGCGGTCTCGTCTTCGGATGTCAAGGCTATGGTCTGAGGTAGAGTAAGCCACAAGGCTATCGTAACAACTATCCAGATAGTATAGTTGATAATGCTTGGTTCTATTTTATTTGTCCAATTTCTCATCCTCTTCGGTAATAGATAATAAATAGAGAGAACTCATAGATTTCTCCGTGAATTCTCTCTATGTTTATGTTTTTTACAAGTCAAAACCGATGTCTCTTCTGAAGTATTTCTTCTCGAAGTCGATTGTGTTTGCATTCTTGAATGACTGGGCAAGAGCCTCTGCCTTAGTGTTTCCGTAAGAGCTTACAGACATTACGCGGCCACCGCTAGTGACGATGTTTCCGTTCTCAATCTTTGTTCCTGCGTGGAATACGATGCTGTTCTCAACCTTGTCAAGGCCGGTGATGACCTTACCCTTCTCGTATGCCTCTGGATAACCTCCGGATACAAGCATTACGGTTACTGCTGTGCGAGGATCCTCCTCCAATACTCTTGAACCTAGATTGCCCTCGGCTACACCTTCGAACAAGTCAACAAGGTCGCTCTTGATACGAAGCATTACTGCCTCGGTCTCAGGGTCTCCCATACGAACATTGTACTCGATAACCATAGGCTCGTTCTTTACGTTGATCAAGCCAAGGAATATGAAGCCTTTGTATGTGATCTTCTCCGCTTTTAGACCCTTGATTGTAGGGATGACGATGCGCTCCTCGACCTTTTTCATGAATGTCGCGTCTGCGAAAGGAACGGGGCTTACAGCACCCATACCACCTGTGTTCAATCCCTTGTCACCCTCGCCGATTCTCTTGTAGTCCTTAGCGACAGGAAGGATCTTGTATGACTCTCCGTCAGTTAGGACGAATACCGAGCACTCGATACCCGAAAGAAACTCCTCGATAACAACAGTAGAGCTGGCAGCGCCAAACTTTCCGTCAAGCATGTTTGCTAGTTCAGTCTTGGCTGTCTCAAGATCAGGAATGATAAGCACACCCTTACCTGCTGCAAGACCGTCAGCCTTAAGGACGTATGGAGCCTCTAGGGCCTCAAGGAACTTCTTGCCCTCCTCCAAAGTTGCGGAAGTGAAACTCTTGTACTGGGCTGTAGGGATATTGTGGCGCATCATGAATGCCTTTGCAAAATCCTTGCTTCCCTCCAATTCTGCTCCTAACTTCGAAGGTCCGATAACAGGAATGCTCTTCAACTGCGCGTCGTTTTGGAAGAAGTCATATACTCCCTTGACAAGCGGATCTTCAGGGCCAACAACTACCATGTCAATCTTCTTTTCGATGGCAAAAGACTTGATAGCATCGAAATCGTCAGCCTTAATGTTAACATTCTGAGCCAATCCTGCAGTACCTCCATTACCTGGAGCAACATAAAGATTCTCTACTTTAGGACTTTGCTTGATTTTCCAAGCCAAAGCGTGCTCGCGTCCTCCGCTTCCTAGCAATAGTATATTCATAGTCTTATAATTTTATCTAGATAAACCAAATGAAGTTGAACTTAGAATAGAGGCTTCATCTCTATTTTGTCAAATGAGTATCCTTGGGATTTCAGCCATTCGATAGACTGTGGCAGAGCTGTCTTGAGTTTGTCAATGCTCTTCAGCGAATCATGGAACACAATGATAGATCCGTTGCGGGCATATTTCCTGACATTCTCGAACACGTCCTGCGCAGTCAGTTTCTTGCTGTAGTCTCTGGTCACCACGTCCCACATGATTATCCTGCGGGTTCTTCTTAGTATCATGGCATGAATCTTTCGTAACTGGCCATGAGGAGGCCTGAAAAGATTCGAGTTTATCAGCTGGTCGCCCTTGTTGATATTGTTGAAGTAGTGTTGGCTGCTGACTTTGAATGCCTGAATGTGGTTGAAAGTGTGGTTCCCCACGGAATGCCCTTCGCTAAGAATGTCTGCGAAAAGCTCCGGGTATTTCCTTACATTGTCTCCCACGCAGAAGAAGGTGGCCTTGATATTGTATTCCCTCAAAGTCTCCAGAATCCAAGGAGTCGCTTGGGGAATAGGTCCATCATCAAAAGTGAGATAGACCTTTTTCTCCGTGCTGTCTATTCTCCATACAGACTCTTTGTACAAGAGGTGTCGGACAAACTCTGGAGGCTGCTCAATAAACATTATCGCTTGAAATATTTTGAAAGCTCTCTGTAGAAGTCGTTTACTGCCTGAGTGTTGGCATCAGAGTATTCTTTGTCGCCTGCCATTTTGGCAGCTTCGTTCAAAGAGTCGTACATGCTCCAATACTGGGCAACATCGTTAGATGCGCTCTTCTTCTGGTTCTCGCTAAGATTGTTGAACCATTTTTGGTACTGCTTGCATGTTGTTGTGATCTCATTGCGAAGATTCTTTCCCTTCTCAGTCTCGCCAAGAGCAAGATACATGTTAGAGATACGCACATTTGAGTAGTCAGCGTACACGTTATATGTAGGAAGCTCTTCCATACACTTGTCAAGTACAGCAATTGCACTATCCTTCTTACCCTCTCTGATCAAGCCGTCAGCCAAACGAAGGAACATGTGGCGGAAAGTCTTACCCATTCTCATGGCATTCTCGTCCATGTATGTGTTAGGATCCTTCACGTTACCCCAAGCAAACTTGTTCATCATGTTGTCGTACATGACGTTTGTCTCTATTGCATCGATTCTCTTGAAAGGAGTCACGCGGTAACCCATACCCTCAAGTCGTAGATAGCTGTACTCTTCCATCACAGGTTTCCCGTTCTGGTCAACGAACTTTCTTCCGTTCTCGACTCTCTGCTCAAAACTCTCGAACTCGCTGTAGCTTTCTCCTCCAACAGTGACTGCGAAGTAGATAGGTGTCTTCCAGTCCTTGTTTGAACGGATCAAGTCAAGAATGAACAGATCCTGCTTGCCAAGATAGTTCTTGTCTGACTTGAACTCAAGAACCATCGGCTTTAGCTTGTTTACGCCAGTAGTGTCCATGTCTGCAGCTGTTGGCTTGAAACCTGCTGCGACAACAGCATCATAGTCAATAGGAACGATGATCTTTCTTGTAGGAAGGATGTTGATGTTGTCTCTGTATCCTAGGTTTCTTGACAAGTTCGGATTGAGCATGAACTTGAATGCCTGGTCTATAGTTAGGGACTCGAACTTGTCGTCGATATAAACTACGTCAAGCTTTCCGTTAGAGTAGTCAGCAGACTTTAGTCCCATAGGAAGCGCCTTCGAGTCGTATGCGTCGTTCTGCATCTGGTCAACATACCAGTCCATCTGCAGATAAGAAAGGTTACCTACACGCTTGTCAGTTCCCTCGCCCTCAACCTCCTGGTTGTACCATAGAGGGAATGTGTCGTTGTCTCCGTTTGTGAAGATTATACCCTGGCTAGGGATAGATCTCAAATAGTTTGCACCGTAATCCCTGCAGATGAATCTTCCGCTTCTGTCGTGGTCGTCCCAGTTCTGTACTGCCAAAACTGTAGGAACGGATGTAGATAGAGCGCATGCGATTAGGGCACTGACTCTCTTGTTAGAGATGACGTGGTTTATTAGCTTAGCTATGTAAAGAACTCCGAAGCCAATCCAGATGCAGAATGCGTAGAAACTGCCGGCGTATGCGTAATCTCGCTCACGAGGCTGATATGGAGTCTGGTTCAGATAGACTACAATCGCAAGTCCTGTCATGAAGAACAGTACGAAAGTTAGCCAGAAGCTCTGCATTCCCTTCTTGCCGCTTGCGAACTGGGCCAAGATTCCCAAGATTCCAAGAATCAATGGAAGGAAATAATAGGTGTTTCTTCCTCGGTTGTCCTTCATCATGTCAGGAAGAGACTCCTGGTCTCCAACCAAAAGGTCGTCGATGAAAGGAATACCCGAAATCCAGTTTCCGTTAGAGATCTCTCCATGTCCCTGGATGTCGTTCTGTCTTCCCACGAAATTCCACATGAAGTATCTCCAGTACATGAAACCGACCTGATAGGTCAAGAAGAACTGAATGTTGTTCGCTGCAGTCGGAGCGGCGACCTTTTTGCCGTTGTCAGCTCTGATAATGTTTTTGTCAGTCACGCCTCCCCAGCTCTTGTATGCCTTGACATGATTAGGCTGTTTGCTGTGCATGCGTGGGAACAGCATCTGGAACTGAGACTGGTACTGATAAGTCTTCTTTGTGTCGTAAACAACGTACTTGTCAGCTTCCTTCTCGTTCTTCTTGATGGCTTTGGCGTACAAGTTGTATCCCTCGTCGTAAGCGACTGTTCCCGATCTTGTTCTCTTGTATTCAGATGCGTAGCTCTCTCCGTAAAGAAGCGGAGTGTCGCCATATTGGTCACGGTTCAAGTAGCTCTTTAGCGCGAACACATCATCCGGAGAGTTCTGGTCCATTGTAGGGTTGGCGCAAGAACGGATGATAAGTACGGCGTAAGTAGAGTAGCCTAGCAGGATAACTGTCAAACAGATCATGATTGTGTTCAGCAGTACCACCGGCTTCTTGATTACATCCGAATTCTGGCTATAGACTAGGAATGTAGCCAATGCGACAGTAAGAAAAATTCCTAGGAATATGTGCGAACCAAAGAACGGAATTCCAAGAAGTACGATAGAGGCGACAAAGAAAATGATCTGCTTTTTTGTAAGTTCTTCTCCCTTGTTGAAAGTAATATAGATGCCATAGATCAAACAAGCGATCAAAATGACACTATATATAATAGTACCTGTGTTGAAGCTGCATCCAAGATAGTTTACGAAGAACAACTCGAACCATCCCGCTGTAGTTACGAAGCCCGGAACCACACCGTAAAGGATGATGGCCAAAAGCAAGCAGGAAAGGATCAGTGAATAGATGATTCCCTTTGTTGTTGTGTTCTTGTTCTTTCTGAAGTAGTAAACAAGTACTAGCGCTGGAATTGAAAGCAGGTTCAAAAGGTGGACACCTATTGAAAGTCCCATCAAGTATGCAATAAGCACAAGCCAACGGTTTGCGTAAGGCTTGTCAGCAATATCCTCCCACTTCAATATTGCCCAGAACACCACGGCTGTAAACATTGAGGAAGAAGCATATACCTCTGCCTCGACTGCCGAGAACCAGAATGTGTCAGAGAAAGTGTATGCCAAAGCACCAATAACACCGCAACCCATGATTACGATTGTCTTGTTGCTCGACACTTCAAATCTGTCTTCGCAGATAGTTACGCGAACCATGTGTGTAATAGTCCAGAACAGGAACAGGATTGTCAGCGCACTCATTGTTGCCGAGAATATGTTCACCATTTTGGCTACTTCGCTTGCTTCACTTGCAAAAAGTATGAAGAAACGAGCCATCAACATAAAGAAAGGTGCTCCAGGTGGGTGTCCTATCTCCATTTTATCTGCGGTACTGATAAACTCTCCGCAGTCCCAAAAGCTTGCTGTCGGCTCTATCGTAAGCAGATAAACTACTAACGATATAGCAAAAACAACCCAACCAGTCAAGTTGTTGATAAACTGAAATCGTTTCATTTTTTAATTGTTATTCTATATCTAATTATCCGAATTTACTATTTAGTCTGCAAAAATAGACATTTTTTTTCAATTTCTGGTTACTTGTTGCCTATATTCTAATATCCCCACGATTTTATAATTGAATCTGCCTTTACTTTCTCGATTTCTTTGACGCTAATGCCCAATAAAGTTCTTTCTTTAGATGCGGAGTCTGCAAAGAATCCATTATATTCATATTGCAAGCATTTCTTTTTATCGAAATGATAGGATATTTTTAATGTGGCATTAAGGTGCCCGTCAATAGTATTGTATAGTTCTTTGCTTTGGTAGGTGTCAGATTCAGAAAAAATAGTGTCGTTTCTTATTTCTATTCTTTTGCATATTGATTCTGATGATTCAGTTCTGGATTTTTTCCAGATTATGCATCCGTTATTTTCCTTAGGACTGGTAGGTGTAATTTCTATCATTTTGAATTCGTCTGTTAGTGGAGTCAGTCCAATTATTCCCCTCGCTTTATTGAATGATTGGCCATATTTGTCTATGGTATTTTGTGACAATCTGTTGTCATAGAAGCATGAGGGGAAGTGAATTGAGGTAAAAGAAAATGCGATGAAAAGGAACTTTTTTAGCTGTATCATTTCGTTTTGCTAATAAATAAACGAAAGACGGACATAAATGCCCGTCTCTTTTATGGATTGTGGAGGATTTTTATTTGAAAAGTTTCTTCAAATCCTCGACTTTGTCGGTCTTTTCCCAAGTGAAAAGTTCGACCTCTTTCTTGTATTCCTTGCCGAAAGAGTCTGTGAATGTTTTTGTTACAACCTTCGGCTCACGGCCAAGATGTCCGTATGAAGCAGTTTCCAAGTACTTTGGCTCGCGAAGTTTTAGTCTGTCCTCGATAGCCTTAGGGCGGAAATCGAACAGCTTGCTCTTCAAAATCTTTTCTGCGATTTCTCCGTCAGACAATGAAAGAGTCGAAGTTCCGTAAGTGTTGATGTAAAGGTTCATTGGCTCTGCAACACCGATAGCGTAGGCAACTTGAACAAGACACTCCTTTGCAAGACCGGCGGCTACGATGTTCTTTGCCAAGTGGCGGGCTGCATAGGCTGCCGAACGGTCAACCTTGCTTGGGTCTTTGCCAGAGAATGCACCACCTCCGTGGGCTCCCTTGCCTCCGTAAGTGTCAACGATGATTTTTCTTCCTGTAAGTCCTGTGTCTCCGTGAGGTCCTCCGATAACGAACTTTCCTGTAGGATTGACGAACAGTTTGAATCCGCCCTTGTTCAAAAGCTCGGCGTAAACCTTTGAAAGCTTTGCCACACGAGGCAAAAGGATGTTCTTGACATCGGCAGTGATCTTCTCTACCATCTTCTCGTCAGTGTCGAACTCGTCGTGCTGAGTGCTGACTACGATGGCGTCGATTCTCTTTACCTTATTATTGTCGTCATACTCCACTGTGACCTGGCTCTTTGCGTCCGGACGAAGGTAAGTCATCTCCTTGCCCTCCTTGCGGATATCGGCAAGTACGCGAAGAATAGCGTGGGAAAGGTCAAGAGATATAGGCATGAAATTCTCGGTTTCATCGGTAGCGTAGCCGAACATCATACCCTGGTCTCCGGCGCCCTGCTCCTCTTCAACCTCGCGCTCGACACCGCGGTTGATGTCCGCACTCTGGCTGTGTAGGGCTGAGAAGATTCCGCAAGACTCAGCGTCGAACTTGTACTCTGACTTTGTGTAGCCAATTTTTGTGATGACTTCTCTGGCTACTCGCTGGTGGTCAACGCAAGCCTGGCTCTTGATTTCTCCAGCAAGTACAACCTGTCCTGTAGTGACAAGAGTCTCGCATGCTACCTTTGAATCTTTGTCCTGAGCAAGGTAGTTGTCCAAAATGGCGTCAGAAATCTGGTCACCCACTTTGTCTGGGTGTCCCTCGGAAACACTTTCAGAAGTAAAAAAGTAACTCATAGTTTTGTAAAAATGACTTAACTATTAAATAAAAAAACAGCTCCACCTTTTCGGCGTGCTGCATCCCATAAAATAATTAAAAAATGTCTTTGCAGTTGGGAAGTACATTTTCCCATCTTTAGCATTTTTTATTGTGGTTGCAATCGCACAAATCCGTCCACGGTGTTTCGTCTGCAAAATTACAATTTATTTTTTAATGCAAAGAACTTTTTGAGAAAAATATATTGTTGAGTTTGTTTTTGGGTTCCGTTTTTGCTTTCCCAAAAGATTTGCTCCGGTCAAAGATAAGTGTTTTGTCAATCCTTCCGAGATGTTTTTGCCTGTGCTACCCCAAACTGTATTTTCTTTTTTGGTAGGCTTAAGATTGCTTATGAAAATGAAAGTGAGGAATCTTGAAACTCTTGAATATCTTAACTATCTAATTAACAGCGAAATGATAAAGTTTGTATTTTATTTTTCTTCTTTTGATAAAACTTTGGCACGCTATTTGCATAAAAGTAAAGTGAGTTAAGCCAATTTGTGAAAACTGACTTATCTATTTGTAGTTTAGTCCTAATATTAAATCCTTTCGCTACGGGCAACCGTAGCAGTAAAAAGAGCGATAAACATTTCGGTGTTAATTGTTCTTTTTATTTTTTAGACTTGCTGCCGATACTATATTATAATATACGTTATACATATAAAATCAGGCATTTAATCTAAAAAGTGAGGATTTTTTTTGCTAGGTATTAGAATTTACTCTATTTTTGCATATTCGTTAACTAATTTGCGGAAAATGAGTAATAAATTTCAGAACATATTCCTTGCTTCTTTGTCGGTTTTGCCCTTGGGAGCAATGGCAGTGGAGGATGGTAGCAGGGACTTCCCTTTTACTGTTTCTTCTGTGAATGATTTGATTGCTCTTCAGAAAGCGGTTAACGGTGGAGTCTCATATCATAAGGCTGAGTTGACAGAAGGCGCCGAGGGCGTATATTTCGTACTGACTCAGAATATTGATCTGACCAAAAGCGACCAGCTTCGCAAGAATGGCTGGACACCAATCGGAACTGAGGCTGTTCCCTTCAAAGGAAAATTCGACGGCAAGGGCAACAAGATCATTTTCGACAGCAAGAAGAATAAAACTCCTTTCGTCTTGTTCGGCAATGCGGACAATGCTGAGATCAAGAATGTCCTTTTGGACACAAAGAACAGCGAGGCGTTGGGAATAAACAATATCTGCCAGAACGAAGGCTCTTCGGTAATATTCAGTTGCGCAGTGACTGATACGTTGCCTTCGACATGGTCACAGTTCGCTCATTCGTCCTATTCTTATTACGGTGTCAGTCAAGTAAAGGCACGCGGTTATGAGAACGGATCCTATGATCACCCTTTCGTGATCGCTGACGAGATGGACTTTCTTCAGCTAAGCAAGGCAATTCGCGGAGGATCTCCTTACCACAACTCGGAAATGGAGTTGGGAGGAAAGAATAGCCATTTCGTGCTAGGTGCCGATATTGACATGAAGAAGCTTGTGAGCCGTGGCTATTCTAATTGGATTCCAATCGGAGCTCCAGACATGCCTTTCAGGGGACACTTTTCTGGAAATGGCCATAAGATTATAAATCTTTCCATCATTACTCCGGATCAGAGCTATCTAGGTCTGTTCGGTTATACGGATGGGGCTGTGATTGAAAATGTTGAGCTGTATTCTGCAAAAATAGAAGCTAATTACGATGCAGGTTTCATTATCGGCTATGCGGCAAACTCTGAAGTCAGGAATTGCTTCGTCAAGGGAGAAATGAACGGACACCGCTGGTTGGGTTCTATTTGCGGAGAGACTTATAACACACTTGTAGGAACTTGTGAGGTTGACTGTGAAATTACAGCTGGAAAGAATTCCTACTCTATAGGTGGAGTTGTTGGTGAGGCAGTTAACCAAACTACGGTTTACCAGTGCATGGTTCAAGGATCTGTGTCTGGTGCGACTTCGGTTGGTGATATCTGCGGAACTTTGGAGGATAGCAACATATACTTGTGCTCCAAGAACAAGGTTGCAGAGTCCTCTCAGGAAGTGGAACTTGTCGATTTGAGCAAAAAACTGTTCATGTCTGGCAAGTAATTAAGTTGACTTTTCATAATTATAGTTTTAGTTTGTTACCAAGTGGTTATTCTCGTGATTGAGAATGCCACTTTTTTTGTTTGGTTTTGCTTTGTGAGGGCGGATGATTGTCCGATGAAATCGAGAAAAATTAAAGGAGGAGATTGTTGTCTCCTCCTTTTTTGTTGGTTTATGTCTATTTTGTGAATTCTATGTAGGTTGTTAGTTCCTCTGCCAGCCATTTGCTTTTGGCGTCTTCTTGGGATTTGATGATTGAGAGGGCTGATTCCACTTCTGTCGGGTGGGTGGAGTAGGACCTCTTTAGGAGGCTGGCGATGCTTGAAATCTGGCGCTCGTTCAGTTTTTGCGTCTGTGCGGGTGATTCGGAGATCAGATCGTTCACTATCTCGTTGTCACTGCCGTTCAGTAGCAGTCTCGAGGCTAGGGAGTAGCGAATGTAGTCGGCATATTCTCCTTGAGAAGCGGATTTGACGATGCTCCAAGGGTTTGATGCTCTAGTCAGGAGGTTGCGGCTGAGATATTCGGCGATCTCTTCGTTGAATGTGTCTTCGATCAGGTAGCTGATGGTCGATTCTTCGATGGGATCCATGATTATCGTCGCTATGATCATGGTTTCGCGCTGGTGCAGCTTCCAGAGGTTCATCGCCAGTTCTGCGTCGGGTTGGATTTTGGCGGCTAGTTCCTTGAGTCTAGGGTATGTTACTCCGAAGACGAGTTTGTAGCCGAGTGACCTGAGACGCTGTGCGGTGATTCCGTCCATCGAGAGCCTCAGCATTTCCTTGACGCGTCTTACCCGCTCTCTTAGCTCCAAATCTTTTGTGACCTTGTATTCCATTCTATTCGGTGTGAAAATCCTTGTTTTTTAGTCGGCTCTTGGTTCGAGCCTTTGATTGTCCTGCAAATTTAGGTAATTTCTTCGATACCTTATTATATATAGTGCGATTTTTTGCTTTCTTTTTTGTTTTGAGTCTTTGCGGTTCTTTCTTTTCGTGTTGTTTTCGTGAAAAAGGCTCTTGTTGTTTTACAAGATGGGTATTTCTCTCGGAAAAGGTGTCTTGTTGTTTTACAAGAAGGGTTTTTCTCTCGGAAAAGGTCGCTTGTTGTTTTACAAGAGGGGTTTTCTCTCGGAAAAGGTCGCTTGTTGTTTTACAAGAGGGGTTTTTCTCTCGGAAAAGGTCGCTTGTTGTTTTACAAGAGTGGTTTTTCTCTCGGAAAGGGTTGCTTGTTGTTTTACAAGAGGGGTTTTTCTCTCGGAAAGGGGTTTTGTTGTTTCTTGGTCTCGGGTTTGCTTCGGATTTTGTGTCGTTTGTCGGTTTTTGTGATGGTGTTTCGGGAAATTTCGGTCTTTTTTGCGATTTTTCTTTGGAATTTTCTTTGCGGAAAGAATTTTGTTTGTATCTTTGCACCAAACTAGTTTGAATTAAACATCTATTAAGTTATGGACAAGACACACAAGACATATAAAGTGGTCAACGTAATCGGCAGCTCGTTCATCAAGAGACTGAGCAACGCCGACCATGCGCACTTCATGATGGAGTTTCTTGAGCTAATGCCTCGCGGAGTCTATGAGAACAAGCGTCCGGCACTCCAGCAGCTTATCAGTGCAGAGATAGACAACATCAACAACTGCCGCAAGAACCACAGCAGAGAAGTTTACAACGCCAAGATTAGCATGCTAAAGAGCACAATGTCAGCTCTTTACCGCATCCTTCTTGCCGAAGCCAAGGTAGGACACAACGGTGCCGCCGTGGAGGTCCACTCGTATGAAAGACGCGTCGTTCCGGAACTCAAGAACAAGGGTTACCTTGAGGCTGTGGGCGGATTCCTTCATGCGTGGAGCGGAACAGAGAGCAGATCGGCCGAAGCGTTGGTCGATGAGGCTCGCGAACTTCACGAGGAGGTCCTAAACATCATGCAGTTCATGATGATGGAGGAGCTGATGATCAAGAACATAGAGGCGCAGTACGTCTATCGCGAGTCAACTGACAACTTCGTGTTCAACATCATCGCCAAGGCCAGCGTCGAGAGCAACGAGCTGAGCGCGAATATCGAGAGCGAGCGAGAAAGACTCCAGATAATCAACGAGTTCCTTGAGGGATGGATGGGATTCATCGAGAGAATAAAGATCTCTGTAAAGAACTCCGGACCGGAAGAGGGCGGCGAACCGGAACCGCTTTCGACAGTCAAGGACCACGACTTCCCTGCCTCTGCCTCGGTGAAAACCACTAACGAGGAGGCAAAAATGAGCCGTTCCATCAGGGATATGGTATATCAGAACATCAAGGACGAGTCCGACACAAACCTTGACCTTTCAAAGGCCAAGACTCCGGAGGAGGTTCGCGAGATATATCAGCGCCAGAGAGCACAGCTCGTTGACGCCAACGAAATCGCCGCCCAGGTGATGAAGAACGTGACTGCAAAGTACGGTTCAAACCTTACCGACGACGAGCTTCAGAAGTATTCGCAGGAGGAGTATGCGCTCTTGACTGCTGACGAGGACGAGCAATAGAAGACTGATTCTCAAACTATTATATTAAGCAATGGGGCGAATTATTGCAATCGACTATGGCAAGAAAAGAATTGGCATAGCGGCAACTGATCCCTCTAAAATTATCGCCAACGGACTTACGACTGTGGGTCCGGGCGATATTTTTAAGTTTTTGGAGGACTATGTTGCAAAGGAGAATGTCGAGACGATTGTCGTGGGACTGCCGAAGAACATGAACGGCGAAGCAAGCGACAGCATGAAGTACATAGAGCCATTCGTCAAGGGCCTAAAGAACAAGTTCCCGAACATTCCGGTCGAATACTTCGACGAAAGGTTCACATCGGTGCTAGCGAACAGGGCCATCATGGAGTCCGGCAAGGGCAGGAAGGAGCGAAGGGAAAACAAGGAGCTTGTCGATATGGTATCGGCAACCATTATCCTGGAGGGATACATGGAAAGCAAGCGCTCATTCCTCTAATTATTGGTCAAGAACTCAAAATTCATGATTTTATCGGGCAAAATTCTATTGAAAATCTGTTTTTTATTATTATTTTTGCACTGTAAATCGTGAATTTTTAACTATTCAACAACTATGATACTTCCAATTACAATATACGGCCTGCCCGTGTTGAGAAAAGTGTGCGAACCTATCGACAAGAACTATCCGAACCTAAAGGAACTGCTCGAGAACATGTACGCGACACTCACTCACAGCGAGGGAGTGGGCTTGGCGGCTCCGCAGGTGAACCTGCCGATCAGAATCTTCATCGTTGACCTTGACGTGATGGGCGAGGACGAGCCTAAATACAAGGGAGTCAAAAAGACGTTCATCAACCCTATCATCACATGGATGTCCGATGAAACCGAGACTTCCGGCGAGGGCTGCCTGTCGCTTCCGGGCATAAACGAGAACGTCACAAGAGCCAAGAAAGTCCGCATAAAGTACATGGACGAGGACTTCACGGAGCACGAGGACGAGTTCGAGGACTTCTATGCCAAGGTCATACAGCACGAGTACGACCACCTGGAGGGAAAGGTCTTCATCGACAGAATATCTCCGATCCGAAGAGCCATGAACAAGGGCAAGATCGAAGGCATGAAGAAAGGAAAGGTCCGCTGCCACTATAACGTGAAGACAGTATAGGACAAAGTATAACACATAATGCATAATTCACAAATAACCGCCATTCCAACGGGAATTTTGAGTTATGCATTCTTTATTTCAAAGACATTATGACAACAGAGGAACAGTTCGACAAGGCTATCGGCGAGTGCCGCGACATCTATATCAAGAAGTACCACGACTATGGAGCAGCATGGCGAATCATGCGCCCCGAAAGCCTTACCGACCAGATATACATCAAGGCGAACAGGATCCGCACGCTTGAAACAACGGGTGTGAGCCTTGTCGGAGAGGGTATCAAGCCCGAACTTATCGGCATAGTCAACTATGCAATCATGGGAATGGTCCAGCTCGAAAAGGGCTACAGCGAGAAGGACGACCTCAGCGAAGCGCAGGCCATCGAACTCTATGACCAGCACATGCAGGCGACTCGCAGTCTGATGCTGAAGAAGAATCATGACTACGACGAGGCATGGAGAGCCATGCGCAAGAGCTCGTACACGGACCTCATCCTCATGAAAATCTACCGCACAAAGCAGATAGAGGCACTGAAGGGCGAGACACTGATTTCCGAAGGCATAGAAGCCAACTACATGGACATGCTTAACTATGCGATGTTCTATCTGATCAAGCTAGACGAGGAAAAAACCCGATGAAACCGTATGAACAGCACACTTGCCAAGACATATCACAGGGTAGCGGACTCGCTGACTGACCTCACGTTCAGACGTGTTGTCATACTCGTGTTCCGAGCTGTCGTCGGCTATGTGTTCCTGAGGGACGGATTCCTGTTAGTCAATGACCCGTTCGGATCCGGCATAGTGGCCGAGGGGATAATCGCCGACCTTGGGCTAGGAATACTCGAACCGCTGAGCATGGTGCTTGCGTTCCTTGTCGGAGCGTTCAAGGTCAGTGTCGGGTGCTGTCTGCTGATGGGAACAAACGTCGGGATAGCTGCGGTGAACCTCATAATCTTCCTTTTCATCGAGTTTTTTGTGCTTGTGTTCCTCGGATGGCCTACGATGTGGCTCATAATTAGGAACGTGGTCTTCATATTGCTCGGCGCACTGATCTTCCACTGGAGAAAGCACTCCGTAAAGATTTACACGCAGAGGACGGAATGGGTCATAGAGCTTTACAGCTTCGTGTTCTCGATATTGTTTGCCGCCCACTGCTACATAAGCCTTCCGATGCTCGACACGACAGCCGCCAAGGAGGGAAACTCGATGAAATCGGCATTTTTTGAAGAGGGAATAGCTTTGGACAGAGACTTGAAGGATGTGTCGAAACAGCTCGAGTGCCTCAGCGACACGGGATATTCGTTCGTTCTGCTGAGCAGACACCTGCCAGACGCATCGACGCTGAGGAAGGACGAGATCAACACCCTCTACGAATACTCGGTGGAGCACAGGTATCCGTTCGTGTGCCTGATCGGCGAAGAGGTGACCGATGACGAGATGCGCGAGTACATCATAGAGAGCAAATGCGCGGAGTATCCGATAATAAAGTTCGACAAGGGCATAATCGACTGCGTGGCGCGCAGCAATCCGGAGCTTCTGATCATGAAGGACGGAACCATAACCCGAAAATTCAGCGCCTACAAGATCCCGAAACTAGAGGAGGCTCTGGACGAGGAGCTCTACGGACACCAGAGCGAGAGCTCGACTGGAAGAACGATATTGTTCTCGATAATCGCGTATCTGCTGCCGTTGGTGGTGCTTCTTGCGTACGACTACCTGGTCGAGCTGACTAAGTGGCTGATACAAAAAATCATGATGAAACCAAAGAAAAAGTAATATAAGGACTATACTGGAAGTCGCACACTAATGATGTGCCGGAGATAGATGTCTGATGTGTGCGCAACAAAAAAGAATCCTCCATCACGGGGGATTCTTTTCTATAACATTAACTTTTTATTATGGCTCACACCTTCGGTGGGAAGTGTGTGTAATTTTTCTCTTTTGACAATGCAAAATTACAGCTTTGGGAGTTGGCCTGCAATACCTAAAAGTGGGTATTTGGCGGTGTAAAAGTAACAATGTGCATTTTCCGGCTGTATATTTGTGACAAAAAAGAAGTTTGTATAAGATAAAATGCTTATATTTGCTTATAAATTAAAGGCTGATGAACTCGAATGTACTTATAGCGGTTGTACTTTACGAATGCTATCCCCTTAAAAGCAAAACAATCCAGACCCTAGGGACTGTGCTGAAGGAGATGGGCACAAAGGTTCGTGTCGTTGTGATTAACAACAGCAGGAATGTGGTCGTTGTGCCTAACGGAGACTTTGACGTCTATCAGTCAGACTCGAACAGAGGACTTGCGGAGCCCTATGACATGGCGGCAACCCTATGCTTGAACGAGGGTATCGACTATATGATCACGTTCGACCAGGATACGGCTGTGTCAACCTCGTATGTGAAGGCGATGCTTGAAAAATCGGCGTCTCCATCGGATAAAGTCGGTGCCTATGTGCCTTTGATCAGAAACGAGTCGAACCATCTTTCTCCGGGATACTACAACATTGAAAAAGGTCTCTACCATTCCCACAAGCCAATCAAGAACAACGAGGAACTGAAAGGTCTGAAGAGCTGTCAGCTTCCCTATGCGTTCAATAGCGCAACGATGTGGAATGTGAAGGCTCTGAAGGATTGCGGAGGTTTCCCTCAGAGATTCCCTCTTGACATGTTGGATCATGCTATGTTCAGGCGTCTCTACCTGAAAGGGTGGAAGATGGAGGTTGTCGATGAGTGCAACAGTCTGCTTCACGGACTCAGCATAGAGAGCAAGGAAGGCATGAGCATGAGCAGGGCTCAGAACTACCTCGATGCGGTTCATCAGTATTATGTGGAGGAGAGCATGCTTGCCGAGTATTTCCAAAAGGTGTCTCCAGGGGCAAACCTTAAGAATCTTGGAAGCAACTATATGAGTGTACTGTTCCGCAAGGGTATGAAAAGATTTGTGATGGGCATCCTGGGCAGACAGCTGGGCAACCCAACGACGCAGATGTTCTTCGATCAGCTGCAGAAGCTTAGAAATCCCGATGAAATGCATAGTTTTGTGCCTTTCGAATGCGAGATACACGATAGGATCGAGGATTACACCTCTATTCATAAAGTAAAAGTGTTTTGATGGAGACTACGGTTGATATAATATATGTGAATTACAACACCTCTGACCAGATACTCGATTCTGTGGGGACGCTTGTTGCAGCGTGCGGCAAGTACGGGTTCCGTGTGACAGTGGTTGACAACTGTTCGGAAAATGACGAATGTCTGGATCAGCTCAAGGAGGTTGAGGGATTGAATTATATTCAACTGGACAGGAACTATGGATTCGGATATGCCAATAACAGGGGATTCGAGCAGACAAGCGCTCCTGTGGTCTTGTTCCTGAATCCCGACACTATCTGCCGAAAGGGTAGCATAGAGTCGATGATTTCATTTCTTCTCAATCATGAAGGAGTCGGTTGTGTCGGTGCTTCATTGTTCGATGCCGAAGGGAAGCCCGCCCATTCGTTCAGGCGACTTGACTACGGAATAAGGATCGAGTTGAGCAATGCGCTCTCTCATATACCTGCCAAGATTGCGTACGGCAGAAATGCAGAGCATAACTTCACCGGCAAAGAGCTTGATGTTGCCTATGTGTGCGGTGCGGCGTTGATGAGCAAGAGGGATATTCTCGATGAAACGGGTACTTTTGATGAAAGGTTTTTTATGTATTTCGAAGACAACGAGCTTTGCCGAAGAATAAGGATGAAGGACTTGCGTGTAGTGTCGTTACCGAATTCAGAGATAGTCCACCTTGAGGGCAAGTCAATTTCTCTGAAGGAAACGCGAGAAAAGCTGCAGGAGCAGAGCCGCAGGCTGTTCTATGAAATTACAGGAAAGTCTTGGCATAGACCTATCATCGACACGGTTAATGTCGTTCTGCTGACAGTGGGCGAGATTTTGTGCGGTTTGGCGGGGAAATCGGAGAAAAAAAGGATTTACAGTTTTCGCAAAAAATTATTGCTAAGCAAGGAAATCAATTAACCTAATCAAGCCAAAGACTTAACAATTCGTGTGAATGTTAAACTTTTAGGACAAAAAAGTGTGTGTTGGGGAGTGAATCTTACTATCTTTGCTTCAGTAAGGCACTTTATACTATAATGTTTATGATTTATCTAAAAAAGATATTTGTCGGGCTTCTGTTACTGCTTTTTGCCGGAACTAAGGTTTCTGCCGCGGCTGACTTTTTTCTGACAACTGATGTTGGTCATGATAAGAGCGGAGAATATTATCTCTGCCAGAATCTTGACGGACTATGGATCATGCCTGAATGGACTGGGGGAGGAGACGAGCCTAAAGTTAATGTGAAATGGTATGCCTCTCCGATAAATTCTTCTGAAGTGGATATGTCAGCTCCGATCAAGGAGAAGAAAGGTGTGCTGATTTCGGATGCAGAGTATAATGTGCGTTCGAGCATGTTCGATGTAAGAGGTGCGCAAGCAAATCAAAGCAGAACTTTCAAGATTGTGACAGAGAATGTTGAATCGGGAGAAGTTCAGGAGTCAGAAATAACAATTGTTGCACGATACGTAGCCCAGCCAACAGACATAAAGATGCCTTCTTTCTGCGAAGGAAGTGGAACTCTTGCAGTGCTTACATTAACAAAATTCTTTGATACTGACAAGTACAGCTGGTACGACGAGAACGGGAAGTCCATCAAGGGAATGGCCGAGGCATTGGCGATTTCAAACAGACCGGCGGGAACCTATACATATTTGGCAAGTGCAAGGGACGGCAAGTGTTTGAGCGACAAACTTGAGCTGACCCTCCGAATCAACGGCAAGGAAGAAGCCGATATAAATTACTTATTTGTGACTTATTCTTCCGATGAAGACTACGAAAATGATGTGCAACAGCAGTCATTGAAGATGAACGGCGGATTGCTTGTGGACGGGGCAGGCTGCAAGTACAAATGGTATTCTCCTGAAAAGAAGGAGTTGACTTCTCCGTACAAGCCAGAAGCGAGAACCGAGGCAGGTCAGAACCAGATTAAAGCATACGTCTCTCAGGATTGCGGATGCGGATATGGACCATTAACCCCTTTTATTATCATTTGCAGTAAGATTCCTGCACCAGAGGTTAAGGATTTGAATCTGTGCTATGACGAGAGTAAAGCCGGATTGCCTGTTGCTCATAATGCCATAATCAAAACATTGTCAGAATTCGATGAAAAGGCGAATTATTATCTTGAGTTGAGTGAGAAATCGGATTTCTCGGTTTCTGTTAAGGGAGGTCTGGGTGATGAGCGTCTTGACTTGAGTACAGTTGGCGGAAAACCGGGTATCCATACTTATTATCTTCGCCAGGTCAGACTGGACGGAGCCATGAGCGGCGTAGCGTCATTCAATGTGAACGTTCAGAAGGTCAGTGCCCCGGGAATGAAGTCCGCTCATGTCAAAGATGGTACATGCAGTCTGAACTTGAACAATTATCTTGACAGTGACGGATATTCTAACCTTGAGTGGTATGATGGGTCAAAGACTCCATTGGCTTCAGCGTCCGGAATAGTTGTCAGTGACGGCGAAGACAAGGAGTTCTATGTACGAATTTTTTCCGATAAAGGCGGAGAAAAATGCTATTCTTCGTATGTGCCGTTGACTGTTACAGGAGTAGCCTTGACACCTACCGTTTCCGAAGGGTCGAGCATTTGCCTTAATAGCCAAGTGAAGCTCATATCTTCTGGAAACAACAAGGACAGCCATGTTACGTGGAGCGAGGAGCCTTCGTGGGTTGAGTGCAGCTACTCAGCCGATTCGACAGAGAATGTGATCAAAGCTAAGGAGGCTAAGGATTTCAAGCTGATATCTACGATTTCATTGTATTCCTGCAAGTTTGATTATCCTATGTCCTTTACTGTCAACCAGCCTTCTCTGGAGGGAACAGTAAAGATTGTTAGAGGTGACAATTCTTCAGACAGTTATGCTTCGGCAGAAAAACTGCAGATGAAGTCCTGTGACTTGAATTCAGTGATCTATGTAGATGTCCCTCATACTAGTGACGTTATAAAAGTTGCCTTTCCATCGGGGAAATCTGCGGAGTACGCTTTCGGAACAGCTTCTGCATCCTTTACAGCAAGCGAATGGGGAACTTATACAGTATCTTATGAGAACGAATGCCCTTTGTCTTTCGAGATCTCTTTGTCAAGACCTTTGGTAGAAGGTGCGAAGTTGTCGCAGAGCGAGGTCTCGTTCTGCAAAGATGCGGTTTCATCGGTTGATTTGAATTCATACCTTGTCGGAACTCCTACCGGATTATGGTTTGACGATAAGGGAGCGTCGTTGTCGAGCACGGTTGTTGACTTATCTTCTGCAAGCAAGTATGAGAATGACTTCTCGTTCTTCCCTAATGCCGTTATTGTGTCTCAAGCGGGAGAAGAATCGAAGTGTATGGGAGATCCGATCACATTGAGAGTCTTGGTTGATTCGTTAGGGGTTGATATAGAAGGAGACGCTTTGCTTTGCCCTGACGAGGTAGTTGTGCTAAAGGCAAAGTCTCAAGCTATGGATCCAAAGCCTGTCGATTATATTTGGAACGTATCACCTAGCAACGCGACAATTTCAACCAAGCTGAACGGAAGCCTGATAGAGTGCGTCGGCAAGGAAGACGTGGTATATGTCAGTCTTATTGCTAACACTAAAGCCTGTAGCAAGAGAATAGACAAGACCTTGACCGTAGGACAAAAGAATGCAAAGGGTACAATTTCTGCCTTGTTTAAGGGTAAGGAGGTAAAGAGTGTGAATGTCGCTGACGAGCAGTTCTATGTGTCATATTGCAGTGGCCAGCAGGTTAGATTCGATTTGGAGCATTCGGAGGACGAATACACTTTGACCTTGCCTTCCGGAGTTTCCACAAAGCAAAGCTTTTCAAGCAGAACGCCTTTCAACCTTGTTGCCCCAGGAACCTATACTTTGAAGTATATGAACGGATGTGAATCCGAGTATTCGTTCGAGGCGACAGAAGAGAAGCGACCTCAACTGAAGGAGAACAATATAAATGTATGTCCGAAAGCGGAAACCTGCATAGAGGTTTTGAACTCCAAGGGTTGTAAGATTGAGTTGGAGGGAGTGGCCGAACCTTTTACTGACGGGGAAATTTGCATAAGTCCGAAGAGTGAAGGCACTCTCAACAGACTGTACAAGGTTACTTGCGACGGCTGCGAGAGAAGGCCTATGGACCAATTGAACGTTGACGTTATGGCCAGCGACGGAATAGGCGAGCAGCTCTATGTCGAGACTTATGGAAGCCATATATGTATTGGCGGAGAAGTGATTGTGAACCGTGTCTATACAGTTCCTCCTTCCAGATTTACTATCCTATGGGAGAATAATCCGGACATTATCGGAGACAGAACTACGGAGCGTGTCAAGATAAAGCCGAATATTACCGACTGGAAACCAGGAGAACTGTCCAGAGAGATTGTATATTCGGCAACGCTTACATCTTCCGATGAATGCGCAGATCCTTCGAAGCGCAAGGCTGTTGACAATGTGAGCATCATTGTCGGAAGACCTTTTGAGGCAGAGCTTGTCGGACCTTCGTTGATCTGCTCGGGAGAAAAGCCGACATTGGCTGTCCCTGGTATGGATTCGGATACCAAGTACGAGTGGAAGAGTTCAACCGATGATGCCGTTGACGGAAAGACCTCAAGCACCGTTACTGCAAATCCTGAAATTGGAACTAACGATTATTCTGTGACTATTTCCAGAAACGGTTGTTCAGTTACAAAAGTTCATACGCTGAACGTGGGTTCCGTTCCTCAGATTACAGAGGTCAAGCAGTCCGTTATGGGTGATGTCAGACTTTCTGCAACAAGCGAGTCGGGAAAAGAGTTGATTTACTCGATCGGAAAGACTGAGTTCCCTGGCGGAGATTTCGGAAGACTTGCGCCGGGCAAATACAACATAACGATCAGCGAGGTTGATGGATGCGTGAACGATACTTCTGTCGTAATAGGGGAGCCGGAACTTTTGGTCATGCCGTTCTTTACTCCAAACGGAGATGGAGAAAATGACGTGATCTCCATTCCGGACAATATGCTCGAATACAAGAACACGGAGATGTCGGTTTTTGACCGATGGGGAAAGAAGGTGGCATTTTTGAACAACGACAATCCTGAATGGGATGGTACGTACAACGGAAAGCCTATGCCAAGTGCCGACTACTGGTACATTCTTAATGTGAATGAGATACGAAGATATTATACAGGCCACTTCTCTTTGATTAGGGATTAAAGATGCGTTCCACGCATCTTTTTTTATTTTGTCGGAACTGCATAAAACAAAAAAAGAAGCCAAATTAAAATTTGACTTCTTGGTCGAGATGAAGGGATTCGAACCCCCGACCCTCTGGTCCCAAACCAGATGCGCTAACCGGACTGCGCTACATCTCGAATTGCCTTGTCTTTCAAAAGCGATGCAAAATTACATCTTAATTTTTAATTCGCAAACAAATTTGGCAAAAAATGAAAGATTTTCTCCAAAAAAAGAAAAATAGTCTTGTGCCTTTGCCTTTATTCTTAAAATTATCGTGATTTTTTTATCACCGAAAGTTTGTTGCTACGAGCCGAGTGCGACAAAAAATAGTTGCAAATTGCAAATAAAAGTTGCCATATAACATA
Organism: Paludibacteraceae bacterium; assembly: GCA_045641625.1. Lineage (GTDB taxonomy): Bacteria > Bacteroidota > Bacteroidia > Bacteroidales > Paludibacteraceae > UBA1723. Next base: position 56,183 of record JAZUHH010000082.1, read on the forward strand.
AAAAATGGCCTGTTTAGTCGTTTTACTTGTGGAAAAATAGCATTTCGTTTTGCAAAATTGCCGATTTAAGATATTTTTGCACTCGCTTGCGAGCATGGTGACAGATTATGCTTGCGTGAATAGAAATTAAATAAAGGGTATTTTGAAGAACTTTTTTAAACGAGCATTAACAGGTTTAGTGCTTCTGATAATAATGATTTGGGCCATACTTACTCCGGCAATTGGGTTCGGAGTGGTGTTCTTGGCTATCAATATGCTCTGCTTGTACGAGTTTTATGCGATGTCGTACCATATAGAGCAGACAAAACCTATTTCGAAATGGGCAATGGTAGGTGGAGCTATGATGTTCTCCGCTGTATTCTTCGGCATCTACTTGAAGCAGCTGTGGTTGATTCCATTGATGTATGTGCCGTTCTTTACCGGAACTTTTGTTGTAGAGATCTTCCGAAATGACGGTTCCCCTATTCTTAATGTGGCGCTTTCTATTTTAGGTCATATTTATATATCGTTGCCATTCTCTTGTCTGTGTCTTATGGAAAGCCTTGGCGGATGGAATGGCGGAGAATGGATGGGAGGACTCTTCGTTCTCTGTTTCTTCATTGCGATTTGGGTGTCCGACACAGGAGCCTATCTTGTTGGAATGACAATAGGAAAACATAAACTGTATGAAAGGGTGTCGCCCAAGAAGTCTTGGGAAGGTTTTTGGGGAGGTTTTGTTTTAGCTTGCCTAGTTGGATATTTCTTAGGAAAATTCCTGGTTGACAGTGAATACAATCCTCAAATTAATGGAAGACAACTTTATTCGTTTGAATATTGTATATTTTTTGCGTTAGTCAGTGTCTTGGGTACGCTGGGAGATTTGGTTGAAAGCTTGTTCAAGAGGTATTTCCAAGTAAAGGATTCAAGTAATTTACTTCCTGGACATGGAGGTTTTCTAGACAGATTTGATAGTGCATTAGTTGCTGCTCCATTTGCGTTTACACTGTTAATTTGTTTCTTTTACGGAGGTAATTAAGAAAAAACTAATTGAGAATTATAGGATTTTGAGAAAAAAGGGTAATTTTGCCCCTCAAAATTGAATTTATACCAAATAGATATAATCAGATTTATGACTATACACAAGGAAGGAAAAGGAATGTTGTTGGCGTTGTTCGTCATAGTAGTGTTGGTGGATATAGTTGCCTATATCTACTTCGGTGATACTAGTATGAACGTAGCGTATGCCATATTCGGATTATCTGCTTTGGTATTTCTTTTCTTCCTTAATTTCTTCCGTAATCCCAAGAGAGAGTTCGTTGGTTTCGAGGATGGAATGATCATCGCTCCTGCTGACGGAACTGTTGTTGTCTCTGAGCTTACACATGAATCTGAGTATTTCAACGAGGACAAGATTCAGGTTTCAATTTTCATGAGCGTTCTTAATGTTCATGCCAATTGGTACCCGACAAATGGTAAGGTTGTTTATTATACACATACTGACGGCGCGTTCATGAAGGCCAATCTTCCAAAGAGCAGTACCGAGAACGAGCGCTCCACTTTGGTTATAGAGACTAATAGCGGAGTCAGGATCCTTCTTCGTCAGGTGGCTGGAGCGTTGGCCCGCAGAATCGTCACTTATGCCCGTGAAGGACATGAGAGTGATGTGAATAAGCAGTTAGGTTTTATCAAGTTTGGTTCGAGAGTGGATCTTTACCTGCCTACGGATGCTGAAGTCTTGGTAGGTTTGAAGCAGAAGGTTACTGCGAACCAGACAGTAATAGCTAAGTTGAAGAAATGAGTTTGTTTACAACAATAAGAAAGAGCATACCGAATTTTCTGACTTGCATGAGTCTGTTCTGCGGTTGCTTTGCGGTGTTATGCGCTGTTCAAGGCTGCTTCTTTGCTTCAATGTGTTTGATTTTTGTCGGATCTGTGTTTGATTTCAGCGATGGATTTGCGGCAAGACTTCTGAATGCCACTTCTCCTATCGGCAAGGAGTTGGATTCATTGGCTGACCAGGTGACATTTGGTGTCGCACCTGCTTTTGTTGTCTATTATTGGATGGATTCCAAGTTTGGAGGCCTGTTGCCATATACAGCATTTTTGATTACAGCTTTTTCTGCTTTGCGATTGGCAAAGTTCAATGTTGACGAGCGTCAGACATCATCATTCATCGGCCTTGCAACTCCTGCTAATGCGATATTCTTCTCTTCGCTCGTAGCGGCAAATACGCAGAACGGTGACTATGCGTTCATTGGCAGTTCTCCGTGGATTATGGCTGGATTGGCTGTGGTGTTCTCTTTGTTGCTTACTTCGGAGCTTCCTATGTTCTCTTTCAAGTTCAAGCACGGGGGATTCAAGGGTAATGAAGACAAGTTTATTCTGATCGGGTTCGCAGTTCTTTCAATGGTTGCGTCTCTGTTTATGGACGGCATAGCTGTGTATAGCGTTATTCCGGTGATAATTTTGTTCTATATTGTCATTTGTCTTTTCGAATTGTTGAAGCCAAAAAAGCAAGCATAATGATTGAAGATATCAAGAACATAATCAAGCATGAAGCTGAGGCAATACTTAATTTGCCTGTAGATGATTCCTATGAGAAGGCTGTGGATCTAATAGTCGAGCAGGTTCATAACAAGAAGGCCAAACTAGTTACAAGTGGAATGGGTAAGGCTGGACAGATTGCCATGAATATCGCGACTACATTCAGTTCTACGGGTACTCCGGCAGTGTTCCTTCATCCAAGTGAGGCCCAGCACGGAGACCTTGGTGTCCTTCAGCCTAACGATATCATGCTTTTGATTTCAAATTCCGGCAAGACTAACGAGATTGTTGACCTTATCTCTTTGGCTCGTGGACTAAGACCCGATGTCAAGATAATTGTCATAACAGGAAACAACGAGAGTCAGTTGGCAAAGGAGTCTAACGTCTGCCTATATACAGGAAATCCTGCCGAGGTTTGTACTTTGGGTCTGACTCCGACAACGTCAACTACAATGATGACTGTGATCGGTGACATTCTGGTTGTCGGTACTATGAAGAAGATAAAGTTCACTAACGAGGAGTACGCAAAGAGACACCATGGCGGATACCTTGGCGCAAAGTCTAGGGAGCAGGCTGGAAAGAAATAAGAGAGTTCTTTAGAAATATAATATAGAAAGGGTGCGGTTTCGCATCCTTTCTTGTTTTTCGTATAGCCCAACTTTATTGTAAAAATGTCCTTGGGAGGCGATTTACTCCCCATAAAAAGCCTTTCTGGCCACTTTTATGTGATTTCAATGCTGATTTGTCTATTTTCTTTGCTTTTTTCTTTAGCTTTATTCTTATTTATTCTTAACTTTGCATTTGATTTGTGTAAAGAAAAATAGAAAACAATATATTGGTATGGGTTTACTAGATTTAAGTGAACAGGAGATTCTAAGACGCGAAAGTCTTAAGGCATTGCGCGATATGGGCATTGAGCCATATCCTGCAGCTGAGTATAAGGTTTCTGCTTATAGCACAGAGATCAAGGAGCAGTTTAAGGACGATGCTGAGAAATGGGAGCTTTCCATTGCAGGTCGTATCATGAGCCGCCGTATCATGGGTAAGGCTTCGTTCGCTGAAATTCAAGATTCCAAAGGTCGTATTCAGGTTTACATCTCTCGTGACGATTTATGTCCAGGTGAAGACAAGGAGATGTACAACACTGTATTCAAGAAACTTCTAGATATCGGTGATTTCGTTGGTATTAAGGGCTACGCTTTCCGCACACAGACAGGTGAGATCTCAGTACATTGTGCTGAACTTACTGTGTTGAGCAAGAGCCTTAAGCCACTTCCAATCGTGAAATATAAGGATGGTGTAGCATACGACGCTTTTGATGATCCAGAGCTTCGTTACCGTCAGCGTTATGTTGACTTGATCGTTAACGATGGCGTTAAGGATACTTTCCTAAAGCGCGCTAAGATCGTCCGAACTCTACGCAATATCCTTGACAACGCTGGATATACAGAGGTTGACACTCCAATCCTACAGAGTATCGCAGGTGGTGCGTCGGCACGTCCGTTCATCACTCATTTCAACGCTCTAAATCAGGATATGTATATGCGTATCGCTACTGAGCTTTACTTGAAGAGACTTATCGTAGGTGGATTCGAGGGTGTGTATGAGATGGGCAAGAACTTCCGTAACGAGGGTATGGACAAGACTCATAACCCAGAGTTCACATGTATGGAGCTTTACGTCTCTTACAAGGATTTGAACTGGGGTATGGACTTCACAGAGAAGATGCTTGAGGAGATCTGTATCGCAGCCAACGGTAAGCCAGAGGTTGAGATCGACGGTAAGGTTATCTCATTCAAGGCTCCATTCCGTCGCCTTCCTATTCTTGACGCAATCAAGGAGAAGACAGGTTACGATCTATATCCAATGAGCGAGGATGAGATTCGTGAGACAGCCAAGAAGCTTGGTATCGAAGTTGACGAGACAATGGGTAAGGGAAAACTTATCGATGAGATCTTCGGCGAGACTTGCGAGGGCACATTCATCCAGCCAACATTCATCACAGACTATCCAGTGGAGATGTCTCCACTAACTAAGATGCACCGTTCTAAGCCGGGACTAACAGAGCGTTTTGAGCTTATGGTTAACGGTAAGGAGCTTGCAAACGCATACTCAGAGCTTCACGAC
>JAZUHH010000083.1:0-11552 GCA_045641625.1 Paludibacteraceae bacterium
TCCATAATCCTTATTTATCGTATTCGTATCACCACTCAACTACATTCGCATAGTATATGATGCAAAATTAGTATTTTTTCACAAAACAACAAAACATTTGTCACATTTTTTTGTTCTTTTGCCTCACAAAGTGACTGAAAAAGCCAAGAAGTGCTACAAGAACGAACGTCATTGCCATGAAAAGTTACAATTCCAACCAAATGCAGACCACATCGGAAAAACAGGACAAGCGCACCCTTATGCAACCTCTATTTTTTCACAGCCAGTGACACTCGTCAAAGGAACCGTCTTCCTACCCTTTCCACACTTCCATTTTTTGTGTGTAAAGTGCGGAAGGAAGCTCCTTCCACCTTCCAAGTTAGATATATATTTATATATATCTAAAAATGTGGAAGCAATGACTTCCACAAAACTTAATTCCGATTCCGGAAGCACAGGAAACCGGACACGTTTTACATGACATTACCCTTTCATGAAATCACACATAAAACAACAAAACAAGCTTCGAAAATTAGGAATTCTCGACAAAGTTCCATACCTTTGCAAATAAGTTAATCATAGAATACAAATGGACCAAATTCCTATAATAATATCAGAGATAAGCGGCTTTCTTTGGAACTGGCCGATGATAGTGATTCTGCTTACTACACACATCTACCTGACAATACGATTGAAATTCCCCCAAAGAAAGATATTCTCCGCAATCAAGATGAGTTTTGAGAAGGAGAAGGACGGGAAAGGTGACGTTTCCGCCTTCGGAGCATTGTCCACCAGCCTTGCCGCAACCATAGGAACGGGCAACATCGTGGGCGTGGGCGTAGCAATAGCATGCGGAGGTCCGGGCGCAGTGTTCTGGTGCTGGATCACCGGAGTTCTGGGCATTGCAACAAAGTATGCCGAGGGATTCCTTGCCGTCAAGTACAGAATCAAGACTTCGAGCGGCAAGATGATCGGAGGACCGATGTACGCGCTCAGCAGAGGACTTGGGCTGAAGTGGCTTGCAGTGCTGTTCTGCATATTCACTGCCCTTGCATCGTTCGGAATAGGAAACATGGTACAGGCAAAGTCTGTCAGCGCTCTTCTATTCGAGAACTACGACATCAGCCGCCATATCAGCGGACTTGTCATGGCTTCGCTCGTGGCTGGTGTGCTCATATTCGGAGTGAAAGGAATTTCAAAGGTCTGTTCACTGCTGGTTCCGATAATGGCTGTCCTATATGTTCTTGGCTGCATCTACATACTTGTCTGCAACAGAGCATTCATCTGCGAGGCTTTGAGTGTGATCATGAATAGCGCATTCGACTTCAAAAGTATGACAGGAGGATTCGTAGGCTCGGCCATCATGATGGCGGCAAGATTCGGAATAGCAAGAGGACTGTTCAGCAACGAGAGCGGAATGGGATCTGCTCCGATAGTGGCGGCTGCAGCAAAGACTGGCTCTCCGGTACGCCAGGGACTGATTTCCTCGTCCGGCACATTCTGGGACACGGTGGTGATCTGCGCACTTACAGGACTTGTCTTGGTCAGCACTATACTTGCATACCCGGAGGTGATGGCTAGCGAGGGCGACATACTAACCAAGCACGCATTCGACAAGATTCCTGTCGCAGGACCTCTTATCCTAAGCTTCGGACAGGCGACCTTCGCATTCTCGACAATTCTCGGATGGAGCTATTACGGAGAGAAAGCCATCGAGTACCTTGCGGCGGGAGGCAAGGCAGACCACAAGACTAAGGCAAGGCGAAGAAACATAGCGATATGGAACTACCGAATTGTTTGGGTAATACTTATCTATGTCGGAAGCATTGTAAGCATAAACCTTGTGTTCGACTTTGCAGACTGCATGAACGCACTTATGGCTCTGCCTAACATCGTGGCACTGATAGGACTTAGCGGAGTCATAGCCAAGGAGAAACTATAGGAAACAAAAAAGGATGAGCAATAAACTCATCCTTTAACTTAATCACACTCGCTAGTAGCGCAGTAATAATTTGAAATTGAAACGGAAATTACAAAAAATAAAATATCGCGATATTCCTTTCTCATGACTCTATTCCATGTTTACATGCAAAGCACCGACAACCTCCAAGTCAACATTCAGACTGTGTTTTCCGGTAAATATGCCGTGGACATCAATTCTGTCTATACGTCCGTTCATCTTAACCCCTGGAATCATCTCTGAGTCAAACAAAGCGGAATTTCCGATATCCTTCAACAAGAAAAACTCGTCTTTCAGACTTATAACCATTTTCTCCTCGATCATTCGCTTCATACCCTTCTTATAGAACAGGTTGACAATCTTTACGAGTACGTTCTTGGACTTGACAGTATAGTCAACGTCACGAATTCTGATCTCGACCTTCTCACTATCAAAGTAAGGCACACCCTCAAGGTACAGCTTTCCGTTGATAAATCCAGAAACCTGCAAAGCAATAACCAGCTTGTCTCCTCCGGGATAGAATGCTATTGAGTCAACCTTGATTTGTTTCCTACCCTCTCCGAATGTCTCACCAACAAGGAAGGAGGAAGCAATCGAATCCATCATTGTGTATGGCAAATCAGCAAGGAATCGCAAGTCAAGGCTATCTCCTAACTCCTCCTGTATGTTAAGTTTAGGAAGGAACTTCTGGAACGATTTTCTAGGCTCCTTGCCCACAAATACTTTAACCTTAGTATCTATCTGTACTGTGGTATTTATTTTATTGTTTAGGCCACGAATAGGAGTACAGGAAATCTTATCAGGCTGAGTAGAAATCCACGCATTATAGCCATAAGTTGAAACAGGAATGGGATTGTGCAGATCGTTCCACAACTCCTCAACATACTTAGGCAACTGCAGATTCTCGCTTATGGCGTTATCCAACTGGGAAGTAATCAATGCCTTGTTTCGCTTGATCAGGATGTCAGTAATGAAACCTACAGACACATCTTGTCCAAGGACCTTGATAGTAGGTCTGCGCGTCCATTTATAGTTAACGAGTTGAGTGGATGACTTAATCTTCCAATCCGGAGTCAGCTGCATAGATGTGGCAAATTCAGCCTCTATCTCTGCATTTATTTCACGCACTGTGGTTGTAATTCCTAGGTCAAACTCTTTATTTGCCCATATCTTGATTGGAACAGTATAGATCAAAGTATCATCAACCATACGGAACTTGAAGTCCTTTGCTTTCCAAGCTTTAAGCTCCAATCCATCATCTTTCAAATCATTATCCTCGTACAGCAACCCAGTAAAAGCCTCGTTCACACGCTTTTCAAGTGTAGGGACATTTATGGAAATAGGAACAATGATATGGGAAGTAGGATGCACGTAAATCAAATCATCATCATACTCCTCCTTCGGTACATAAACATCCATAGTGTCAGTCGAGATTGAGTCATTGTCAAGAATCAAATTCAAACTATCAAGACTAATTTCATCCTCCTGTGCAAACACGGCTGACGGAAGGAGGAACAAAGCAAGTAAAACAATCAATCTAACTGCTTTCATCCTATATGGTATATTATATTAAACTGCTTTCTTTATTTGCACACATCTCCTGGGAAGAAGAATGGAGGCTGATAGTTAGGGAATGCCTTGCCTATCTGGTCTGGAATATAAGTGCAAGGAGAACCCTCAACCTTTACCAAACCCTCAATTCTTGTAGGGACAAACTTGCCCTCCACATCAATATAATCCTTCTTGTTCACCACAGCCAAGCCGTTGACAAACGGATATACATGGACATAGACAGCAGGGATGACCTCCTTGCCGTTTTCATCTACAAATCCCATTTTGCCGTCCTTAGAGAAACGAGCCAAGCCGTTGCTGAACGGATTTATGTAGTCATACTTTACAGGAACCACCTCACGTCCATAAGGGTTGATGATACCCCACTTGTCGCCTATATTCACGACTGAATAACCGTTATAGAAGTCGTCAACATAGTCATATATTGCAGGGATGCACATAGAGTTCTCGCTCTTCAAGGCAAAGCCCCACTTGCCGTTTCTTTCTATACGATATACATCTGAAGCAACCACGTTGCGGCTCTTCAACACTGTCTCGAACATGAATGACTGAACCTCCTTGATATTGCCCTTAGTTAGGACAATAGAGTTGCGGACATCTCTGTTAGGGCAAATTGTATCCCACTCGCAGTCCACCAACGGCAAACTTGAAAGATCGTAAAGTCCATACTTGCCCTTCTTCTTTGCCATCACAACATCCAAAGAAGTCGAGAAAGGCATGATAGTGTCGAAAAGACAAGGGAACACAGCCTGACCAAGCTCATCAGCAATTCCATAGTAGCTTCCGTTCTTTACAAGTGCAAGGTTAGAATGGAAATACTTCATATCGTCATAGCGTGCAGACACAACAATCTTGCCTAGATCGTTATAAAGTCCCATCTTGCCGTTCAACTCGAACACTGAATAACCGGTCGAGAAAGGATACATTCCATCGTAAGAGACAGGGATTTCCTCTCTTCCGTTTCTGCCGATGAAACCGCTCTTTCCGCCTAGCTTCACATAGGCAATGTCTCTCATGACAATCTTGCCTGGAAGGAACTCCTCGTCAAACACGTCACCGAACGAACTGTCAAGTCCGAACAATCCGATAGTATCGTAGCGGCAAGGCACAATCATCTTGCCCGTAGAGGAGTACAATCCCCATTTGCCGTCCTTCTTGACTCTGCAGTAACCTTCCTCGTAATAGTACAACTCGTCAAACTCGTAAGGCAGAATCTCCTCGTTATTGCAGTTCAAAAGACCGTACTTGTTCTTGTGGCTAGCCCTGACTGTTCCATCCGGATAGTGGTACAAATGCTCATAGTTGTAAGGAAGGATATCGCTTCCGTTCTTGTAAAGGAAGTTCCACATTCCATCCTTGTTAAGCACACGCTGATAGTCATCAACAAGTGAGTCACGGAAATTATAGTCCTGAGGTCTTGCTGACTGACGCTGTTTTTCGTTCAGCTTGTAATTATAGACAACTGTGATTTCTGCACGAGATCTTTTCTTTACGCCTCCCACATCAGCAGGTCTCCATGACGGCATATTCTCGGCAAGACGCTTCACTTCACGCGCTACTGACGGGATTTTGGTTCCGGAAACAGAGACATTGGTAATGTGTCCTGTCTTCTCGACTATGAAAGAAGCGACAACAGAATCAATTCCGGATTTAGGCAAAGAGTCCGGATATTGTTTTGCTGCCTCGATATACCTTTTCAATGCTACATTACCGCTTGGGAACTCCGGACGGAGATCCGCATACACTGATGCAGAGAATGCAAGTAAAAATATAGATAGTATGCCACGAAACAAATTCTTTCCCACCATAGTTAATTTTCAATATTAATTTCTATAAATCCTTCAGTATGCGATGTATTATAATTACCATTTTCGTCCGCCCAGATGAAGTACCCCTCCACTTCGGGCATGGAACCGATCATTGTCATTGCCGAATCCAGTCCAACAACCATACATGATGTTGCAAGCGCGTCAGCCATCATACAGTCCTTCGCGATAATGGACGCGCTCAACAGCGAATGATTGACAGGAGCAGCTGTTCTGGGGTCAACGGTATGGGAAAATCTCTTGCCGTCCTTGTAATAGAACTGAAGATAGTTTCCGCTTGTTGCCAATGACTGGCCATGCAGTCTTACTGCACACTGCAGTTCAGTGTAAGTAGCGCTCAAAGTGTCATCAACGGGCTTGCTTATGCCTATTAACCAGTCCTCTCCCTTGTTATTGACTCCTTTTACTCTTACCTCGCCACCTATTTCAACCATGTAGTCAGTCTTGCCCAGAGAATCCAACAACTCTGCAACCACGTCCACTCCCTGGCCCTTAGCGATGGCACTTGCATCAAGCCTCACATTGGGATTGTCTTTCCTTATCCAATTTCGTTCGCCTTGCTCGCAAAGATGAATCTTTCTGAATCCCACATAGTGTTCCTTTATGCTATCCCTTTCTGCCTGGGACACGTTTCTGTCAGGGTTGTACCCGAATCCACAAGCATTTACAAGAGGTGCGCAAGTGATATCGAAAGCTCCATTTGTCACTGTCCAAACTTGGTCAGCAGCAATGTACATCTTTGTAAAATAGTCGTCAACCCAGAGTGTGTCACCCACATTGCTGTTAATGCGGGAAATAACTGAATTAGGATTGAATGTAGATAGAGAATTGTCAAATTCTTGAAGTCTTGACTCTATCTGCGCCTTAAGGTATTGAGAGAACTGCTCCGCCTTGGAAGAATCTATTTTCTCGTCCTCCAGCTTCATAGTGATGTGATACGAAGTTCCGAACACAATGCCTTCTATGCGCACATATGTTGAACCTTCATTTTTCGGTCTGTTCATGAAATATAACAGTCCGAAAACTATAAACATCAGCACTACAAAAATTAGCCTCTTCTTCATACTCAAATATAAGTAGTTTACTTAACGAGTCAATCCATATAGGAATCCTTGAATCCCAGCAAATATAGCAAACCGTCAAGTCCGAAGTTGGACAATGACTGCTTGGCATTCTCCTTAACCTTTGGCTTGGCATGGAAGGCAACGCCCAATCCCGCCAAAGAAAGCATAGGAAGATCGTTTGCTCCGTCTCCCACGGCAATTACTTGCTGTAAATCCAGACCTTCAACCTGTGCGATGAGGCGAAGCAAATCTGCCTTGCGCTTGCCATCCACAATGTCTCCGAGATGTTTGCCGGTCAGTTTTCCATCTTTGATTTCCAAGTCGTTGGCATAAACGTAGTCCAAATCGAACTGCTTCTTCAGATAATTACCAAAGTAAGTGAAACCTCCTGACAGGATTGCTATCTTGAAACCAAACTTCTTCAACATCTTCAAGGCGCGTTCTGCACCGTCCATGATCGGAAGGTTAACAGCGATGTCCTTCATCACGCTCTCGTCCAGACCTTCAAGAAGTGCAACTCTGCGCTTGAAGCTCTCAGTAAAGTCTATCTCACCTCGCATAGCGCTCTCTGTGATGGCCTTAACCTCGTCACCGACACCTGCACGAACAGCAAGCTCGTCAATAACTTCAGTTTTGATAAGGGTTGAATCCATATCGAAACAAACAAGTCGCCTGTTTCTTCGGAACACATTGTCCTCCTGGAAGGAAATGTCATAGCCCAGCTCGCTTGAAATTCTTAGGAACAAAGACTGCAATGACTGCTTGTCCTTTGGAGTACCTCTGACTGACATTTCCACCGAAGCCTTTGCCTCTGAATTGCCTTGTAGCGGAATACGTCCGGAAAGACGTGTTATGGCGTCAATGTTCAATCCCTGCTCGCTCAACGCACCGGAAACTGTGGCAATGAGTTCTGCAGAGATATTTCTGCCGAGTATGGTAATGATATATCTGTTTTTACCCTGAAGTCCTACCCACTCTGTGTACTTGTCCTCGCTGATGGTATCGAAGCGGACATTTATGCCGAGTGAGGAAGCCGAGAAAAGCATCTCCTTCAATATGAATCCGGAAACCTGCTGGTCGCTTGAAAAAAGGATTCCAAGAGACAGGTTGTTGTGAATGTCAGCCTGGCCGATATCAAGAATTGTGGCATTGTACTTGGCTAGAATCCTAGTCATAGTAGAAGTCAGACCTGGACGGTCCTCTCCAGATATCGAAACCAATATTATTTCCTTTTGATTCATATTCTCTGCAGTCATTTCATCGACATTATTGATTTGGGCGACAATGTTTGTCTCGCCAAAAATTAAATTTGGGGACAAAGTTAGTTATTTTTTCGATAATTACATCAATTTTCGCAACAATGTCTGCATTATGGAGCGAGAAGCCAAATATAGCAAGAATGCAAGCCACAGCGCATCGTTGCCTAACTGTCCGCTTCCAACGTAGTAAACGCCAAAGAAGACCACGGCAGCAAAGACAAGCGTGATGACCATTGCCCTGATCTGTGTTCTGCCTACCATGATTCCGTCCCATAGGAATGCCGCAAAGCTCAGACATGGTATGAAAACCACATATTTGACATATGGGGAAGCGGAAGACAGCACGCTCTCCTGATTGGTCAGCAACCTAAGTATGTTCGGAGTGAAAACGTAGTATATTGCGGTGAACAGCAATGCCAGTCCTGCTCCCAGGGCAAACAGCTTCCTTATTGTTCCGTAAAGCGCCTCATTGTCTTTGGAACCGGTATAGCGGCCGGCAAGGGCTTCTCCGGCATAGGCGAATCCATCCATGAAATAAGAGAAGAACGTGAACAACTGCATAAGCATAGTATTGGCCGACACAGTAGTTTCCCCGTACTTTATTCCAAGGAACACGAAGCCATGCGTCACCGATATGATACAGAAATTCCTGACCATTATCAAGAGGTTGACCTTGAAGAACAGGTCAAGATCCTTGAAAACCTCGTCCTTGCGAGCTTTCCTGACTTCCTCGATATATTTGGTCTTCAGAATAATGCATCCTATCAAGATACCTATATATTGGCTTAGCACAGTTCCCAAAGCCACTCCCTCAACCTTCATTCCACGTCCAAAGACGAAGAACAGGCTAAGAACAATGTTAATTACATTTACGCTTACGGCAATGATCATAGTTGCAAATGTATTCTGCATGCCTACGAGCCATCCCTTGATAACGTAGATTATAAGAGCGGCCGGCGCACCGCAGATACATATCATGAAATATGTCTTGACGTATCCCGTCACCTCGGCATCACTGTCGGGGAACAAGATGCGGATAACCGAGTCTATGAACAGGTAACCCAAAGGTATGAGGAGCAGACCACCCGCAGAGGCGATGGAGACAGCTCTGAGCAGAACCTCTCCGCATCTGTGCCTTTCATTAGCTCCGTAAGCCTGAGCTGTCAGTCCTGTCGTTGACATTCTCAGGAAACCGAACGCCCAGTACAGAACATTTATTATCGCTCCCGCTATACTCACCGCAGAGATATAGGAGTCACTGCCCATTCTTCCCACAATAGCAACATCTACGAGGGAAAGCAGAGGTATCGTGATATTTGTTATTACACTCGGTATCGCTAACTTGAATATGGATTTCATCTCTCTTTCTCTAATCCTTTGGGATTGCTAAGAAGTAACACAACAAACAGTGATATCGCAATAAGCAGAATTGAATAGCTGTATGGGATACCCCAAGAAGCCAACACCTGATTAGCATATATGGCAAGGCCGAAAGAAAGCACTATGACCAGCACTGTCATCGAATCCTTGACTTTTTTCTTACTGAAAATAGCAAAGACAAACAATCCAAGCAGAGGAGCAAACATACACGAGGCAAGCGAATATATCATATCCAATGCAGACTTGCCGCTATACATGTGGCAAAGGCAGATGATCAGATACAACAGCACCGCAAAGCAACCATGCACCAGATACCTTTGCCTCCTGCCTATTTTTTCAATCTCCACTCCCTTCAGGTCAAAGAAATACGATGTAGTAAGTCCTACAAGCGCAGAGTCAGCCGAGGACAACGAAGCCGACAGCAAGCCTATCTCCAGGCTCAATATGGCTACGATTCCAAACTTCTGGGCATGCTCAATGACCAATCCATCCGAAGTTCCGGAAATGCCGGACACATCCGAATTGGAACCTATAACCAGCAATGCCCCGATGACCAACAGGATAAAGTTGATAGGAACGAACAGGTAGCCGCTGAGAACCATATTCTTCTGCGCGGACTTCAAGTCCTTGCACGTCAGATTCTTCTGCATGACATCCTGATCCAGACCTGTCATCACTACGACCAGGAACATACCGGAAAGGAACTGCAGAAGCGTTGTTACCGATTCTCCGGGGGAAGCTACACACATAACCTTGCCGAGATGCATTCTCATGACATCCGTGAACGGAGTAGCAGAAACTTCCGAAGCATAGTTGTAAGACTGATAAAGCAGGACAAAGGAACAGACAAACAAGCATAATGTCTGTATGCAGTCTGTGACAACAACGGTACTCACCCCCGAACGGAAGGTGTAGAGATAGATCATCAGAACGATCAGAGCCGTACCCACATAGAAATTGATCCCAAGAACAGGGAACAGCAGCTTGTCCAGCACCATAGCCACAACGAACAGCTTGATAGCGCTTCCCAACATCTTATATATCAAGAACATGATTGAAGTGGTCCTATGAGTGTACTTGCCCATTCTCTCGCCCAAGAGCTGGTAGATGGAAGTATATCCATGCCTATAATATACCGGCAGAAGGACATAAGCGACCACATAGTAGCCAAGTATAAAGCCTATCACAGTATTCATGTACGAGAATGAAGAACTTATCACTTGTCCCGGCACGGAAATCACAGATATGCCCGAAATGGTAGCTCCCACCATACCAAAAGACACAGCCAGCCAATTTGACTTCTTTCTGGCTGTAAAAAACTCCCTATTGTTTTCGTCCTTACTTTTTTTGCCTACAAAAAAGGATATGCAAAAAATTGTAGCCAAATACAAAAATAAAACCAGCAACATTTTTTCCTGACATTTTTTTAAGTGTTATATATAAAAAAGGCGAGGCCGAAGCCCCGTCTTTTACTTTATTAGCCAATGGCCAAACTATTTCTTTAGAGATTCAATACCGGCAAGAAGGACAGCAAATGGAGCGTTCCAATTTATTGCTATCTCGTTTGTCGAGAAGCTGTATATCTCGTCCACATAAGTACGCGCAGGGAACCTTGTAGTCGGATACTTCTTCAACTCCCTTTCTGACTTATGAGTTCTTGAGAAAGCCTCGAAATCGTGAGTGGCCTCGTTGTTAGGTCCACCGACAAGGTAACCTGGGATAGGCTCGTCGATACCGTCCGACTGGGTTCTTCTGTCATGAGGGCACTTTGAATAATTTGAGCCGAAGCCTGTCACGAAACAGTAGTCAACAGCGTTACAACCAGTCAAATAGCTCACATACTGCTTTGCTATATCAAGGTACTTCTCTTTTCCGGAATACTTGTATGCCATCAACATTACCAGACCATAGTCAGAAGCTATTCCATTGCTACCCCATCTGAACTTGTCAAAGCCTAGCAGACCAGGACACGCAAGAGTCGAGTCTGCGATCTCTCCTGCACGCTTCTGGAAGCTTGCGACTACTGCGTCCATAGTATTGGACAACTTCTCTGATTTAGAATCTTTCTTATTCCAAGTCATTGCTTCATTCATAAGTGTCATCATCGCATAACCTGTTGCATCCTGCCATGTTGACACCTTCCAATTATCGGTAACCTTGATGTAGTCAAGATATGACTCATCGTGAGTTGTAGCAAACAATTCTGCTGCCGCCCATACCCAACGGTTATCAATGTTCCTGATTATATAGGAACCAGTGTGAACATCACCAGGCTGTTCATACATCACATTAGGATTCTTCAAAGCCCAGTCCCATGCCTTCTTTGCAGCATTCAGAGCTTTTGCCGACATGTCCGGATATGCGGTATTCCCTTCATACACACGGGCTGTCTGGGCCATTACTGCGGCGAAGGAAAGAGCATCGTCAGTACATCTTCCGATCATATAGCGCTGACCTTTGGCCCCCTCATTGTCAGGCATTACGAAACCTGCAAAAGACAATGTTGTAACCT
>JAZUHH010000084.1:0-7954 GCA_045641625.1 Paludibacteraceae bacterium
ACATAGTACTTAATTATTAAATATATTAAATAAAAAAAGACTGAAGTCAAACCTCAGCCTCTTTGTGGTCCCACTAGGATTCGAACCTAGGACCCCCTGCTTGTAAGGCAGGTGCTCTGAACCAACTGAGCTATAAGACCAAAATATCGTTTTTTTGTATTGAACCTCTCGCTTGAGGATTCCTGGTGGTCCCACTAGGATTCGAACCTAGGACCCCCTGCTTGTAAGGCAGGTGCTCTGAACCAACTGAGCTATAAGACCAAGAAAAATATTTAAGCACCCTCTTTCGAGTGGTGGTCCCACTAGGATTCGAACCTAGGACCCCCTGCTTGTAAGGCAGGTGCTCTGAACCAACTGAGCTATAAGACCATTGTTTGAGTGGTACCACCAGGAATCGAACCGGGGACACAAGGATTTTCAGTCCTTTGCTCTACCAACTGAGCTATGGCACCATTCTTCTCAAATGCGATGCAAAATTACTACTTAATTTCTTTTCTGCAAATCTTTTTAATCTTTTTTTTGAATAAAGTTTTATTTATATTTGAATATCAAAGATTTAGACTTCGCCTCAAAAAGCTCTGAATTCACCATTCAGACAGCCTCCGCACCACATTGGGCACTTTATTCTATTTCAGTTACTCAAGGCAGATGTTGTCATTGTCCTTGAACCAGTCCCTCAAAGCCTCGTCAAAAGTGTACTTGAAAGTGTATCCTGACGCGGCCAGCTTCTTTCCGCAGATATTCGTAGAAACCATAAGCTTCTTCACTCTGGCTGGGCATATTCCCATCGGTGCGCCCAAGGCTCCTATCACAGCCGCCGCCGGCATCAATATCCATGAAGGGATAAGGAGTATGAACCTGTTGAGGTTTGTCGCGCTCTTCATGGCATTGCAGATCTGCGATATAGTATAGGCAGGCTCGAAGGTGCAGTTATACACGTCAACTTCCTTTACAGGGTTCTTGATGTACCACATTATGAAGTTCACCAGCTCCTTGACATACATGCACGCCTTGATAGTGTCCTTTCGGCCCGGATAGGCAAACCTGAATGTCTTTATCGCCTTGTGAAGTCTCGAGAAGTTTCCGTTCTCGCCCTTGCCGAACACAACACCGGGTCTGACAATCAAGAGTCTGCGCTCCGGATCCTTTGCCTGCCATGTCATGTGGATGCTCTCAGCCTGAAGCTTCGATGTGCCGTATGAGGTCATTGAAGTTGGAAGGGAATCCTCTGACTTCAAATCCTCGGAAGCACCATACACAGCAATGGACGAAGAAAAGACTATCGACTTTATTCCGTATCTTTCCGCGAAATCCGTCACATTCTGCGCTCCGTTGACATTAGTGTCGAAATACTCGAAGTCTTCGTGTCCGGGAGTTCGGTGGACAGCGGCGAAATTGAAAATAATATCTTCGGGAGTCGGCTCGAAATCCACATTTATGTATTTCCTGACATCACAATATATGTATTCTGCGGGATGCTCCTCACCTTTGCAAAGTGCAGGCTTGTAGTCCTTCACCGAGGGCAGAGGATCACCTTGTCTGACAATGTCAAGGTTGAATATTTTAGCGTCGGGATTCGTTGACTTGATCAGCTTTGCCAAATGGGTTCCGATAAAGCCAGTTCCTCCGAAAATAATATAGTTCATCAAGCTTAACTGTTTTGCGAGTATTCCTCGATTATTCGTTTATTCCAACTCTTCCTTTCCGAATCAAAAATCCATCCCCACTTGTTGAAATACTTAATCATGTTCTTCATGTGAATCAAAAGCATCTTCTTGCTCTTGTACGAAGCTGCGCAGTGTTTATGGACGACCTGGACCTTTGGATAGTACATGGTTCTGAAGTGCTTGTGCATCCTGCGCGTTATGTCTATGTCCTCCGGGTAAAGGAAGAACCTTTCGTCAAAAAGTCCAACCTTGTCAAAGCTGCTCATCCTGAAGAACATGAAGCTGCCCTGATGGTACGGAATGTTCATCTCCTTGTCATGGTCAGCGAACTGCAGCAGATACGTGTAGTTCATCTTCTCGACCGAACTGGAAGGAAGAAAACGTCTGAATATCAAGTTTTTTGGGGAAGGTAAAAGACGCACTGTGTATTGAAGCTCTCCGTTAGGATAGAAAACTTTGGGATGAACCATAGCCACATCCCCGTTGCTTTCCATATACTCAACTATGGACGGGATCACCCCTCTGCTGAAATACACGTCCGCGTTAATCACAAGGTGGTAGGAGGAACCCTCCTCCCTTGCCTTTCGGATAGCGATGTTGTGTCCGCTTCCATAACCCAGATTACTGTTGTTGAAGATGTATTCAACCCTCTCCCTGCCCTCACAGAACGAGCGGAGGGAATCCTTTTCGGAATTGTCCGAGACATACACCTTCTCGATGCCGTCATTCAGCATAGAGTCCAGACACGTCTGCAATTCGCTTTCGTCCGTATTGTATGTCACGACAGAGGCAGTAAGCTTCATTTCATGTTTTTCCTTGATAGATTCAGAGTCTTGAACCATAATGTCCTGCGCCGAAAACGACACAAAAAGACTTATAGTGCGCAAAGATAATATAAAATAAAAGAAATACGCAACCTGAAACAGATATAATTAAATATAGGGCAAACCATTTCACAAAAATAATGTACTTTTGCAACAGATATTTTGCTTATACAATGAAGACAATCAAGTACATATTATTTTTTATAGCGGCTGCACTATTTTTCTCCAGCTGCGAATCAAAACAGGTCAGAGCCGGACGAGAGGCTTACATGAGATACTACAAAAGATTCGTCATGAACAAGAAGTCCATCAATATTATTGACGAGAAATACGAGAAGAACAAGGAGAAGCTTGTCGTATGGACTGTAGTGATGGAGTGCCTGAACGCCTATGGGGAAACCGTCCGCGACACAAACTCGTTCATTACCAAGAACAAGCGTGTCATAGTTGTGGATGACGAGCCATACTTCGACGACATGATCGAATACAAATAGAATAAACCAAGAGTGTCGGAAAACCTCTTAGCAAATAAAAACCGAAATGAACAATACAGACAAACAAGGAGTGTCACGTCTTTACCTGATACTCACAGCAGTATTCTGCACATGCCTTATCACTGCCAACCTTCTTGAAACAAAAGTTGTGCAGACAGGACCAATCACATTCACGGCGGGCTTCATCGTCTTTCCCGTGTCGTACATCATAAACGACATTGCGACCGAAGTATATGGATTCAAGGGGGCAAAGACAATGATTTACCTTGGCTTTGCCATGAATTTCCTCGTCCTGGTCTTTTCACAAGTTGCAATTCTGCTTCCGGCAGCTCCGTTCTGGCAAGGAGCAGATGCCTTTCAGTTCGTCTTTGGTCTGGCACCGAGAATCGCAGTTGCAAGTTTGCTTGCCTTCCTGACCGGATCGCTTGTCAATGCTTACGTAATGAGCAGGATGAAGGTCAGAAACCAAAAGAGATTCTCATTGAGGGCTATCGTCTCGACAATAGCGGGAGAGGGACTTGACTCGCTCGTGTTCTTCCCTATCGCATTTCTGGGGACAATGAGCGGAGGCGAGCTTCTGAAACTCATGCTGCTTCAAGTTTGCGGAAAGACTCTGTACGAGGTTGTCATGCTTCCAATAACAGCGAGAGTCGTTGCCTACACAAAAAGGAAGGAACAGCTCGACACAATAGACAGCAACGAGAACTACAAACTATTCTAAATAAAGATGAGAAACTGCATCCACATATTCCTTCTGGCATTTTTCATATTGCTCTCTGCGGCCGAGTCCTCCGCTTCGGAGTACCCGTTCCCTAGGGTTGAATACAAGGTCGCACCATCGACATACGACTTCAAGCGACTTTCTAACCAGATTACTGCGGGAGCGACAACCAAGCTTGCCAAAGCCCAAAAGATTCAGGAATGGATTTCCAGAAGCTTCAGGTACGACAAGTCCCAAACCATCAGGACAGCAGACCTGGCCATGAAGCACCACCGCGGCGTATGCCAGGCTATCTGCGAAGTGTTCTATCATCTGGCAACAGCCCAGGGCATAGAGACAAGGATTGTCTGCGGAATGTCTTTTGACCATACCGATACCGGACACACATGGATCATGATCACCGACGACAGCAAAAGGAAGGTTTTGGTTGAGCCTACACACGCACTGCCAGACGGAGGAGATACAAGACTGCTCTCCTTTTACTTTGATGTGGATCCGCGCATCTTCATACTCAACCACTACCCTCATTTCAACGAGGACCAGCTGCTTGAAATGCCGGTCTCTTTCGACGACTACATGGAGTTCCAGAAGCACAAGAGCACAACAACAAATTTCGGTCTCTTCCTGTTTGGAATAAACCAGAAGGTGCTGGACAAGATCGGCAGACGCGAATACGACTTTCCAGAGTTCTCAGTCACAACCGAATATGGAGTGACGTTCAAGGATATTCCTTTGGAGGAAGAGCTTGAGGTCGGCAAAGAATACCGAATCACAGCGTCAATAAAGGAAAAGGGAGCAAGCCTTTGCGCCCTGCTTGACGACGGGAATGTGAAGCATTCCGTCAGCACTCTGCCGAACGGAGACACGGAAATAAAGTTCACTCCGCTTTGCGGCAAACCGGTTCTGATCTGCTACGAAGAGGGCAACATGTACGCACAGCTAGTGAAATACAGCATAAAGACTCCGACAAGGGAACAGGTCGAGGAAATAGAAAGGACCATGCCCTACTACTCGGAATGTCTTTCTACAAGGTCAATGATAGACACTCTCGCACTAAAGAACCACGGTATAGACGCCGCAACTATGCTTGAACTATGCAAGCAGGGGAAGCTCGGCAAGGAGATGCCCAAATTCTTCGAGATTGATCTGCCGGAATACACCATCAAGAGCATTCCTATGAGCAGACAGCTGCAGAGAGGCAAGCCATACACATTCCACCTTATCGTGCCTCCGAGCAAGGAAATGTACCTGTGCGACATGAACGGGAAGGAGTATAAGAACTGGATCATACTGCCCGACGGATCGCAGTCCATGACCATTTCTCCGAGCATCAAGGGCACTTTCTATGTAATGCAGAAGGTGAACAGCAAACAGATCACATCAGTAATAGTATATAGTGTAGAATAATGGCAAACTCCTATTTCCAATTCCAGCAGTTCAGGATAGAGCAAGGCGGATGTGCAATGAAGGTTGGCACAGACGGGGTTCTGCTCGGTGCATGGGCAGACGTCGATGGCGACGACTCAATTCTCGACATAGGCACAGGAAGCGGACTCATTGCCCTGATGCTTGCCCAAAGGAACAGCTCTGCCAAAATCATGGGAATAGACATAGACGAAGGTGCCGCCAACCAGGCAAAAGAGAATGCAGAAGCCTCTAAATGGAAGGAGAGAATAGAGATCCGGCTGTCTTCCCTGCAGGATTTCACAGCACAGCACAGGGGACAATTCTCGCACGTTGTGTCAAACCCTCCATTCTTCCAGAACAGTCTTAAGGCTCCGGACAAGTCGAGAAGCACAGCAAGGCACACCGACACTCTGCCATTCCCCGAACTTGTGGAATGCGCATCTTTACTGCTCAGGGACGGAGGCCGATTCTCGGTCGTGCTACCCTATGAATCTAAAGACAACATTATAGAGCT
The DNA here is from genome assembly GCA_045641625.1 of Paludibacteraceae bacterium. Classification (GTDB taxonomy): domain Bacteria; phylum Bacteroidota; class Bacteroidia; order Bacteroidales; family Paludibacteraceae; genus UBA1723. Next base: position 5,628 of record JAZUHH010000084.1, read on the forward strand.
CGGCAAAAGCAACGATTTGAATGTAAGCAAAATAACAACTGTATTCCCGAAAGCGGACTCTCTGCCCAAACGTGCGCTGATTGAACTAACAAAAGGAGATGGGTGCGAATGCAGAAACGACAGCATAACACTAGAAACAGAGACTAGGAATGTGCTGACACCAGAATTCAAGGAACTAACAAAAGATTACTACTTAAAAAGATAAAAACATGGCAATAATTAAAAGTGTAAGAGGATTCACTCCCAAGATAGCTGACGATGTGTTTTTGGCCGACAATGCGGCTGTGATTGGAAATGTCGAAATCGGAGAGAAGAGCAGCATCTGGTTTGGAGCTGTCATCCGCGGAGACGTAAACTCAATCAAGATCGGAAAGAACGTGAACATCCAGGACGGAGCTGTGCTTCACACCCTATACGACAAGTCGCCGAAGCCATCGACAATCGAGCTTGGAGACAATGTCTCGGTAGGCCACAACGCAACCATACACGGAGCAAAGATAGAGAACAACGTACTTGTCGGAATGGGCTCGATAATACTTGACAATGTGGTTATCGGCGAAGGCTCTATCATCGCTGCCGGTGCTGTTGTAACAACTGGCACAATCGTCGAGCCTGGTAGCCTGATGGCAGGAATCCCGGCAAAGAAAATCAAAGAGGTTTCTCCCGAACAGTCAAAGGACATGATACAGCGCATATCCGACAACTACAGCATGTACGCAAGCTGGTACACTGAGGAATAAAAAGCAAAACATCCATGAAAAAACATAACATTATTCTCGTATTGACCTTTATACTGTCTTTCATCAACGTAATGGCAGATGTAGTTCCTGAAGACTTTGTTCCTAAAGGATTAAAACACGAAAGGACTTATGACCTTGGTTATTCCAGCAAGAAGGTTGAATCTTCGTTCGCAATCCTTGTCTATAATCCAGACAAGGACGAACGAGGCATCGTAATCGTGAACAAAACTAGAAAGGGCAAATACATAAAAATAGCAGAGAACCTTAACTGTCTGTTTGGGGACTCTGCTATAATAGAGGGTATAGATGACCATACATCCGACCAGCTTGATGTCAAAGCGGACTGTGGAGCACTCATAATCACATACTCACACCGTCAACATGATTTCAAATACAATCTGGACATAATGGACAATGGCGTACAACTTGCTTCGTTCGAAGAATATATTGGAGGCAGTATGAATTGGGTTTCATATCTTATGAATTTCGGTAGCATGGAAAAACAATCGACTTCTGCACAAAGTATGGGAGATGACTGGGAATCTATAAAAGAAACATACACAATATCTTTTGATAAAGGCTACAAAAATCCTATATTGAAAAATCTTTTGGATTTCAGAAAAGGTCTGGGTGACCTTTTCCATTACAAAGAAAATTTGGTAAAAACTGAACTGGTAAAAACTGAATAAATACAATGAAGCTACAATAATAGAAGGCGTGCCAAAACAAGTGTTCGGCACGCCTTCTCTTTTCATAAATATACATAATTTCATCGTTTATGCAAAGTTTGGGAAACCTTGCGATGGAAGTCACAAACAAAATGTATCAAGTTAAAGTTCAGACAAGAAAGAGCAAATTTTCATTCCTTTTTCCCGTTTTTAAAGGACAAAACGCATTTTTTAATACATTTTTATTGAATATGATGTTATTTATTATACAATTCAAACTTTTATTTGTAATTTCGCGCAAAATTTGATGAGCATCACTATTTTCAACTCCATTTTTACCAAAATGGGTTTGTTAATATACAAAACCCAACACAACAAATTGGGGACTAAATAATAGATAATTAACTTTAGACTTATGAATATATTTCACCTTTTTGGACGAAAGGTTTCTTTGGCATTGATTGCCTTTAATTTGTTTGTTCCGGCATCCGTAATGGCTGAAGAAGAACCCGCACCTGTCTATACTCTTAACTTTACAGAGACTGGTTTGGTTTACGATGGTTCAGAGCAGAAGCCCGCTTTTACTCTAACAGATGCAGACGGGGAAATCGTCCCTCCTTCTGCGTACACTTTCTCTTACACTGACAACAAAAACGCAGGAAAGGGTGTTCTCACCATCACTGACAACGACGAGGAAGATGAATATCCAAATGTTAGTCTTGTAGAGACTTTCGACATTGCTCCCAAAGAGATCACAATCAGTTGGCCGGATATTACTGAGTTCACTTACAATGGCAGCGAGAAGAACGTGACGCCTACTTTCGCCGGAGAGGAGGAAGGTGACGAGATCGACGCCACTATTACAGGAGACAAGGCTACTGACGTAGGATCTTACACAGCCGAGGTTACTGTAGGAAAC
>JAZUHH010000085.1:0-8753 GCA_045641625.1 Paludibacteraceae bacterium
TTGTCCTCACCACCCTCACCAGTGTTCGAACGAGCTCCAAGCTTGTTCATCGCAAGAGCGATTGCCTCGTGAGCCTCGATTGAAAGAGCTCCGAATGACATCGCACCTGTAACGAAGTGCTTAACAATGCTCTCTACTGGCTCAACCTGATCAACTGGGATTGGTTTAGCAGCCTTCTTGAAGTCGAAGAAGTCACGGATGAAGATCTGCTTCTCCTTGTTATCTACGTAGTTAGTATATTCCTTATACTTCTTGTATGAACCCATACGAGTTGCAATCTGCAATGTTGAGATTGTCTCTGGATTCCAAGCATGTGCGATACCATCCTTTCTGTAAGCGAACAAACCAGAATCTGGAACCATATCCTCCTCTGTTGCGTTAACAGCGATATCGTGAAGCTTGATTGCATCGTTGGCGATCTGCTTTAGACCAATACCACCGATTGTCGAGATCTCTGTTCCGAAGTATGTCTTCAACAAGCTCTCGCTCAAACCGATGCTCTCGAAGATCTTAGCACCACGGTAAGAACGGATTGTTGAGATACCCATCTTAGACATGATCTTGTATAGACCCTTGCAAACAGCCTTGATGTAGTTGTGCTCAGCTGTAGCGTAATCCTCCTGAATCTCCTTGTTCTTTACAAGTTCATCAAGAACAGCGAATGTCATGTATGGGTTCAATGCAGAAGCACCGTATCCAAGAAGCAATGCTGCGTGCATAACCTCACGAATCTCTCCTGACTCAACGATCAAAGCTGTCTGAACACGCTTGCCGACGCTGATCAAGTAGTGGTGTACTGCTGAGACTGCAAGCAAACAAGGGATAACTGCGTGCTTGTCGTCAACGTCTCTATCTGAAAGGATGATGTAGTTGATACCCTTGTCAACACTCTCCTCTGCGCTCTTGCATAGATTGTCAATAGCCTCCTTCAGACCTTCCTCGCCCTTGCTAGCCTCGAACAACATTGGAAGCTTAGTAGTGACGAATCCCTTGTAACGGATGTTGCAAAGAATGTCAAGCTCTGCGTTTGAAAGGATTGGATGAGGAAGACGAACCATCTTACAGTTGCTCTCGTCTGGGTTCAAGATACCAGGACCAACCTTACCGATGTACTCAGTCAAACTCATTACAAGCTCCTCGCGGATAGGGTCGATAGCTGGGTTAGTAACCTGAGCGAACTGCTGACGGAAGTAGTTGAAGAAAATCTGTGGACGATCCGAGATCACAGCAAGCGGAGTATCGTTACCCATCGCTGCAACTGGCTCAGCTCCGTTCACTGCCATAGGAATGATAGTCTTGACGATATCCTCCTTAGCAAAACCGAAGTTTAGAAGTTTGCTCTTGTAGTTTGGAACTGAGTTAGCCACCTTACGACCGCTCTTCAACTTCTCAAGCTGGATACGGTTAGTGTGCAACCAGTTTCTATATGGATGCTCAGCTGCAAGCTGTGCCTTCAAATCACCATCGTAGTAGATCTTTCCTTCCTCTGTATCGATCATCAAGATCTTACCAGGCTGTAGTCTGCCCTTCTGCTTGATCTCGCTTGGATCGAAGTCAAGAACACCAACCTCTGAAGCAACTACCATCATATCGTTGTTAGTGATCAAGTAACGTGAAGGACGAAGACCATTTCTATCAAGCATACCTCCAGCGTAGCGTCCATCAGAGAACATCAAGGCTGCAGGACCGTCCCAAGGCTCCATCAAGATTGAGTGATACTCATAGAATGCCTTTAGGTCGTCGCTGATAGGGTTCTTGTCATTAAAGCTCTCTGGCACAAGCAAAGCCATTGCGTGTGGCAAAGAAAGACCACTCATTACGAAAAACTCAAACACGTTATCCAAAGATGCAGAGTCACTCATGTTAGGCTGCACAATTGGACGAATGCCTGAAATATCACCAAGAAGACCTGAGTTCAAAACTGACTCACGAGCCTTCATCCAGTTTCTGTTTCCTCTTACTGTATTGATCTCACCGTTGTGGCAAAGCAAACGGAAAGGCTGTGCAAGAGACCAAGTTGGGAATGTATTTGTAGAGAAACGAGAGTGTACCAATGCAAGACCAGAAGTGAAGTATGCGTCGCGTAGGTCGTCGAAGTAATCGCGAACCTGCATAGAAGAAAGCATACCCTTGTAGATAATGTTCTTGCTTGACAATGATACGATGTAGAAATCTTTGTGATTTACCTGATTCTCAATCTTCTTACGAATAACGTAAAGTTTCTTCTCAAGGTTAGGAGCATCCTCGTTAGAGACACCTGTAATGAACACCTGCTTGATGTCTGGCTCGCTCTCAAGAGCAACCTTACCAAGGCATGCAGGATTAGTAGGAACATCACGAAGCTTCATTAGGTTCAAGCCCTCAGCCTCGATAACCTCAATCATTACCTTCAAGATCTTGTCCTGCTCAACCTTATCCTTTGGCAAGAAAACAAGACCTGTACCGTACTTACCCTTCTCAGGCACTGGAATACCCTTCAACAAAATAAACTCGTGAGGTATCTGTACCATGATACCGGCACCATCACCACTCTTTCCGTCAGCACCTTCAGCACCACGGTGCATCATGTTCTCCAAGACCTTTAGAGCGGAATCCACAAGCTCATGACTCTTGTTGCCATGTATGTTTACCACCATACCGACACCACAAGCATCATGCTCATTTGCTGGAGTGTAAAGTCCTTTAGTGAAATTGTTTTGCATAATTTGTTTCCGTTTATATTTCCATTATTGAATGCAAAATTACTTTGTATTGTGTTTCAATGTCCTTAATACTTGAACTAATAAGGCAGTTTTCGGCCATAGCTTATATTTTTACAGAAAACACAAACAAAAACTATCAAATCGTAAGAAAAATAAAAGATTTTAATAATAAATTGTAAAAAGTAAAAAATCAAAGTCTTTTTCTTAGATTACATTTTGACAGAAAACATGGAAAATAAATAGAAAATAGTAAGAAAAGTAAGCAAAAGATATCAATAATTAAACATTTTCTATTTTATGCGATATCATTTTGAAATTTTTGAAAAACCAAAGATAAAAAACGAAGTTGCCAATCTATTTATTGACGAATCTGACCAACCAGACGCTCAATTCGTAAAGCAGGTATATTGGCAGGCTCACCACAAGCAGAGTGAATGCGTCGCCGGTCGGGGTAATTATGGCAGAGACTACCAAAATCAAAACAAAGGCATGTCGGCGATGTTCCTTCATGAACGCAGACGAAAGGAAACCTATTTTTGCGAACAGAAGGCATAACAAAGGCAATTCGAACACGATTCCCATCGCAAGTGTCAGTAAAATAAGGACATCTATATAGGATTCCAAAGTAATGACATTCTCGACAGTCTCGCTGACCTGGTAATCACCAAGGAAACGGATTGTCAAAGGGAATATCATGTAATAGGACAAAGCAACTCCAAGCATAAACATGATATACCCGAACAGCGAGAAAATACGAGTCGCCTTCCTCTCGTTGCTATAGAGTGCCGGAGAAACAAACACAAACAACATATATAATATATACGGGCTTACGATGATCATGCCTATAACGACACTCATCTTGACATGGACAGAAAACTGCGCAGCCAGCTGCGTATTTATCATCTGCAGGTTAAAGTTACTGCTCTCTCCGGAAATTTTGTCAAGCAGTCCGTATGTAATGAAGTCGGAATGTGCGGGAGCAAGGATAAAGCCGAACACCTCGTTTTTGAAGGCAAACACAACAACAGCACTCAATACTGACACGACTATTATTCGTATCAATACTGAGCGCAGTTCATCAAGATGGTCCCAAAAACTTTTAGCTTCCTCGGCCATCCTTATAGTTATTTGACTCGCTTTAGCATCGTCAATTTTCAATTCTTATTCTCTTTGTCGTCTTCTGGCTCCACTGTCTTGCCAGCCATTCCGTCCTTGAAGCTCTTGACACCCTTTCCAAGGCCGTTCATCAACTCAGGAATCTTCTTGCCGCCAAAAAACAGAAGCACAGCCAAGGCGATTACCACAATTTCACCGCCTCCAAGACCTAAAAACAGTAAACTCATATCTTATTTCTTTATCAATCTCAACACGAAGTATCCACCTACTACCTGAAGCAACATTCCCGGAATTCCCATACGGAAGTCAGACAATCCTGCGTAGAATGTCGGAGCAATGAACAAACACTCAATAAGTGTGCCAACTATCTGGTACGCCAATACTGCAAGCAGCAATGAAAGCATAGAAACATTCTTGCTCCAAGCAGCTGCATAGGACGCTGTAACCGCAAGCAACGAAGACTTGACGATAATGGAAGGCAAAGCCGCTGCAGGAGGCATTCCAAAGAAATAGTGGTTAACCAATGGAGACACCAATGCAGTAAGCAAACCCACGATCATTCCATACTTGTAGGCTCCTATCAAAGTAAAGAAATAGATAGGAAGCAGCATGTGTCCAAGTCCGAACAAGTGGCAGAACTGAGGCAAAGCTATATTACCCACAATAAAGGCAAGAGCAGCAATATAGGTACCCTTGTCCTGTAGTTTCAAGTTGTATAAGTTGGCATCAAATGCCAGAATATTAGTCATAATGTCAATTTATTGATTATCGTTTTACTATATCTTTTATAAACTCCACTGGTCATTGAAATGCTCGCTTATCCTCTTCACGCACTCACTTACAGATACTGTGTCAACAAGCAGGCTCTCTATTCCACACTGTTTGCACCCTTCTCTGTTTATGATCTTCTCCACCTCGGTATCGCAGGACACTTCGACATTTGCTGCCGCTAACATCTCCTTCGCTCCTTTGCTGAGAACTCCGGCATGCACTTTCACCACTCCTCCATAGATCATGAAGGCAGCCGCGCCTTTCCCTACAACGATGTCCTCGACGCTTGCACCCTTCAAAAGTTCGGGAGCTTCCTTGCATAGTCTGCGAAGAGACTTTATTCCCATCTCGTTGAAGGCATGCTTTGCCCCGTCAGCAGATGTTACAGTAAGCTTGTCAACCATACTTAACCAAGAGTTCTTTTCAAATCCTCGACTATGCTGCCAATTCTTGTCAGCTGGGCAGGGATGTCTATTCCTTGAGGGCAATGGTGCTTGCACTTGTTACAGCCAATACAATGGTCAGCCTGACGAAGCCTAGAAATCTTGCGATCATAACCCATAAGGAATATGCGTCTTGACTCTGCAAACTTAGGATCCATAGTATTTACAGACACATTGCCTTCGTTCAAGCAGTTGTTATAGTGTGTAAATATAGATGGAATATCAATACCATAAGGGCAAGGCATACAATACTGACAGGCTGTACATGGAACAGAAGGGAAGTTCAGAAGCATATCGGCAATAGTATCTTCCAACAACTTTATCTCGCTCTCTGGACATGGATCAAGCGGAGAATAAGTACGTATATTCTCTTTAACATTCTCCATATAAGTCATTCCGCTCAATACAGTAAGCACATTCGGATGACTACCGATATGTCTGAAAGACCAGGCAGCTATAGAGTCCTCTGGTCTCACTGCCTTCAGCTTGTTGCTCAAGAAAGATGGCAATGAGGCAAGACGTCCACCAAGCAAAGGTTCCATAACCTCGGCAGGAATGTTCCTCTTGGCTAACTCTTCGTAAAGGTAGCTTGCGTTAGTATTGTTTGGATTAACCTCCTTAGCATGCTTCCAATCAACATAGTTCATTTGAATAAGCACGAAGTCCCACTTGTACTTGCCTTCATCGTGAAGCTGTAGCATGTAGTCGAATATCTTGATATCTCCATGATAAGAGAATCCCAGATTTCTGATCTTACCCTTCTTTTTTTCTTCCACTAGGAAATCCAGAATGCCGTTATCAAAGTATCTGCCCTTCAAAGTCTCCATGCTGTCCCACTTCCTGCCGGAATCATCACTGGCTGTTCCTCCGACTGAATGAAGCAACATATAATCAATAACATCAACCTGAAGTTCCTTGAAGGAATTCTCGTACATTTTGATTGACGCTTCTCTGCTCCATAATGAAGGAGAGAAGTTGGAAAGCTTAGTCGAGACATAGTATTTGTCACGAGGATGTCTGCTCAATGCTATACCCATGTGGTGCTCGCTTCTACCCTGACAATAAACTGGGGATGTATCGAAATAGTTTATTCCGTTTGCGATGGCGAAATCTACATGTGCGTTAAGCTCGTCCTGATCAATCTCCGACTTGTCGTCCTCTCTTGCACTTGTGTTCTTTTTAGTTGGGAGACGCATGCATCCGTATCCAAGAAGAGATACTTTATCTCCGGAAGAAGGAGTTGTTCGCATTGTCATTTCACCGCTTCCTACCTTATCTGCGTTTCCCTGTGCTTTATCTGTCTGACCGTCCTTTGAATCTACTCCACACGAAGCAAGAGTTGCAGCTGCTGCCGCACCCAAAGAAGTCTTTATGAAATTTCTTCTATCCAAAACCGTAATTCAATTAATAGTTAATGAATAACAATAAATAATGCAAAATTATGAATTATGAATTGTGCATTATTAATTACTAGAGTTCGCCTTCATCACATCTGTGTACTCTGTGACCCTCCACGTGGATTGCACTGATTGGTCTGCTTGGGCACAAATACTCGCAAGCACCACATCCTATACACCTGTTCTGATCGACATTAGGTATCTGCTTTGAACTGTCACTTGCCAAAGCAACCATAGAGATCGCTCCAACCGGGCAATGCTTAGCACAATTACCACATGTTTCCTTGCCCTGCGCAGGGAAACACAAGTTCATGTTCACTTCCGCATGACCGATATGTATTGAACTCTTCTTAGCCTTATCGACAAGCTTGATTGCTCCCGTAGGGCAGACGTCTCCACATCGTGTACACTCTGGACGGCAGTAACCGTTCTCGAAACTCATGTACGGCTTTAGCAGATTGCCCAATTCAGTAGATGGACGAAGAACATCGTTAGGACAGGCTGTCAAACAAAGACCACAAGCTGTGCAGACTGTCTCCAAATGATTGTGGCTCTCGCTTCCCGGAGGTGTGATGTACTCCTCTCTCTCTATTTTAGTCTTGTCGATGATTTTTGCGAAACCTCCATCGTTGATTTTAGCCTTTGCATCAGTCAGTGCGGCACCTCCTAGCATTGCGCCCACAGTCAGGAATGTACGCTTAGACTGGTCAACACTCTCTGCGGCTGAATCCGAAGAAGATGCACTGCTCTGCTTCTTTGCAACCTTTCCGAAGGAAATCGCCTTGCTGTTACAAGAGTCCAGACAGTCCATACAACCCACACAACGCGAAGTGTCAACCTTCATGCTCTTGAAGTCAATGCAGGAAGCCTTGCACTGACGGGCACAAAGTCCGCAATGCTTGCACTTGTCTGAATCTATCTGTATCTGGAATATGCTCTTTCTTGAAAGGAACGAAAGGATTGTACCTACCGGGCAAATCGTGTTGCACCATGTTCTGCCGTTCATGAAAGCAAGAACAGCGATGATCAGCAAAGACGCAATCGCAATACCAAGCATTGCTCCGTTAGTGTTCAATGTTGCCGGCATAGCATAGTCAAAATTTCCAGCCGACTCACTGCCCTCTGCAAGCGAAGTTGCAACGACTCTGCTTATCGGAGCAAAGATCGTTGTCATGATTCTGCCGAAGATACTGTACGGTTCAAGGATTGCCGCCCAAAGGTGAATCATCGGAACTATTGTCAGCGCAAATGCCACCACAAATAGGGCAAGCACTCCGTAACGAAGATTCTTCTTCTCCACGCTATAGGTGTACTTCAACTTTCTCTTCTTGCCTCCCAATCTGCCGATCCATGCAAAGAAGTCCTGCATGATGCCCAAAGGACAAATCACACTGCAATAATACCTGCCGAATACGAAAGTCAGCAGTATAGTAGCCAATGCAATGATAATGGAGCTTGTTACAACACTCATGAATCCGGCTGTAACGCTTGGAAAGAACTGAACGTCCACAGTCCAACCCAGATATTGCTTCACCGTGCCTCCTGTAGGATCCAGGAACAGCGCACAAACGCCTGCCATCATCACGGCCGCCAATACTCTGCGTGTAAGTTTTAGTTTGTTTGCCATAAAATAAGTTAATGTTAGTGTGGCAAAATTAGAAAAAGTGAACGAATAACTAACTATTTTCTCAAAAAAAGTTTTTTGTGTCATTGAAATCTGTTGAATTACAGAATAGTATCAATAAAAAAAGGCGACCGAAGGGTCGCCTAAATAATCAAATGAATCAATGTTTATATCGACGAAGTATCAAATAAATCAAATAATCCGACGCGGGCTTCGCCCGGCACTTATTCTGAGACAGGACGGACAGTGTGCCCGTCGTAGCGGCTGCTGCTGAGCGTGCGCTTACTGCTCGAATTGAAGTAAAGGTAGTAAGCGCGGTAACTATTGCTCTCGTACACAGTAGAACTCCAGTAGAGGCCGTAAGAACCCACACCGCTGCTCGAAGTACCAATGCGGTAGCCAGCGGCAGGAAGGAAAATGCTGTTACCGTTGCTCTTGCTTTTCACCTCATAACCGTTAACACCCGAGCCGTTGTAATTGGTCTTCCACGTCCATGTGCAGTACAATAACAAAGTAGCAGTTAAGCCCCACGTTTATTGCACCGCCAATAGCCAGGTAAATAAGCGGACGGAGCGTGTCACCCACGGCACGCAAAACCGATGCATTGAAGTTGTAAAGCATAATTACCGGCAAACCGATAAAGTAAATTTGAACGTACTTGGTGGCAAGGTCCAGCACTTCCACACTGGTTTTTTCCGTG
>JAZUHH010000086.1:0-25635 GCA_045641625.1 Paludibacteraceae bacterium
GAGTTCACTTACAATGGCAGCGAGAAGAACGTGACGCCTACTTTCGCCGGAGAGGAGGAAGGTGACGAGATCGACGCCACTATTACAGGAGACAAGGCTACTGACGTAGGATCTTACACAGCCGAGGTTACTGTAGGAAACGCAAACTACAAGCTTCCTTCAAACAGCACTATGCCTTGGAGCATCACAAGCTCTGCTATCAGCGAGATAGAGATAACTTTGACAATCCCTGCTGAGGGATACACTTACGACAAGACTGCTAAGGAGCCTGCTGTAAAGGTTACTGCTGGAGAGACTACAATCCCTGCATCTGAATACACAATAGAATATAGAGACAACGTAAATGCCGGAGAGGCTACAGTTACCGTAACTGACAACGAGGGTGGAAACTACTCGTTCACTTCTGATAGCAAGACATTCACTATCGCACAGAAGGAGATCGTTATCAGTTGGCCGGAAATTCTTGAGTTCACTTACGACAAGACTGAAAAGAGCATCACTCCATCATTCCTAAATGTTGAGGCTGACGACAACCTTAACGCCGACATCACAGGCAACAAGGCTTCTGCCGTAGGTTCTTACACAGCCGTAGTAACTATTAACAACGCAAACTACAAGCTGCCAAGCAACTATTCTCAGGAATGGTCAATCAATAGCAAGACTGCATCAAGCACGACTCTTGTTTTGGAGATCCCTGCAGAAGGCTACACTTACGACAAGTCAGCCAAAGAGCCACAGGTAACAGTCAAGTTGGACGACGAAGTTGTTCCTTCGGAGGAGTACGACATCATCTTCAGCAACAACATAAATGCCGGAGACAATGCCAAAGTCACTGTCATGGACAAGGAGGGAGGAAACTACACAATCCCTACAGCAACTGAAACATTCTCTATCGCCCCAAGGGAACTTACAATCACATGGAGCGCAACAAAAGACTTCACATACGACGGAACCAAGAAGTCAATTACTGCAGATATATCCAACGTAGCTTCTGGCGATAATCTGAACGAGGTATTCGAGAACAATACAGGATACAACGTCGGAGAGTACAATGCAGTTTTGTCTATAGACAACAGCAACTACATACTGCCGGACAACAACACTCAAAAGTGGACAATCTCCCAGAGAATTTTGACTGCCGACGACTATGTTATTTCAATTCCAGAAATAAAGAACATATACAACAAGTTGCCGCAGGAGCCTTCGGTTACTGTAACAACAAAAAGCGGAAGTGTTGTTCCTGCAACAGAATACTCTGTTGAGTACAGCAACAATGTAAACGCAGGTCCGGATGCGACAATTACAGTCAGCAACAAAGAGGGAGGCAACTATTCAATATCGGAAGGCAGCATAAACTTTACAATCGAGCCTAAGACACTAAGAGTGTCATGGAGCACACCTTCAAACTTCACTTACGACGGATCGGAGAAGAATGTCGTGCCTAGCATCACAGAAATGGTTGACGGAGACGACATCAAGAGCCAGGTCATAAACGACAAGGCAACAAACATAGGCAACTACACTGCAGAGGTAACTATCCAGAACAGCAACTACAAGCTGCCTAGCAACAATACTCAGGACTGGTCAATCTCTCCTAGGATCCTGACTGCAGAGGACTACACAATTTCTATTCCTGATGTAGAGTATGTTTACAAGAAAGCCGCTCACGAGCCAGCCGTAACAATCACTACAAAGGACGACGTTGTTGTACCTAATACAGAATATACTGTCACATACAAGGACAACGTATATGCAGGAACAGCAACAGTCAGCATCAAGGACAAGGCCGGAAACTACCAGCTGTTCGAGAGCAGCAAAACTTTCGAGATCACACCGAAGGAGCTTACTGTTATATGGAGCGTTCCTGATGAGTTCACTTACGACGGAACTGAAAAGTTCATCAATGCGACTGTCAGCGGAATCTTCACAGGAGACAACATCAACAAGAATATCCTGAACAACAAGGCAACTGTAACAGGATCATATTCTGCAAGCGTGACTATCGACAACGATAACTACAAGTTGTCAGACGACGCTGTAAAACCTTGGAAGATCAACCCTAAGGTATTGGCTGCCACAGACTACGAGATTTCTTTGGCAAACAGCAGCTTCACTTACGACGGAACATCACACACTCCTGGCGTTGTCATTTCAACTAAGGAAGGAACAACTGTTCCGGTAACCGAATATGCAGTCACTTACCAGGACAACAAGAACGCTGGAACTGCAAAGGTTATCATCAGCGACAAAACTGACGGAAACTATACTATAGAGGAAAAGAGCACAACCTTCAGCATCTCACAGAAGAGACTTGCAATAGTATGGAGCACTCCTAACGACTTTGAATATAACGGTGCAGAACGTAGCGTAACTGCCACTGTCAGCGGAACTGTTCAAGATGACGACATCAAGATGCAGATCACCGGAAACAAAGCGACAAACGTAGGAGACTACACAGCAGAGGTTTCCATCAGCAACGACAACTACAAGCTTCCTTCAAACACAACTTACGAATGGAGCATATCAAGCAAGGGAGCCCAGAGCGTCACTATCAAGATCAACATTCCAGAAGGAGGATACGTCTATGACGGAACTGAAAAGACTCCTGCTGTGACAGTAATGATCGGCGAGGTTGTCGTTCCTGCGAAAGAGTATGAGGTTTCATACAACTACAACATCAATGCCGGAAACATAGCCCAGGTTACTGTCAAGGACAAGGAGGGCGGAAACTACACATTGAAAAGAACAAGCGAATCGTTCTCTATCGCACCACGAGTTCTAACTGTCGAGTGGCCTGACCAGACTGAGTTCACTTATGACGGAACCCAGAAGTCAATCAAGGCTTCAATCAACGGTGCTGTGCCTGGTGACGAGATCATCGAGAGATACGAGAACAACAAGGCTATCAACGCAGGCTCGCAGACTGCCGCCCTTTATATCGACGACGACAACTATGAGCTTCCTGACAATTCAACTCAGGAGTGGAAGATCAACCCTAGGGCATTGACTGCTGACGAATACGTTGTAACTGTGAACAATGCAAATGAAATCTATAACGGGAAGCCTCATACTCCTGCAGTGTCAATCGCTGCAAAGAGCGGAGTTTCAATTCCTGACACAGAGTACGCTGTAGCATACAAGAACAACGTGAATGCAGGAAATGCAGAGGTTGTCATCAGCAACAAGGAAGGCGGAAACTATGTGATTGCAGAAGGAAGCAAAAACTTCGCGATAGATAAAAAGACTCTTACAGTTACATGGAGCACTCCTTTGTCATTCACTTATGACGGAACTGAAAAGTCCATTACCCCTACAATAACAGACTTTGTAGAGGATGAGGCTATCAACGAAAAGGTCAGCGGAAACACAGCAACCAACGTGGGCGACTATACTGCAGTTGTAACAATAGACAACAGCAACTACAAGCTGCCTAGCAAGGCCACTCAGGCTTGGAGCATCAAGGCCATGAATGTCAACCCTGACGATGTTATCGTGACAATCAACGGAAACGAAGGCATTACATACAACGGAACCCCTCAAACTCCAGAGGTTTCAGTAACAATCGGAGGCGTTATCATTCCTGAGTCGGAGTACGAAGTTCACTACAGCAACAATACTTCTGCCGGAGAAGCTTCGATTACTATAAAGGATGTTCCTGGCGGAGACTACACAATAGGAAACACTACTGTCAGCTTCACTATCAAGCCTAAGGAGGTCACTTTGGCATGGATCAAGACAGAATTCACATACACAGGAACTGAACAGACAATAATGCCTACTGTCGAGGGTGTTATCGAAGGCGACTTTGTCAACCCAATCCTGACTGGCAACAAGGCAACGGACAACGGATCCTATGTTGCAACAGTAACAGGAATTGACAATCCTAACTACAAGTTGGTCGGACATACAACTCAGGACTGGATCATCAAGGCTAAGTCTATCGCATCTGATGAAATAGAAATCATCATCAACAGCAACAAGGTCATTACTTACAATGGAGTTCCTCAGACTCCAGAGGTTGTAATCTCAATCGGAGCTGTTGTAATACCTGCTGACGAGTACAAGGTCACTTACAGCAACAACGTGGATGCAGGAGAGGCGACAGTACAAATTACTGACAATGTTGGCGGAGACTTCTCGATAAGCGAAAACACAGTCAGCTTCACTATCCAGCCAAAGACAGTCACACTTTCTTGGCCAAAGACAGAGTTCGCATACACAGGTGACGAACAGACAATTATACCGACAATCGAAGGCGTAATAACAGGAGAGACTGTCATCCCAACATTGACAGGCAACAAGGCAACCGAGAACGGTTCGTACATTGCCAAAGTTACAGAGATAAACAACTCCAACTACAAGTTGGCAGGCGACTCTACCCAGACTTGGAGCATCAACGGCAAAAGCGTAATGCCGGTGGATGCAGTCGTAACAATAAACGACAAGAAGGATGTGATCTACAACGGAACAGCACAGACTCCAAATGTAGTTATCACAATGGGAACTGACACAATTCCTTCGTCGGAATACGAGCTTACCTACACAAACAACATTGTGTCGGGTATTGCTACGATATCCATCAAGGACAAGGTCGGAGGTAACTATACAGTCGGATTCAACACAGTCAAGTTCAGCATTCTTCCTAAGCCAACAACTTTGGCATGGTCAAATGCAGAATTGTTCTACTCTGGAGCAGAGCAGTCAGTTATACCAACTATAGAGGGTGTGGTTCCTGGCGATTTCGTCAACGCAACTACAATAGGAAACAAGGCTACCAACAAGGGAGAATACACTGCCAAGGTAACCAAGATCGACAATCCTAACTATATATTGGTCGGCGACTCTGCAAAGGCATGGAAGATCAACCCTAAGACTATCGAACCGGCTGACGCGGTAGTTTCAATCAACAATAACGAAGCTGTCACTTACGACGGAACTGCACATACTCCTGAAGTTGTCGTGACATTTGGTACTGCAGTAGTTCCTGCCGCAGAGTACGAGGTTACATACAGCAACAACATTGCCGCAGGCCAGGCTTCTGTAACAATCAAGGACAAGCCTGACGGAAACTACACATTGGCAACCAACACAGTCAGCTTTACAATTCTTCCAAAGAATGTTTCCTTGACTTGGCTTAATACAGATCTTTACTACAACGGTACTGAGCAGGGCGTAACTCCTTCAATAGACGGCATTATAGGAAATGACATTGTCGTTCCTACAACAATTGGAAACAGAGCTATAGCAATGGGCAACTACCTTGCCAAGGTTACAGCAATAGACAACAGCAACTATAAGCTTGTCGGCGATTCAACTCTTGCCTGGATGATTCAGGCCAAGGCTCTAACTCCTAACGAGGTTACTGTGACAGTCAACAATAACGAGGACATTGTATATGACGGAACTGCTCACACTCCTGAGATTGTTATTGTGACAGGTACAGATACAATTCCTGCGGCCGAGTATAGCGTCGCATACAGCGACAATATCGAAGCAGGACAAGCTACAATAACTATCAAGGACAATATCGGCGGTGGATACACTATCGGCGACAACACTGTAAACTTCAACATTCTTCCTAAGAGTGTAACACTAAGCTGGGCAGACACTTCATTCATCTACAATGAGGCAGAACAGTCTATAGTTCCGACTATCGAGGGTGTTATAGGCAATGATGTCGTTGTTGCAACTTTGACAGGAAACCAGGAAACTGAGATAGGAGAATACCTAGCAGTCGTAACAGAGATTAGCAATCCGAACTACATGTTGGTCGGAGACTCGGCTCAAGCTTGGACAATCACTCCTGTTCCTCAGTACACTCTTGCAATCACAAGCGAAAGCGATACCCTAAAATTGCTTACATTCACTTTGGGAGACACTATCAAGTCCAGCATTATCGAGGGACTTGATTTGGAGAAGGAAGGATTCTCGTTCGTAGGATACGCTCCTATATTTGAAGAGTTCGCAATTTACAAGGACACTTCACTGACTGCAGTATTTGCTATAAAGACTTATGTGATTACAAGCATCAAATATGCAGAGTTCGGTCTATGTCCTAATACAGAGGATGTGATCTTGTTCTCTAAGGAAGGCGAAGGATATCCAAGAGAATACAGAATTACATTCGACAACGAAGCAATAGCCGCAGGATTCGAGAATACTGAGTTCAGGACAATCAAGCAGAATGGTTCCCTTCCGATCTCTATTCCTGAATGCGAGGCAGGCAAGTACCACGCCAAGATTCAGTTCAAGAATTTCAACGAAACACTTTCTAGAGAGTTCGACGTGGTATTGAATGTAAACTTGTCAAGCGACTACATTATTGACATTTGGTCGGATGTTGTATCTGCTGTCAACCTTGAGGAGAGATTCCTTGAGTACCAATGGTACCACAACGAACGCAAGATAGAGGGTGCAACTTCTCCTTACTACTGCGAGCTTGGAGGTTTGACCGGAAGCTACTACATGGACGTACTTACAGTCGAGGGCGAGAAACTACATACTTGCAAGAAGTGGTTCAACGCAATCAAGGACAAGATCATATTGGTTGCATATCCAAACCCAACATCTGACTATGTGACTGTAGAATTGAGTTATGATAACGGAGAAGACCACCAGCTTATCGTTATAGACGACCTTGGAGGACACATTCTCAGAACTACATTCAGCGGACAGAAACATCTTGTCGATTTCACTAAATTCCCTGCCGGAGCTTACGTGATAAATGTTGACGGAGAATTTGTGAAGGAGATTAAGAAATAATAAAGATTGAACATTATGAGCGCAAACAGCAGAATAGGTTCTATAGCATTGGCAATGTCTCTGGCAACAGCGTCATTTGCTCAAACAGCATACTACGTACACAACATCGATATGACTGTTGGTGGAGGATTGCAGTCTATTCAGTATAAGTCTGATAGTGGCAATCAGGATCCTGCATTTGGTGGTATCTTTAACTTCAACTATAGATACATGATGAACGAGCATTGGGGAATCGGAACCGGACTGGGCATCGGATTCTATAATGCGCATACAAACTATTACGGTTTGTTCATCAAGGAAAATATCGTTAATCAGGACGAGGGACAAGCACAGGGCCAAACTTACGAGTTCCGCTCCAACTTCAAAGACTGGAACGAGAACCAGTACCTTCTTGACTTCGAGGTTCCTGCAATGGTTTACTTCCTGACTCCTATGAAGAGCGACAAGTGGAACTTTATGGCAGATTTTGGACTAAAGGCAAACATTCCAATGTGGAACAAGTTCAAGGTGTCAGAAGGAACGCTTGAAACTTCAGGCTATTTCGGAGAACTAACCAACATCGAGTACAAGAATCTTCCACAGCACGGATTCGGAACATACTCAGCATTTACCGGCAAGGCAGACTTGCGCAGTATCGGTGCGTCAGTAATTATAGATGCGGGATTCCTTCGCAAGACAAGAGAGAACAGATTCTTCTACTTCGGACCATACTTTGCATACCGCTTCACAAACCTGTCAACTCCGGCAAAGAACAAAGTTAACCTTTACGATGCGGCAAACCGCGAATACATCGGTATGGCATCCTCTAACATCGTAAGCAAGACTCACGTAATGTCAGCCGGCATCAAGATAGGTCTTTCTATCGGTTTGCCTAATGACTATCGCAGGGATTCAGACATGGACGGTGTAGTTGACCACTTTGATATCTGCTCGAACACTCCTGTCGGTGTTCCGGTTGACTCTGTAGGTTGTCCTGTTGATACTGACAAGGATGGTGTTCCTGACTACATAGACAAATGTCCGAACACGCCTGAAGGCATTGCGGTCAATTCTTATGGATGTCCTCAGGACAGTGACGAGGATGGTGTTCCTGATTACTTGGACAAGTGTCCGAACACGCCTTTGCGAGTAAAGGTCAACTCAAAGGGTTGTCCTGTTGATACTGACATGGATGGTGTTCCTGACTATCTAGACAAATGTCCTGACACGCCTCAAGACATTTCTGTTGACGAGACCGGTTGCCCTATAGATACTGACGAGGACGGAATTCCTGACTACCTAGACAAGTGTCCAGAAGAGCCAGGAGATGCAGACAACGAGGGATGTCCAAAGGTTAAGAAGAACATCAAGGCTACGTTAAAGACACTGTCAAAGACAAATGTACATTTCGAGAACGGTACGACAATCATCAAGCCAACTTCATATTTCGTCTTGAACATGCTTGTCGAGCTGCTTAACGACTACCCTACACTAAAGGTACAGATCAACGGACACACAGATAACTTCGGTGCCGCATACAAGAACCTAAAGCTGTCTCAGGAGCGAGCTATGGCTATCAAGTTCTATTTGATCGAAAAAGGTGTCAACCCTGCCCGATTGACTTCAGAGGGATTCGGAAACACTCGTCCTTTGGCAGGAAACAATAATAGAATCGAGTTCATAGAGGTTAGATAAAAACTATGAGCCGTTTGAATTGAAAAAGTAATCTCCGCTTGGATTTTCAAGCGGAGATTACTTTTTCTCACATAAGCAAAAAAAGGAAGGCAAATACAAATCGTAAACGCCTTCCTTTATATTTTTATCTACCCTATCGAACCTATTTCTTTACCGGTCTTACTGCCCTACCTATACTGCGAGTCAAATTATGCAGATAGAACTTTTCGAAGTCGAAAGCCAGGTACCAAGTAAAACAGTTGCCTTCCTCGTCCACTCCACCATCAGCCGAAGATGTCCAGTATTGACCAAAGTTGCCTCCAAAGTGAGGATTATCATCCAGACACGCACCCGAGGCTGGAAGATATATAAAATTGCCGTTATTGCCCTTTACTCGATAATATCCGTCATCCTCCATTCCGCACCACGTCCATTTGCAGTTTGCTATAAGCTCCTCGTAATCCTGGCGCGTAGGCATTCTCCATCCATCTCCCCAAAGAGTGGCAGCTGGATCATAACTAACGGAGACAATACTGTCATTCCCAACAATACCATCCTTTTGAAGATCTGCAATACTCTTCTTCTGAGTCATAGAATTGCTTTCTGTATATTCCGATTTAGTTGAAATTTCGCCCCAAGCGAAGCAATCGCCCCAATCTTCCGGCTTGTCCGCACCCACATTGCAAGATGCCCACTTCAATCCGCTCGGCAAAGCCAGATCAACGGCTTCCCTGGTATCGGCAAAACAACTGCATACAGATGTAAACAGTGCAAATGTTGTGTTTAGTAGTTTCATTTTTAGTTTATCCTAATTCTGAAAGCAAAGTTAAACAAAATATGCACATAATTGAAAATAATACGAAGATTATAGCAAAATATTTTACAAATCCATAAAAAATAGGAACGGAGGCACCTGAACAAGCGCCTCCGTTTCTCATATTTTAATTTGCTTATACTACCCTTCTATTTTTTCTTTTTTGCCATCATAGCCTTTTTCTTTGCAAGCTTTGCGGCCCTTAGAGCTGCGGCCTTCTCTGCTGCCGCACGCTCTGCCTCCTCTGCCTTCAGTACGTTTATCTTGTCCTCAAGCGGATCGAAGTAGTATTCTATTGCCTGGTACATGCACATCTTGCAGTTCGACATTTCTATCTCCTTCTTTATGGCCTCTGCTACAGGCTCCTTCTCGCGGGGATCACCTTCAAGCAGAGCTTCGCATCTTTCCTTGAACACCTTGTCAAAATATACCTCTTCGTATCTGTCCCTTAGGTCAGAAACATTGGCCTCCCACTTCGTCTCCTCCACGAGTGCCTCGGAGTTCTTGATAATGTTAAAGTTCTCCTTGATTTTGTTTACTGAAGAAATAGTATCTACATCCTTCTCAGTCACAAGCACATTGACCATCTTTGCTATGCTCTCAAGCTCCTTGCCGTCTTTTAGTATAGTCTTTGCAGTTGACATGATCTCGTCGTAGTGGGACTTGTACATCTGCTCGTAAATGAACTCGTTTTTAACGTCCTTCTGCATTTTTGTGCATATCAGCTCGTAGTATCTGTCAATTATCACGTTCGGAGAAAGCTTGCTCACTCCCTTTGCCTTGTTCTCCTTATAGACTTTTGCCTCCTTGTCCAAATCTATGAACTTGCGGATGAAGTCGTTCAACTGGTCGTCCTGCACATACACTTGGTTGTCTATCAGCTTAGAGGCGTACATGTTGCGAGTCTTGACAATTCTCTCGTTCAGATAGTTCTCGTTGATCTGCTTTGCGCTTCGCATCACAGGCTTGTACGAGCTCTTGTAGTTCACAGCGACAATCAGAGGCTCGTTCTTGTCAGCTATGTTCTTGCGGACGGTTGCATAGTCGATTGCCGTATTTGACTCTATGCACTTCTTTAGTCCCGGATTTGGAACATTTCTCTCGATATCAGTATTGCTCGGAGAAATCTTGTAGATGCAGATCGAGTAAAGTTCGCGATCGGCATCAACCTCGTTGAACAGTCTTATTGTGGAGTTGAACACATACTGCTGCTCCTTTGACTTTGCTTCCAACAGCTTTCCTATTTCTTCGGACATCTTGTTCATGGCAGAATAGTCGTTTCCTATTTTACCGATCTGCGACAACTGTCGAGTCGAGAACTGTGTTATCGCATAGGCCTGCTCGGAACTGATTACATCCACCGAGAACTTTATATCTACGGAATTTACTCCCGCGCTGTTCAAAGGCAGGTTGTCAAACACCCTCATCTTGCTTTGAGTGTTGGACTTGTTTATTGACAGCTCCTTGTTTACGAACTCTACGGAAAGGTTGTACAATGGATATCTGACCTCCGAAGCCATAGATGTTCCAAGGAACTGGCCCGAAATGAACACGCTCTTCAGCTTGTCCTTGTCCTTTCTGCCCGGATAAATTGTCTCAAGTTCAGCCTTTAGGGCCTCCGGATTCAGCATATACAGGTCGGTAGAGAGCATCAGCCATCCATCCTCGGCAGACAGCTTCTTTTCTGTCTTGATTTCGCTAACTCTCTCGCACTTCAAAGTCAACTGCTGCTCCTGAGCCGTAGCGCTCGAAAGAACAGACACCAAGCCTATTGCAGATATAATTATCCTTTTTACCTTATTCATCACCTTAAATTTTTTATTGCACAAAACTGTTGCACTCGCAAAGATATAAAAAAATCGAGACTATATAAAGTTTTGGCACAAAGTCGCTGCTTATATTTCCCTTCACACTACTCTGGCCTTTATGATTAGCATGCCAGCAATATATAAGTTAAGGACAAAACACTTATTGATATCCAAAGCAATACTCCCTGAAGCAGTGGCTTGATTCCTACAGCCTTGAGTGTGTTCCGAGTAAGACCCGCACCAATAAAGAAAAGCGACAAAGTAATCATAACCTTGGCAAGGCAGTTTATGGCACTACTGAACGCACAGCCCACTTTCGCAGCCTCTGAACCGACCAACGATTCATTTGAAATGATGTAGGTATTGACAAGAATAGCCACAACAAACCAGACAATAAACATGGGAACACTCTTGTACCAAGGTTTGCCGCTGACCTCACCGCTGTATCCGGAACGCTTAATAATAAATGGAGTCACCAAGACAAGTATTACAATCCACAAAGCACGTGTCAGCTTTACCGTTGTTGCAACCTCGAGGGCAGAAATACCGCTCGATAGCCTTAAAGACTCGTGCATCTGGTCATAGGCAGAACCCGCTCCCACAACTGAACTTGTATCGTGAATGGCTATGGCAGCCCACATTCCGAACTGCTTCATGTCCATGCCAATCATATCCCCAATGAAAGGGAAAATCAAAAGAGCAATGGCATTTAGTATGAACACAACGCCAAGTGAAACAGACATTGAATTTGAATCTGCCTTTATAGTCGGTCCCACCGCTGCAATGGCAGAGCCTCCGCAAATGGCAGTTCCGGAAGATATCAGATAACTTGTCTGCCAGTCAACCTTGAGCAACTTGCTGCCAATGAACCATCCCAATGCCAATGTTCCAAACACACTGACAATGGTAAACAGCATTCCTTCGCTTCCGGAGGCTATGGCCTGATTGACATTCATTCCAAATCCCAGACCTATAACTGAATACTGCAGCATCTTCTTGGACATTGTCGTGGTAAACTTCTCAAAAACCGCTCCGAAGACAAGTGCGAACACTATTCCGAACATCAATGCGATGGGAGAAGACACCCAACCGACAAGAAATGACAAAGGACCGGCATCAAATCCGAACTGACCGCACACATAGTCAAGCAACAAAGACACAGACAATACTGCAACCAACAGCACATATACGCCTTTTCTAACTTTATCTTCCATTTTGTTTATACTGATATTTATTGAATGCTTTCAAACTCTCGATTTAATCTGTCTGTAGCGATTCCTTACAGTTCGAGCAACAATAGACAATTGTTAAACTGTTTTTAAACTTAATGCAAAGTTACTTCAATTATTTGTATATAGCAACCAAGAGATCCAAAACAAAAAAATACAAGTTGTAAAAACAACATAGTCATTCCCAATATCTGACTGCAAAATGAGAACAAATAGAAATTTTTATTATCTTTGAAGTCAATTAAATAAAATATTACTGAATATGGAACTTCTTTTCATTATGCTTGGGATAAATTCTTCCAATCTTTTCTTTCTTTTATCGGCTATTTTATTTTTATGGTTCTATGTCAGGACACGAAAAACCAAGCCCTCAAATCACGAGACCCATTCCGACAATGACGATCAGACCAACTATGGCAATGACAACTATGATGATCTGATCAACCATGGCAACTTTGATGACCACATTGTCCGCCTTACACTCACAGATTTAGCTAATGGAGAAAAGGCCTGGGGTTCCGCAAACTTTAATGTTTTGGTATTTCTTGTAGATCTTGCTTCTGACTTTGAGGATGATGATGCTTTTTATGATTCATTAGATACTCCGCTATCTGACAAAAAGATTGAAAAGATACTTCATGCATTCAGGAAGTATTCTCCTATACCCTCTGACGGCAGCATAAATTATGCCTTGTACAGACAAGAAGTAAAGAAAAAGATATTGGAAATCAAACAGCGTATGAAAGAGGATGAACTGTTGGATCACGCTTTTGAAGGAATACTGGAAAATTTTTCTAAAGAATTGATTTATACAATATTTGATGATTCTATCTATGTTGCTATTGATGACAAGGCATCAGAACCAGTTGTTGAACGATTAAAGCTATATGGCATCTCGTTAATGCTTGAAAACGATTTAATCATGTCAAAAATTACTAGTTTTATAAATTCCCCACATAATGACACAGTGACTGAGTATTCTGCTGAGCCTACAGACAGCAAGGAACCTATGATTGAGGAGAATCTGAGCCTAGAGGAAGCTTATAAGGTTATTGGTGCGTCAAAAGACGACACAGACACGGATATTGTTTATGCCTGCCGCAAGAAACTGAGGAAACTCAATACTGACGCTATTCTTGCCTTGACTAATGAGGACAAGTTAAAAGTAGAGAAAGAGATCAAGCTTGTAGAGAAGGCTAAAGAGGTACTCATGGAATCTGGCATTGACTTTGAAGAAGTGTAAAACAACTGAACTCCTGTTTGGTTTGACGCTATAATCACAATGGTAAACGAAGCATACAAAGTTATCTGTAAGAGCAGAGGCATAAACCAAGTCTAAAAAATATGGACAACAAAAAAGGATGGACAATATGTATGGTAGTTATACTTGCAGCAGGTGTGCAGCCGTTGATATCAGGTCTATTAAGTAATGATAGAGCAGGAATGATATGGGGGATACTTACGTGTTTGGGGTGCATTATTACGGTAATAGTGCTTGAAAAAGATCATAGAAACAATTCTTCTTCCAAAAGTTCGAACAGTAATAAAGGACAGCATAGCCAAACTCAGAAAAATGATAGTTATGGTGAGATATTCCCAAACGAGATAAAGGATGTGGAACAGAAATACAAACTTTCCATACTATACTTGCTCTCAAAGATAATGAACGCAGACGCCACAAACAAGCTTTGTGAACTGGATGCCGTCAAATCTACCATACGCCGTTATTACCGCACTGAATACGAGCAGAAACAGGCCTTGAACACATTCAAGGGACTTCTTAAACGCAAGGCAACCGACAACCTCGAAAAGTTCTGCAGGAATGTAGTTAAGAATTTCTCTGAGTCGAGCTGCGAGGCCATAATGCTTGAACTTTTTAATGTCGCCTATGCAGACGATAACTTTGACTGGAACGAGCGACACCTATTGATAAACATATCCAACTATTTCGGCTTCAGCAGAGAAAAGTATGAGCAGTTAGATGTGATGTTTCAGCAGTTGAAGAGACAAGGCTTTTTTGAGAGTGACTATAGCACCTACAAGTCAGACAGCCATTCAAGTAAGCACACGAACAGCAGCTACAATAGCGGCTACAACAACCGTAACAGCTCAAGTAACAGACAAAGCTCTTCATATAGCGGCTCGAATTATAGTGGCTCGAGCTACGGCTCAAGCAATGGCGGAAACAGCCACTACACAACCAATACCGAATCAGAACTTAATATGGCATACAAGACACTTGGTGTGTCAAGTAGCAATACCAATGACCAAATCAAGGAAACATACAAAAAACTTATCAGGAAGTGGCACCCTGACCGCTTTGCATCGCAGGGAGACGAAGCCATTAGAAAGGCAACAGAGACTTCCAAGATCATCAACCAGGCCTATGATACAGTTTGCAAAAGCAGAGGAATAAACTAACTGGGCAGACAATTAAGTTTGCACGCTCCGCTTCCACAAAAACGTGCTTCCCACTCTTAACACACAGTGGAATAATGCATATTTTATGCATACCGACATGCAAAAACAAGCAAAAAGTCAACATTTAGTGAATATAAAGCAAAAATAATGCATAAATATTTGAAATCACTTACAAATTGACTAACTTTGCAGTCGCAAAGCAATTCTTGTGACAAAATATCAAAATGTACAATTTTATAACTTAATTATAAAATTTTGCACGAAAAATTTTGCAACAACTGACATTTTGTCTAACTTTGCACGCATAACATAGATTTTTGAAAATTAACTTAACAAATATGGCAGACAACTTGAAAGTAGAAGAATTGGATCAAGTGGTGGTTCGATTCTCAGGCGACTCCGGAGACGGAATGCAGCTTGCCGGAAACATCTTTTCCACTATTTCAGCCACTGTAGGTAATGGTATTTGTACATTCCCTGACTATCCAGCAGATATTCGCGCCCCACAGGGATCGCTAACAGGTGTATCTGGATTCCAGGTAAGTATCGCAGCTGACAAGGCTTTCACACCTGGTGATTTGTGTGATGTCTTGGTTGCTATGAACCCTGCAGCCCTAAAGACTCAGTATAAGTTCTGTAAGCCAACATCGTCTATCATCATCGACGTTGACAGCTTCAAGAAGGCTGACCTAGAGAAGGCTCAGTTCGAGGCAACAGACGCAGCTGGTGCAATCGCAGAGATGGGAATCAAGCAGGACGTTATTCAGGTTCCTGTTACATCTATGGTTAAGGATGTTCTTGCAGATTCAGGCATGGATCCAAAGGCTATGCTTAAGTGTAGAAATATGCTTGCTCTTGGTCTTGTCTGCTACATCTTCAACCGTGACCTTTCTATCGCAGAAAAGTTCCTTCGCGACAAGTTCTCTGGCAAGAAGGCAGCTATCGCAGAGAATAACATCAAGGTTATCCACGCAGGTTACGACTTCGGTGCTAACACACACGCATCAGTAAGCCACACATATAATGTAGTATCTAAGCAGACTCCTGCAAAGAAGGGTCGCTACATGGATATCAACGGAAACAAGGCAACTGCATACGGTCTTATCGCTGCAGCTGAGAAGGCAGGTCTTCGCCTATACCTTGGTTCTTACCCTATCACTCCAGCAACAGACGTTCTACACGAGTTATCAAAGCACAAGTCTCTTGGTGTGACAACTGTTCAGTGTGAGGATGAGATCGCAGGATGTGCTTCAGCTCTTGGAGCATCATTCGCAGGTGCTCTTGCTGCAACTTCAACTTCAGGTCCTGGTATCTGCTTGAAGTCAGAGGCAATGAACCTTGCTGTTATCATGGAGCTTCCATTGGTTGTTATCGACGTTCAGCGTGGTGGTCCTGCTACAGGTCTTCCTACAAAGTCAGAGCAGACAGACCTTCTACAGTGCTTGTTCGGCCGTAACGGAGAGACTCCAATGCCAGTTATCGCAGCTACAAGCCCAGCAGACTGTTTCGATTCAGCATACGCAGCATGTAAGATGGCCCTAGAGCACATGACTCCAGTAGTCTTCATGAGCGACGCATATATCGCAAACGGTTCAGAGGCATTCAAGCTTCCTAACCTTGCTGAGTTCCCTGCAATCAATGTTCCTTACGTTCCAGAGTCATTGAAGGGTACATGGACTCCATACCAGAGAGACGACAGAGATGTAAGATACTGGGCTGTTCCTGGTCGTGAGGGATTCGCTCACATCCTTGGTGGTCTTGAGAAGGACAACAAGACAGGTGCTATCTCTACTAACCCAGAGAACCACGACTTGATGACTCGTCTTCGTCAGAGCAAGATCGACAAGATTCCTGTTCCAGACGTAGAGGTAGAGGGCGACAAGGACGACGCAGATCTATTGATAGTTGGTTTCGGTGGTACATACGGACACCTTCACGCCGCTATGGACGAGATGCGTGCTGCAGGCAAGAAGGTTGCTCTTGCACACTTCCGCTACATCAACCCATTGCCAAAGAATACAGCTGAGGTAATGAAGAAGTACAAGAAGGTAGTTGTAGCTGAGCAGAACCTTGGTCAGTTCGCAGCATTCCTTCGCATGAAGGTTGATGGTTTTGCACCAGCACAGTTCAACGAGGTTAAGGGCCAGCCATTCGTAGTAAGCGAGTTGGTTGCTGCATTTAATAAATTGGTTTAAGAATTGGGAAACTATTCTTAACTCTTAATTCTTAACTTTTAATTTAGAAAGAAAATGAGCGAATATACAGCTAAAGATTATAAGAAAGGACAGCCACGTTGGTGTCCAGGATGCGGAGACCACTTCTTCTTGGCGTCGCTTCACAAGGCAATGGCAGAAATTGGCGTTGCTCCACATGATATCGCAGTTATCTCTGGTATCGGATGTTCAAGCCGTTTGCCTCACTACATGGCAACATACGGTATGAACACTATCCACGGTCGTGCCGCTGCTATCGCAACAGGATGCAAGGTTTCTAACCCTAAGCTAAGCGTATGGCAGGTTTCAGGTGATGGTGATGGTCTAGCTATCGGTGGTAACCACTTCATCCACGCAAACCGTCGTAACATCGACCTAAAGATGATCCTTCTTAACAACCGTATCTACGGTTTGACTAAGGGACAGTATTCACCTACTTCTCCAAGAGGTTTCGTCAGCAAGTCGTCTCCTTACGGTACAGTTGAGGATCCTTTCCGTCCAGCTGAGCTTTGCTTCGGTGCAAGAGGTCACTTCTTCGCACGCGCAGTTGCCACTGACGCTGAGGGTACAGTTGCAGTTCTAAAGACAGCTCACGCTCACAAGGGTGCTGCTGTATGCGAGATCCTTCAAAACTGTGTTATCTTCAACGATGGCACACACGAGGCAGTTTACACTAAGGAAGGTCGCGCAAAGAACGCTATCTACTTGAAGCACGGTGAGAAGATGGTATTCGGTGAGAACAACGAGTTCGGTCTTGTACAGGATGGTTTCGGCGTTAAGGTTGTGACTATCGGTCAGGATGGCTATACAATGGATGACGTTCTTGTTCACGATGCACACTGCGAGGACAACACTCTTCAGCTAAAGCTTGCTATGATGGAGTATCCAGTAGCACTTGGTGTTATCCGTGACGTTGAGGCTCCAACATACGATGAGGCAGTCAACGCACAGATCGAGGAGGTTAAGGCAGCTAAGAAGTACCACAACTTCGCAGAGCTTCTTGAGACTAACGACACTTGGGAGGTTAAGTAATTCATATTACTTCTCATAATAAAACAAAGGCAGGGATTTGTAATCTCTGCCTTTTGTTGTTTATAGATATAGTTATTAGCTACTTTTCCTTACCTATAAACTTAATCTCTATCCTTCTGTTCCACTCATGCTCGGCTTCAGTCTTTGACCCCTTTATATATGGTTCATAATTGGCTCTTCCTACCGAGACAAGCATAGATTCAGGAATACAGTAATTATCTATAAGGATTTTTCTAATGTACTCAGCTCGCTTTCTGTCCAGTCGAATACTAAAGTTTGGGTTCCATCGTTCATCAACATGTCCGGAAATTTCAAACACACTATCAGGATATGATTTGATAAATTCAGCCAGTTCTTCTATCTGTGCTTCATATTCAGGTTTCATTGGTGCTCTGAAATCAAAGCAATACAAACACCATTTGAACTCATCCTCTGCATAAATTGAGAGCGAGAGAGTCATTATAAAAATTATTGAAGCAAAGCATCTCATTCTTTTACTTCCTGAATTTGAAAATAGATTGGTTAGGAATGCCATATAAAGTCGCTCTACCGGCACAAACAGGCTGCGACAATATAAGTCTTCCATCATACGAAAAGACGTCCAAATATCCGCTTTCTTTGACTTCCAGCAACACTGAATCATTAGTTCTACATACATGGACTAAACCGCTTGCATTTGACTCTACATTTACAATTCCAGACTGAGTATTGTTAGTCAAAAGAGAGGAAGGATAAGTCTCTTTATCCTGATAAACGCGCACCCAGTCTATCTGAAAGGTCCTGTCACCTAAATCCGAAGACACGTCACCATCAAACTGACCTCCCATAGCCAAATTCAATAAAATAAATGCAGGCTTATGGAAGCAAGAAAGTCCATTTGCATCTGTACCGACAGAAATGTCTATAACATTTATCGTGTATTTGATATTATTGTTGTCTATTATGTAATACTCCAAATACTTTGGGGTCCATTCCACCCCATACACATAAAAGTCTTCATCCAAGGGAAAACTAAGATTTAGAGTGTTCCCATAATTACAATGTTCATAGTTATAAGGGTTTCCATTCCAATGAGACGTAGATATAACAGAATTAGGCTGAGAGCCCTTCCATTCCATTATATCAATTTCTCCACAATAAGGCCAACCATTTGGAACAATACTTTCTCCTAACATCCAGAATGCGGGCCATACACCTTGTCCGCGCTGCGGCAGCTTCATTCGTGCCTCTATCTTTCCATAAAGGAAAAACAAGTTACCTTGAGTCTTTAGTCTTGCAGAAGTATATTGAATCCTGTCAGTAGAATTAGGAATACGGAGAGCACATATATTTAGAAGTGATTCTTCAACAAAAGAATTCGCAGGAGAATCAGTGTATGTTTCCTGCTCAAAATTACCCCATCCGTTTTCTCCGGTACCAATTTCATGGTTCCAGATCTTAGTATTTAGTACGTCAAAGTCATCCTGCCAAACTAATTTGTATTCAGCATTGGCAACAATGGAAAATAAAATAACAACAACTAAAGTATAAAATTTGTTCATGACAAGAAAGTTTTAGGCAAAGGTAAAAAGAAAAACACATGAAATAAAAGAAAAAGAAAAAAAGAAACGCCATCGGGAAACCCGACGGCGCTTTCTTTAGACTTTATCCTGACTATTAGTACTCCCAAAGGTCAGTCTCAAAGTTAATCAAACGAATCTTAACAAGATCCTGCTCCTTCTTGATATCCTCATAAGTTGAGTTATACTCAAGCAAGTTACGGTTGAAAACGTTAGATTCCTTATAGATGTAACTAGAGAAACGACGCTTCATGAAGATATCATCGAATGATGGACGAGCACCATTGTTTCTATCAGTCAGAAGTACCTCTGTCTGTGATAGGAACGGACGAAGCTTCTCGAAAGGAACCCAGAATAGAGGGAACTTCTGAAGACCCATGTCTGTCTCCTGAACCATGATAGGACAGAAGCCGATGATACGACAGTTGAAAGTAGAAGATATTCTATCGAAATACCATACTTCCTTTACGTAGTACTTGATAACATCACGGTTAGGCACATCCGAATTATCTACGAAATAAGTTGTGTCACCTGTGATTGAATCAGGCTTTGGAGTGTTAATGATATTGTACTTCTCAAGAATATCCTTGAAAGGAACAACATGCTCTTCATTGAACACCTCGTTTACATCAGTATAGTCATAAACCTTAATCTTACCCTCCTGAACAAGTCTAAATATTAGAGCAAATAGACTTTGTCTGTTGTCTGATGCTTCTTCAGGATAGTAAAGAGGATAATTCATCTTCTCACGAAGGTCGATTGTTCTATAAATAACCTTCTGCCAATAGATATCATCGGCACGAGGATTAACCATCTCAATTGGTTCAAGACCGTCTTTCGGACCACTTGTTGGCAAGTTAGTAGCCACCTCCTCGATAGAACCATTGACATCAAAGAATGCCTGGTCCTGAGCGAATGCGCTCACTAGAGAAAGCACACAAGTAGCGAATAACAAATTCAAAAATTTACTCATGACTTAAACCTTTCAGTTAAGAAAAATTATTACTTAATTGCAACATCAAGTACTGGAAGATTTCTCTTCATCTTATCAGGACCAACAGCTACTGTATTAGCTACGTAAACTGTCTTACCTCTTGTAAGCTTCTTGAAGATATCCTTCTGCTTCTGTGTCAACTTATTACCCTGAGCCATCTCAACCAATGTATTACCCATTGAGTCTGTAGAGTTCAAAGCAAAAGAAAGCACATTGTACTTAACATTCAAATCTGCGTCATCAAGCTCGGCAACAACCTCCTCACAAGTTAGCAATGCAGCCTTATCGATCTTAGCACCACCCTTGAAAGTAGTCCATGCACCACCCTGCTTAACACGAAGCTTAGCCAATGGTGGTGGAAGTGGCTTAACACGGAACTCGTGCTTAGCCATGTGTGTTGGCCTACCACCGATGTTAGCAGAAACATTGATTACACAAGGAGTACCAACCTTCTGAGGCTTGATAATCCAACCCTTACCTGTCTTAGACTGGCTAGCGTTAGTTACTGTGATAGAAACTGAAGAAGCATCAACACCTGGTACAGATACACTGACTGGGTTATCGAAACCAGCATAAAGAACGTTCATCATATCAGCAGATACAGTTGCTGTAGGCTCACCTACTGTGTACTCGCTTGTGAATGGATACTCAACCTCCATACCGTTCTTCTTCTTAAGCTTGATCTTACCAGAGTACTTCTGCTTACCGACATTACCACATACGAACTCGTAAACGTCCTTCTCTAGTGGTTTACCGTTGACCTCGATAATTGGCTTCTTAGTTGAGTCTGTTGCAGCCAATACGATTTGAGCACGGTACTTGCTACCACGAAGTACGTAAGGCTCGTCTGGAATAGCCAAAGCCTGAATCTTGTTCACAGAGAAGTCTCCAGCCTCAAGCTGACCGATTAGGTGAGACATACACTCAGCCTCAGCATTACGAACGTCATTCTGAAGCTTAGCCATTGTAGCAAGAACTGCGATAGCTGGCTGATCCTCGAATGTACGAGTATTCCATGCACGCTTCTCCTTAGTCTCAGGATTTTCCTTAGGCTCGTAAGAGAAAGTCTGGTCGAAAGACTTAGCCTTAGCACTATCAGGGATAGTGTTAGGGATAGCGACTACCATACGCTTAGCGAACTCTCTATAGTTCTCCAAACGAACCTTCATCTCCTCAGTCCAGTTCTTACCGTTCTTATCCTTAGTCTCAGGGAACTTACCTTCGTAAAGCTCACTTGCTGAGTTAAGGTCACCAACATTCATAACTGCAGTAGAATCACCACCCTTAGCCTTTAGCTCCAAAACCTTCTTGAAACTCTCAATGTAGTTGAATACGTCGTCAGACATAGCAACCAATGAGTCAACATATACCTTCAAAGGCTCGGCCTTAGCAGGGTTCTCATTCTTAGCCTTAGTAAAGGCTGCCTGCAAGTTCTCATTATTCTCATCTGCGATAGCAACTGACTTAGTCATTGACTCGTAGATGGTAGTATAACCTTCCAAGATCTGCGCAGACACATTCAATGCCAACATGGCTGTTAGCACCAAATACATCATACCGATCATTTTCTGTCTCGGGGTTTCCGGACAGTTCGTAGCTCCACTCATAAGTTAATACTCTAATTTAGTTAATAAATAAAACTAAGTTAGTTAAAATTAACCACGAATAGTCATAGCATTCAACATGTTGCCATAAACCTGGTTCAAACTCTTCATCTGACCAGCAAGCTTCTCAACCTCAGCCTTGTAAGCATCTACACCAGCAGCTGAGCTGTTAAGTGAAGCCTCAATCTTCTTGATAGAAGCAGCAAGAGTCTGCATAGCGTTGTTCTGATCCTGAGCTGACTTAGCCTGAGCATCGAATGCAGTAACGATAGTAGAGATGTTCTTGTTGATTCCGTCCATTGAAGAAGCGAAGTTCTTAGAACCGTTAGAAGCGCTAGAGATGCTTGACTCGATATCCTTGTAAGATGAAACCAAAGCATCAGAAGAACTTGTTAGGTTAGCCTGTGACTTAGCGAATGCACCAGCAGCCTCAGAAGCAGCATTTACATTAGAGATGTATGCGCTTGAAACGTTAGCAGCCTCATTAAGATTAGCTAGACCAGCAGCTGTAGAGTTCAACTTCTCGATGTTAGAAGAAAGGCTCTGTACCTTCTCCTGAAGAAGATTCTTAACATTAACCTCAGGAACCTCAAGAGCATTGCTCTGTGATGGTGCTGAGTGAGCCTCAGCCTCTGCGCCGTCGTCGTTAAGCTCTGGCCAAACTAGCTCCCAGTGATACTCCTTGTGAGGCTTATCACAAACTCCGATAAGGAATAGAACTGCCTCTGTACACATACCTGCAGTAAGCATGATTCCTGCACCTGGCCAGTGCATGATCTTAAACAACGCACCAACGATAACGATAGCTGCTCCAGCTGAATAAGCAACTCCTACTACTCTTTTACCTGTAGGAGAATTGTACCATTCTTGAAAACCCATTTTTCTAATATTATTTTTAAGATTATTAATTTTTTAATAAGTGATTTAATCCATACCGATGTAGCTACGTACACAACGGAAACCGATGAATGAACGGTTCTCAGTCTGGTACTCGTAAGTACGCATACCAAGCTGCAAGAAAATACCTACATCCTTCCAGCTACCACCCTTGATAACCTTTCTACGAAGAACGTCTGGATCGCTAGACTTAGCGTTGTACTCGTAGTTAGGGTTCAAGTCGTGAACGAATGAGTAGTTAGACTCATGGAACGCAGTAGAAGTCCACTCAGCAACGTTACCTGACATGTCATATAGACCCCAATCATTTGGTGGATAAGAAGCTACACGAGCTGTAATCTGGTATCCATCATCTGTATAGTTACCTCTCTGTGGCTTAAAGTTAGCAAGGAAACATCCCTTAGCAGTACGGATGTAGTAACCTCCCCAAGGGTACATAGAAAGATCCTTACCTCCACGAGCAGCATACTCCCACTCAGCCTCAGTTGGCAGACGGTAATCCTGAACACGAACACCACCGTTAGCTACCTGGTAGATGTTGTAGTAAGATGTACGCCAGTGGCAGAATGCCTGAGCCTGCTCCCAAGAAACTCCAACAACTGGATATTCACCGTAACCTGGGTGAGCGAAGTACATCTTCATGTAAGGCTCGTTGTAAGCATACGTAAAGTCACGAATCCAGCAAAGAGTATCAGGATAGATGTTGATACGCTTCTTAGAGATAAAGTCTGAACGGTGCTTCAACTCCTTATAGATAGTCTTGTTGATAATGTGACCCTGCTCGTTGTAGTAAGATGTATCCTTTCTAACCATTACGTCAGCTGAGTCCTTAGTAATACCAAGACCCTCGATACTACGATTATATGAACCACGCATTGCATCGAACTTGTTCTCCTTCTTAGCTGCCTGAACGTAGTCAACCCAAGAATACTGGTATGACAAGATCAAACCATTAAGCTGAGGGAAGATGTCAATATCATCCTCGCCCATATAGAACATACTATCAATAGCAATTTGTTGCTCCTCGTTAGCCTTGTGCCAAGGAATAGGCTTCTTCCAGTTAAGAACAGGCTTCTTCAAATCATTACCCTTCTTATCCTGAGTAAGTTTGAACTCCTCGTCAACAAGAGACAACTTCTCGCGAGCGATTGAGTCACGTACCCAATGTACGAACTGACGGTACTCGCCATTTGTGATCTCTGTCTCATCCATCCAGAACGCATCCACAGACACAGTCTTAGACTGGGAAGTCATCGCCCAGTTAGCATCCTGATCATTCTGTCCAATCGTAAAAGATCCTCTCTTGATGTAAAGCATACCATAAGGAGTCGGCTCTTTCCACGATTTTGAATAAACACCAACCAACTCTCCACCGCCTTCGCTAGAGCAGCTTGCGAGCATCGCTGATGCCATCACTGAGAAAAATAACAGCTTTTTCATGATATTTGAATTACTAATTTAATTCTAAATTTATTAAAAGTTACAAAATTCTTGAATCTACGTATCTATTGTTTCGTTTGAAATTAAGATCAAATGAATACTTGAGAGTGATGAAGTGCGAACCGCCAGACTTAATCATCTTGCTCGTAGGCAATCCATAGGAGTAAGCCAGCTGAACACCTTTATAAACTTCATATCCCAACACGAACGATAAGGAAGACCAGAACCAGGCATTGAAACCGAACACCAACTTGTCGTTATAAGTGCATGTGTTCATCATGCCGACCTGAAGATTAGAAAAATCACTTCTTACCATTACAGCAGGTTCGTAAACCAAAGTCTTTGAATGGTTGACAAACTTATATTCACCATACATAAAAAGCAATGGCTTCAGAGCGAACTGATACGATTCAGACGGCTGTGCCTTGGGTTGGTTCAAATGCTGAACCGAAAGTCCAAAATGCAACTTGTTCAAGTCGAGCGAAGCACCAAAGTTCAAATCGAACAGAATGTCGCTATCCTCGTCGGAACTACCCGTCTCCACAACATCTGAAGTGTTGTGATAAGTATCTCCTCCCAAATCATCACTACCGCTAAAGTTCGCATCAGAGAAATCAATCTTGCTGTCGCCGAACCCTGCGTCCAAACCGAGACCCACACATCCTTTCTTCAAAGGAATGCGATACGCATATTGGAATGCAAATCTCTTAAACTTCCAGAATCCCTCACTTTGCTCGGAATAAGAGACTCCAGCAGCATGATCCCTTGAAGAAGGCAGATGAGAATTAAACGCAAAAGTCAATGACTGAGGGCCACCTGAAAAACCTGCCCACTGGCGCTGAAATTCGCCAATTACGTTCGTTCTCTTGTTATACGCCAATTTCGAAGGATTTACTAATTCCCACTTCAAAACTGAAGCGAGATAGTCATCGCTCGAAAATTGAGAAAACACTGCTAAGTTGTTAAAAAATAGCAACATAGAGAGAAGAACCACCTCTCTCCTCCTGTTTTCAAGAGAATTTAAAAGCAATATTAGTACTTTTTGAACACATTCACAAAGAAAATGCACTACTTTTTTAAAAAAAATTAACATTTTCTTTTCTGTGAACGTTCCTTTAATACTCATCTTCATTAAAAAGAAAATCATCTTTACTAGGATAATCAGGCCAAATATCTTCGATTGTCTCATATATTTCACCCTCATCTTCT
>JAZUHH010000087.1:0-15574 GCA_045641625.1 Paludibacteraceae bacterium
GACTAAAAGCCACCAGTTCGGAGGACATTTCGATGGAGAAAACCATCTGATCACGCTGAACGTAAGCGGAGACGCGGCAGGATTGTTCGGATATGCGAACGGGGCTGAAATCGTCAACCTGCAGACTGCGGGAGACGTCAAAGGCACATCATACGCCGGCGGAGTCTGCGCGTTTGCCTCGAATTCGGAGATTAACCACTGCTTCAACACTGCGAAAGTTTCCGGAATGAATGCCGGCGGAATCGTAGGTCAGGCTACAGACGGCGGAAAGTATCATGATTTGGCCAACTCCGGAACTGTAAACGGAAGCGCTGTTGCCGGCGGAACTCTTGGTTTCGTGAAAGGCTCGTGCGAGATTCATGATTTGGTCAATTCCGGCTGCGTGAGCGGTTCGGGAGGATACGGACAGAGGTATGTCGGCGGTCTGGTCGGCGGAATAGATGCTTCGGGAAACTCGACAGTGAATGCGAGCGCCTTGATGAACTATGGATCTGTATGTCAGGGAGATATGAGCTATATTTCTCCGATATTGGGGTATATGAACAATGCCAAGAGCTCGGGAGACATGTTCGATCTGCAGATATGTCAGAACAACCAGGTCGATTTGTCACTATATAATAACGGACGCGGAATCAAGGACCTAACTAATCCAAGCGGATGGGAGAGAGCGGATGACGAGAGCTATCCATTGCCTTCTTGGGTGATGCTGATGAAGGATTGGGAGCTTTTGGCCAAGCCTTTGCTGCTGCAGAATGACGAGATGGCTTCTTCGGTGCAGAGCGAGCCAGGTTTGGCTGAAGGATTGAAGTTCGTCTGCGCAAGAATAATGGGTGGTACAGATGTAAAAGGCTCCGTTATGGACCTGCAAAACAGCGAGACAGCTCATGTCATAGTCGAATTTACATTAGAAAACTCAAAGACAGGAATGTCGCGCGAGGTGTTTGTTGATTTGGCTCCTAATTATTTCGGATGCGGAAAGGGAACTGAAGAAGATCCATACTGTATTGCAAGCAAGGATGACATTGAGACACTTTCAAAGCTTATAGCAGGAGCTGAGAACGGTTATAAGTTCGAATATATGACTCCTAAGTCCGACAACTGGACCAAAGGCAAGTATTTCAAGCAGACTGATGACATTTCGGGTGTTGTAAGCTCTATCGGATCGGGCACTAAGAATTTCTTCGAGGGTGTTTATGATGGAGAGGGCCATGTCGTTGGTGTGAACATAAGCGGAGGTAACGCTACAGCGTTGTTCTCTCGTTGCGGAGCCGGATCTGTAGTAAGAAACTTGCATGTGTCCGGCAGTGTGATAGGTAAAGATACTGTTGCGGCAGTTGTGGCGGTCGCTAAGGGATGCAGTGAGCTTAGCAATTTGTCCTCGTCTGCAGATGTGGTCGGTACAAATGTCGTTGGAGGAGTCTTGGCGAGTGTCGAGTCTTCCGGAGCAACAATAGACGGACTTGCGAATGGAGGAAAGGTTTCTTCAAAAGGACTTGCTGCTGGTATTGCAGCTTGTTCCAATGCCGATATGGTCAGAATGACAAATACAGGTACTGTAAAGAGTTCTTCGACAGGTTCTGCTTGCGGTATAGTTTGCAAGTTCAGTGGCAATCACATGAGCTATTGCAGTAATGCTGGTTATGTGGCAGGTGGTTCTGCCGCAGGAATTGTCTCGGATAACGCATCTAACGGAGAAGTTTCTCATTGCTTCAACTTTAATACTATCAAAGGTGAGACCAAGAATGCTTTGGGTAGTGGTGTCGCTACTGAGAGTTATTTTGACGGTCAAATATCGTTGACAAGTGAGAGCGGAAAGACCACTTCTTCGCTGATGAAGTTTAATGCTGAAGGATCTGAAATCGAGCATGATGATATTTGGAGCGTCTCTAGTTCGGAGCTTTTATATCCATCTTTGATGTACGAGTTTGACGAGATGAACAAGATCAGTTCGTTGTCTTCAGCAGTCGTTCTTCTTGGAGGAGAGGATAAGGCGGATAAAGTGCAGAACGTTTTTGACTTATACTCTTCCGGCGGTGTTGAATGGAGAGTCAAGGGAGGTTCTGACGTCTTGAAAATTGAAAAGAAAGAGTCTCAAGATGACATAAATGTTTACCAGGTAATACCTCAAAGTGTCGGAACTGATACGCTTGTTGCCAGCGTTAATGGTATGGAGAAGATTGTTGGTGTCAGGGTCGATTGTGTCCCAAAGGTGACTAAAGTATCTCTTTCTGGTTGTGATACATTGATGATTCCAGACGAGAATGGAGAAATGATTGTCGTTGACAAGGAAGGTCACAGCACAATAAGCGTTGTATTCAAGAAGGAGGGTGCTGATTGTGATTCTACAGTAGTCTATGACATTGATATTCATAAACCACACGTAACTATTAAGGATACAGTCGATTGCAAGCCTATTGTTTTGACTGACGAGGAAGGTCAGAATTTTTCATTTACTGAAGACGACATATTTAAGGTTGTTGAGAATGATTGCGACACTATAATCTGGAATATAAGAATTATCAAAGCTAAGACTGATACAATCGTAGTTGAACCAGATTGTGGATCGGTTATTTACGAAGGTAAGGAATATACTAAGAGCGAAGTACTTACTAAGATAGAAAAGTCCAAAGTGTGCGACTGCGACAGCTTTATTCACAAGATAATGATAACAGTGAATCCAGTCTATGATATCACTGACACTTTGCCGGCTGCCATCGACTCCATGATCTATGATGGTGAGGTAATAAGGGAGAACACACTGAAGACTGTATATGAAGGAACATCTTCTTTAGGTTGTGATTCTGTTCGCAGAGTCTTTATAAGAATTATTGATGCTAATGTAGAAACTGAAGACATATACGCTTGCGAAAGATATGTAGATTCCAAGAACAGCAGAGTATATACTTCTGACGTTCAGATTTTCGATACAACTTGGGTTGGCGAAGAAGTCGGAATTAAGATCAGAAATGTTATGATTTACCACAACACAGCTATAGATACCACTTATCTTGAAGACGTATATGGTTGTGGTATAGCTTCTGTAACTGTGAACTATGGAAGCAGAGAGGTTATTTCTTCATTTGACAAAGATACTGTTCTAACTATTCACATTGAAAGACCTAACAAGTGTGACAGTATCACTGTGCAGAGAGTATTTGTTCATGATCCAGCTAAGACTGTAACTAAAGACACAATCTTCGCGTGCGAGCAATACGAGGATCTTTTGAGCGGACTAGTAATTAGTAAAAGCACCACTTTGAATGATACTATAAGAACTGTAGATTTGCGATGCGACTCAATTATAAACAAACAGCCTTATGTAATTGAGAAGCTCACTTACGATTCATTCAAGATGACTGGATGTGAAGAGGCAGAGTATCAAAAGATGAACGGAGAGCGTTTAGTAGTAAATTATTCGATGTCGTTTAATGATACACTCGTTTCGACACATGGCTGTTTGACCAAGATCAAGGAGGTAAGCATTTCGATAGCTAGACCAATAGATATTATGATTGATACACTTTCTTGTTCTCCTATAGATTTCGAAGGTGTGACTTATTCAGATGGAATTACTGAATTTGTGGATACTATACCTAACAAGTCAGGAGATTGTGACAGCTTGATCAGACATATTAAGATTTCAGTTCTTGATAAGATTGTTAAGGATTCTGTTGTCTATGGCTGTCAGTCTGCGGAAGTAGCAGGAGATGTCTATACAAAATTTTATCAGGAGATTGAGAAGAGTGTGGGCAAGGCTTCTAATGGCGTTTGTGATTCATTTGTTCTCTTCCGTATATATGTCTTGCAGCCCCAGGAGGTGGATGAGTATGTGAAAGGATGTGAATCAGTTGTCTATGACGGAACGACATATACACAAGATACTGAATTGGTGAAACATCTTAGCAGTAAATTGTGCGACTGCGACAGCACTGTTTATGTTCATATCAGAATAGGACATTCAGATTTGGTAGATGTAGATACTTCTGATTGCTCTTTGGTTTCCTTGGATGGAAAGTTGTACACTTCGGATGCTATCGTTGATGTTCCTTTTGTAAACCAGTTTGGCTGTGACAGTATCGTAAGGTACCATGTTCATGTTCTTATGCCTTCCTATGAGACAATATATCTTGAGGGAGAGTCAAGTGTGGAGTATGCTGGTGTTACTTACAGAAGATCGCAAACTATTGTCCATAAGACTGTTAACTCAGTTGGCTGCGACAGTATAGTAACTGTAAAGATCAAAATAAACAAAGACTTGGGATATCCGGTTATCGTTGACAAGTTCGGTTATGTATTATTCTGCAATAATAATATCGGCGATGTCAAGTTTGCAAGGTACCAGTGGTATAAGAATGGAAATGCTGTGGAAGGTGCTACAAAAGAGTACTATGAGGAGGTCCCTGGTCAAAAGCTTAGCGGATGCTATCAAGTGTCTGTGTGGAATGCCGAAGGTAGAGAGTTCCTAAGTGAACTTTACTGTATAGAGTCGGAGAGAACTCTTACTACTTATCCAAATCCGGTTACCCTTGGTGAACCAGTGTACATTGACTTTGAGTTTACTACAGAGGAAAGAAGGTCTCTGTATGTAGAGGTCTATACAGCCACAGGTTTGCTTATAAAGGAGTTTAAACCTACTGCTTACCCAATCGTAATAGATGATATAAGCAACATAGGTCAATATTTTGTAATATTAAGGCTAAATGACGAAAAAGTATTAAGCACGAGATTTATCGTAAAGTAAAAATTTGTATTAAATTAGTAAATAAAGTTTAAAAATGAAAAATATTTTTATAAAATATATTGTATTGTCAGTATGTCTCATGTCTTTTTTTATAGAAGGATATGCTAAACCTGTAGTTCCCAAAACAACAAAAATGACATTCCTTGACAGTTTAGAGTTTAATTACGAGAATTCTATTTGGGGAAAAGATCCTGCGGTTCCTTTGAAGCCTTTGGTTAATGCAAAGAACAGTACTCTTCCAGATCTAAAGGATTATGGAATCAATGACGACAAACCTCTGTTGAGTACAGAAAGAACAATATTTGTAGATAGTACCTATAAAATTAAATTAAAACCTGTCTTTAGAAATAATGCTGAGGATGAAAAAGATCAGCACCATCAGCATATAGGTGTAGGGTTCAACATCGGAGGAACTGCTATGTCTTATGGTTCTGACTTCGGTTCGGGTAATTTAGGACTTTCTCCCGGTTTCCATATCAATTACGAATATTATGTATATAAAAATTGGGGATTTATGATCGGTCTTGACATGAGTTTTACTAAGGGAAACTTCCTAGGTAAGAATTATTCCGATAAATATGATTTCGTAGATGTAGAGGGTGACTTTCTAAAGTTTACATATAATGTAGCTGAAATTCAGGAGAAGAATAAGTTGGCTATGTTGAACTTCCCTGTTTGTCTAGCACTTTCTTCTAAATCTCTATATGCTCACGGTGGATTTAAGATAGGTGTGCCTGTTTCAGTAAAGTATGACCAAACTTTGTCAGGTTGTGACTTTAAGTGCGATATTCCGGCTTATAACACAACTATCACTAATGCTAAGGCGCTTGGTGTAGGTGATGATATGACAGTAGGATATAATGGAAAGTTCTCTTCTTCTCCAATTCTAGTTCAATTCACAATTGATGGAGGCTATAGATTTAAGTTCAGTGATAAGTTTGACGTAATGTGTGGTGTGTTCTTTGATAAGGCTTTGTATCGAATGAGGTTTAAGGCATCTCAAGATAAGGATAATGTACAGTATTCAAAGAATTCCAAGGTCTATGACTTCTTGAAAACAAGTGGAGACATTCCTGCTCAATTGATACATTCAAGTGTTTTGACTGGTAAGAAGATAACAACCGGAGAACGTATTGCAAACGGTATAGGTTATACTAGCTTTGGTATAAAGATAGGAGTTTGCTATAGTACATACGGTAAGGATTATTTCACTAATGATGGTAATAAATCTGATGAAATTCCTGATGTGAAGAAATAATTTTTGAGATAAGTTTATGGATTTAAGACAAAATAAAGGTAATCTGTTCGACTTTAAGGAT
Organism: Paludibacteraceae bacterium; assembly: GCA_045641625.1. Taxonomy (GTDB): domain Bacteria; phylum Bacteroidota; class Bacteroidia; order Bacteroidales; family Paludibacteraceae; genus UBA1723. Next base: position 6,061 of record JAZUHH010000087.1, read on the forward strand.
CAGTATTCTGCATTGATCATGCTTGGTACTAAGGACAACGAGGTCTGCAAGACTGAGATTCAAGATGAGGCTAATACATATAAGAGTATGAATGATTTGTACTCCAAGTTTGAGGATAATATTCCTTTTGGAGATAACATTGGCAAAGGCTATTTCTTTTTTATACCATTCTCTTCATCTCTTATAGAGTCTGCTTTCACTACACTAAGAGAAGCTTTCATGATTATGAGAGAGTGCGGAGCAGAGAATATGTGCATTAAAGTTTGTGGTACTGAAGCCGATTTAGAGATTGTCAAGAACTTTTTGAATGAATATGATAAAACGTCTCCTCTTGGTGATGTTTTATTGCTTTCATAAAGACAAAATATGCTAAATAGCAGATTTTTTATAATAATCTGATTGTTTATAAAATAGTTTATTTATCTTTGCATCGTCTTACTTTATTGTGGGGCGATTTTTTCTTAAGATAAAATAATTTAATTCATAGAATATGGTTAGAGATAACGCGATTTTTGAGATCATCGAGAAGGAGCATCAACGCCAGATGAAGGGTATTGAGCTTATTGCTTCTGAGAACTTCGTATCAAACCAGGTAATGGAAGCCATGGGTTCTTACCTTACAAACAAGTACGCAGAGGGTTACATCGGTCACCGTCACTACGGTGGTTGTGAGGTTGTTGATATGAGCGAGGGATTGGCAATCGAGCGTCTATGCAAGCTTTACGGTGCAGAGTATGCTAATGTTCAGCCACACTCTGGTGCTCAGGCTAATGGTGCAGTTCTTCTAGCAGTTCTTGAGCCAGGAGACAAGTTCATGGGTCTTGATCTTGCTCATGGTGGTCACCTTTCTCACGGTTCTTTGGTAAATACTTCAGGTTTGATTTACAAGCCAGTTCCTTATTATTTGAACAAGGAAACTGGTCGTGTAGATTACGATGAGATGGAGAAGATCGCTAAGGCTGAGAACCCTAAGTTGATCATCGGTGGTGGTTCTGCTTATTCTCGAGAGTGGGATTACGCTCGCATGCGTAAGATTGCTGATGAGGTAGGTGCACTTCTAATGATTGATATGGCTCACCCTGCAGGTCTTATCGCTGCTGGTTTGCTTGATAATCCTTTGAAGTATGCTCATATCGTTACTTCTACTACACATAAGACTCTTCGTGGACCTCGTGGAGGTATCATCCTTCTAGGTAAGGATTTCGACAATCCTTGGGGTAAGGTTACAAAGAAGGGTGTAATTAGAAAGATGTCTTCTATTTTGAATTCTGCTGTATTCCCAGGAATGCAGGGTGGTCCGCTTGAGCATGTCATTGCCGCTAAGGCTGTAGCATTCGGCGAGGCACTTCAGCCAGAGTTCAAGACATACCAGGCTCAGGTTCAGAAGAATGCTGCTGTTATGGCTCAGGCATTTGTTGACAAGGGTTACGCTGTTGTTTCAAACGGTACAGACAACCACTCAATGCTTATCGACCTTCGTCCTAAGTTCCCAGAGTTGACTGGTAAGATGGCTGAGACTGCTCTTGTTGCTGCTGATATCACAACTAACATGAACATGGTGCCATTCGATACTCGTTCTGCATTCCAGACTTCAGGTCTTCGTTTCGGTACTCCTGCTATCACTACTCGTGGTGCTAAGGAGGAGTTCATGGTTGAGATCGTTGAAATGATTGATACAGTTCTTAAGAATCCAGAGAGTGACGCTAACATCAAGGCTGTAAGAGAGAAGGTTAATGCTACAATGGCAGAGTACCCTCTATTCGCTTGGTAATATGCACACAAATATAATTAAAGGAGGCTCGAAAGAGTCTCCTTTTTTTGTGGAATATAGTGAAATTATAAAGGGATGCTCTTTTGAACATCCCTTTATAATTGTTGCTTTGTAGTTTGTACTACAAATTCTTCATGCTTCGTGTGATGAAGTTGCTAAGAGCTTCGCCCTTAAGAAGTCCTGCAGCTAGAAGAGCAAGGTCAACAACCTGGTTCATCTGTATGTTGTCCTTTGCAAATGACTTGTAGTCATTCTCTTTGCTTGCTTTCTTTGTAGCGATTTGATCGTCAATGCTCTTGATCTCATCCTTGATTGCAGTTGCAAGATCTTCCTCTTTCTTGTCTCCGCGAAGATTCTTTCTCTTGTTTTCTAGCTCTTCGATCTCCTTTGCTAGGCTCATGGCGTTTGCTGCCTTAGATTTCTCATCGCCAAGGATTTTCTCTATAAGTGGACTAGACTGGTTTACAACGAAGTTGAATGAGTCTGGCATATTGCCATAGAATCCCATCATTCCGCCACCACCTGTTTGCTGCATCTCCTTCATTCTTCGCATCCACTCGTTCTGAGTAATCTGAACCGGAACATCATCTGCAGAACCGTTAACGAAACTTACAATGAAGTTCATTTTCTCGCCATGAGGCAGAAGGCTAGAGAATGATGTGATAAGCGCATCCTGTTCAACAGAAGACAAAGTTACATTTTTAGTCTCCTCCTTCTGGATTAACTTGTCGATTGTGTCTGCATCTACGCGAGAGAATCTTGATTTTCCTTCGCTCTTTTGCTCAAGTTTTGACAAGAAGTGACTGTCAAGCTGTCCGTCCATCAAAAGCACGTTGTATCCCTTAGCCTTGGCTGACTGAATGAAAGAATACTGTGCGTCAGTGTCTGTTGCGTAAAGGTAAACCAGATTGCCATCCTTGTCTTTCTGATTATCTTCGATCTTAGTTTTGTACTCCTCTAGAGTATAGTATTTGCCATCGACATCTTTTAGAAGCACGAAATTTTGAGCCTTCTCATCAAACTTTTCATCAGTAAGCATTCCGTACTCGATAAATATCTTCAAGCTGTCCCACTTTGCCTCGAACTCTTCGCGCTGAGTGTTGAAGATCTCCTGAAGTCTGTCAGCAACTTTCTTTGTGATGTGGTTTGAAATCTTCTTTACATTCTGGTCACTCTGTAGGTATGATCGAGACACGTTTAACGGAATGTCCGGAGAGTCGATCACTCCATGAAGAAGGGTAAGGAATTCTGGAACGATGCCTTCTACCGAATCAGTTACAAACACCTGGTTGCAGTATAGCTGGATCTTGTTCTTCTGTACCTCGAAGTTGTTGTTTATCTTAGGGAAGTACAAAATACCCGTTAGGTTGAAAGGGTAGTCCACATTCAAATGGATGTTGAAAAGTGGATCTTCAGCCATAGGGTAAAGCTCGTGATAGAACGAATTGTAATCCTCTGGCTTTAGGTCTGCAGGCTTGCGTGTCCATGCAGGGTTTGTGTTGTTGATTACATTGTCTTCATCTGTATCTACCTGCTTGCCGTCCTTCCATTCTGTTTTTTTGCCAAATACAATCTCTATAGGAAGGAACTTGCAGTATTTTGTTAGGAGTCCCTGAATCTTGTCCTTCTCAAGGAAGTCCTTGTTCTCGTCATCAATGTGAAGAACAATGTCTGTTCCGCGATCTGCTTTCTCAGTCTCGTCCATTGTGAACTCAGTGTCTCCGTTGCAGCTCCATTTTACTGCCTTTGAGCCTTGCTTGTGAGAAAGAGATATGATATCTACTGACTTAGATACCATGAAAGAAGAATAGAAACCAAGACCGAAGTGTCCGATGATTCCCTGTGCATCCTTGTATTTGTTGACAAATTCCTCTGCTCCAGAGAATGCTATCTGGTTGATATACTTGTCGATCTCTTCCTCAGTCATACCGATACCGCGGTCTGAGATTGTAAGTGTGCCTGCCTCCTTGTCTATTGTTACCTTAACCTTTAGCTCTCCTAGTTCGCCAGTGAATTCACCTACTGAAGCAAGAGTCTTTAGCTTTTGTGTTGCATCGCATGCATTTGAAACTATCTCACGAAGGAAAATCTCGTGATCGCTATAAAGAAATTTCTTGATAACGGGGAAAATGTTCGTCGCCGTTACTCCAATGTTACCCTTTGCCATTTAAAATAAATAAACTTTAGTTAAACATCATATATTCTACATTTTTATAATCAAAAAGCGTGCCATCTGTTTTCGTGTGACAATTTGGCAGAAAAGTGTGACATTTTATGTTTTCTCTTTCCTTTTTGATAAAATATTATTGTCTTCAATTTTACAAAATTGTGTTTTGCTTATATTATTTATATAGTGTAAACTTTTTTAATTGCTTTTTCTTTTTCATAATTATATGATGAAGGTTTATGAATGTAATTTGTTACAAGAATTGTCAGTTAATTGTTCTGAAGTTTTTCATTTTCGTGTATTTCAGTGTGGAAGTTATATTGATGTTTGATTATTCCCTTCTTTGAGTAATTTTGTTGCATTTGTTAATTAGCTTTTCTAATTAAAGAATCCTTCCCTGTTAAATGTAATTAAAGAACAGTTTATTGTTCCATTTGTTTTGTGTTGCTCAAGATTTATATGTAAATTTCCCCTGTTTTTAGAGGTGTTTTGTGTTGTACGACATGATTGTTTAACAATAACGTAAAGTTGAACCTTTCTTAAGTGTATGTATCTTTAGTTATGTTTAACAGCATGATTTCTTCAAGTTTATTTTTGATGCCTTCGTTAAATACAAATGTGATTTAAGCGTAAAAAGGCCAAAAAATAGGCTTTTGTCCGTTATAATCGAGATTTTGTCAAATAATTAGTTCATTTTTCTATTAAAAAAGAACCATCGAATAGATTAATAATTACCTTTGCAAAGGTGTATTGTAAAAATTTTGACAGAACATATATAACATTATAGTGATAAATTGCTTGGAAGATAATAGGAGTTGTGCATCATTCAGATGTATTGTGTTGACACTGATTTTTGTCGCATTGCTTATCTTGTCTCCATTCCAGAATGTTTATTCCGATAATACGAAGGTAATGCCGGAGGTGTTGCTTTCTACAGGTTATGCAAACAACAGCGGAAGACTTTTGGATGTGGAGTTCTCGATAGGTGATGTCTTTGTTGGTGATGGTGAGTATAATATGCCAAGCAACTCGGACAATACTCTTGGTTTGGGATTTTTTATCGGTGATGTGCTTCCGCCAAGATATATTCACTACTTGATAGATAATGACGAGGCATATACAGATACAATTATACCTGGTTGTGACATTATTCCTTTTGACGCTCCTTATAAGCAGGACAGCGTCTTTGTTGGCTGGTATCCAAGCCTTCCTGAAGTCATGCCTGACAAAGACTTGTATGTGATCGCATTCTATCGTAATGTGAACTGGAACATAGTTCCTTCGAAGAAGTCGTTCTGTCCTGGCGAAATAGCAGAATTCACTATCGCTTCACCGGAAGGTTTGGCAGGTCTTGTGGAGTATAAGGTTGAATATGTGAAGGAGCAGTTAGAGGGTGGATTCATTCAGTATGGCTACGAGCGTCTTGATGTCTATGAGGACAGCGTCAAGTTCGAAATTCCAATTCCTGCCGACTATATTGGCACTAAAGAGGCTGAAGAGTTCCGTGTCAGATTCAGGTATGAGGATGGACATGAGTCAAGTGTCATTCTGTTCAAGTGCAACATCAAGCTTCCTTCATCGCTACTGCTTACAAAGTACGGAGAGGTTGTCATATTCAACAACAACGCATTCAAAGTAAAGGAGGTTGCCTGGTTCAAGAACGGAGTCCACATGGACAGCTATGGCTTGCAATATGTTGAGGATACAAAGCTTTATGGCGAATATTCAGCCGTTGTAAGAACTTACGATGAGGTTGAGAGAGCTGTTTGTTCAAGAAGCTTCTATTACGAAATAGGTCTTGAGCAGGGTGTTGTGATCAATCCTAATCCTGCAAGAAAAGGCGAAGCAATCCAGATTTCTGTCAAAGGATTCACAAGAAACCAGTTGGACAACGCCCAGTTGGATGTGTTCGATGTGCTAGGATCACGCAGAATGATGGAGGTCACAAGTGTTGACGAAGATAATTATGTAACCTTGTCCGAAGGCGTATATATTGCTACATTACGCTTGGCTACAGGAAAGGTATATTCATTAAAATTCATTGTTTATTAGAATCTTTACATTAAATTTGCAGATATGATAAAACATTACTTGAGGAAACTATTTATATCATTACAACTGTTGGCAGTCAGTTCTTTGGGGTACGCTGACGTTCCTCAAAGTTTCAACTACCAGAGCGTTGTCAGAACAAGCGCCGGTAAGCCTGTTGTCAACCAGAATGTAAAGGTTAGGATTTCTATTGACGATTTGTCCGGCAATAGAGTATATCAGGAGACTCATGAGGTCAAGACAAACCCTTATGGAGTCTTCGCACTTGTCGTAGGTCAGGGTACAATCAATTCCGGAGTGTTCTCTAAGATTGATTGGGCGAATGGGCCTTATACATTGACAAGTGAGACTTCCCTTGATTCGGACAAGAGTGAGGTTATATCTGCAACAACAACATTGCAGAGTGTTCCCTATGCCTTGTTCGCATTAAAGTCAGGCAGTTCAAACAGTTCTTCTAGCAGTGAGCCAGGTTCCTCAGCCAATGGGTTCAGCGGCAAGTATGAAGATTTGGAGGGTAAGCCCTCTTTGGACATTTACGCCACAGTAGAGTCTTTGACAAAGATATCTGAAGGTGTAGATGACCTTAACGCTTTAATTTCTGCAAATAATTCTGCGTTAGCTGCCATATCGTCAAAAGTAAACAATAATATCGCCGCTATAGATTCAAGCAAGGCAGCCATATCTGCAAACACATCAGCCGTTGCAAATCTTTCCAATGCTGCGAGTGAAAATGCTGCATCCATTGATATGAACAAGGCTGCTATCGAGCAGAACATTTCCTCAATAAAGACAATCAACAAGTCTTTGACTTCATATAGTGAGCAGTTGGCTCTTATCTCCGCTGAAATTGAATTGCTCAGGGGTGGTAATTTTGGCTCGAGCTCTGATGTGGAGTCATTAAAGTCTAAGATTGCTTCGTTGCAGTCAACTATTGATTCTATAAAGGAGTCTATCCTAGCTTTTGCAAAGCAGGAAGATTTGGATATCACTAACAAGTCAGTATCGCAGATTTTAGGAAGCGTCTCGACTTTGAGGGGCGATGTTGTCTCTGTGATTGAAAGTGTAGATGCAGTCAAGACTGACATGAAGAATTCAAAGGCAGATATTTCTTCATTGAAGTCATTCCAGATAAATGCAACTGATGACATCAGCAGTTTGATTGCTGATTCGGTTTATCAGGCAAAGCAGATTAAGTCACTGACTTCTGACTTGGCCTCTACGTCTAGAGTTGCTGAAAATCTTAAGACTGATGTTGCTTCGGTCAAGAGTTCCTTAAGTGAGTTCGAGGAGTCTGTGTCTTCTGCTAAATCTTCGGCAGAATCAGCAGCTTCTGCCGCTACTAAGGCGCAGTCTGATGTGAAGTCTCTTCAATCTTCTGTCTCTTCAATTTCCGATGAAGTAGAGGATTTGAAGAGTGAAATTGCAGGTTTGAGTACAGGCAATATTGATTTGACCGATATAAAGAAAGAAATTCGCGACAATAAAGCACAGATTGAGCTGGTCAAGTCATCAAACACAAAGCAGGACGAGACTATAGCATCTCTTGACAAAAGAGTCGGAACAAACTCTACTGACATTTCCGACGTTAAGAAAAGTGTTGCTAACTTGAAGAGCAGTTCTTTGAACGAGGCTGCATTGACAGAGAAGTATAATGAGAAGTATGCATCCAAAGAGTGGGCTTCAAGAATACAGGATGATATTGATAAAGTTTGGAAAGAAGGTGTAAACAAGTTGTGGGATGAGATTTATAGCAAACATTATACTAGTATGTTTGCAACTGCTTGGCATACTCATGATGGCGGGTCTGCTCCACAAGGTGTGGACCTTAGACCGACTGTTGAGAGTGTGGTCAAAATTTATACGATGAATCTGGAGACAAGAATGAATGAGCTTGAGAGAAAGCTAAATACATTGAAGTCTGAAATTCAAGAGAGTATAGATTTGTCAATTTATTGTACTAAATCTTCCGTCTATACAAAAAAGGAGGTTGATGAGCTTATAGAGAATGCGACAAAGTCATCTCAGGTTGATATATCTGAATTGGAAGGCAAGTTCCTTACAAAGAGTGACCTTACGGTAATAGACACTAAGTTGAGCAATCTTCAGGTTAATGTTGATGATATAGAGAAAGATGTTGCTTCTGTAACTGAAACTGCTAATAGTGCGAGCAAGACAGCTAGTTCGGCTCTGTCTAAGGCAGACCAGGCTTCCAAGGCTGCTTCTTCTGTTCAGGATAATCTTGATGCGGCATCAACAGAAATTAAGGCTACAACAGATAATTTGACCGCTCAAATCAAGGCTTTGTCTGCTCTTGTAAAGGAAACTCCTAACAATGAGTCGTTTTCAGAGTTGAAGGAAAGTGTTGCTAAACTCGAGGAAATAGTTAGCGAGTTGGATAATAACAACTTGTCGTCGCGTGTTGATGCAGTGGAGAAGTCAAATGCTTCACTTAAGGCAGCAAACCAATCTCTAACTGCTGAATTGGAGTCTTTGAAATCAAGTAATGAAACTCTTTCTGCTTCGAATGAGTCTTTGAAGAAGTCTAATGCATCATTGTCTTCTTCAGTTGAGAGTTTGACAGAAACAGCTAATGCTGCATCAAAGGCAATTTCTACTGCTTCTTCAACTATACAGACTTTGAATGTCAAGGTTGCGACATTAGAAAGTAAAGTTTCCGAGCTAGAAAGCGCAGGAGGTACTTCAAGCGAAACAGCTGATGCAAAGATTGCTGCTCTTGAGTCTGCAGTTGCGACGTTGAAGATAACAAATTCGACTTTGACTTCAAAAGTGTCCGCTTTGGAGGAAACAAATGAAACGCTTTCTTCTGAGATTGCCGCTCTTAAGAAGAATACTAATGTTTCAGCATTAACTTCAAAAGTGTCTGCTTTGGAGGAGGAAGTTGCAGGATTAAACGGCAGATTGGCTTCGCTTGAGACAGGAAGCAACCTTGAGGAAATTTCTGCAACAGTTTCTTCGTTGGAGAGTGAATTGGCTGCTGTTAAGTCCGATGTTTCTAGTTTGAAGTCTAATTTTAATTTGTCATCTGTTACAAGCAGAGTTGAAACTTTGGAAACTGAAGTGAGTGCGTTGAAGCTTGCTCAAGGATCGTCCGGCTCTGGAAGTAGCTCTGAAGTTTCTGCCGAAGACTTTGCGGCTTTACAGTCTTCTGTTTCTTCTTTGACAGCGAAAGTTGACGATGCGGTAATCAAGATTACTAATACAAGTTCTGCCGCTGCAGCCGTTGCCAATAAGTTCAACGAGTTCAAAGAGGATATGGAGTATGAACTTGATGACATTAATCGTGCTTTAAGTAATGTGGTGACATCAGATGATCTTGAAGCATTGGATAATAAGGTAAGTACACTTAATGGCAAGGTGAATACTATTATGCAGACTATTATGACTCTGCATCCTGATGGCAAGTAACAGGCGTGTTCTTGTTGTTTAAGATGTAATGGAATTGATTAGATAGTTTATATTACTCTCATTATAGATGGCGTATCGGAACTTTATAGTTTTGATACGCC
>JAZUHH010000088.1:0-10102 GCA_045641625.1 Paludibacteraceae bacterium
TTTTACTGCCTCGTTTATTCCTCCGACAGTCTTGACAGTATAGGCATATTCACCGCTCTCGACATCTTCGCTGACAGCACCAGAAAACGAAACAGAAAGAGCGTTATTATCTATATTTGCAACTATTCCCGAAGGAAGACCAGACACCTCTACGGATGTAGCATATAACCACGAGAAACTGAAAGGAGCGATATTCTCTCCGACATTTATGCTTTGCGAGGAACTGCCGGCTCCATGCTTGACCAACTTGGCAGAATCAGGTGCAGCCGCGTCACAAGTATAGTCGGAAGGAGTCAATGCATCTGCAAGTCCCTCTGACATAATCTCGCACACAAGGGAGTTCATATAAACCTCAAGATTTGTATAGCCGTCACTTCTGACAGCAGCTCCGTCAGAGGCATCGTCCATATTAAGTCCGTGTCTCTCCTCCCACTCGTCCGGAATTCCGTCTCCGTCGGAATCAGCAGGAGCCGGAAGGCTCTTCAGCTTTGGCCATCCTCCCACATCGGACGCTCTGTCTATGATTCCCTTGCCTCCCAGAACAGAACCTGTGTAGGTGTACTTCCCTTCCTTGGCGTCAGCTGCCACATGGGCATCCACAGCGTCACGGCTCAAAGATGCGCCGGCAAGCTTGCAGACCTTCTCGAATGCCACCTCGGCAGTATGAGTTGTCACATTCTGCACTGGGAACATAGTGTATGACTTGATGGACTCCTTGGTCATGGAAGCATTGTTCCTGTTGTCCACATCTACACCGTTCCAGTCCCAGTTCTGACCCTTGCCTTCCATATAGTTTCCACTGATATAGAAATGTCCGTACACGCCATAGGGCTGACTGTTCGAGCCGTCATCAGCATTGGGACTAAAGATTCTGTACTTGATATTGGAACCTGTGGCAGGACCTGACTTGTAGTAGTTGTTCACGAAGTTATAGCTTCCGCCCTCTCCGGCATAACCGCAATTAGTAGCACCCCAATTATAAACCACATTGTTTCTGACATCCACAAGCTCATTGTCGGGATCGTTAGAGTATCGGCTGCCACAAAGACGAGGGTTGCGGCTGTCATGATGGGCAAGCATATTATGGTGGAAAGATGCGCCCTTCCCTCCCCAAATGCCTCCATAGCCATGATAACCCTTAGGATGCAGAGAACCGCGAAGGCTTTCAGCAATCATACACCACTGCATAGTAAAGTTAGAATTGTCATAGAACGAGGCACACTCGTCAGTACACCAGCTCATGGAACAATGGTCTATTATGATGTCGCCCTTTCTTCTTCCCCAAGCGGCGTCACGATCAATGGAAGGTTTTCCGTTAGCGTCATAGTCAGGCTTCTCGTCTCCCAAACGGAAACGCATGAATCTTATGATCACATTTCGGGCATTCAGATATAGTTCATAGTTCTTAAGGCATATACCGTCACCAGGAGCTGTCTGTCCGGCAATGGTCAGATCTCCGTTTGCTATAGAGAGAGCCTTGGTAAGCTCGATAGTACCCGATACATCAAAGACAATCGTTCTCGCTCCCTTTTGGTTGACAGCGTGACGCAAAGTTCCCGCTGTTCCGTCATCAGCCAGGGATGTAACGTGATAGACTTTTCCTCCCCTTCCTCCGGTAGTGTACATTCCGAAACCTTCTGCACCGGGGAACGCAGGAGTCTGCGCCCAGACACATGAAAGGGACGACGATGCCAGCAAGCCTAATATTATATGTTTAACATTCTTCATAAGGTCGTTATATATGGTATAAAGAAAAGACGGAGTACAGAATGCGACTCCGCCCCAAGCTTCTTACTTGTCTATCTCAGGCACAATAGGCCAAGGATTATGAACAATTCCTGCTGCATCAAGCATCTTACTGCACACCTCTTCGCGAAGTTTGTCAACCGACTGCTTGCGCGGCAAGGACTTGTCAGCATACATAGGCTCCAACACAGTCAAAGTCATCAAAGGTTCTCCCTTGCAGAACAGCTTTCTCCATCCAGTACGCGGACGGTGTGTATAGACCATAGGGATAATAGGAAGGTCATACTTGTACGCCCAGACGAAAGCTCCCTTACGGAATGGCTTGAAAGGCTTGTAGAAGTCCCAACGTGTTCCCTCTGGGAAAATGTGGAACCACTGCTTCTCGGCATGCAGCTGGTCGATTGCCTCGTTGAACTTCTTCAAACCGCTGACTGTCTCAGGGATAGGAATACATCTCGCACCCTTTACGTTGTTATAGTCGGAAGTCTTGAATGTCTCAGCCCAAGCTGGAATCCATATCTTGCGCATACCAAGAGCCACACGTATTCCTGGGACATCCCAACGGTACTGATGGTTTGCCACTGTAATTGCTCCGTTCTCGAACTCCTTTGCATGCTTTTTAAGGATATCCTTCCCCTCAACCTTTACACCGTAAAGTACCCAGTTAAGGAAAGAGCAAAGGTATGTCTTCAAATCATATCTGAAACAGAAACGACGGAACTCCGGAGTATTCTCGTAGTATGGGTATGTATCATCAAACACCAAATCCCTCTCCACCTTTACTTCTACAAGTCTTTTCTGGGGGTCGTCATCCGGGAAGGCGATGTTCACTTCCGGAACATACACGCCGTCCTTAACCTTAAGTTCTTTGTATTTCTCGCAATTAAAACACGAATTTTCCATTATTCAATCTATATTGTTCTGACCTTTTATTTGATGACAAGTTCTACTTCCATTTCGAAATCACGAATATGGACGCTTGCAAGCGGAGTATATTGAGCCACATCAGGGAACTTAGAAGGACGCACTTCGATAGAATTCATCTTCGTGAACTTCGCAGTGCCTTTGCCTGTATAGTTCCACACATCGCCCTCTATGGACATCAAAGGGAAATGAATGACATCCGAAGAAATAGGGAAATCGAATCCCCAGTCCTCAGTCTCTACACTAAAGACACTACGACTGTTCTTTGTGAAGGATATAGTCTTTGCTCCGTCATTGTCCTCGACCCTTAAGTCTGCGACTTCCTTTTTGCAGAACAGACCTTCTGCCTTTGCTTCTTCAGTCGAAGTATATGCCTTTGTGATGATATATTTTGACTCTCCGTCAATATCGAACTTGCCGGGAATGAAATACACGTCAGTATGCGAAGAATTTTCCTTTTCTCCGTAAGTTGCCACAATCACAGCTCCAAGTCCACCGTCAAACTTTTCCCTTAACGATTTTGGAGCAACTGATTCCTCAACAAATGCCTCGTCAAACTTGTACACATAGACGTAAGCATCTCCCTTTATCTTGATTATATTTTTGTTCTTTTCCATGCTATCCGTTATAGTTTACACCACAAAGATAAATTAAAATTGAATACCTAACAAAGAAGAACAAAAAAAGTTAATAAAAAACAATTTTTAGTTAAAGCCACAAGTAAACGCGAACTATAATCTAAACAAAAAGGTCGCAAACAAACGCCTGCGACCTTGATATGATAGAATTGAATCTATTACTTGTTAACCTGGAACTTAGTTACACCGTTCTTGATGAAGTCAACAATCTGGTTTGCTGCTGCAAGACCAGCGTTAGTGTTAGCCTCAGCTGTCTGAGCACCCATCTTCTTTGGTGTAGAGAAGTAACGGCCTGTAAAGCACTTGAAGTCCTTGTCTGCCTTTGGCATGATGTCAGTGATGTACTTAAGGTCAGCACGCTCAGCCATAAGCTTCCACAAACCAGCCTCGTCGATAACCTCCTTACGGGCTGTGTTGATAAGGATAGCGTTCTTCTTCATCTTGCTGCAAAGGTCGTAGTTGATGCTCTTTGTAGTCTCTGGAGTAGCAGGGATGTGAAGAGAAACGATGTCACAAGTAGTGAACAACTCCTCCTGGTTCTTGACAGCGTGAACACCTGCAGCCTCGATAACGTCTGCTGGACAGAATGCATCGTAAGCGTAAACGTCCATACCGAAGCCCTTAGCGATACGAGCTACGTTGCGACCAACGTTACCGAATGCTAGGATACCAAGCTTCTTGCCCATAAGCTCTGAACCGCTCTTTCCGTTGTACATGTTACGAACTGCGTAAACCAAAAGACCAAGAACCAACTCAGCTACTGCGTTAGCGTTCTGACCTGGAGTGTTCATAACAACAACCTTGCGAGCTGTTGCAGCCTCAAGATCAACATTGTCGTAACCTGCACCTGCACGTACAACGATCTTAAGGTTCTTTGCTGCATCCATAACCTCAGCATCAATGATGTCTGAACGGATGATGATTGCATCTACGTCAGCTACTGCCTCAAGAAGCTGCTGCTTCTCTGTGTACTTCTCAAGAAGAGCGATCTCGAAACCAGCTCCGCTGATGATATTCTTAATACCCTCTACAGCTGATGCTGCGAAAGGCTTCTCTGTTGCGATTAAAACTTTTGCCATTTCTTTGATTTGATTAAAATGTAAAGACGGGGGCAAGCCCCGTCTTACAGTATTGTTAACGAAAGCGGAAATATTCCGTTTCTAGACTTTGTCTGAATTACTTTACCTTAGCCTCGAACTCCTTCATTGCTGAGATAAGGGCGTTCATGTCTTCCATTGTACAAGCGTTGTAAGTAGAAGCACGGAAACCACCAACTAGACGGTGACCCTTAACACCAACGATGTTCTTAGTCTTAACGAACTCAAGGAATACCTTCTCCATATCTGGAGTGTTGTACTTACCGCGAAGAAGGAAAGGAATGTTCATTCTAGAACGAGAACCTGCCTCTACAACTGGAGTAAATACTGTTGAGCTCTCTAGGTAGTTGTAAAGAGCGTCACATCTCTCGATAGCACGCTTCTCCATTGCCTCAACACCACCGTTCTCCTTGATCCAAAGTAGAGTCTCGCGGATTGCGAAGATACATACACATGGAGGAGTGTTGAACATAGAACCGTTATCTACGTGTGTAGAATACTTAAGCATTGTAGGGATCTTGCGATCAGCAACCTTGTCAACGAAATCGTTGCGGATGATCACGAATGTAGCACCTGCAGGTCCTAGGTTCTTCTGGCAACCACCATAGATCATGAAATACTTGCTAACGTCGATTGGACGAGAGCAGATATCAGAACTCATGTCGGCGATTACTGGAACTGGAGAATCGATATCCTCGAAAATCTCTGTACCACGGATAGTATTGTTTGAAGTGATGTGAACGTAGTCAACATCAGCAGGAATCTTAATGCTCTTTGGCTCTGGATAGTATGTAAAGTTCTTGTCAGCTGAAGAAGCGATCTCTAGAACCTCTCCCCAAAGCTCAGCCTCCTTAAGTGCCTTCTTTGACCATACACCAGTGTTAACGTATGCAGCCTTAGTCTTCAAGAAGTTGTAAGGAATCATACCAAACTGCAAGCTTGCACCACCACCAACGAAGATTACGGAGTAGTTGTCTGGAATAGAAAGTACCTCCTTCATTAGAGCTACTGTCTCGTCATAAACCTTCTGAAAATCTGCAGAACGGTGAGATACCTCAAGAACTGACTGACCAGTCTCACCCATCTCAATGACTGCCTTCGCTGTATTTGCCAAAGTTCTGTCTGACAACTTACATGGACCAGCGTTGAAGATATGTTTTCTCATACTAAAACTGATTATATTAATTGTTTCGTTATCTTATTCTTTGCTTCGCTTCGCACTGGCGGCACAAACATTGTACCAATTCCTCTGCGAAAGACTCTGCAAAATTATATCTTTTTTCCAATTGGAAACACTTTTTGTTATCTTTTTTTTATATCAAAATGAAATTTTTTCGACACTTTTAATCAAATTTTAGCCTTAATAATTTACATTTTGTCAAAAATAATCGTCAAATTTATACAAAATGATTTTTTGCTATTAAGAAAAAGGCTTAATTCGTGCAAAATGATTTTTTTGTTTGCTTTTATTGTTCTTTTTGTCAAAATTTACATTATGAAGCCTTTTTTATTAACAAAGAAAGCACATTTTGTCTTTATTTGAGGAAAAAATGACCTACCTGACATACATCAATTTCCCTGTATGATGGCTTTTGTTGTCGGTCGTTATACGGACATAGAGTCCTTTTTGTGTTGTCTCGTTGAAATCTACCTTTGTTCCGTCCAAGGTGAAATACTCGACCCTTTCCATAAAGATCAAGCTGTCCACTTCTGAATTCACAAAGTCTATCTTTTTTCTGAACCACTCTTTTGCAAAGTCTATCGCCTCGTATAGGTTCTGCCCTTCGGGTGACGCATAAATGAACGATTCGTTCAAATATTTGCCCTCTTCGGCAATACTATCCAGGTAAAGACACACATCCTCGTAAAATGTAGGCTCTATCTTGTGCCACAGATCCCTGTATGCCTTATTGAACTCGGGATGCTGAGAAAGAGTCACGCTGTACCATATATCGCGCTTCCTCTGCCTTGCCCACCCTTCATCTTCGAAGATAGTGTCAAAATCCCATAGCGGACCGAACTTTATCTTTGAATCATCTTTCACACTGTACCTGTAGGCGTACATGTTTGCTCCCAAGGCATCGCCCGTGCCTAAAAGGTCATGCGCAAGATACCAGCCAGCAAGACTCTTCACATCAGCAATGTCCGAAAGATTTGAAAAGTTGAATATCGCGTCCTCATAGCGCACCATCTCATTCCGGAGTACTGACACAACAGAATCGTTCAGGTCCTCATCTTTTGGATATTTGAAGGTATAGCCGAAAGTTTTGCGCTGACGCAGTGTCTTGAAATAAACTTCCTCGCCCCAATAATATATGTCGTTCTCCGTAATATAGCCGTCATCGGACACGTTCACCCTATGCTTGTCCTTCTTTATGCTCTCTGTCAGCATATACAGTCCGCGGTACTCGCCATTGATGAACAGATGCGCAAAGATGAAATCCGGCTGCCACTCCATGCCAACCAGCTCGCCAATGAATCTTCCGATAGCGAAATTCAGGACACCTTTTGTCGTATTCATCAGGTTCCACTCCTTGTCCTTATATCCCAAGTTCAGCGGATCGCATTTCTTTTCGAACTTGACTTTGTACGGAGGCCTTGTGGACAAGCCGCTTGTATTTCCTCTCACCCTGAATTTCATTCCGCGTTCACCAGAATCCAGACACAGCGAATCCTTGCCTTTGAAGAGTTTGAGCTGCCCGTTCACGTACTCGTTATTCGTTATTGTATGGCCAGGTTGCCCGTCAGGTCTCTCCTTGTCTAAGGCAAAGGGAAGTTCTCCATTCTCTGTTGTTATCTCAATGCGGTACATATAGTCCCAGAACTCCTCGTCATAAGCTGCAGAAATCGGGGCAGAACCGACCAGTCCCACCATCAAGAGCAAATATTTCAGCAACTTTCCCTTCATCTTTCCTATATTCGAATGCAAATGTAATAATATTTGGCAAAGCATGTGTGCGAGCAAAAAAAATAGTGAAGTCCAAATTTCACAATTTCAGACTTCACCATTAAGAAAACAACAAAAAAACGATTATATTAGTTTCGAAATGCCCGCCTGGAGCACTCGATAATTAATCCTGTTTTCTCAATCAAAATATGTAAGTATTATGTTAGAGTAATCTGCTTGCAATCTCAGAAAGCTGGCTTCGCTCACCCTTGATCAAATTGACGTGGGCAAAGATCTTCTGACCTTTCATCTTGTCAATCATGTACGCAAGACCGTTGCTCTGCATGTCAAGATATGGAGCATCAATCTGCTGAACATCACCTGTAAATACCATCTTGCAGCCCTCTCCTGCACGAGTGATGATTGTCTTGACCTCGTGTGGTGTCAAGTTCTGAGCCTCATCTACGATAACGTATGTGTCGCTCAAGCTTCGTCCACGGATAAACGCAAGTGCCTCGATCACCAATCTTTCCTCTTTCTGCATCTCGTCAAGAAGTGCCAACTCCTTGCTTGTCGATCCGAACTGACGCTTGATGACATTCAAGTTATCGAACAAAGGCTGCATGTATGGAGCCACCTTCTGCTTCTGGTCTCCAGGAAGGAATCCTAGGTCCTTGTTGCTCATTGCGACAATAGGACGCGCAAGAAGTATCTGCTTGTAGTCCTTGTTCTGCTGAAGGGCAGCTGCAAGGGCAAGAAGTGTCTTTCCTGTACCTGCCTTACCGGAAATAGCTACTAGTTTGATATCATCGTTCAAAAGGGCGTCAAGAGCGAACTTCTGCTCGGCGCTACGACCGGCAATACCATAAGCCTTAACCTCCTCCTTGACTCTGATCACGTTCTTAGTGTCGGCATTATAGCGCGCAAGAATTGTATTTCTATCGCTCTTTAGCACAAAGCACTCATTGGCCAAGAACTCTCTGCCAAGCTTCAACTCCTCCAAAGGAATACCTACACCAGCCTGAGAAGAATACAACTTATCAACTGCATCTGCGTCAACACCACAAATCTCCTCCTGCGACTTCTCGAAGATATCCACATCAACTGTCTTGTCGTTCTCGTAGTCCTCAACCGGAATACCAAGGCTCTTTGCCTTCATTCTTAGGTTGACATCCTTTGTAACAAGAATTGTCTTTGTGCTCTTGTCCTTCTCAGCAAGATCAAGGGCTACAGCCATAATCTTGTGGTCTGGAGTTCGCTCAGCGAAAGCGTCGGCAATCTTCTTTGGATAGACTGGATTTGTAACGACATACAACTTTCCAAGTCCCTCTCCCAAGGACACACCAGTAGTAAAAGTTGAAGAATCAGTTAGCGCATCAAGATCTCTCACTGCCTCACGGGCATTATAGTTGATCTGCTCGCTTCCCTTCTTGAATTTATCAAGTTCCTCAAGAACAACGATAGGAAGATAGATATCGTTCTCCTGAAAATTGTAAATGCATTTGTGATCGTGAAGAATAACATTTGTATCCAACACAAAATTCTTTTTCGCTCCCATAACATCAAGATTTTTTAGTTGTTTCCTAATCCTTGTAACTAAATCAAATTTACAAGACAACAATAAGCGTTAGATCGTTGAATTGTGGTACTAAGGTAGAGAGAAAAAAATTATTCTGCCAAGAAAAAAATTAAAAAAATGATGGTTTTATGTTGTCAAATAGGTTTTTCAGTCAAAAAATATGTTGAACAACCAATAGTGACAGACAAGTACGTATAATTCTAATTAGATTTTGGGGAAAAGTTAAAAACAGGAGATAAAACATACAGACATAAAAAAATCCGAATTGAAATCAATTCGGACTGAGCGGAGAGAGAGGGATTCGAACCCCCGGTACCCTTACGAGTACACCGGTTTTCAAGACCGGCTCATTCGACCACTCTGACATCTCTCCAAAAGTAAAGACGCATTACAGCGTCTTCCTTTTTCGTGAACCGGGTGGGGGTCGAACCCACGACCCACAGATTAAGAGTCTGTTGCTCTACCAACTGAGCTACCGATCCATCGTTTTGGTCATGCAACCGACTTTAGAGCTATGCTTTATTTCTCGATTGCGATGCAAAATTACTGCTTTAGAATTTACTGACCAAATGTTATGGCAATTATTTTTTAGAAAGTTTCATATTAAACTGAAAATCAAAAAGAAAAATTTTTAGTCAAATCTTCATACAATTACAAAAAAGCAAGACTACAATCATATTCTGCTTTGTTTACTATTCTCATCTGAAGAATCATCAATAAATTTAGTAAATAAAATGACCAATACCTTAATTAGAATTACAAGGAACAGAAAAGTATCAGCTCCAAACAACATAAAAAATAGCACATAAAAGAATGTGTCTATAGCTAAAATATTTACTATAAGCATTTCCTTCCATGAAAACTTCTTTTTTAATGCTTTTGTATAGATATATATAAACAAAGATTCCAACAAAAATTGCACAACAAAAGGAGCGAATATAAATAATATTTCTTCAGGCAAACAAATTCCATCATCACTAAAAACCATAAAAATTAAGGCAATAATTGAAATAACAAACTTAGCAAATGATATAATAAAATAACGATTAGATGAATTCTCCATAAAATTCACATTTAAATTATTATTTTTACAAAAAAAGGAGAGTGGACATAAACACATCCACTCTCTCAAGACGGCGACTACCTACTCTCCCGAAAACTCAGTACCATCGGCGTTAGCGAGCTTAACTTCTCTGTTCGGAATGGGAAGAGGTGGGACCTCGCTGCTGGA
>JAZUHH010000089.1:0-31981 GCA_045641625.1 Paludibacteraceae bacterium
CTACCTTTCTTTCCTGTGCATTGCAATTCTTGTCAAAGATCCCTTCTCTGTGGCGAACCTTCCGGCTCATCTCTTTCGGCCTCGCTCGGCCTCGCTCGCATCGTTGTTTCCCGATTGCGGATGCAAAATTAGTGCTTTCTGCTTTACTGACCAAATGTTTTGGAAACTATTTTTGGAAAAGTTTCATAATTCGCTGATTTGGCGAAGAATATTTTTTCGCTTTCCCCTCTATTCATCGGCTATATACACACATTGAATGTTTATTCATTATAAAAGTAAAGAGGACAACAGCGTTATCCCCAAACATACTATAGTATTATTTAAGTACAGGACGGACTTTAGACTCCAAATAGCGCAACTTATTGCTATTGCAAGAACCAAGAGAATGGAAACTCAATCTATACGAAAGCCAATCATCATTCTCAAACACAGTAGAACTCCAATACTCTCCCACAGTAGGTTTAAAATCTTCTTGACTAAATTCTTTAAACACGTAGCTTGCAGGTAGAAAAATCCAGTTATCGTTACCCTCCTTCTTACTTTCTATCAGATAACCGCAACCTTGTTCCCACACAATCCATGTCCAAGAACAATACTCTACCAATTCATCAAACTCTTCTTTTGTTGGCATTCTCCATTTGTCTCCCCAATTTTGTGTTGCAGCATCACACATTGCAGTTAGAACACCGTATGAATCAATAACTCCTCTTTTCTGTAAACGACCCGCTGACTGGAAGGTAGTAAACGAAGAATCTTTGGTAAAATCTTTCTTTGTTTTAACTTCTCCCCAAGCAAAGCTATCACCACACTCTTCAGGAGAAGTTGCACCGACATTACAAGTCGCCCATTTCAAACCGCTTGGCAAACCTAAATCTACATAATCATGACCTTCAATATTACCAGTAACCGGTCTTGCATAACAATCTGTTCCACAAAACACTGACAATATTGTCAATATATATGATAGTAATTTCATATGAATGGTATTTATTTGATTGCACAGCAAAAATAATGCTTGAAAATATAAAACCAACTAAAATCCATGTAAAAACTACTTTATAACAAATACTTATTATCTTTGCACTATATATTTATAGTATATGCAGTTATTAGAAAAACTTACAGCAAGCAGACGCAAATCGGCACAACTGCTCAAAGACCCAGCAACGATAGGTCTTTGGAGAACTCTCGTGGACAAATATGCCGACGAGGCTCACTTTGTGCTTGAACTCATTCAAAATGCTGATGACACAGGTGCTACATGGTGTAAGTTTGTCATAAACGATGATTCCGTAGAGTTCACACACAACGGAACGGAACACTTTACCGTTACAGATGTAGATAAGGAAGGAGAAAGGAACAAAGGCCACCTGAACGCCCTCACTTCAATAGCAGCAAGCAACAAAGAGAAAGGGAATAAAATAGGCAAGTTCGGCATAGGGTTCAAATCCGTGTTTGCATACACTGACAAGCCCCATATAGAAGACTCTGAAATCAGCATAGACATCGAGGACTACATTGTCCCTGTTACCGCAGAAAGAAGAGTTGAAAAAGACAACAACACCTATTTTCATTTACCGCTGAAAGACACAAACAAGTCACATGAAATCTTGGAAAAACTGCGTTCTTTGCAGACCCCTCTACTCTATCTCAACAACCTGACAAAAATCGAATGGAGAAACGAGGACGGAGAACACGGTACCCACACAAAACGAGAAGAAAACGAAAACTTCTCCTTCTCCAATTCAAATGTAAAGAGCAAGAAGGTCATTTTGGACGATGACACCTACATAAGCATTTGCGGAGAAAACACAATCTTGTCTATAAGAGAAGGCAAGAGTGACTTTGAGCTAAATAGGAAAAATATCTTTTGCTTCTTTCCTACTCATCACACCGCTCCTCTGCCCTATACGATCCACGCTCCTTTCCTACTTACGGACAACAGGGATTCTATAAAGGAAGGAGAGGATTGGAACACAAAAATGCTCATTGAACTGGCAACCCTACAGGAATCTGCTGTGGAAAGGTTTGGCAACGGCTTCCTGTCAAAATTTCCTTTGGACTACCGCGATTTCTTCACTAACAAAGCAAAGATTTTCGAACCTGAAAAACAGCACATCAAGAACCCATTCTACAGGTTCTGTTCGTTCTCAAGAAAGTTGATAGGGAACGGCAAAGTGTTCGTTTGCGAAGACAATGTCAGAAGGCAACTTTCAGAAACTAACATAATGAACAATAAGGAGATACCTATTCTTTTTAATGACATCGACTTAGGACACTTTGCCATTATTTCCGACAGAAGTTTGCTTGCCTACATCAAGGAAATCAAGGGCAATGTCATCTCTGTTTCGGACATTATTGGAGACTTAGACGAACGCTATTTTTCCGGCAAAGATGAAGAATGGTTCATCAAACTATACTCAACTTTGGCAAAGCTAAGAATCAATGACGCCAAAGACTTTCTTTTCATACCTTGCAAGGATGGAATAAAGAAGATATTCAACAACGGGATCTCCACAATATCAATAGATTCCATTAGCGACAACATAAAAATCGACAGCCAGATCCTGAATTATCTGAGGAACACTCTCCTGATCCCGGAAAGTGAAGATGCAGAGACAAAAATAAGCAGCATAACCGAGTATTTTTCCAACCCCATAAACGAGGAGTTAAACAAGAAATACTTTGGCAAAATTGCAGAATGTTACTACGCCCTTGGATTTGACTATCAAAAGAAAGAAAAGCTAATTGAAGCACTCAAAAATGTAGCTTTTATTCCGACTAACGACGAAAAACTTTCGGCTCCAAACGAGTGCATAATCGAGAGCAACTTGTCTGCAGACTTCTATGAAGGAGTGAATGTAAAGACACTCACAAAAGAGACCATCATAGAGTGTGTCGCGCCCGAATACCGGGATGCACTATATTCTGTATTAAGTGCCGCAGGATGCCGTTCGGACATACTAATCAAGGAGACAGAGATATCGGGAAACGAACTGGTCAAATACAAGAACAAAGAGGCTCACGACTTTACAACAGAAATAAATCCAAGAGATTCCTATTATGACAAGATCATAGTCGGATTCCAAGAATTCATTTCGAACCCCACATTAAGAAAGTCACTTTCACTAAGCAACATGCTGGCTCATAATTTGGAGAACAATGGAATTCAAAATTTCGATTCATCTCTGACTGGGTTATTAAATCATTATGAATTTCAAAAGAGAACACCAATAAACTTTACTATCCCAAAGACAAGTGCATTCAATTCTCTATTCTATTCAAAATGGCTTTTGTCAAATAACAATTCCTTCGTTGCGCCAAAAGAAATAGAATCTTCATTAGACCTTGATGAAGCATACGACACCCTACCACTTTCATTTTTCCTATATTTCGGAATAAGAAAAGAAAAAAGAGAAACAGATGTACTTAGAAAACTTCATGAAGCGGGACTGACAGACCAGCAGCTATTGGAAATTGCTGACAGAGTGCAACGAGGCGAACAACTGGTATTCAAAAAATAAAGGCGAGCTAAAAACTCGCCTTTTCTTTATTCTTGACTGAAAAACATCAATACACCCTGTTACCAAATATATAGGAGCCCACACGGACAAGTGTACTGCCCTCTTCTGCGGCAATAGTATAGTCTCCGCTCATTCCCATGGACAAAGTTACGAACTCTGGAGCGAACGAAGATTTAGCCTCAACAAAGAAAGAACTTAATGTATGGAACTCTTCCTTAATCTGTACGTCATCATCTGTTGCTGTAGCCATTCCCATCAGACCTACAACACGCACATTCTCTAAAGGCTTAATCTTATTCTCTGCATAAAGGCTTCTAACGTCCGAAATAGAGAAGCCATACTTTGTTTCCTCCTCTGCAATATGAACCTCAAGAAGACAGTCTATAACACGACCGCACTTCTTTGCGTGCTTGTCTATTTCAGCAAGCAGATTAAGGCTATCCACACTATGAATAAGAGCCACATAGGGAGCAATGTACTTGATCTTGTTTGTCTGGAGATGCCCGATGAAATGCCACTCGATATCCTTAGGCAGAGCCTCGTGCTTGTCACGAAGTTCAAGGGCATGACTTTCTCCGAAAATACGCTGACCTGCAGTGTCATAAGCCTCTTGAATTGCAGAGGCCGGATGATACTTTGACACAGCTACAAGCTGAGCATTTGAACCCTCCAGATTCTTTCTGATATCTTCTATTCTATCTTTTATAGCCATGATTTTCAATTATTGACGATGCAAATTTACAACAAAAACAAATACCATGACACAAAAAAGGCGATGTCTTTCGACACCGCCCTATAAACTTGTCAAATCCTGCTATTAGAACTTGAATGATACCTTTGCAGAAACGATAGGTGCGTTACCTCTGATGAAGTCATCCTCGAACTCGATACCAGCTCCGAATACGTCTGTGAAGTACCACTTACCACCCCAGTACATACCGAACATAGAGTCAGCGTGATCCCATCCGTCCTTCTGAACATCGCTCCAATCACCTGTAGGAGAAGAAATATCACAACCACCGAAGAAACCAGCATAAGTGTCAAGCTTCTTAACGAACTGATAGTGGAATGCTGAACGAAGAACAACCATGTTCTGCATAACTCCACCCTTTAGGCCAGCCTCTTTCCATAGGTTGTAGCCACAGATACCGTACTGGAAACCTAGATCTACAGCACCGTTATTTCCAAAATGCTTAGAGTTAATGAAACCAGAAGCTAGACCCCACTGACCGTCAACTGTAATCATTGGCATAACTGCCTTGTTAGCACCACCATAACCTGGAGTTCCAATTCCAACACCTAGAGTGAAACCACCCTTATCAACCATTGTCATGCCAGTAGCACGCAAATCACCTGCCTGAGCTGCAAAACAAGTAAACGCAGCAAACAAAAGTGCAAAAAATTTCTTCATAGTTATAAATGTAAATATGTTATTGTCTTAACTTTTCGGTTGCAAAGGTATAGATAAATTCTTTTCAATGGCATCTCAAAAGGGTTAAATAATGTTAAAAAACACATTTTTGCAATAAACATAACTATTTCTCATACAAAATGATTAGATTTGCAGTTCATTAACAAAGAAACAAATGAAAATCACAATACTTGGTACAGCGTACCCATACAGAGGCGGTCTGGCAGCATTCAACGAACGTCTGGCAAACGAGTTTATCAGCGAAGGTCATGAAGTGAAAATCATAACTTTCACCCTTCAATATCCAAATTTTCTGTTCCCTGGAAAGACTCAGTATAGTGACGGTCCGGCTCCCGAGGGATTGAACATTGAAAGGAAAATGAACTCATGTAACCCTTTCAACTGGATATCTTTAGGCAGAGAAATCAAGAAGGACGCTCCGGACCTGCTTATCATTAAGTTTTGGCTTCCCTTTATGGCTCCATGTCTGGGAACAATAGCAAGAATAGCTCGCAGTAACAAGAAAACTAAAGTCGTTTCTATTCTTGACAACATCATTCCTCACGAGAAACGAATAGGAGACAAAATGTTCGCAAGCTATTTCGTAAACTCCGTAGATAAATTTGTGGCAATGTCACGCTCTGTGTTGTCCGACGTGGAGCTGTTTGACAAGGTTAAGCCTAAAGAGTTCTGCAGACATCCTCTATACGACAATTTCGGAACAGCTGTAACAAAGGAGGAGGCTTTAAAGAAACTCAACCTTGATCCTGAATACAAGTACCTGCTTTTCTTTGGCATTATCAGGGACTACAAGGGACTTGACCTTTTGCTTAAAGCATTCGCAGACAAGAGAATAGACAAAAGTAAAGTCAAACTGCTCATTGCCGGAGAGTTCTACAACAACGGAGAAAAATATCACTTGCTCGAGAAAGAGCTGATGTTGAACGACTCGATAGAATGGCACACCCATTTCATTCCAGACGATGAAGTAAAATACTATTTCTGCGCAGCCGACATTGTTGTCCAGCCATACAAGACAGCTACACAGAGCGGCGTAACGCAGATTGCATATCACTTTGAAAAGCCTATGCTTGTTACTTATGTCGGTGGTCTTGCAGAGATTGTACCGGACGGAAAAGTCGGTTATGTAACAAGCTGCGAACCAGAAAAGATTGCAGATGCACTAGTTGACTTCATCGAGAAAGACAACTCCGACATCTTCTTGGATGGCATCAAGGAGGAGAAGCAACAATATGCCTGGAGCAAAATGACCCATGCAGTAATTGGATAAAAACAGAATGGACATGAAACAGTTTGGCATAATACTGATCTTCTTTGCACTGATAATCAATGTGTCATGCAAGAGCAAACCTTCCTATAATAAAGAGGATGTATTCTCTATAGAAAACAGCCGTATTCCAGAAATAGCAAAGACTGAGGCTGACTCTGTAAGAAAGAACCTTAAAATTGCCATGTATTGTTGTGGAGATGTCGAGTGTGTTTACGACAAAAACGGCAACTACATGACTGATGTTGAGTTTATGAATCTGAAAGGGAAAGTTAAAAGTTATTCTGTACGAGCATGGAGGAGCAATTCCGTAACTACTTTTGACTCTCTGGGATTCATTACCTCTTATGAAGACAAAAGAGATTCGACATATAAGTTCTATAGGAACTATCAAAAGTTCAAGAACTTTATCTGGTGTGACGTATATAACGAAAGAGACAGTTTTTTATACCAGAGAGTTATAAAATATGGTGGTGAAACAATAACTGCTTTCTACAAAGTCAGCAAAAACACCATAATAAAGGAAAATGTTAACAGATACCAACCAGACAGAACCATAGTACCCAAGGATTCTGTAATTTTATCTATCGATTTTTTAGGAGATACTACAGTCTATAAAAAGGTCAGCGATAACAATGTCGTTAAATTCAGTTCCACAAAAACTGCAGTTCCTTCCTGCACAAAATACATATACCCTTTCAGTTCTGACGCATGTGTAAAATACCTCATGATTGATCGGAAGGGACAACTAGTAAAAACATACGAGTACTGCAAAGGAGCAATATCTTCACTTATGGACCGATTTCTATACGATGACAAAGGCAATCTGATTTTACGTGAATCCAGATCTGATTACTTTGAGTCAGATGAATATAGCTACACATACTATGACGAATAGACAAACAAAAGGGACTGTCCAATGAAAGTTGGACAGTCCCTTTAACCTTATAGTAACAATTCTACACTAAATATCCTCCCTTGTACTATTCATTTCATTGATAACTGCAGTAACCTCACCTAGACCATCAGCAAACTTAGCGAAATCCTCCTTATAAAGGAAAATCTTGTGCTTTTCAAAAGACACTGCCTCATTTTCAGCACTTACTCTCTTCTTGCTCTCTGTAATTGCAAGATAGTATTCACCACTACGATTCTTCTTCACATCGAAATAGTAGATTCTCTTTCCTGCCTTTACAGCCTTCGAGAATACGATTTCGAGATCTCTTTTTTCTTCCATAAACACTCCTTTCTTTTAAGTTGAGAGTCGGAATAATCATCATCCGCACTCGTAATTATCTGAGCAAATATGAATAATTTTTTTAACAATCACAATTTTTTGCATCTTTTTTCACATTATAATCACATTTGTGCAGTATAAAAGTGTTTCAGAACACATAATAACACAAAAATCTACGTTTTTTGTCCACTACTCTGCCACATGACACAAATATCTATCTAATAGTTTGAAAATAATGACATTTTATATAACTTTGCAACTCAAACAAAATCAAGAAACGAATGGACCAAAAACAAACCGCCATATTATTGATTCACTGCCCTGACCAGGAAGGTATTTTGGCAAGTGTGACTAATTTCATCAATGTAAACAAGGGTAATATTCTATACTTGGACCAGCATGTAGATTACGAGCAGAACACTTTCTTCACTCGTATCGAATGGGATCTTTCAAACTTCATGATTCCAAGAGAAAAGCTATATGACTATTTCTCGACATTGTTCGGCACTCGCTATCAGATGGAGTTCAACCTATACTTCTCTGATGTAAAGCCACGCATGGCGATATTTGTTTCTAAGATGTCCCACTGTCTGTTCGATATTCTTGCAAGATACTCGGCAGGTGAACTTAACGTGGAAATTCCTTTGATCATATCTAACCATCCTGATCTTCAGTGGGTTGGAGAGAAATTCGGAATTCCTTACCACGTATTCAAGGTTACAAAAGACAACAAGGCAGAGATCGAAGAACAGGAAATGAACTTGCTTAAGGAGAATGGCGTTGACTTCGTTGTTCTTGCCCGCTATATGCAGATTATTAGCGAGGATATGATTAACCACTATCCTAACAAGATCATCAACATTCACCACTCGTTCCTTCCTGCTTTTATCGGAGCAAAGCCTTATCATCAGGCATTCGAGAGAGGCGTGAAGATCATCGGTGCCACTTCACATTACGTTACAACTGAGCTTGATGCAGGTCCTATCATCGAGCAGGACGTTGCTAGAGTAACTCACAAAGATACAGTCAAGAGCTTCGTTCACAAAGGTGAGGATCTTGAGAAGATTGTGCTTTCCCGCGCAGTTGAGAAGCACATTGACAGGAAAGTGCTTGTTTACAAGAACAAGACTATCGTATTCAGTTAATTGACAATCGTTTATGGCATCACTCTACGGAGACCAGACAGACTTGTTTGTAAGGCAGAACGAGAACGAAGACTTCTCGAAAGTTGCATTTATGAAGGTTCCCCAAGGAGTCGATCATGCCATAGTGATGCGACAAATATTCGGAAGGAAGGTAGCCAAAGAGAAGCTGCCTT
This sequence comes from Paludibacteraceae bacterium, assembly GCA_045641625.1. GTDB lineage: Bacteria > Bacteroidota > Bacteroidia > Bacteroidales > Paludibacteraceae > UBA1723. Next base: position 8,779 of record JAZUHH010000089.1, read on the forward strand.
CCTTCTTTGCGTGTGAAGACATTACCTATCCGGTAAAACTTTCCATGGAGCAGTGCAGTTCCGAACTGACCGCTACCTATAAGCAGAAAGTGGCTGCCACATTCTCGGACCATAGGGAGATGGTAGATTTGACTGCCGGATTTGGAGTTGACTTCTATTTCATTTCCAGGCTGTTCGAAAAGGCAACCTACGTGGAAAGAAACGAGGAGCTTCATTCCATAGCGTCACACAACTTCAACGCACTTGGTGCAAGCAATGTGACCACAGCAAACAATGATGCAGTCCATGTGCTTAACTCCATCAATGAAAAGATATCTCTAATTTTTCTTGACCCGGCACGCAGAGACAAACAAGGCAGAAAAACAGTAGAGATAGAAGACTGCGAGCCGAACGTGCTGGAACTCAAGGACATGCTCCTACAAAAGGCAGACACGGTGATGATCAAATTCTCACCTATGCTAGATATCAAGAGCGCAGTTAGAAAGCTGGAGTGCGTAAGCGAAATACACATTGTTTCCGTTGATGGTGAATGCAAAGAGCTTCTTCTCGTCCTAAAGAAAGATTGCAAGAGAATAAAGTGTTTCTGCGCCAATCTGGGCAAGAAAGAAGAATTGATTTCTTTCTACGCCGACGAGAATAATGAAGAAGAGATCAAATACTCCAACCCGATGAACTACATTTACGAGCCGAACGCATCGCTAATGAAAATAGGCGCTCACGGAGTATTGGCAAAGAAATACAATATAAACAAGATAGCTCCTTTCAGCCATTTGTTCACTTCCGACAATTTGGTAGAGAACTTCGCAGGCAGAGGCTTTGAAATAAAGTCTGTCTTTCAAATGAACAAAAAGGAGTTGAAAGAGTCCCTAAACGGAATATCAAAAGCAAACATTGCAGTCAGGAATTTCCCATTGTCTGCTGAAGAGCTAAAAAAGAAACTAAAACTTAAAGACGGAGGCGAAGACTATATCTTCGGAACAACTCTGCAGGACAGCAAGCATGTCCTGATACTTTGTAAGAAGGCTTAGATTATGGTAGGAAAAATCTCAAGAACATACGACATTATTTCTGAAACAGGCACCGTTGCCGATATACTGAAATGGATAGACAATACTCCTAAAAACGGAGTGTTGCAGCTTAGAACGCCCGCTACTTCCTATCGGTCCGTCCTTTGCTCGTCCATTGCCAAGAAATGTCAGAAAACAATCGTCTATCTGTCTCAAAATGAAGACAGTGCCGGTTATGCCTTCCAGGATATTCGTGCAATATCCAACGCTATGGCAGAATCGAGTGACGAGAGCATCCTTTTCTATCCATGCATAAAGGGCAAGTCGCTATCCGAAGACGGAAGGAAAATAATGCAGAACAGAGTTCTGGAATCCCTTCAAAACCTGAAGCAGGTTGTAATCGTAACTTATCCGGAAGCAATACGCGAAAATGTCCTTAAGAAGGAGACTCTAAAGAAGATGTCGCTAAAGATAAGCCAGGATGACACTATCGACCTTCAAAAGCTTAGCGAAAACTTCATCAAGCTTGGACTGGAGCGTGTTGACTTCGTCTTTGAACCGGGACAATTCTCGATCAGAGGTAGCATCGTCGATGTGTTCTCTTTCAGCAGTGAAACTCCATATCGTCTTGATTTCTTCGGAGACAGCGTTGACTCAATACGTTCTTTCGACATAACAAACCAGCTTTCCATAGAGAAACTCAAGGACTGCACCATAGTCGGAAAGTGCGAAGAGCCAACAGGAACTGATGCAGACGCTCTGCCATCCTATCTGCCTCAAGACGCGATAATCATAACTGATGACCAGGAATTTGTCCTTGCAAAGGTTGAGGACCATGAGAAAAGCCTGAGAAAACACAAGATAATTGACCTTACAACTTCTCCGTCAAAGAAGCATGAGGTCATAGAGTCCAGTGTGTCCCCTTCTCCACTTTTTGCCAAGAACTATGAAGCGTTTGCTGAATACATTAAAAAATGCAACGCAAGCGGCAAAGAGGTAATGATTGCCACAGAGAATGCAAGGCAACGCGAGAGACTTGAAACAATACTTACCGACTTGTCAAAGAAAAACAGTCTTGATGTCACTTTCATCGTAGGAACTCTGCACAACGGCTTTGAAACGGACTACTTTACAATTCTTCTTGAGCACGAGATCTTTGGTCGCTACCACAGATACAACCTTACCAACAGAGACAGTCGAAGAGGTAAGGAAGCTTTGACACTCAGAGAGTTAAAGAATCTAAGCATAGGGGACTACGTTGTACACGACGACTTCGGCATCGGCGTTTTCGGAGGACTTGTGAAAGTGTCGAAGAATGGCTATGAAGAGGAATCCGTAAAGATCAACTACAAGGACGGAGATATCCTTATGGTCAGCCTTTCTGCCCTTCACAAGGTATCAAAATACAGCGGACAAGACACAGCTGCAGTAAAAGTGACAAAGCTTGGCAGTGCTAGATGGGATGCGGTAAAGAGCAAGACCAAACAAAAACTGAAGGATATTGCACGCGACCTTATCATGCTCTATGCGATGAGAAAACAGGAGCAGGGTTATGCGTTCAGTGCTGACAGCTTTCTTCAGGCAGAGCTTGAATCGAACTTTGAGTTTCAGGACACCCCTGACCAGGCGCGAGCTACTCAGGACGTCAAGAGAGATATGGAATCTGCCCGTCCTATGGACAGACTTGTATGCGGTGACGTAGGTTTCGGAAAGACTGAAATTGCCGTGAGAGCTGCACTCAAGGCCACCACAGACAACAAGCAGGTAGCTGTGCTTGTGCCCACGACTGTACTTGCCTTCCAGCACTACAAGACCTTTGCACGCAGACTTAAAGACATGCCAGTAAAGGTTGACTACATAAGCCGAACAAGAAGCGCGTCCGAGGTAAAGAACATTCTTCACGAGCTTGAAATCGGAAACATCAACATTCTTATCGGAACTCATAAGCTTATAGGCAAGAACGTGAAATTCCACGACCTCGGCCTGCTTATCATTGACGAGGAGCAAAAGTTCGGTGTTGCCGCAAAAGAGAAGATCAAGCAGATGAAAGTCAATGTTGACACACTTACCCTTACTGCGACACCTATTCCTAGAACTCTGCAATTCTCACTTCTGGGAGCAAGGGACTTGAGCGTAATCAACACGCCACCAGAAGGACGCTACCCTATCGAGACTCATCTGTCTCGATTCGACGAAAAACTTATAAGCAAAGCAATAGACTTTGAATTGCGAAGAGGCGGACAAGTCCTTTTCGTAAACAACAACATAAAGGAGCTTGACTCCATCAAGAGCATAATAGTCAAGAACTTGCCGACAACTCGCGTCATCATAGCGCATGGTAGAATGAGCGGCGAGGAAATCGAAAGCAACATGCTTGAATTCGTTCAGGGAGACTATGACGTTCTGCTTTCAACTTCCATCATCGAGAGCGGAATTGACATTTCGAACTGCAACACAATTCTGATAAACAACGCGCAGAACTTTGGTCTTTCCGACCTTCATCAGCTGCGCGGACGTGTCGGCAGAAACAGCGTACAGGCATACTGCTACCTGTTCACTCCTCCGTTGGAATGTATGAGCGACGAGAGCAGAAAGAGACTCGAGGCCATAACAACCTACACTGAATTGGGAAGCGGCCTCAACATTGCCATGCGAGACCTTGACATTCGCGGTGCAGGAAATCTTCTTGGTGCGGAGCAGAGCGGCTTCATTGCCGACCTCGGCTTCGAGACATACAAGAAAATCCTTGCCGAAGCCATTCGAGAGCTTCGAAACGGAGAGTTCCGAGAGGTTTACGATGACGATGACAGCGCAGCCAAAGAGACTGAAGAAATACTTCACGTTGACTGCGCCATTGACTCAGACTTCCCCTCTTTGTTCCCGGAGGACTACGTTACAAATGTTACTGAGCGTCTTGCCCTTTACCGCGAGCTTGACTCTATGCAGCAGGAGTCTGAACTTGACAAGTTCGCAAAGAACATGCGCGACAGATTCGGAGTCATACCGGAAGCCGGAGAGAACCTTATCATGCTGATACGCACACGATTCCTTGCCAATAAACTTGGTTTCGAGCGACTTAACCTGAAAAACGGTAAGGCTGTTGCGTTTCTCACTCCGGACAGGTCGTCACAATACTACCAGTCAGACATTTTCGGTAAGATTATCGCATACCTCGGAAAGCACCCACACCGTTGTCTGCTTTCCGAAAACAAGGCAGGAAAGCCATACATTCAAATTGCAGACGTGGCTTCCCCTACGGAGTGCTATACAGTCCTTAAAAACATATTGAGCTAGGGATGATGAAACAACTTTTCTACTCGCTTTCCCCTATATGGAGAATCTTACCCATTCAAGCGTATATTTCCTTGACCGGGCAGAAGGTTGTATTTCCATTCTATCACACAGTTGATGATGACGTCCCCGCACATATAAAGCACCTTTACAGGCCACGCACCACAAAGGAATTTGAGCAGGATATCGACACTCTGCTTTCAAACTACAACCCTATTTCTCTGGAAGATCTGATTGCAGGAAACATCACAAAGCCGTCCTTTCTTTTGACTTTCGACGACGGACTCAGCGAGTATTCGCAAGTTGCAGCGCCTATTCTTGCTAAGAAAGGCATCCCTGCCGTCAACTTCATAAACACTGACTTCATCGACAACAAGGGTTTGTTCTTCCGCTTCAAGGAGAGCCTTATTGTCGAGCAGTTGGAAAGTGACACCAAGTGCAAAAGTTCTCTTTCCGCAATACTTGAATGCAATGAAGGCGATGTCGCAAGAAAAGTGCTTTCTCTTGGCTACAAGGACAAGGAAACGCTGGACAGATGTGCAGAAGCCATCGGTCTCGACTTTGGAAAGTACCTTAGGGAACACAAACCATATATGACAACTGAAGAGATAAAGTCTCTGGAAAAGCAAGGATTCCGATTTGGAGCCCACAGCACTGACCACCCTCTTTACTCTCAACTGACAATACAGGAACAGGTTGAAAAGACTGACACAAGCCTGAAGCAGATGAGCTCCATTCTGGAACATGACTCCAAAGCATTCTCATTCCCATTTACCGACGCTGAAGTAAGCAAGGATTTCTTTGACAAATGCGGAGCAAGGATTACATTCGGCACAGCAGGAATCAAGCATGATTCGGTGGCTACGAACTACCAGCGCATACCTATGGAAGGACACGGAATTTCATGCAAAGACATTCTTGCTGGCGAATACGCCTACTTCGCCTTCAAGGCTTTGTTCAACAAAAACTATATTCGAAGGTAAACTATGAAAACTCTGTCTCTCAACAAAAAAGGCTTGGAGGAATTTGTTGGTTCCGAGGAATATGGTTCTCTGCAGAACTTCCCCATCAGCAGAATTCGAGCCTTGTCGCACATGGCAAACCCAAGAGCTGAAGAAGAAGACATTCTGCTTGTCGCAGTCATAGACAACGACAGGACCATAGGCTACCTTGGCGCTCTGCCCGACAACTGCACGGACTCGAACGGAGATACTTCGCATTTTGCATGGCTCAGCTGCTTTTGGGTGGACGAGGAATATAGGGAAAGGAACATCGCCGCAGAACTCTTTATGGTAATGATGCAGGCTTGGAAGAACAGGCTTGCAATCACAAATATCGTACCTTCTTTGGAAAGTGTCTATGGCAAGATGAAATTGTTCGCGCCTGTGCGTAGGGTGTCGGGAACAAGATACTGGTTCCGCCTCAATATGGCGACAGTTCTGCCTCCAAAGCACAAGGTTTTCCGAATGCTGAAGCCTCTGCTGTCTGCCTTTGACTTTGTTGGAAACAAGGTTTGCGGTCTGCTTGTCAAGACAAGGCAAAACTCTGATTCTCAATATACAACAACAATTACAAACACTCTGGACAATACTGCAAAGGAGTTCATAGAGCAGAACCCGACAGACAGTGCCTCAAAGCGAGGTGTCGCTGAACTCGACTGGATTTTGAACTACCCGTGGATAAAGAGTTCCGGAGACACTGAAGAAGCAAAAAAATACTATTTCTCATCCCTAGACACTTCTTTCAGCCAGCACATTATAATGGTTAGCGAAGGCTGTCGCACCGTTGCCCTTATGCTTGTCAACCGACGCAGGAACTGTGTTTCTGTCCCTTACTTGTTCACAGACTCCGCAAATCCGAATGCCGCACGAATAGCGGCGGAAGCTCTGATAGGCTACTGCCACGACACAAAGTCCGACATGCTGACTGTATTCAACAAGGAACTTTGCGGGGAAATCAACCTGTTTCCAAAGAAAGCCATTCACCAGAAAGAGATTACACGGCCATATTTCCTTGGAAAGAAGGTCGCCCCATTGCTTGTCGAAGGCGTGTGGTTCCAGGACGGTGACGGCGACTGCGTTTTTTGCTAGTGCCAGACAAATCATAGTCTGTCCTATAACCTTCCGCCAGACAAGGATTAGCCCTATAGTTCATAAGACGTTTGTATTCCGCCTTTCAAATTTGCTGACACCCCAAAATCAGCCTGTCATTTTTATGACTGACATTTAGGGCAACGGATTCACTTTTTACTTTTTTTACCTGTCGGATATTTAGACCGAATTTCTTTTGGGAAATTCGTACAATGGTTCTTTTGGAAAGGGAATGCCAAAAGACTTTCTCACAAGAAACCTGATTGTACTTAAATTGCAAACAATAACGTAGAGCAAACAGTAAAATCAAAAAAAGCTGCCCAACTTACGCTGGACAGCCCCACATCAAAACAAAAAAAATTTATAAGAGAGCGATAATTTCAATTTATTTGGAAGCAATGATTCTAAACACAATCGTGTCCTCAAGAACCAAAGGCCGGTAGTGCGCAAAGAATATGATTCCCTTGCACGGAGAAACAATCTCCCTTATGGTCTCGCCATTGTATGGGTCGATAATTCGTGCAAGAAGGTCGCCCTTGTCAACAGACTGATTAGCAGACACAAGCTTCTGGTAGAAGCCAGCCTTGTCAGTCCTCACTACAACATGGTTATCGTCATTGACAATCTCTGACACAAAGCCATGACGATGGAAGTCGGAAATAATCTTCTTTCTGTCAAGGAAACGGAAGATGGCATGAATAGTCTCGTCGGCCAAGTCAGTGTTAAGCTGGTTTGTCAATCCCGAATAAATGGAGAAGGCGAAAGTATTCCAAATCTGCCAGTTATAGTTCAACATTGTGCTGTCGTATGGACGAGGCTTTCTGACATAGACGTATGGAAGCTCGAACATTCTGGCATCGGCAACATCCTGGTAGCCTGTGTCCATCATGCGAACATGAGGCACAAACTCGCCCGGCATATAGAAGCTGGCTAGCTGGATGCCGTATGTGTAGTCCTTGAGCGTCTCGAACAAGGCGGCGGCAATTCTCTGCGTAGTCTCACCCTTGTCATAGCCTGGGAACATTCGGTTGATGTCCGTGTTGTCCATAGACCAGAAACGCTTCTCCAGGTTCATAGAGAAAGGGTTAGCGCTCGGAATGACAAGAATCTTGCATCCCTTGTCTATCTTGCCCTCCTTCTCAAGTTTGGTCAGTCTGTTTACAATCTGAGCGCAGACATACTGCTGCTGAATCTCGTCACCTCGCATTGCGCCCACTATGGCAACAGTTTTCTCTCCCTCTCCAAAAGTGAAACCTGTAATTCTGAACTCGTCGCGATAAGGAGAGCTCATTCTGTATATTATTTTCTTTTCCATAAGCTTAGTTCTTTTTGAAAATTCTTGCCATCAACGAACCTTCATACACAACAGGATATGCACGCAGAGTAAACACAAGGCCGTCGCATGGACTGACAACCTTTTCAAGCACAGTGCCTTCGAGTGCGCTCACAATCTTTCCGATTTCCTCGCCCTTCTTCATCCACTGGTTGTTGTCGATTGACGGGATGAACACACCCGAACATCCTGCATTCAAGAAAAACACTTCTCCCTCTGTACTGACAATCTGCTCCTTGTTCTCTATCTCTACCTTGCCCTTATAGAAACCAAGAGCCTTGAGCAACTGAAGTATTCCCTGTACCAGATTGACACCGTAATGGCGGGTGATACGCATTCCCACACCCATCTCTACGACCAGGCACGGAGTTCCCGAAGAGTTCAAAGAGTGGGCCAAAGTGCTTTCAAGCACAGTGGCAGCTTCGTGAATCCAGATGAAATCTACATTCAGTTCCTTGCTGTATGGAACAAGCAGGTCTGCACAGTTCACATTTATTCGCACCTGCGGAATCTCTCTCAGGAAAATGTTCGAAGCATGGATGTCAATGACCATCTCTGCACCCAAAAGGTCGTTATAGATTGCATTGGCCGCAGCCTCTGCCATCGCGCCGTTAGAATCTCCGGGGAAGATGCGGTTCATGTCAAGGTCGAAGTTCGGAATGCCTCGCGTGATACTGTCTATGCCAAGAGGATTCAGCGCCGGATAGATGTCAATCTCTCCGTCCAAGTTTTCGACATGCTCCTGCAGAAACTGGGAAAGAAGGAAACAGACATACTGTCCCTCCAACTCGTCTCCATGAGTTCCGGTAACAACGCAGAAACGCTTGCTGCTGTTGCCACCTTTGATTGTTTTCTTCTTTATTGCCAGACGCTCGTCAATAGGCAACTCTGAAGAGAATACTTCTTTTACCATATTATTTTCTGTTAAATTTGACTTGCTTTTCGCTTCGTCTATTTACAATTCTGTCATCGTAATATGTACCTGCTTGTACTGGAATCCATTGCCTACGAACACTCCCCTTTCCATAGAGCAGTCATTGAAGTCACGTCCCTGAGAAATCTTCAGGTAGTCGCTTTCAATCAGAAGCTTTCTAGTCGGGTCTATTGCGTACCATACGCCGTTGTCGTTGACTTCTATCCATGCATGGCTCTCCCCTTCACCCGGAATGAATCCGGAAACGTAGCGGCACGCAATCTTCCTGCTTCTGAGCATTGCAAGCATAACGTGCGAGAAGTCCTGGCAAACTCCCTTGCCTTGAGCAAAGGCTTCTATGGCAGACGTCTTGGTTGTTGTGGAATTGGATTCATATTTCATCCTTTCGTGCAGAGCCTCAACAAGAGAAAGAGTGCTCTGTACTATATTGTTTCTGTCAAATGATGCGACCTCCTCCGAGAATTTCAGCATCTCGGCATTGGCCTCAGTCAAAGTCGTCGGCAAAATAAAGATAGGATTTGGTTCTTCTATAGTCAGGTATTGCGAGAGGGACACTATTCCCCTTGATGCAAACGCAAATGATTTGTGTGGTTCCGGCGTGCTTCCGAATATCACTTCATTGCCGAAGGAATCGACCGACCTCATGATATTCCTGCATGGGGAAACCGAGAAATCTTCTTCTATTATAGTCTGGAATTTACACCTGAAGGGCAGACACCTTAGTTTGAAATGGTGGTTTGAAACTTTGTTGTCAAAAGCAATGGATGTTTGGTATGAGTATTGATATGTATTCATAAATGTGACTAATTAGTGGAAAACACAGACAGGATATGCTTTTCACGAAAACTGTTCCTGCCTATGTTTGGATAGAAAATAATACAGAATCTCTGATCTTAGTTATTTGTGCTTACAACAGAGTTGATCAAAGAAAGCAGCTTGTTCTTGTAGAACACATCGTGGCTGTACTGCTTGGAAGTTAGCATTTTGTCTAGTTCCTCGATGACCTCGATGTTATAGATGTAAGGCACATATCTCAAATGAGTCTTCAATCTCTCGTAAAGCAGCTCCACTCTGTCGAAGGGATAGTCAAATCGAATTCTTATGTCGATATGCTCAAGTATCTTTCCCACCATAAGGATGGCAAGAGCATAGTCGTTAAGCACACGCTCCTCTATCGAACCCCACAAGGAAAGCAGATTGTCGGTGATAGGCTGAAGCGCTGTGATGTTGGTCTCGTTAGTATTGGCAAGCGAAGATATTCTCGCCAGAGAAATCTGGATGTAGGCAAGAGTCTCTGATGTGATTTCCTCTCTTAGCTCCATTGCGTTGTCGTTGGCACACTCAAGCTCTGCAGAGATGCTGAAAGGGTTCTGCTTGTCATAAAGGAAACTCTTGACGAAACTTGAAGGAGAGTTGAAGTCCTCGTTCAGACTCAAGCTGTTGCAATACTCATGGTATGCATTCTCCTCGCCATCGATCATCTTGTCATAATAGGCGCGAAGGAAGTGCAGGCTCAAGTAAGTTCTCTCTGCGTATCTTCCCAACCAGAATAGTTTATCTGCCTTAGTGGCTGATATAGTTTTAGTATTCATAAAATTAAATTTCGTTCGTTATCTTATTTTTTTGTTATCTTATTTTATCTGCAAGGTTACTCTTCCATTACCCAAGTGTCCTTGAACCCGCCTCCCTGAGAGGAGTTTACCACAAATGAATTAGGGTTTCGAGAGAATCGTGTAAGACCGCTCTTCCAGACCTTAGTCTCTTTTCCTGTAAGGACAAACGCTCTCAAGTCTGCCTTGCGCTCGACATATTTGCCGTCCTCGATGATCTCAAGGTCCTTGAAGTCGATAACCTCCTGAGCAATCCATCTGCGCGGCTCTTTGTCAACAAGGTCGTACATCTCTTTCAAGTGCTCCTCGTCAAGATCTCTTCCGAACACTACTCCGTAGCCGCCTGCCTCGCTCACATCCTTGATTACAAGCTTGCTCAAGTTTTCAAGAACGTACTTCTTGTCCTCAGCAAAATAAGGAAGGTATGTTGGCGCGTTCTTTAGGATAGGCTCCTCGTTAAGATAGTATTTGATCATTTTTGGAACAAAGTAATAGATACCCTTGTCGTCTGCCACTCCGTTACCGATACCATTGACAAGAGCTACATTGCCCTTAGCATAGATCTGCATGATGTTCGGAACTCCAAGAACTGAAGACTCTTCGAATGTAAGAGGATCCATGTATTCGTCAGACACTCGGCGATAAACAGCTCCTACTCTCTCCTTGTTGCCCGAAATGTCCTTATAGAACAACATGTCGTCCTCGACCACCAAATCACCAGGGAAAGCAAGGATGGCACCGGACTTCTCTGCAAGATATGAGTGCTCAAAGAATGCCGAATTGTATCTTCCCGGAGTCAGGATAACATTTATTCCTCTACCGTCATTCACATAATCCATAGTCTCCTTTAGCAAATCCGAATAGTTTCGGTTTTCAGCGACATGGTTGTTTGCAAATGTTTGCGGGCTAACCTTACGAGTTATGTTTCTGGCAATCATCGGATAAGAGGCTCCCGAAGGGATTCTCAAGTTATCCTCTAGAATATACCATGTTCCGTCCTTAGCCTGAACCAAATCAATACCTGCAATGTGAGCAAAGATGCCTTTTGATGGCTTGATGCCTTCACACTCCACAAAGTATCCTTTGGAAGAATAGATAAACTCTTCGGGAATAATTCCGTCCTTTACAATTTTCTTCTCATTATAGACGTCAAGAAGAAAAGCGTTCAAGGCATTGCATCTCTGTATCAGACCTTTCTCCAACATCGTCCACTCATCATGACTGATTACTCGAGGGACAGAGTCAAAAGGGAAAAGCTGCTCGTGAAAAACTCCATGCTTATAGATTCCGAACTTTACTCCGAACCTCTCCATCCATGTGTTCACGGCGTCCTTGTTTTCAATCAATGTCTTCATAACAACCTCCGTTCGTTTTATGTGTTTAATTTCGTTCGTGATTAATTTCAATGCAAAAGTATGCAAATAATTCATAACAACAAAATAAATATAACAAAATGTTTAATTTTTATTTCAAATAATTGACATTTGCACAATATTTACCGATGAACTATATTATTATGATACGTATTTACTTAAATATAGTTTCATTTTGACATACAAAAGATTCTTTATATTGCCTTCTATTTCAAATTAGATGAAAAATGGTTCACAATGCCTTTTGTCATTTTGTAAATCGCTATACATGATTCATATACACCCCTCAAAAAAGAGAAATAGAATCTGAAACATTTTCTGTCCTAATCCCTTTTGGGGGCAAATTTCACTAGATATTATTGTCTGTCTCGTTTCATAAAGGGCTTTGTTCAGTACCGTAATTATAATAAACTATATTTCAACAATTTACAATTAAAGATAATAGAAACGCCCATCTTGTTTGTTACATTGGACTCTCAAAAACTTTTCGTTCGTTTTGCTAAATGGTATGATTTTTTTGCCCGAAAAACAAAAAGTCCTATATCTTTGCCTCAGATAAAGTTCACAGGCAACGCAAACTTTGATTCGTTTCACTTCATCGCTTTGCAAATGCCTCGGCGGTCAACACTTATACCATATACAAACAAAAACAAAAAAATTAAGGACTAATGTTTAATACTATGAAAATACAATTTATTCTAACCAGCTTGGCTCTGGCACTCGGATTTGCCAATGTTTCTGCAGGAACATTCGTAGCCGACAGCAAAACGGAGATCAGCACGCTCGATCTACACAAGATAGTGTTCCACAACGGCAACGTGGACACTTACATGAAGAACGGAGACATGGACTCCTACGAATTCTCGTCAGTTCAAAGAATCTATTATTCTCCAGCGCCGCAAGAATCAACTTCAAATGAGTTAATAGACACAGAGGAAGGTGTAGCAATCTACCCTAACCCTGCAAAAAACGTAATTAACATTTCAGGAGTAGAGGAAGGAGAATCCATCAAGATTATGGACATTACAGGTCAAATTCTTTTGACTACAAAAGCAGACAGCGACAAGACCGAAATCAACGTATCTAAGTACAGCAGAGGCATATATTTCATTATTGCAGGAGAAAATGTCATCAAATTCATCAAACAATAAAAAGACTTTAGAACTATGAAAAAAAATCTATTACTATGCACAGCAGCAGTAATGGCTGCAATGAACGTAAACGCAGAAAGCTTTCATGTATTTCTAAAGGACGGAAGAGTCGTAGAATACACAACAGATATCGTTGACAGCGTAGTTTTCAACAAGGAAGAGGCTTCGATAGTAACTCCGATAGTTCCAGAGACTCCAAGCGAGCCGGCAACTCCTTCAAACCCTACAAACCCAGGAAGCATAGTAACAAAAGGAGACATCCAGATGCTTACAATGGGAGGCTGGCTCGAGACAGGATTTGCAACCTGGTCACCGGTTAGCGGCGCCGCTTCGTACAAGGTTAGCGTAAAGGCAAAAAGTGCGGCAGACAGCGAATACAAGGCTATCGACAACCAGCTGATCCGCTCATACGGAACATATCTTCGCGCAGACGCACTTGGCTTGAAGGCAGGCGACTATACAATGAAGGTTGAGGCTTTGGACAGCAAGGGAAGCAGCGTTGCAAAGGCATCAGTCGTATCAATGACAGTCTCTGCTCATGACCGTTCGGGCTTTGCATTCGCCAATTCAGAGACTCCAGGCGCATACAGGGCTGACGGAACCTTGAAGGACAACGCAGTCGTGCTTTATGTCACAGAAAAGACAAAGGACAACGTAAGCTGCGAAATCACAACTTCCAGCAACGGAACAAAGACAAGCGCAAGCGGAATACAGAACATTCTTACACTTTACAAGAAAGGCTACGACTCACGTCCTTTGTGCATCCGTTTGATCGGAAACGTGACCGACCCTGCAGTTACAGACAAGGGTGACGTACTTCTGGACCTTGGCGCGACAAAGCAGACAAGCAAGGGAGTAACAATCGAAGGTGTAGGCGAGGATGCTGTAGCCAACGGATGGGGAGTTAGAATCAAGAACGCCAAGTTTGTAGAGGTGCGCAACATCGGCACAATGAACTGCGATTCGGGCGAGGGTGACAACATCGGACTTCAGCAGGCATGCGAATATGTATGGGTTCACAACTGCGACTTCTTCTATGGAGACGCAGGAAGCGACGCAGACCAGGTCAAGGGAGACGGAGCTTTGGACTGCAAGAAGAGCACATACATCACATTCTCGTACAACCACTTCTTCGACAACGGAAAGTGCAACCTTCTTGGACTTAGCGAAGGCACAACAGAGAACCTTTACATCACATACCACCACAACTGGTACGACCACTCTGACAGCCGCCACCCAAGGTGCCGCTACTACTCTGCACACGTTTACAACAACTACTATGACGGAAATGCAAAGTATGGAATCGGCTCTACTCTCGGTTCAAGCGTTTTTGCAGAGAACAACTTCTTCCGCTCCTGCAAGTTCCCTATCCTGACTTCAATGCAGGGTTCTGACCTTTACGCAACTGCAAACAAGAGAGACAGCAACAACGCAACATTCTCGAGCGAGGCAGGCGGATCTATCAAGGCATACGGAAACAAGTTCGAGGGTGTTGTCAGCTATATTGCCTACGGCAGCACAACCTGCGTGGTTGAGGGCAAGGAGAAAAGCATAAACGACAGAGGCATAGACTCGAAGGCTGACTTCGACTTCTGGTTGGCTGGCAGCAGAGACGCAAAGATGCCTTCTTCTGTAGCTTCCTACTCAGGTGGCAACACATACAACAACTTTGACACAAACTCTGCGGTAATGTACAGCTACACTCCAGATTCTGCTGAGCAGGCAGTCGAGAATGTAAAGGCACTTGCCGGACGCCAGAACGGAGGAGACTTCAAGTGGGAGTTCACAGAGGCAGACGACACAAGCTATGCAGTCAATGCGGCTCTAAAGTCAGCTCTTACAAACTACAAGACTCAGTTGAAGAGCATTCAGGGAGAGTAAAAGACGAATCTTTTCGTCTCTATATGAGCAAACAAGGAGAAGGGTGCGGCTGTACCCTTCTCTTTGTTTCTTCCATAGACCGAGATTTCCAAACAAATCTGGGGAATAACGAATCGGCAAATCAACATAAATCACTATCTTTGCAGAAAACTAAGGCAACATGAGACTCTTTGTTCTGACATTTATGGCTCTTTCTGTATTTTTCTTCTCCTGCAGGCAATCGGAGAAGAAAGGAACGGATGTGCAGGACATGAACTCACAAATAAGGGAGGAAGTTTCCCGTCTCTGCGGCAGCGGCAGAATATACACAGCTGAATGGGAAATCCACAAGATTGTATATTTCTCGGACTCCGTCTCGTCATTCCTCGGCATCAAGTTCAACTCTTTCGGTGACCGCAAGTTCATCGTCCCCATAAATGCCAAAGTCAAGTCTTACACCGATATGGGGCAGGTGGGGGAAAAGGACATCCACATTGACAACGAGGGCGAATTGACGATAGTTCTGCCGAAACCACAAACAGAAATTACAGGCACCAGAATTGACTGGGATGCGGCAAAGTCCTATGTGTCATTCTATCGCAGTTCGTTCACAGAAAGCGAAAAGGCAAGACTTCTGCAACAGGGAGAGCAAAGCATACGGGAAGAGGCGGCAGGGCTCAACCTTGACGCTATGGCAAGACAAACCGCCGAGCAAGCGATAAAGCCGCTTGTCAGACAGCTTGGCTTCGCTGACGAAAAGGTGCATATCATATTCACCGACAAGGTAAGGAACGAAAAATAAATGGGTAGCTGAACAGGTCAGCCACCCATTTTCTTTATGCCTTTATTCTAACACTTATGGCAATAGCAAGCTGCTATCTCCGTAGCTCAGGAACCTGAAATCATTCTTCATTGCGTAGTCATAAACCTCGTGCCAAGAATCTCCGACAAGGGCGGAAACAAGCAGAAGAAGTGTGCTTGTCGGCTGATGGAAATTTGTTATCATGCCACGAATGATGTGGAACTGGTACGATGGAGCAATAATGATCTGCGTGCTCGACACAAGTCTGTCCATACCCTTTCGGTCCAGATAGTCTATGATAGCCTGCAAAGCGGCCGCGGAAGAATACTCTGAGAAGTCGTTGTCGTATGGAGTCCACTGGTTCACATGCAAATCAGCCATGTCTATATTCGGATTCCTGATTATCTCCACACCCATAAAGTAGAGGCTCTCTAGTGTGCGCACCGATGTTGTACCAACAGCAATGATATTGCCAAGCTTGGACTTCAGGTGCTTGATAACTTCGCGACGAACAGAGACAAACTCCGTATGCATTTCGTGACCGTCCATAGTCTCGCTCTTTACCGGCTGGAAAGTTCCGGCACCGACATGAAGGGTAATCTCTGCTCTTTCGAAACCCTTTTCATCAAGTTCAGCCAACAGTTCCGGAGTGAAATGCAGACCTGCAGTTGGAGCCGCCACTGACCCCTTGATTTTGGAATAGACTGTCTGGTATGTTGTCTTGTCGCTCTCTTGCGTATCTCTGTTAAGATATGGAGGAATAGGCAGTTCACCGACTTTGTCTATAACCTCAGCAAAAGAAACTGTATTCCCGTCCCACGAGAAGCGGACCTTCTGCGCCCTGCCCTCGCTGCTCAACCTTTCTGCACGAAGAGTTATCGTCTGGTCGTCCATCTGGAACTGACAGGTCAACTCTCCGCTCTTCCACTTGTTTGCATTTCCAATCATGCAGAGCCATTCTACAGTTTTTGTCTCTGCAAAAGAAACCGCATAGTCGGCAGGATAAAGCGGTTCGAGAAGGAATATCTCTATTCTTGCACCAGTCTCCTTATGGAAAATCATTCGGGCCTGAATAACTCGCGTATTATTGAACACCAACAAAGAATCAGCAGGCAACTCGGAACAGATATTCCTGAAGACGGTATGAGAAATTCTACCTTGCTTGAAAGTCAAGAATTTAGATGAGGAACGGTCACCAAGAGGGAACTTTGCGATACGTTCATCAGGCAAATTATATGTAAAATCCTCGATTTTTATGTTCTTTGGATGCATTTTTCTTAATTTTGAGTTAGAATATTTTTATTCTTGGGCAAAAATAGTCAAATTTGCACAAAATTTAGAAAAATAATTAGAGAAATGGGCATAAAAGTAGGCGACAGAGTAAGATTTCTAAACTCAATAGGCGGAGGAATAGTAAAAAAAATTGTCAGCAAAGACATGGTGGAAGTCGAGGACCAGGACGGATTCGACATACCTACACTAATCAAGGAATGCGTTGTCATCGAAGCCTCTATTGCCGAGCAGAAGAAAGAGAACGCTCCTATCAACAACTCGAAGCCCAAACCTGTAATCATTCAAGAAACAGAGCCTGACGACGATGACGACATCGAGGAGGAGACAAAGGAGGGGGAGAAGCTTAACGTAAGCCTCGGCTTCGTTCCGGATGACATCAAGGCGATTTCTTCGGCTAAGACTGACGTTTATCTGATCAACGACAGCAACTACTACCTTGCCTACAACATCTATAACATCGGCGAAACTCATGCCTTTTCTCGCGCCGGTGGAATCATAAGCCCTAACACAAAGATACAGATCGAAACTCTCGGCAAGGAACAACTTCCAGAGATTGAGAACCTTGGTGTGCAGATGCTTGCGATGAAGAAGGACAAGACTTACCTTCCAAAGCCTGCCTATGACATCAAGCTCAGAATAAACGCAGTCAAGTTCTACAAGCTTCACAGCTATACAGAAAACGATTTCTTTAACGAACAGGCTCTGATCATCCCGCTAGTCAAGGATGACGAGGCACAGGATTTGAAAGGAATCTCTGCAAAGGATGTGAAGGAAATGCTTGAACAGAAGGAGACTCGAATGGCGGCAAGAGTTTCAAAGAAGTCAAACGTAAAGCCCGAAAAGCTTGAAATAGACCTGCACATCGCGGAACTGGTTGACAACCTTAACGGTCTTTCCAACAAGGACATGCTCGACATCCAGATCAAGGAATTCCACAAGGTGATGAAAGAGAATATAACTTGCAAAGGCCAGAAAATCGTGTTCATCCACGGAAAAGGAGAAGGTGTACTGCGCAAAGAACTGCTAAGCGAGCTGAAGAAGCACTACCCGAAGTGTGAATTTCAGGACGCATCTTTCCTAGAATACGGATTCGGAGCGACGCAAATCACTATAAAATAACAGACTTAACTATGAAGATACTTTTCAGAGTGTTCACAGCGCTTGTTATCGCACTCTCATTCACAACAATATCAGCACAGGAAGAAGATTTAGACACAACTTATAACCATCCTCGCCTACCTTTGGAAGAGGAGGAGTTCTCGCCAAGCATAGCAGAGTTGGACTCTTTGATTGCAGAAGAGGATGAAGAAGACGAAGAGGATCTGTTTTCACTTGGAGACTCGCTTGACAGCTGGGATAACACAAAGGTAAACCCCTACAATGTCAAGCTTTCCGACTTGAAAGACACTGTTGTTTCGGTTGCAGGCTACTGCCACCCGAACTATAATGTCGTAACGAGCGAATATGGACCACGTTGGGGAAGATTCCACGCAGGTACAGACATGCGTGTAAAGGTGGGTGACACCATTCGTGCTGCATTTGACGGCAAGGTTCGTATTACAAGAAGCGACAAAAGATTCAGGAAGAAGGGGTATGGCTATTTCGTAATGCTTCGCCATGCAAACGGACTGGAAACACTTTACGGACACTTGTCTAAGGTTCTTGTCAAGCGAGACAGCATCGTGAGAGCCGGAGAGCCTATCGGTCTTGGAGGCAATACAGGACGAAGCACGGGGCCACATCTTCACTTTGAGTTCCGCTATCTTGGAAATCCAATCAACCCTCGTTCGGTTGTTGACTTCAACACAGGAAAGGTACTGAACGAGAAATACAGCATAAACAAGACCAACTCGTTCAAGGAATTTGACGAGTACTTGCGCAATCCGGCTATGTTCCACAAGGTTCGCAAGGGCGACACTCTCGGAAAAATTGCTCGCAAATACCACACTTCTGTATCAAAACTATGCAAATTGAACAAAATTAAATCTACTACGCCGCTGCGTATAGGACGAAAGTTAAGAGTACACTAAGAAACATTTTTTTTACAAATGAAAAAGTTAAAAAAACTATTTTGCGTTATTGGCTTGGGACTTATAGGTCTGCCAATTATGGCAAGTGATTGTAATTCACTTGTTTCGTCATGCTATTTTGAAAGCAGTAATCCAGAAAATGGAGAAGCAAAAGATATCATTTTTGATGCAATCGCCTCTACTAAGATTAAAGTAAATGATATATTTTCCCCTATTACATATCGTCCTCAATGGGAAGGAGCAACAGATTCTGTCGCCTATGCAGGAACTGTGAAAAATCCGCATGATGTTAACGCGAATTTTATCGACGTCGAAAAGAACATGCTTATAGTTCATATTCCGTCGAAAGACAAAGTGGATTATAAACTCATGAATCTGGTTTCGTATCAAGTTGCTGGATTTAAGCCAGGTACAGAATTTCAAATGACATTCACCGTTCAGGCTGTGGATGAAGTATTTGCTGACGATGTTGATATTGAGTATCTTTCCAAACTAGGTATTGACATTATTGACCTTAACATAGGAATCAATTGTGGACCTTATGGAAACTCTTCGGTTGCTGAGAATCAATTGATTGAACTAAACATTGGAGAATCAAAAAAAGTCACATTGACTGGCACAGTTCCACAAGATATGACAACATTGTCCTTGGACATTCTTGCTGGATACAATTATCGCAAAGGGTGTACCTTTGGCATTTCAGACATAGAAGTCACAGGATGTATAGTCCCAAAGGTAAAAACAACTAGCTATAATGTTTGTGCTGGAGAATCCGTCAATCTTTTTTTAGACAGAGATTACAAAGCAAGTTCTTACGAATGGATGATGAAATCGCCTAAGGGTGAATTCGAGCCTGTTGGAGACAGACAGAAGTTGTTGACTGAAATGAATGATTTAGGAACTTATTCATTCTATTGTTTGGTAGATGGTCAGTCTTCCGATACTATTGACATTTACTCACAAGTTGGTTGCGAAATTAACGGAATGCCGGCATCTCTAAAAGTTATCTTTAATGATGATTTCGGCTATTTTGAGGATGAGCATACATATGTCGATGCAAATGGCAATGTACAAATGACACCAAGCTCGTATGCTCCGATGCGTGCAGATGTTGACTACCAAATACCAGAACATAAATTTGATAGTAACGATAATATCAATGATGGATATTATGCTGTCATTGTGCCATCTCCATTGGGATATGCAACAGGAGATAGGACTACTGCCATTTGGATGAATAATATAACTAAAGACCACACATATTTTGAGAACAGAACAGACAATGGAGCAGCTCTTTTTGCTAATGTAACACAAAACTATAAAGGCGTTGTTTATCAAAAAACTGTTAACGGTCTTTGCCCAGGTTCAACCATTAAGGCAGAAACATATATTGCAAACATATCAGGTGGAGCAGACAGCGAAGTTGTACTACTAATAAAAGACGCAACATCAGGAGACTCTATTGCAAAGTCTGTACCGTATAGAACTTATACATATGGAGGATGGACGCAAGCTAATCTAGAGTTTATTGTTCCTGAGCAAACATCATCCGTTACTATTGAAGTTATTTCGATTGGAGAACAATGGGAAAAAGGAAACGACCTACTTATCGACGACATCAAACTCTATACATGTTCAACTCCTAAAGTTTCATTGTTTACAAGCCTTGAGACATTGGAGACAAGCATGACAATTAGAGAAAGTGGAAGCTTTACTCTAGAGGCTCCTGTTTCAGAACTGTTGAAAAACTATTATGGTGGTAATCAACTATTTCTATTCCAGCACAGTTCTGATATGAATAATTGGAAGAATGTAGCGGAAGCTTCATCAGAAAATACTATTACACTTGAATCTTCTGTCTTTCCTGACACAATTAACTATTTCCGCGTTGTGGTTGCAACAGAATCCACTGTAAAGGATGTGATGGAGAATCCAAATATTCTAGAGGAATGGGGTTGTGACAATGCTTTCTCTTATTCTGTTTCCAATTTAGTAAGCATTACTAATCTGGCACCAAAGGATGGAAATCTTTCTTCATTATCAAATCCAACAACATCCTTCAGCTACTATGTAGAGGGCCAAAATCTGACTGTAAATGCAGCAGAGGGAAGCAATGTAACGATTACTACCCCACTCGGTTTGACACTTGCCAACAAGAAAATGGAAGGCAACAGTGAAACATTCAACGTCAAGGGACAAAGTATTGTAATTCTAACTATAGACGGAACTACAAACAAGGTAATCATAAAGTAACATCGACTATAGGATAATAGAAAAAAGGACTAGCCAGATTACCTGGACTAGTCCTTTTTTCATAGCTCCGTCTTGTTTGCTATTTCTATCGTAGAAACTTAACAGATTTACAATTCAAGAAAGCACCGCTTCCTATCTTTACATCCTCTTCTCTATTATCAATGGTAATGTCAAGATTTGGACAATTGCAGAACGCTTCAGAGCCAATGCTAGTAACACTATTAGGGATTGTAATAGATGTCAGTTTTCCACACGATTCAAACGCAGATATTCCAATCACTTTAACTGAGCTTGGAAATTCCACAACCTCTTTCTTTTGCGGGCATAACAACAATGTATCTTGATTTTTAGAATAGAGCACACCATCTATGGAACTATATCTTTCGTTGTTTTTGTCAACATTTACTGACAAAAGATTTGGATTACGAGAAAAGGCTCTTTCTCCTATTTCTTCCACACTTTCCGGAACATCTGCAACAGACAAATTTGCACAATCATAGAATGCATACGGACCGATTATCTTGACACCATTGGGAATTGTTATCGAAGACAGACCAGTAGCTTTGAATGCAGCCCTTCCTATTACCTCCACATTGGGCATATCTATCGCAGCAAGTTCAGTACACCAACAAAATGCACATTGGCCTAATTCCTCCACATTGGGCAAAGATACAGAAGTCAATCCGGTACAGCCATAAAAGGCCCTATCTCCAATAGAACTCACATTCTCCGAAATTGATATGAACTTGAGGTTTATACAATCCTCAAATCCAGCAACCGAGACAGAAGTAACCGGATACTCTTTCCCATCCTTAATGACTTTACAAGGAATTACCATTGTATCGGATTCATTTTTGGATGTCACACTTGCTTCTCCATCATAAATATTGAAAAAGAAGGAATTGTTATCCCAATCGACCGTCATATTGCAGTCTTGCTCAATCTCATCAAAATCTTCTTCTAAAGCAGACTCAAACAAACTGCTTTCAACATTATCTGGCATAAGTGAATCATGTTCTGAAGCTTTCTGTTTTTCGCCTGAGCCAATAGAACAACTTTGTATCGAAATACCGGCAAATGTAACAAACACAGTCAAAAATAATGGTAGCCTTCTCTCCATTACAAATACATTTAATCTACTTTTATTATTCTTTCTAGCACTAAAGAAATAAGTTCTTCTATGCCTCCGTGATACGATGTATTCATCTTTCCAGTAGTTCTACCGGCAATAATGTCGCAGACCGTAACTGCACGATGTCCAAACAACTTTGCGAGACCTGCAACCGGAGCTGATTCCATCTCCATATTACAAATTCTTGTGTCTTTGTAACTGAATGAACGAATCAAAGAGTTCAAATCTGCCTGAAGCGGACTCTTGCGGACATATCTGCCCTGAGGGGCGTAAAAGCCAGGAGCCGATATAGTTGTCCCATGCACCATACCTTCACCAATTACATCTGCAAGCTTCTCGTCAGCCTTTACAACATAAGGTCTAGCAAAACGCTCATGATAGTTTGTATGCTTGCAGAACTCGTTCTCATAGTCCAAATCAAGGGTATCCTTTTCGGTTAAGTAGTAATTCAACAGTCCGTCGAAACCGATACTTCTGTCCGAACAAACGAAACTGCCAACGGGAACATCGTCCTGAAGACTGCCGCTTGTTCCTAGTCTCACAATTGTCAGCTGAGTCAACTCGGACAACTCAGTTCTCTCATTCAAATCGACATTCACAAGAGCGTCCAGCTCAGTCATTACGATATCTATGTTTCCGTTTCCGATACCGTGGCTTAGACAAGTTACCGGAATGCCCTTATATGTTCCTGTAATTGTATGATACTCACGGTTTTGAATATCACATATAATACTACCTTGGTCGAACTTGCGTGCCACAACATTAACGCGCGCAGGATCTCCGACCATGATAATTCTCTTTGCCAAATGCTCTGGCTTTAGGTGAAGATGGAACACACTTCCATCACTGTTTATCGGTAGTTCAGAAGGAGCAATATATCTGTTCATATTGGTATTAGTTTTAAAGTTAAACCTAATTTGAAATAATGTCTATAGCAAAGGTAAACAAAAAAGTTTCACTTAACAATGGAATCACCAACAATTTTTAGCTTTCTCAAATCTCATTTTGCATGAAAAAGGGTAAAGACAAATCAAATCTAAGAAA
>JAZUHH010000090.1:0-94397 GCA_045641625.1 Paludibacteraceae bacterium
TTTGATAAAAGATAAAACTGCCTTCCTACGATAGATTTTATTTCTACTGCAATCTTATCAACAAGGTTTTACAAGGCTACAAAACGTCATAAAACAAAATAGGAGAATGCGCCATAAATTGGGAATGGATCCTGATCAAAACAGGCACAAATTTTAAGTTCGTAAAGGTGTGCCAACCTGTCGGGCAACGAGATATATTCTCCTCAAAAGAAGATATATTCCCGTAAAAGCCAGAATGAAGAATTGAATGGCCTACATTATTTATCTATAATGAAAAAAGGCGCGAAACCTCGCGCCTTTTCCCTATTCCTAAACTTCGTCAAAAATTCTGCTGACAATACCATGCGTAATGCCCTGGAATATATTTTTCTGCGGCAGAACAAGAATTCCTGCCATATCAAGAGCCCCGGGAGAAACCATGACTCCCATGTCATATATGCAAGGTCTGTGCTTTCTTCGCTCGAACAGATAGAAAGTGAAATTGTCATCAGCCTCGTTATACTTGCAGAACAAGTTTATCTTCTGCTCATAGTCTTTGCCCCAGATTTTTATTATATCTTTAAGTTCCTGAATGTCATTTATCTTCTTCATTCTCTTTTGCGAAGGAGTTCTCTTTCCCCTTTCCATAGGAGTCTGTCCGGCATAGACAGCCTGAAAGTGCATGTGGTCGGGCGCACTTGCCCCGCATTTGGCTCCGTTATAGAACACGATGAACTGGGGCAGATCCTTTGCAAGACTTGCCATGTCGTCCAGATAAGGCAGAATCCTCTGCGGCTCATGACGTCTCAACGGAATTGTCAGATGCCCCTCCAATATAGGGAAAGGATTGACAAGTATTTCAAAATCGTCATTCCATACGACACTGCCCTGCTCTGCAGGTCTGTTATCCTTGCATAGGAAACAAGGTCTGCTTGCTATGCTTGCCGGATCAACCTTGGCGCCTGTACTCACAGCACGCTTGGGATTGTGCTGCAATACCATTCCGCAAACCTCTCTGGTCTCTATACCTTCGAGCTTTGGAGCCTCCTTCTCTAACAGTTGAAGAACTTGTTGCTGTATCATCGAAATCAAATTTTTCATTAATATGCAAACAAAGTTACTATAAAAATTAAATTCCTCTGCCTATTCACGAGAAAAAAACGGAAAGATGCATTTTGATAGCAATATATAAGTATATTTGCAACAGATTTGTTTGACAAAATTACAAAACATATAAAGCAGAGCAAAGCAGGAATGGACTATATGAAAAGATGGATTGGGCTGATGGGATGCGCCCTTATGCTTGCATCGTGCCAGCAGACGGAAACCGGCAACAACAACTGTAAAACTGACGAAGACTCCATTAGTATAAATACGGAAGCGGTCTCTTCCGAAACTGTCGTTCATGATACGGGAACAGTCTCAACAAAACCGGTCGTCGAGACAAAAAAGGACACAAACGTAGCGGAGAACAAAATAGAGTTCGACGACACAATAATAGTCAGAAAGACACTGAGACACCATGAACCGGTAAAGGGAATCTATGTGAGCGGCCCCATAGCAGGACACAGCAGGTTCAAGGAACTGCTTGACATGGTAGAGACAACAGAGCTGAACGCAATGGTAATAGATGTCAAGAACGACAACGGAAACGTGACCTATAACATGAACCATAAGCTTGTGAACGAATTTGGTGCCAACATTCGCTATATTCGTGGCATAAACTCGTTTCTTGAGAATCTTCACAGCAAGAACATATACACCATTGCCAGGGTTGTAGCCTTTCGTGATCCCCTACTGGCAAAGAAAAAGCCGGAGTGGTGCGTACACAGAAAGGACGGCTCTATATACTATGACCGCTCAGGACTTGCATGGGTGAACCCTTATAACAGAGAGGTGTGGAAATACCTTGTCAGCATAGGCAAACGTGCGGCGGCAGACGGATTCGACGAGATCCAGTTCGACTACATACGTTTCTCTACCGAAGTAAAGGACGACGAGGTAAACTACGGATATGGCTCGGACACGATGTCCAAACAACAGGTCATTACTGAATTTGTAAAATACTCCGCCTCGGAATTCAAGAAATGCGGAATAGAGTTTTCCGCTGATGTATTCGGCACAGTTATCAATAACGATGTAGATACACGCCTTGTAGGACAGAACTATGCAGAGATGGGAAGACACCTTTCGACTATATCTCCAATGATATACCCTTCACACTATGGTCCAAATGTGTTCCAGATTCCTATTCCTAACAACGAGCCTTATCGTGCTGTCTTTGGAGCAATGAATCTGTCAAGGAAAGTGCTTGACTGCCTTGACACAAAGCCTAATGTCAGAGCCTGGTTACAGGACTTCAGCGCTCCCTGGGTAAAAGGTGCAAGAGCCTACACTCCTGCAGATGTAAGAGCCCAAATAGACGCAATCTATGATGCAGGATACAGCGAATGGATACTTTGGAACGCCTCTGTAAAGTATCGTAAAGACGCACTAATCCTAAACGGAGACAGTATTCCTATGTATAAAAGATACAAGAAGAACTATAATGCTGTTACTTCCGACTCCATACATACAGAGAAGGCTTTTTGTGACAGCGCAAAAGTTGAAAGCAGAATAGACACAACTAAAAATGAGTAATATGAACAAATACATTTCAGCTCTTCTTTTCCCAATTTTGTTGTCTTCGTGCAACGGGAATGGAGATACAAAACAAGAAATTTACCAAGACTCTACGGCTCAAGTAGAGGCTGATACAATTTCTGTTTCAAGTGATACTCTTACTATTTCTTCAAGTTCAGATAAAATCGATGAGGAAGAAAACGAAGAGTTTTATGTGGATTCAAATTGTCAAAAATACAGCATAGAACAATATCATGCTATTTTTGACAGTCTTGCCAAGAGTATTGTGCCTCACGATTCCATTCTTATTAACGGCAATTACAAAAAGGAGTATAGCGAAGACAAGAAAGTCACAATAACATATCTGCCTAATACCTCTAAGCTTACGAGAGTCAGGGCTATAGATAATGGTGGCTATCTATGCTACGAGTTTAGCTCTAAAGTTAATAATAATATAGTAATGGGTTACCTTCTATATTCAAGAGAAAACCCAGTATGTGATGAATGTGAGACAAAATATAAGCTAATAAAAAAGAATGACTGGTTGCTTTCTGGACATGTGCAATTAGTAGCAGACATTAGTTATACTTCCGATAACGAAGGCCTAAATCTATCGTACCATTGGGAATGTTCTTGTTGTACAGAAACTATCCGTAGAGAAGGCACTTACAATCTAAACAAAGGTTTATTGCTATATTCCTCAATAAAAGATGCTATGGATGATGATTCTGAAGGTACTATATACGGAGCAAGTCAAACAATCGAAAGCTATTACAGAATTAGCACTGACTCCATAAAATATGAAGCTACAGAAATAAAGTATAAAGGTAACACTAATGAAATAAAGAGTCAAAAAGACTCAACTCATATCCATATCCTAACTCCAGAGGATATCGAGAAAGGGAAAGACAACGAACTAATGGAGATTCCTGAATTGGGAATGTGCTGTTAGTACATAAATCTATACAAAAAAGAGGGCGCTTCAATTAAGCGTCCTCTTTATGTTATATCTAATCTTTTCCGATTGATTAACCTATCTTGCTGATTCTGCGAAGCTGTTCCTCGTCAATAATCTTAATCTTACGACCGTCCATTGCAAGAATCTTATCTACGCAGAACTGGGACAAAGTACGGATAGCATTTGAAGTAGTCATGTTTGACATACTTGCAAGGTCCTCTCTTGACAAATAGATGCTTATTGTAGCTCCATCTTCCTCGTAACCGTAACTATCTCTCAAGAAGATAAGCGACTCGGCAAGACGACCACGGATATGCTTCTGAGTAAGGCTGACAGAACGTGCGTCCGCAATACCCAAGTCAACACTCAACTTGTGAATGAAATGCCAGGCAAGATCTGCATTGTGGGCGATCAAGTTCCTAATAACCTCGCGAGGAATAGAATATATAACTGTAGGCTCGAACGCAGTTGCACAAGTTACGAAATTCTCCTCCGCAAACATGGCACGATAAGCGAACGACTCAGATGGTCCGACCATACGCATAATCTGTGTACGGTTTCCCACTCCGCGCTTGAAGATCTTCACCTTACCCTTAGCGACACAATAGATATGTGTAGGAGTATCACCCTCAGTATAAACCATTTCGTTCTTGCGGAAACGAAGGATTTCATAATTCTGCTTCAAATAAACAAGCTGTTCAGGCGTCAAACGCTTGAATACCTCGTTTATCTCTTCAATACTCTTTAATTCCTCCTCGTATTTTTTTGCCATCTACTTGTCCTCAATAAATAGTTAAACGATGCAAAGATATAGAAATAATGTTAAAAAACATACTTTTCAACTTCTTTTTTACATAGATATTGGCAAAATAATTACACTTTACCCATATTTTTAGCTGCTATCTTACAGATTTCTATATTGTTTATGTCTTCAACATCCTTCGGAAAAATGTCACGAAGCAAATCCCCGAAATGCTGACATTCATCTGTGTACTTTGAATATTCTGCCGCAGAAATCCTGATAACCTGATTGAACTCTACGCTCTTACCACAAATCAAGGAGCATACTATTGTTTGCGTTATCCTTTGGTTAGGACAAACCAAAACACCATGATTCAATAAATCCGTCTGAATAACATCACCATAACCGTATGCACATCCACGAGAGAAGGAAGATGTGGCAATATCTCCGAGAAACGAAACTGCCCACCAGTGCTTGGGATCATGAATATCCTTTTCTTCTTTCACCCAATCTGCAGGCATGAACATCATAAACTCGCTGTAATCCAATCTGTTTTCCCTTAGACGCGCCTCCTTGGGCATGTTCATGGAACGGGCTCCTATACCCAAAGTGGAAAGAGTATAATATGGATGTTCGTTGGTAGGAGGGAACACGAGGATATTGGCGTTCACATACTTTGATTTCTTTTGACGATAGAGAGCTATGGGAGCACCGAACTGATTCCTTAGCAAGGTTATAATCTGCTTCTCCTCATTCTCGGTATATGGTATTGGAGTACGTGCATCTCCATAATTGTCCACCTTGTACTCCTTCCATAGAGAATAAAGTCGGGGAAGGTATTTCTTGTCAAGCCTAAGGGTGAAGCAGGGTAACATGGCTCCGGAATTTCTAATCTCGTAAACGCCTACTGTATTGGCAAAATTCACAACCTTGAAAACCGACTTCCAGGGAAGCAAGTCAAGTTTGACAAATATGCCATACTCATTCTCCTTGCAGACAGCAAGTCCCTCCCTATCAAATCTAAAAACGAAATCCTTTACTGTTTTATAGATAGAACTAGCTGTTTTTAATTGTATTATTACATATATAAATTGAGCAAGTAATATCAAGAACAAACAAGGAACTACATACACCAGAAAGAATTCCTTACTAGAAAATATGATAAATAGTCCTATGAACAAGATATCAAGTAACCAAACCCAAACAGGCTTCTGCAACAACAATGACGTCACGACAGAAGCAAACAAAAAATGAGCCTTTTTTTCATGAACTTTACAGGAAAAAGGCTCGGCACTGTTAATTGAACCGTACGATTCTATATTATCGAAAAAATATGTCTTCAAATCAAAAAACAATATAAATCAGGAGTTTTCACTCCTGACTATATACAACACTACTCTATCTCACTTTTAGCTTCATCGCTTAGCTTAACAATCTCATCCAACTGATCCTGAATGCCAGCAATTTCATCCTTGATCGAAGAAGTCTCATCCTTCTTCTTTACATCAGCAGGAACATCTAGAGGGAAGATGTCCAGATATGGAGTCTCAGTAATTGAAACAACCTCATACACATCCATACATTCCTTTAGATTGTCAGTCAAATGCTCAAGAGCATTAGCCAAATCTGTTCCAAAAACAAGAATGATGGAGTTGATCTTCTTCTCCTTCGCAGAAACCTCATCAATGGACATAAAGGAGACCTTACATTTGTAAAGCTTGTCTCCCTCATTATTAGGGAATATCTCGTTAATAGATGCCTTGCGTAGTCCGTTGACTGTGAACTCACCTAGAATAAAGGGAGCCACCTGTTCGCTGATCCTATCCTCTGCCTGAGAGAAATTAAAAGCCTCAACAAGATAAGACTCAGTCACACGCTTTCTTTTTCCTTTGTCGTCCTCTTTGTAATAAACGACCTTGCAATCAAACCAAATCATTGTTTACTTATAAATGTTTAGGATTATTAAAGAAAAGTAATGTGCCAAACCAACGGACTGGCACACTACTCATATTATATCTTATTTTAGGCAAGAGCTACCTTGAATCTCTTGATAAACTCGTCTGCCAGAGCCTTAGACAAACACAATGGCGGAAGAAGACGAAGTACGTTTGTACCGCTGCATCCAGTAAATACGTGCAAATCCTTAACAAGCTTAGTACGTATTTCCTTGTAAGGCTCGTTCAACTCGATTCCTATCATTAGGCCTTCACCACGAACCTCGACAATCTTAGGTGAGTTAATCTTCTTGATCTCGTTCATCAAGTATGCACCAACCTCGGCAGCGTTATCCACCAACTTCTCCTCATTGATGATATCAAGCACACTCAAAGCAGCGGCACAACCAAGGTGATTACCACCGAATGTAGTACCAAGCTGGCCATATACAGGCTTGAACTTAGGAGAGATAAGAACTCCCGCCATAGGGAAACCGTTTGCAATACCCTTAGCCACAGTGATCATGTCAGGCTTAACACCCAGATGCTGATGAGCGAAGAACTTACCGCTACGTCCGTAACCGCACTGAATCTCGTCGCAGATAAGAACTGTACCAGTCTCGTCGCAAAGCTGACGCAATCCCTTTAGGAAGTCTGCAGTAACCATACGGATACCTCCGACACCCTGGATGCACTCGATGATTACAGCACAAACATCACCCTTCTTGATCTCCTTTGCAAAAGCGTCAAGATCGTTGATTGGAAGATATGTAACGTGATTATTGGCATTGATAGGTGCAATAATCTTAGGGTTGTTTGTAGCCTCAACAGCAAGAGAAGTACGCCCGTGGAAAGCCTTCTCGAAAGAAAGTACACGAGTTCTGCCATTAGTGAATGAAGCAAGCTTCAGTGCATTCTCGTTAGCCTCTGCTCCCGAATTGATCAAGAATAGCTGATAATCCTCGTAGCCGCAAGCCTCTCCAAGCTTTGTAGCCAACTGCTTCTGCAAGTCGTTGATTACAGAGTTCGAATAGAATCCAAGTTTAGCAACCTGATCAGATACAGCCTTAACATACTTTGGATGAGCGTGACCTACAGAAATAACTGCGTGACCGCCATAAAGGTCCAAATACTCCTGACCTTTGTCATCCCATACCTTGCAGCCCTCACCCTTGACAATGTTCACATCAAAGAGTGGGTAAACGTCAAATAGATTCATTATAATGAGTATGAATTATTTTTAATATTGTGGAAAACTTAATTAGAATGCAACAGACTTCAAGTTCAAGCCCATCTTCTCGTCAAGACCGAACATCAAGTTGAAATTCTGAACAGCCTGTCCAGAAGCACCCTTCAACAAGTTATCGATCATAGAGATAATAAGCAGTTTGTTTCCGTGCTTCTCTACATGAACAATACCCTTGTTAGTGTTCACAACCTGCTTCAAGTCAGGATTTGCATCCATAACAAAAGTAAATGCTGAGTCCTTATAGAAATCTTTGTATAGCTTTACTGCAGCCTCCTCGTCAAGGTCGCACTCTGTATATTGGCTGACATAAATACCTCTTGCAAAGTCTCCGCGAACAGGAAGGAAGTTGATGTCCTTGTCAAAAGATGGCTGAAGGTTTCTCATTGTCATACCAATCTCTATAAGGTGCTGGTGCTTGAATGCCTTGTAAATTGAAATGTTATTGTTTCTCCAGCTGAAATGAGATGTGGCACCTGGCTTAACTCCGGCTCCAGTAGAACCAGTTATACCATTTGTATGAACCTCGCTCTTCAACAGACCTGCAGCAGCTAGAGGAAGAAGGCCTATCTGAATTGCAGTAGCAAAACATCCTGGATTAGCAAGCTTAGTTGCCTTCTTGATTCTCTCGCGGTTAACCTCTGGCAAACCATAAACGAAGCCATTGCTCTCATCTCTGTAATCCTGAGAAAGGTCAATAATCTTCAAGCTTGCAGGAACATCGTGGCTCTCCAAGAACTTCTTGCTGTCACCATGACCTGAGCAAATGAACATTGCATCAATCTTGTCGAATGGAAGATCATCTGTAAACTTCATGTCAGTCTCACCAAAAAGTCCCTCATGAACTTCGTATAGGTAATTGCCTGCATTACTTGTACTGTTTACGAAAACAATCTCTACCTGCGGATGATTTACAAGAATACGTAACAACTCTCCGGCTGTGTATCCTGCACCTCCAATAACTCCTACTTTTATCATTATTGTATCTTTTATTCCTTTTAGTTCTTTTGTTCCACAAATGGATTTGCAAAGGTAAACAAAATGAACGACAAAAACAAAAAAGAGAGGTGAACAAATTGCCCACCTCCCATATAAGATTTAATGCCTTTACAAATTCAGAGATTAGATATTCTCTCCCTCGTCCTTATGGTTAGCATAATATACGCGAAGCGGTGTAGAAGTAACCTTGATGAATCCCTTAGCTTCCTCAGAAGTCCAACCCTTGTTCATCTCGCCATACTCACCAAACTTAGTCTTAACCAAGTCATCCTTTGAGTCAACACCAACAGTAGAGAATGACAATGGACGAAGCTCAAGAATAACCTCACCATTCACATTTCTCTGGCTCTTCTCTAGCATAGCCTCGATATCTCTCATTACTGGCTCAAGATACTGGCTCTCGTGAAGGAACATTCCGTACCAGTTTGCAACCTGATCCTTCCAATACTGCTGCCACTTTGAAAGAGTGTATTTCTCTAGGAACTTGTGCGCACCGATGATAAGCATAGGGGCTGCAGCCTCGAATCCTACACGTCCCTTGATACCGATGATAGTATCACCAACGTGCATGTCACGACCAATACCATAAGCGGCACCGATCTTCTCGATCTCCTGGATTGCAGCTATCTTGTCTGAATACTCCTTACCGTTTACTGAGCAAACCTCTCCGTTCTTGAATCCGATTCTCAACTCCTCGCTACCAGTCTTAGTAACCTGCTTCAAGTAAGCTGTCTCTGGCAAACCTGCACGAGAGTCAAGGATCTCACCACCACAGATTGAAGTTCCCCAGATACCTACGTTGTAAGAGTACTTCAACTTAGTCCAGTCTGCAGCAAAACCATGCTCGTTCAAGTAATCGATCTCGTACTGACGAGTAAGTGCCATATCACGTGTCAAAGTGATGATCTCAACCTTAGGAGAAAGAACCAAGAATGCCATATCGAAACGAACCTGGTCATTACCTGCACCTGTAGAACCATGAGCGATAGCATCTGCTCCGATCTCGTTAGCATAACGAGCGATAGCCATACCCTGGAAAATACGCTCTGAAGATACAGAGATAGGGTAAGTACCGTTACGAAGGACGTTACCATATACCATATATCTCAAGCTCTTGTCATAATACTCCTTTGTAACATCCAAAGTAACGTATTTTACAGCACCAAGCTTGTATGCGTTCTCTTCGTTCTGCTTTAGCTGCTCCTCACTGAATCCACCTGTATTAGCACATGCTGCATAAACATCATATCCCTTCTCTTTTGCCAAGTACATTACAGTGAACGAAGTATCTAGACCTCCACTAAATGCAACGACTACTTTCTTATTAGCCATAGTTCGTAAGAATTTATATCAATTATTTTCTAATCTATTTTTTGAAAATCGCCTTAACTCTGTCAAGAAGGCTTATCTTGTCAGCCATTTTGACTACCTTAGTCTCATCCGGACCGTATTTTGCCTCGATGATGCTGGCAACGCTAGGATCTGTATCCAGTTCCTTCTGGGCTATTGCCACACAGTCAGGATCTTTTGGATCGAACAGCATACCTGTACAGATGCAATAACGACGGTTAGTACGCTGAAGCACATCCAAGTTCACGCAACCCTCGCATCCATGCCAAAAGCTCTCGTCAGTAGTCAAGTTTCCGAATCCAACAGGTTTGTAGCCATGCTGAGTATTCAACTTCATCACAGCATCGCCACTTGTAAGACTAAAGATCTTTGCCTCAGGCCATCTTTTGCGTGCAAGAGAGAACGTCATGTGCTTGATACGACGGGCTAGACCGCGTCCTCTGTATCTTTCTGGCACAATAAGACCTGAAGTTGTAACATACTGCTTGTTATCCCAAGTCTCGATATAACTGAAACCGGCGAAATCGTCACCGCACAATGCAATGACAGCCTTCCCCTCTCTCATTTTTTGCTTGACATATTCAGGATTTCTTTTGGCGATACCAGTACCGCGCTTAGCTGCAGCAACTGCTATTGTCTCCAAAATTTCATCTACATAGTGAATGTGACTCTCATCCGCAAGCACTATTCTAATTTCCTGTTCCTGATCCGTTGCCATTTCAACCAATCTCTATTTCTTGTTAAAGTTAAAGTAACTTATTATTCTCTTAATCCTTGATCAAGGATGGAATGAAAGAGCAAAGGGACTCAAGCACCTGCTTCTTTGTCACGCCCTCCTTGATAATGCATATTACTGTGTCCTCTCCAGCCACAGTACCTATTATCACATCGTCAGCCTCATCGTCGATTCTGTATGCCAGACTACTTGCATATCCGGCACGAGTATGAAGCACAACTACATTTCCCGAGAAATCTGCCGACACAGTGACACCGACCATATATGGCAGTCTCTGCTGCTCTGCCTGAGCCACCTCGGACGGCAATCTATAAGAATATTCTCCGTTAGCATCAGGAGCCTTCACCACCTTCATTGCCTTCAAATCTCTTGACAAAGTAGCCTGAGTCAAATCGAACCCCTTAGCCATCAACAACTTAAGCAACTCGTCCTGACTCGCTATCTTATTGGAAGAGATGATCTCTCTAATTACATTTATACGTTTATTCTTATTTCTCACTGCAAAGATAATACTTTAATTACACATTGTGCACGAACAATGATAAAATATTCATTTGCCCGTTTCGCAGAGTAACATCAATTCGAGTGCAAAATTATGCAAAAATGTTTATCCTTTTACATTTTTTGCAAGATATTTGTATAAAAAGTGCAAAAATGTTGATAGAGATTGCAAATTAACGAATATTTTGCATTACTAGTTATAGTTTATCTGCCGCATATAGTCAACAGGTACTAAAGTAAAACTTCCATAATTGCACTTATTCTAATGAAATTGTTGGAACTGTCAGAAACGATAGGAAGCGGCTATGCAAGTGCCGACAACAGAAGCAGCAAACAGAATCCAGAACACAATCAGTCTAAAACTTGGGTTGAAGCCGACTACTGCTCCTTTATTCTTCTCCGTAATCACACCAAGTTTCCTTTCCTCCTCAAGCTTCATTGATTCCTTTGCCCTACGTATGCCCCAGTAGCTTAACAGAGCCGTAATTGGCAGTATAAACACCAAATCACTTGCCTTAATCTGTGATTCTATATGGTTATAAGCATAGGCGGCTATACCTATAAACACAAATGCACACCATAGAAACAAACCAGCAATAGCTCTGACCTGAATATTAGAACTCATTTTTGATACGCTCTGCATCGACCATACACCATAGAACAGCAAAAAGATGATTGCATACACAACCAGACTGAAAGTAGAAAAAAATATATTTACAAACATCTCCATAACTTTGTACTTATATCATGCGATTATCTATTTACATTCTATTATTAAGTTCCTGCTTACAATGTTGATATAGTTGCTCAACCTCTACAGAAAATTCTTCATTGTCATTATATCTGGTTAAAGATTTATAATATGTTTTATACAAATTGAACAGAGTAACGTTATATTCACCCCACTGTTCTTCTGTCAACTTGTCAGGCAGTATAGAAAGGAATCGTTCAAGCTCAGCCTTGCATTCATCGTTGATATTCTCAATTCTCTCTACACGTTCCTCAATCTCTACCAATAATTTTTCGTACTTTACCAATAATTTCTCGTACTTTTTTTGCAAATCAGCCACATCCCACATATGGTTATCATCTTCTATTTCTTTCTCGTATTTATCCTTTATAGCGGAGAGTGTGTTAGAGAATACATTTAATTTCTCCCTTGTCAATGTTTTAGGATACTTGATAGCTTCCTCCATTTTATTCACCTCAGTTCTCAACTCGCATTTATAATTCTTTATTAAAGTT
This sequence comes from Paludibacteraceae bacterium, assembly GCA_045641625.1. Lineage (GTDB taxonomy): Bacteria > Bacteroidota > Bacteroidia > Bacteroidales > Paludibacteraceae > UBA1723. The sequence continues at coordinate 12,313 of JAZUHH010000090.1, forward strand.
GCCTGTTGCTCTTTCCTGATTTCATAGTTTACAGAAACACAAAAACCAACCAAAGAAACTGTGATATAGACAAAGAACGCAAACTTCTTGAACTGAGGACTTGGTCCTTTACTTGGTTCATCTTCATACTCAAAATTTTCAAATAGAGGTTCTTCAACCTTATCTGCTCGCTTGAATCCCCATACGCTCAACAAGAAGGTCAATCCAAAGAAATAACTTCCGAAATGACCCAAAATATGTTTATTTATACTACGATAACCATAAGGGTCATGCACCTGGCAAACAATCAACGTAATAACTGAAACTACTATGGCGATTTGAAGTAATATAGCTAAATCATACTTGGAAAAACCGCCATAACCAGATCCTTTCCTTGCAAAGGAATGTAGAAGCACTACACCAAAAACGCCATACAGCACCAAAGCCAATGGTGACATGAAAAACGAAATGAAAAAAACCATAACTAAAATTCTGACAACAAAATGAAATATATTATTTTTTGACTTGCTTTCTGCTTTCGAGTTCCTGCACACATTGCTGATACAACTGAACGGATTCGGCAGAGAAATCATCGGATTCGGCATATCCTCGTATAACTCCCAAATAGAAGTCATAGAGTGACTGAAGTTTTTCGCTATTACTCTCGTACTGGGTAGTGTTCAACTTTTCAGGCAGATCAGAAATAAACTGTTGAAGCTCTGACATAAATTCTGCATTTTTTTCGTGATACCTCCTGGCTATTTCTTCATTCCAAATTACCTGATGCTCCATATGGCTAAGATACCATTCACACTTTTTTAATACCTTACTGTCATAATATAACACATCCTGTAACACATCCCTGTACTTCTCCTTCCACGCAGAGAGCGAGTCAGAAAAATCCTTGAATTGCTCCTTTGTCAAATGCTTCGATTCATATATTTCCTGCATTCTCTCCTCCATATCTGCCAATTTGGAATTATACTCCTCTATCATCTGAAAACGATGTTCTAACTCTTGCCTAGAATTTATAGAAACAACAAAACCAACCAGTGAAACCGCAAAATAGACAAAGAACACAAACTTTTTGAACTGAGGACTTCGCCCTATAGATGGTTCTTCTTCAACAGCAAGATTCTCAAACAGAGGTTCTTCAACCTTTTCTGCTCGCTTGAATCCCCATAGGCACAACAGCATGAGCAAACCAAACAAATACTCTCCTGTCATGGTAAAAAAACTAGAGACATAACCATGAAAACTATAAGGTTCTCCCATACGGCACCCAATCAATGTTGCAACTGAAGCTATTATGACAAATGTTTTGAAGCAGCCAGCCTCACCATTAGCACTAAGCTTTATGCCTAAGACACCATACAGCACCAAAGCCAATGGTGACACGAAAACCGAAACAAATAAGTCCATAGACTCTAACAAAGGGATCCGAATTTCTTACTTATAATTCTGTTATTCTTAAAAGGGGTCGTTTATTCCCTTGCAGTGAATAATACTGTAAATCATTTCCTGCAATATCTCGCTCTTTGTGGTCAATGGCGATATGCCAAGTCCTTTGCTTCTCTCGTCAGCCTTGCGCAAAATGTCAATGGCCTTGATAGCCTGAAAGACATTATAGTTCTGCGCTCCCGAAATATACTGCTTTGAGAAGAATGATGAACTCAGCCCCAAAACCTTCATCACGTCATAGTCATTGGGGACAACATTCTTGAAATACTTGTGATAGATGCAGAGTTTCGAGAAGAACGTATAGAATGTTGCAACGATTGGTTCAATCTGCACCTTGTCTCCGCCAATCTTCAGAGCTATAAGGTTAGCCTTAGCCACGTCCTTGTTTCTCACAGCGTCAAGCAACTCATAGGCATTGAACTCCTTGCTGATTCCCACACCTTTGGCAATCATGTCATAGGTTACGGTTGTCTTTGCTGTGAGGGAGTTTGTCACCTTCTTCAGCTCGTTCTCTATCGACTGCAGGTTAGCACCCACATATGATATGAGGAGTTCAGTAGCCTTGGGCTCTATTTGATGGCCCAGTCCTGAAACGATGTCCTGTATATGCTTGGGAAGCTCGTTCTCGTAAGGCTTTGCGCTGTAGAACACCACTCCACCCGACTTGGCCACCTCACTGACATAGGCTTTTCGAGCATCCACCTTCTTGTACTTGTAGCATAGCACAAGAACAGACTGTGGATTAGGATGCTTCGCATATTCAGTCAGAGCCTCAAAGCCCTTCAGGTTCTGAGCCTCCTTGACAATAACCACATTCCTGTCGCCACAGAAAGGATAGCTCATGGCCTGGATGACCACTTCGCCCATAGTGCAGTCAGAACCATAAATCACCTTCAGGTCAAAATCCCTGGCATCCTCCTCCACAAAGTTGTTTTCCACATAGTCGGAGATCTTGTCTATGAAATAGGGCTCCTCGCCGTGAAGCAGATAAATAGGCTTTACAGTACCCTTGACCAACTCGTCATAGACGTCTGCGAATTTCAAACCTTCCTTCTTTGCCATATTTCACACTATAAATAGATAATTTTATGCTACTTTTTGATTACTTTTGCAATTGGAAATCGCCTATGATAGAAATTGAGGCGAACAACGTTCAACGATACGAAGTGAGTTAATGATTATACCGCCGACCCAACGGGAGGCAAAGTTAATAAAAAACAGGAGTTTTTATGCTAATATGGAAAAACTTAATTTCCCGCAATATACATTTAGCGTAAGAGACAACGGCACACATCTGGAAATCTTTTGCAAAAATCGAAGGAAGTGGCTCAAGCTCACCCCCGAGGAATGGGTACGCCAGCACACCGTGGAATTCCTTACCGACCATTGCAAGGTCAAGCCGGAACTTGTCGCCAACGAGATGGCACTGCCACTGAACGGAATGACCAAAAGATGCGACACTGTGGTGTTCAACAACCAGATGAAGCCGATTCTGCTATGCGAATACAAGGCTCCGCACATCACAATCAGCCAGAAGGTGTTCGACCAGATATTCTCTTACAACAGGGAGCTTGGAGTTCCTATGCTGCTGATTACAAACGGACTTAACCATGTCTGCATAGACATGCGTCAGGAACCTAAGTTCATTTCCATACTGGACTTGCCAAAAACTTTGACAGAATTACAATAAACACAACAACATGAATTGCAAATCAACATCTTCGAGAGTCAGGATCACAATGCTCGGCACAGCAAACGCACTTGCCAAGAAATGCTACAACACATGTTTTGTTCTTGAAAACGAGCATGGAAGACTGCTTGTTGACGCAGGAGGCGGAAACCAGATACTTTCACGTCTTGACAAGGCGAATATCCCATTGACTTCTCTGAACTATATGTTCGTAACCCACGCACACACCGACCACATATTGGGATGTATATGGATCATACGAATGATCTCTACAGCCATAAACAGAGGGGAATACACGGGCACATTCACAATCTACACTCATGACGACGTAGCTGAACTTCTTGAGCTTATGACTGTACGCATGCTGCCCAAGAAGATTGCAAAAGAGCTTGGCAACGGCATCAAAATCGTAAGACTTGCTGACGGAGATAATGCTCCAGAATCAGTTCTTGGCATGACATTGACAGCATTCAGCATACACAGCACAAAGCTTGTCCAGTTCGGATTCATGCTGTCGGACGGAGACTACAAACTTACTTGCCTTGGCGACGAGCCTTACAATACCGAGTGCGAGAAATACGCGAAGAATGCAGACATCCTGCTTTGCGAGGCTTTCTGCCTTTACGACGACAGAGAAATCTTCCACCCCTACGAAAAGCACCACAGCACAGCGATGGATGCGGCAAAGCTTGCGACTGAACTTGGAGTAAAGTCTTTGCTTCTTTATCATACCGAGGAAAAGACTATCGCAACTCGCAAAGAGAAATATACAGCCGAAGCCAAGCAATACTTCAACGGAAATGTATATGTTCCCGAAGATCTTGAGGTCATAGAGGGATAAAATATTTAGGTAGAAACTTTATGTCTGCTTAACAGGCATAACGACAAATATTCTGAATGTTTTAGAAATTGACTCGTTTCTCATCGCTAATTTATCAATTATTGATGAGAAACGAGTCAACATTTTTTTGAATAATAAAACCTTACTCCAAGTTCTTGCCTTGCTATGTATTTGCATTGCAAAAACCAATGAAAAATGAACCGTTTTCATTATTTATCCTTGCCTTTTTTTGCCAATCTAAATAATTATCATACTTTTGCATTGTTCTTCGGGGAGAAATCCGAAGAAACGAAAGGCATTTTTTTCATCAAGTCCTATTCTATAAAATTCGCCAAATTTTAAAACAACGGACAATAAGCAGAAAAATGTCCTGTGTTCGTTTGTTTATGACAAACAAACCTTGTGTTTGTGCATCATATTCAAATTGGACGTGGGATGTTGTTTCTATTCTATGTTCAGTTGTTTGGGGTGTTTGGCGATACCTATAGAATATGGGCATAAGACAAAACAAGTCTCATGTCCTTTCTTTTTTATCAACAAACACCTGAATTCGGAGACTTACAAGGAAACAAATATTCGGACTATGAGTAAAATAAAACTCTACTTAGCGTTATTTATTTCTCTTCTGTTCTCTGAATTGTGTAGTGCCATAGAGCCTATTTTAGTTACAGAAAACACATTCAAGTTGAATGGAGAGGAGACTTTGTATTACGGGTTTGCCGCCGGAGACCAAATTATCTTTGATTTCAAGGAAGCAAACGGAAAGGCAGTAAAGGAGATTGAGATTGTAGAAATGCCTAGCAACACAAAGTTCCAAGATTTCAAAACAACAGAGATTAGCGACAAGAAAATCAAAGTTGACAACAACGGATTGTATGCATTCAGATTCAAGAATCCAATCATGGCAGGTCGAGTATGCAAGATTAAGATTCAAAGAATTCCCGCCGACGAATCAAAAATTACTTTTGACACCGGTTGGCATTACGAGAATGTTAATGACACAACATTCATTCCTTACACAGAAGATTCTTTGACTGGCTATGTCGATGAAAAGTATATTGAGACAGTGCAAGAAATAGTTGACACTAAGTATTCAACAGAAGAACTATATTCTGGACAAATCTGGATAAAGAGCAAAGGTATTATACAAGAAGACAATCCAAGAGAATGTATATATTATCAAGTTCCTTATGAAAGAACGCAATTATCCGAAAGGAAAGTCAAAGCTTTAGTTATTTGGTTTGGTACGGGAAAAAACGCTGAGTCATACTTAACTATTAGTGATAATGATAACACTAAGAATATTGTAAAGGGAGCGGTTGAAGTTGCAGGATTCTTAAAGGGTGGCAAACTTGGAGCATACGCAGCTGGAGCTGCAGTTGATTTTGCTTTTCCTCCTACTGGTTCAAATAATACTGTACATTTTTGGATAACGGATGAAAGAAATGCAAAGTATTTCATAGCCGGAGAAAATTATCGAAATTATTATTCAGGAAAAGGCACAGGACAATGTTCCAGATTTACAGATAATCAATTTACGGGGAAAGGCACATATGCTCTTTGTTTCTATAATCCTAATGAACACAACAGAATCCGTGTTGTTGCAAATGTGACAGCACTCATCGAAGAAAACACATATCAGAACGTTGATTACGAAAGAGTAAGACAAGTTCCTCAATATGTTACTTTGCACAAGAACAAATACAAGATAAAAACTACCAAAGTAGTAAGAATGAACGGGAAATAGTACAACTAACTTTCATTCTAAAATCCGAATCAATATAGCTCCTCTGTCAATATATTCTATGATACAAGCTCCCAAAATATTAGATTCGTTCTTTTTAGATCAAAACACAATCTTAGAGGCATGAACAATTTGATTTTCAGATTTGAGCAAACTAACAATCAAAAAGAGATTTTACAATCAGAATCCTCATTAGATTTGTTTGTGCCTTGATTCTTGTCAAATCAAAACAAAGTCAAAAGTGTAGTTGAATTTATATTTGTTATTCGTAGCAAAAGCTAAGTCAAAAGCAAAAATACAAATTCCATTACGCAATAAAAAAGCATCGTCAAGAAAACTGACGATGCTTTTTGTCTTATGGTCAATCTACGATTACCTTCTCCTCATAGCTAGGCGGAACCCTAAGTTATTGAACTTGTAGTCCCTGTTGCTTATGCTACGGGCGGTTGTTCTCAGTGTCTGCGCCACATTGTCATAGCCTCCACCTCTAACTACCCTTAGATCAGCACTACTTACTGTATCTATCGGATTTACTTGAGATTCAGCGGAATAGTCATTGTACGAATCAATGCACCATTCCCACACATTTCCGCTCATATCATATATTCCAAGCTCGTTCGGAGTCTTGGTGGCGACATTAGAGGAACTGCCTCCCTGCCAATACTTCTGCTTTTCAAACACAGCCACATCCTCCGGAGTGTTCGAGCCGCTGTAACGGAACTGCTGGCTCCTGTTTCCGCCTCTTGCGGCAAACTCCCATTCAGCTTCGGACGGCAGAGAGAACACCATCTTGTCCTCCTTCAACTCCTTCTCGAACATTTTGTTGAGCCTCTCCAGAAAACCGTCAGGACCGCAGATGTCGTTATAGCTCACGCTCTCCACGGGACGTGAATAGCCTTTGTGCATAGCCACTTCTTTGCCCATGACCTCGTACCAAAGAGCCTGAGTGACCTCTGTCTCGCCGATGTAATAGTCCTTCAGCTTAACCATGTGCGTAGGCATTTCCGCCTGCTGGGCCTCTGTGTCGAAACCATCAAGGCTAGGGCTCATGCTTTGCGATCCCATAAGGAACGATCCCCCGTCAACGTGAATCATCTTAAAGGACACATTTCCAGTAGTATAAAGTTTGTCCGAGTGACTGCAGGACGCCATGAACGGCAGAAAAAAAAGAGCAGAAAGAATTCTATTCATACAACATTAATTGAAAAACAGCGGATTTTTATCGCTGAAATCTTTAGATGAAGCAAAATTATCATTTTTAAGCAATTAAGTAGCAAAAAACCGGCTGATTTTTGTACTTTTGCAAGATAGAACGCATTAATTTATTTCTTTCGATCGTTTTGAAACGCGCACTTTTGACATATATCTGCTTGATTTGGTGCTGTCTGGGGAACTGTTTTTCACAGATAAGGGAGTATGTGGTCGATGTGTGCGACGACACAGAGTATTGGAGCGCAGAGATAAAATCCCGGGACGATGACGATGACACTCCCCCAAAAAGGGTAATTCCTCCGAGCGAATTCTTCACACCTAACGGAGCCGAATACAATGACTATGACAGGGAGAATGGCGAGTACGTCAAGTACAAGTTCTACGACTATTCTTGCCAGACGGACAGCTTTGTAGTGGAATGGAACTATGAGTTCAATCGAGGAAGCCGAGACAGCATAGTCATAGTTCTGTCCATAACAACTGAGCCAGTAGAGGACCTTTCTTTTCTTGACCAGCTGAGAAGCGGAAAGGATGAGAAATCGAACACCAGGGAATTAAGACTTGCAGTTGCTCCGAACACAGAGAAAGGCGACAGACTCCGCAAAGAGGACGGAGGAAACACAAAGTTTGTCATCAAGAAGGACCTGATCTATTACTACAACGACGGCAACCTGACAAGAGTTGAACCCGTCAGCATCTGCAGGGTCCGCGGACTATGGGTGGAATTCCCGGTTGGCGGAGGCAGAATCAAAGACGTATCATTCAAGGACTATACGAACGGAACGTCGTGGTACGAGGACTTCAGCGACTGTTCGAACGTGAACCTGTTCCCCAGATGTCCGGCTCCGGAACCTGAAGTGCTGGAAATATCTGCCAAGACTCCAACTTGCGAGAACTCTGACTTCATCCTCTCTGCAGAGTCTAACATAGAGCCTATAAAATGGGCTGGACCGAACGGATTCACCGCAGAAGGCACAAGTCTGCTGATTCCATACGACCAGGCTCAAAGCGGATGCTACATTGCCTACGCAAGAAGAGACCGCTGTTCCAGATACGTCTATAAAAAGATATGCGTTGACATTCCTGACATCAACGTCAATACAGAGGCAACCTCGGTCGATCTCTGCAAGTCTGAAAAGTACGTGTGGGGAGATACCGTGCTTACCACAACCGGCCTATACACAAAGCACTACACAGACCCACAAACAGGATGCGACAAGGTAGAGATAGTTAATCTGAAGGTCCACAAGACAAGGGTTGACCTGTACGAGAATCTGTGCTACGGAACAACAACCAAGTTCGACGGTGAAATCATCGGAGATCCGGGTGACTACACAACAACTGTAAGGAACTCGTCGAACACTTGCGACAGTACAACGGTTCTGCATGTGGACGTGATGCCACAAATCCCTTACACATACATAGACTCCACACTATGTTACGGAGAAATGTGGTTCGTTGCCGGCAGATACATAAGACCCGGAAGAAGCCTTCCTCTGATATACATGACAGATAACGGATGCGACTCTGTCGTTGTTTTTACTGCCAAAAACAGACCATTGGACTCCCAAATCCTTGAAGGAAAATACTTCTGCGAAAACTCGGAGATAGAGGCTTTCGGAAACATCTACACTCCTACAAAAGACACGACCATACAGAGGATAACAGAAAACGAGTTCGGATGCAAGCGCTATGAAAGCCAACCGCTCATCATGGTGCCCAAGAAGGAGAACACAACCGTTGACACCCTGCTCTGCTACGGAGAGAAGCTTGTCATGCCTAACGGAGACCAATACACAAAGCCTGTCACTTTCAAGTACAAACATGAATCGAAGCTGACTGGCTGTGACTCTATCGTCACATACAACCTCTCTTTCCGCAAACAGGACATCGAGGTCAGGGACACTGTGTTCCTATGCGAAGAGGGAGGAATGAACCGACTTGAAAAGATCAGAAGCTTCGAGACAAACGAGTTCGGATGCAAGCGTACTATAGAGACTCCCGTTCTCCACAAGAATATATCCAAAACCGACCAGTTTATTGAAATATGCTATGACGAGAGAGTAACAGTATCCAACAAGGAATACTCTGAAAGCGGAGAGTACAAAGACACTCTGATCGCGTCAAACGGCTGTGACTCCATAATTACAACACACCTCACAATACTGCCAAAGAGGGAGCAAATACTGGCTGAGACAATAGTCTGCACAACAGAAAAAACAGGAAGAGACACCATAGAGACAATTAAGGACGACGGAAACAAATGTCCTCTCTATGTCCGCACCCCCATACTTTACCAGGAGCCAAAGACTGAGACTATAGACACATCACTTTGTGCAGGATACTCAATAGAGGTTGCCGGCAGAATATACGACACAACCGGAGAATATGAGATCCATACTACCGCAAAGAACTCATGCGACAGCACGATATACCTGAAGCTTACCGTGAGCGACTTGATTGTAAAGGACCTGTACGACACAATATGTTTCGAAGATGTGTATAAGACACGCTTGTCCACCTATAATGAAACCGGAGACTACACAGAGAGGTACCATTCCAAAACGGCATGCGACACAATCATAAACATACACCTTTTCAAGCGTGACATTATTGAGGATGTCCGACCAACAATATTGGAATGCGAGGATGACACAACAAAACCTCTTACAGCAGATTATGTTGACGAATTCGAGGAAATTGACGGAAAGACTCTATGCCCCGTATATGTCAAGCAGCCGTACCATTTCGAATATACGGAATACAAATACTTCAGCAAGGAGATCTGCTTTGAGGATTCCCACACAGACAGCCGAGGCAAGACATACAACACTCCTGGCGACTACACGATAAGGGATACTTTCAGCGCAAGCAACGGATGCTTGTCTGTACAGACCACTTATCTGACAATTGACGCAAGAAGAGAGAATCTGCTACCGGAAGAACGAATCTGTCACAAGACAAAGAGCGGAAGGGATACTACAGTCACGAAACTGAATGACGGGGACCGATGCCCTCTTTACGAAATCCAGCCTCTATTGTTCCTTAACCCTACACAAAGCACAATAGACACGTTCATCTGCAGCAACAAGAGCCTGGCAGTGGCAGACAAGACTTTCAATGCCAAAGGAACATACACTGTCATAACAACTGCGTCAAACGGCTGCGACTCTACGATCACGGTCAGACTTGGAATCAACCAGGTTCATACTATAGTGAGCTATGACACAATATGCGCCAACGAGAACTTTGTGACAGAACAGAACGTCTATACAGAGTCTGGAGTTTACACGGAGATCTACACAGACTATGACGCTAACAAGTGTGACGAAATACACGAAATACATCTCTTCGTTCGTGACGAGATGCGCGACACACTTGCAACTATCACGGAATGCAAGCCAGTAGGAACAGAGGAAGTGTTCCATGACAAAATAGATTTCGCATATTCACATCCGGACATCAGAACAGGTTGCGAGGTTAGCGTATATCAACCTTTCCACTATGCCTTCGAGAAACTGACAGAAGAAGACATCACCATCTGCGAAGGAACAAGCTATAACGTAAACGGAATAGACTATGAAACGGGAGGAGAATACTCTGTTCTTTTGACAAGCGCAGAGGGTTGCGACAGCACATACAGATTCTACCTTACTGTAGAGCTTATGGAGAGACAAGTTCTTGACTCTGCCCTTCTTTGCTCAAGAGAGAATATCGGAATGAAATGGAACAGGCTTGACACCGTTCCTTCCGAAACAAGCAGCTGCCCTAGAATAGACATCACTCCTACTCGCAACATTCCTATCTATGACATTTACCTCGACACAACTGTCTGCAGTGGAATGTCAATAGAATTCGAGGGAAACATCTACAACTCTGCAGGAGAAAAGAAAGTGGTGCTGACAGCCCAGAACGGATGCGACAGTGTACGTCACCTCACAATAAACTATATAAATCCCAAGGAGACAAGTCTGAACATCCATCTGTGCAGCGGAGAAACTCACAACAGTTCTATTAAAAGTTATAACGCAACCGGACACTACATCGAAAGACTTTCCGACGTGAACGGATGCGACAGTATTGCATACCTATATATTACTGTAGAGCCTTTGGAGGAAAAGCACCTTCCGAAAGTGACTTTCTGCGAGACAGACAGCATCGAATATCACGGAAAGACCTACACGACAAATGCAGTCCATGTCGATACTCTGTTCTCGAAAACCGGTTGCCCGATCTATCACTACACCGACATTGTCACAGACAAGGAAATTCCATACGTAGAGAAGGAATACAGCTTGTGCGAGGGAGAAAGAAGATACATCAACGCATTCCCAAGCGGCATGGACGGAATAAAGTACCTATGGTCGCCAAGCACATACCTTGAAAAGATTGGATCCGGCTCCACATACGTCTCTCCTGCAAAGAGCATTAACTACACAGTAACCATGACTAAGGGCAAGTGCAAGACTCAAGGTCTAGTAAAGATCAATGTACTTGAACGCCCGAAAATAAAGGAGATTATTGTTGACAAGCAGACTCAAGTTGCAACAATCGTTGCCACAGGAGGCAGAGACATGATTTACTATTGCGAGGATCTGAATCACGAAAGCTCATACAACGAGATAGTATTCGAAAAGCCGGGAGGATACGATGTCAAGGTGGTTGACGAAACCGGATGCTTTGACAGCCTTCATTTCTTCTACGCTCCGCCGGTATTCCCTGAACCGTACTTCGTACCGGACGCAGAAGGAGACGACGCCTTGTGGCAAATCAAGGGGCTGGAGGCATACAATGGCTTTGAAATCTGGATCTATGACAGATGGGGAAAACTGCTGCAGCACTACAAGAACAACTTTACCGGATGGGACGGAATGTATAACGGCTATCCAATGCCATCCACAGACTACTGGTACATCATCAGCATCGACTTGGGAGAGATAGAGCTTTCCGGCCACTTCACGCTGATAAGGAACAAATAGCCTTCACATAAGGCCTATACAACCTAAAAAAGGTACTGCTATTTTGGTCATTATGAATTAGAAATAAAATAATAGACCAAAAATTTAGAAATCTCAAACATTAGTATTAACTTTGCAACACTTTTGCTATCCAATTAGCGAAAGTCACAAAAAAAGATATTTTAAATTTCAGTTCGTTTTATGTGATTAATTATCCAAGCATTTCTACGCGAGTAGAGATGCTTGTTTTTTATCTGGCAATTCCTTTAATCCATAACTTTGCAATATTATGGACAGATAATGGATAAATATCGAGGAATTTTGATAACTTTGCAGTTGAATTTAGAGTTTACATTATGGCAGAAGAATTATTCCCAATAGTTGACGAGCAAGGAAATACTATAGGCAAAGCCACAAGAAAGGAGTGTCACGGAGGCACTTTCTATCTTCATCCGGTTGTACACCTTCACGTATTCAATTCCAAAGGCGAGCTTTATCTTCAAAAGCGATCAATGTCCAAAGACATCCAACCCGGCAAGTGGGACACTTCTGTAGGTGGACACGTGGATTACGGCGAGGAAGTAGAGACTGCGCTAAGAAGAGAGGCACGAGAAGAGTTGGGAATCAGCGAATACGAACCAAAACTTCTATGCAGATATATCTGGCAAAGTGCAAGGGAGAAAGAACTGGTGAATGATTTCTACTGTATCTATGACGGAGACTTCAACATTGACCCTGTGGAAATAGACGAAGGTAGATTTTGGTCTTTTGAAGATGTTGAGGCCAACCTCGACACCCAAGTCTTCACTCCACAGTTTAATGGAGAGTTTGAAAGAATAAAGTCAATTTGGAAGTCTCTAATTGCCGGAACAAAACAATAAAAAGTAAATGAAAAAAATTAGATGTCCGAAGTGCGATAATTTCGTAACTTTCGAAGATGGAAACATAGAGGCTGGCTCCATAGTCAGCATCCACTGCCCTGACTGCGGAAAGACATTCAAGGTGCGCTTCAAAATCAAGCCAACTCAGATTGCTTCGGAGGAGCTTGTAAAAAAGGACGAGAATGACAACGAGGAAAAGTACGGCAAAATTGTAGTGATCGAGAACATATTCGGACAGAGACAGGAGTTTCCTCTTCACCTGGGGGACAATGTCTTTGGAAGAAGAAACCCGGACACTACCATAGACCACCCTATCCAGAGCGGAGACATGAGCATGGACCGCAACCACTGCACAATCTGCGTCAAGGAGAAAAACGGCAGAATCATCCACTCCGTAAAGGACAACGACAGCCTTGTGGGAACATTCGTATCGAACGACATTCTTGCTAAAAAGGAAAACAGAATCATCGAAAGCGGAGAGATTATAACACTCGGAGCTACAAGCATGATACTAAAATTCGGTGAGGAAGAATAAAAAATCGAGCTAACATGTGTTATAAAACACAAAAACATTGTATTTTTGCAACAGATATATAATATATTAGGTATGAAGAAAATATTACTACTTTGCTCTTTGGCCTCTGCTACTGCAGTAATGGCTCAGGACATCGAAAAGTCAGAGAACGACAACGTAAAATCGTCTGTAACAGGTTTCGTAGAGTCAAATAAAAGTGCAGTATCTTCCGAGATTGCTGCGGACACTGCTTGCTGGACTTTCCCAGGAATTATCGGCTTGAACGCTTCACAGACTTCTTATAGCGCATCTTCAACAGACGGAACAGGTCACTTGGGTACTGGTGACGTTTACGCTAAGCTGAACGCAAACTACCTACGCGCTCGTCACTCATGGAAGAATGCCTTGAACTTGGCATACGGAATGAACGTGTCTTCCGAGTACGAAAACAAGCCAAAGTTCCACAAAGCTATCGATGAAATTTCGCTAAGCTCAAAGTATGGATACAAGTTGAACAAGACTATGTACCTAACTGGTCGTGGAGCCTTTGAGTCTCAGTTCGCTCGTACATACAGCTACGACACTATTGACGAGATGTACAACAATGACGATGACTACAAGTTCCACTTCAGCAATACAGAAAGGAACGACACAACAGTAACAACTAGCAAGTTTGCTAATCCTGCTACTGTCAAGGCTTCTCTCGGTATTGACTTCGTGCCAAATCCAAAGGCTAACTTTTCTATCTTTGTATCGCCTATCACAGGTAATTTCATGTGGTGCAAGGACGACTTCATCGCTGAAAACTATTCAATGAAGCTTGACACAACAAATTCAGACAACAAGTACATGGATTTCAGAGGTGAGATTGGTGCTTTGCTTCGTATTGAGTATTCAAAGGAGTTCAACAAGACTTTCAGCATAGCTGTGTCTTCAGAAACATTCTTTGCTTACAACAAGGCAGTTCAGAAATTCGACAAGGACATTGTAAGCAAGGGTAACTACGTAGAGTTCAGAAAGGGTGAGATTGTTTCTATGGAGAACTACATTGACAAAAACTTCATCGACAACGTATATACACTTGAGGACATTGCTGGAAGCAACATCAGCATGAATGACTACAATGGTTTCTACACTACTTTGAAGTTCGACGCTAACGTCAACCTAACTAAGTACATCAAGTTGACATTCAGATCTCAGTTGAAGTACGACAACTCAGAGCTTTCATACCACAGAGCTTTGCAGAAGTGCGACAAAGACGTTGCCGAGATTGACGGTATTGGATACAGAAGCAGCAACAACAACCTAAAGGATTACAACTACGGTTTCAGAAAGGCATACTGGCAGTTCTGGGAGACTACTTCTCTAGGTGTTTCTTACAGCTTCTAATATAGGCAGATAGACATTGATCTATATTCACAATAAAGAGTGATGTTCACGCATCACTCTTTATTTTTTGTCGCTTTATGCGGTTCAGACTATTTTTGGCATGCAGAAACACAAATTAGCAAGTAATTCTATGGCTAGTTATCAAAAAAGATTTTAACTTTGCACTATATTTGAAAAATCATAAATTATGAGCATAAGAAGAACTAAGGTTGTTGATGCTTTGAAGTTGACAACTTATGGTGAAGATATCAATGTAAAGGGTTGGGTTCGCACAAAACGCGGAAACAAGAACGTGAGTTTCATCGCTCTTAACGATGGTTCTACAATCAAGAATATTCAGCTTGTTGTTGATGCTGGTACTATTAGCGAGGATATTTTGAAGGATGTCACTACTGGTGCGTGCATAAACTGCGTCGGTACTTTGGTTCAGTCGCAAGGTGCAGGACAGACAGTTGAGGTTCTTGCTAAGAGTATCGAAGTGTATGGAAAGGCTGATGTAAATGAATACCCTCTACAAAAGAAGGGCTGTTCAATGGAGTTCCTTCGTGAAATCGCACACCTTCGTCCAAGAACAAACACTTTTGGTGCAGTGTTCCGTATTCGCCACAATATGGCAATCGCAATCCACAAGTTCTTCCACGACAGAGGTTTCTTCTACTTCCACACACCTATTATTACAGGTTCGGACTGTGAGGGTGCAGGACAGATGTTCCAGGTAACAACAATGAACCTTTACGACCTAAAGAAGGACGAGAACGGTTCAATCAAATACGATAACGATTTCTTTGGAAAGCAGGCAAGCTTGACAGTTTCAGGACAGCTTGAGGGAGAGTTGGCCGCTACTGCTCTTGGCTCTATCTACACATTCGGTCCAACATTCCGTGCTGAAAACTCTAATACTCCTCGCCACTTGGCAGAGTTCTGGATGATCGAGCCAGAGGTTGCATTCAACGACATCTTTGACAACATGGATCTTGCCGAGGACTTCATCAAGTATTGTGTTCAATGGGCTTTGGACAACTGTAAGGACGACCTTGAGTTCCTAAACAACATGATTGACAAGGGACTTATCGAGCGTTTGCAGGGTGTATTGAAAACACCTTTCACTCGCTTGACTTACACTGAGGGAATCAAGATCCTTGAGGACGCAATTGCCAAGGGACACAAGTTCGAGTTCCCTGTATTCTGGGGATGCGACCTAGCTTCTGAGCATGAGCGCTTCTTGGTTGAGGAGCACTTCAAGAACCCTGTAATCTTGACAGACTACCCTAAGGAGATCAAGGCATTCTATATGAAGCAGAATGAGGATGGCAAGACAGTACGTGCAATGGACGTCTTGTTCCCAACTATCGGTGAGATCATCGGAGGTTCGGAGCGTGAGGAGAACTACGACAAGCTACTTGCTAGAATCAACGAGCTAAATATTCCAATGAAGGATATGTGGTGGTATCTTGACACTCGTAAGTTCGGTTCTTGTCCTCACTCAGGTTTCGGTCTTGGCTTCGAGCGTTTGATCTTGTTCGTGACTGGTATGACTAACATTCGTGACGTTATTCCTTTCCCACGTACACCAAAGACTGCTGAGTTCTAATAAAAAGAAACAGACTTCTAATAATAAAGAGTTAAGGATTTCGGTTCTTAACTCTTTATATTTTAAACCAATTTCCCATGCTTGGCACAATAGTAAACACAATAGCGATAATAGTCGGTTCTGCAACTGGCTCCGTATTCAAAAAACTCTTGGGAGAAAGATACAGAAAAGTTTTGTTCGAGGCACTTGGTCTATGCACCATCATGCTCGGAGCGAATGCCTCTGTCAGCAACATGCCCAAGAGCGAATATCCGGTTCTTTTCATACTTAGCCTTGCCATAGGAGGGATTATTGGCACTAAACTTGACTTTGCAGGGAAACTTGAGAGATACGAGGAAAAGAAAAGAGAAAACACAATGACTAAAGACAATGAACCTAAACTAATCGAAGGTCTTACTACAGGCTGTCTTTTGTTCTGCATCGGTACATTCTCTATTCTTGGTCCGGTTCTTAGCGCACTCGAAGGAAACAACACCTATCTGTTCACTAATGCAACTCTGGATCTTGTTTCCAGCGCCGTACTTGCTTCCGTCTATGGTTGGAGAATGATGTTTGCAGCACCCGTTCTGTTCTGCTGGCAGGGTATGTTCTACCTCTTGGCAATAGTGTTCAAGGAAGCGATACCTGACCCAATGCGCATAGAACTATCTATTGTCGGAGGTGTCTTGATTCTTAGTTCGGGACTTTCTTTGCTTAAAATCAAGGATTGCAAGACTGTAAACCTTTTGCCTAGCCTGCTTGTTCCTGTAGTATTCTACTTGATAAAGGGACTGTTTTAATAAAGCATAAAAATGAAACAAAAAAGTAAGGTGGCTCAATCTCACGATAAAGCCACCTTTCAGTTGTTTAATTTGCTTTCGACTAACCAATTTTACCAGTCAGATATGATTTAGTCCTGTCATCCTTTGGATTTGAAAACATAGATTTTGTATCTCCGTATTCGATTAGCTCTCCTAAATACATAAACATGGAATGCGAAGAAATACGCATTGACTGCCCCATGTTATGAGTTACAATCAGTATCGTTACCTCGTTCTGCAAGTTCAGCAACAAATCCTCGATATGCTTTGTTGCTATCGGGTCAAGCGCAGATGTCGGCTCGTCCATAAGCAGTACATCAGGCTTCATTGCCAATGCTCTCGCAATGCAGAGCCTCTGCTGCTGACCTCCGGAAAGGAACGTTCCCTTCTTGTTCAGCACGTCCTTGACCTCGTCCCAAAGAGCAACACTCCTGAGGCAACGCTCGACAGTCTCGTCTCGCTCCGACTTCGGCATAGAAATACCGTTTAGCGTGAACCCGGCAAGGATATTGTCATAGATGCTCATCGTCGGGAAAGGCGTAGGCCTCTGGAACACCATTCCGATGCGACGACGCACATCTATCGGCTCCATAGACAGGATATTCTCGCCGTTCAGCAGTATCTCGCCATCGACACGAATGTCCGGATAGAGGTTGTGCATCAGATTTACGGCTCTCAACAGAGTTGACTTGCCGCATCCAGAAGGCCCCATAATTGAAGTAATCGTGTTTGGCTGAATAGCCGCCGAGACGTATTTCACAGCCATCGTCTGCTTGGTATAAGACACGCAGGTCTTTTTGAATTCTAGTATCGGTTTTATTGGTTCCATTTCTTTGCAAGATATTTTGCGGTGATATTCAATGAAAGAACAAAAAGAAGAAGAAATAGCGAAGCGCTCCATATTAACTCTTGAAGATTAGGATCGTTGAAAAATTCCCATATAAGCAGAGGCACTGCTGAAATAGGCTTGTCAACAGACCATCGAATGAACGAGCATCCCAGAGCGGTAAACATAAGTGGCGCAGTCTCGCCTATGACCCTGGAAATCGCAAGAAGCACACCGGTGAATATTCCGCTGAACGCAGCCGGCAGTTGGACACGAAACATTACACTTGCCCTGCTGCCTCCCAACGCGAGACCTGCCTCCTTAAGCGAAGACGGAAGAATCTTCAGGGTCTCTTCGCTTGAACGTATGATCAGAGGCAGCATCATTATGCAGAGCGCAACACTTCCCGCTATCGCAGAATATCCCTTCATCGGAACAACAACCCAGATATAGACAATGATGCCGATAATCACGGAAGGCGTTCCCTGAAGCAGGTCGGTAAGGTAGCTCACTGTTCTGGCAAACCTACTCCTGCTGTTCTCGGAAAGATATGCGCCGCAGAGAATACCGAGCGGCACAGCGACAACTACAGCCATAGAAAGCATTATCAGTGTTCCGATGATTCCGTTGGCTATTCCTCCGGGTATGGGATTCCCTTCGGCAACGGCCTTCATGGCTCTGTACGCAGTGGGCGTTGCCTCAGTAAAGAACGACCACGAGAAATGACTGTATCCGCGCCAGAACACTTCGCCAAGAATGGCAAGAAGCGGAACTGCGGTAAGCGCAGAAAAAAAGCAGATAATATACAGAGCCAGCTTGTCCTTAGCCAAACGGCTCCTAATGTTTAAGTTCATCATATTCTAACTCTTTTAATCATCATCTTGCCAATCATGTTTATCACTGCCGTAATCAGGAACAAAATCAGTCCTATGGCTATCAGCGACGAAAGCCTGAGTCCGTCAGCCTCTCCGAACTGGTTCGCAATTATCGAAGCCATGGAATTGCCCGTCGAAGTGATGGAAGTAGGGATATTGTTCGTGTTTCCGATTAGCATCGTTACTGTCATAGTCTCGCCCAAGGCACGTCCTATGGCAAGGATGTATGCCGAAAAGACTCCAGAACCTGCGACCGGAACGACTACCCTTCTCATCACCTCGGCACGCGTTGCACCGAGACTGTATGCACTCTCCTTCAAATCATTCGGCACCATCTTGATGAACTCAGCACTCAGCGAAGCCGCATACGGAACAATCATTATCGCAAGCACGAGCGATGCAGTAAGAATTCCGGAACCCTGCGGCGAGATATGAAGGTTCATGATTACCGGTCGCAAGGTGTAGAATCCCCACAATCCATAGATAATAGAAGGAATGCCGGCAAGCAGGTCAGTAACAGTTCCAAGCACTCCGGCAATCTTCGTTCCTTTGAAATACTCGCCTACGAACAGAGCTACGGGCATAGAGAACGGAATGCAGAAAACCAGTGCAAGCAAAGTTGTCATAAGCGTGCCTATAATGAACGGCAGCGCTCCATATTCCTCCGCTCCTTCCGTATAGCTCCACTCCGAGGAAGTCAGGAAATTCAGGAATCCGAAATGGTTGAATGCATCATAGGCGTCAGTGACAAGCGCATATACTATGCCGGCACACAAGACCGGCATAGTCAGTGCCGATGCGAACAATATGGCTCTGAAAAGTTTGTCTGCAGCACGCTTTCCTTTGTCGATTTTAATCTTCATACATGAAAGATGTTATTCAGACACTGCTGTTCCGTTATAAGTCACAGTCTTCAGGTTGTCAAGACTCAGCTTCTTAGCCTTATCTGGAAGCGGCGCATAGTGAACCTCCGAAGTAACCTTCTGCACATCGTCGGAAAGAATGAACTTCATAAGGTCGATTGTTGCCATAGCCTGTTCCTTTGTTCGCTCGGCATAGTTCTGCTCCCTGTAGATTATCACCCAAGTGAAACAGCTTATAGGATATGCTCCCGAAGCGTCCGCGTTAGTTATCGAAACACGAGTGTCAGAAGGGATCTCGCCGGATGCAGCCGCAGAGATAGTCTCTGAACTTGGCTCGATGAATTCGCCGCGCTTGTTCTGAATCTTTGCATAGGAAATCTTCTGTGCAAAGGCATATTCAGAACCAATGTAACCGATAGAGTTCCTAGTCTGCGAAATAACGCCTGCAACACCAGGGTTTCCCTTTGCTGCCTGACCGACAGGGAAATTTACAGACTTGCCTGCGCCATACTTCGAACGCCATTCCTCGCTAACCTTAGAAAGAAAATCTGTGAATACGAATGTAGTTCCAGAACCATCCGAACGGAATACTGGAATGATGTTCTCGTCCGGAAGAGCGACTCCGCCGTTCAATTCCGAAATACGAGAATCGTTCCACTTCGTAACCTTTCCGGCAAAGATGTCTGCAACCAGCTCGCTTGAAAGGTTAAGGCTTTCCACTCCGTCAAGGTTGTATGCGACAACGACTGCGCCCATACATGTCGGGATGTGAACGACCGGCTCCATGTTCTTCATCTCGTCGTCTGAAAGGAATGCGTCGCTTCCTGCGAAATCAACAATCTTGTCACGAAGGTTTCTGACTCCACCTCCTGAACCTATGCCACCATAAGCTACAGCGTCGCCATTAACTTCGGCAAACTGCTCGAACACAACATTATAGAAAGGAAGCGGGAAAGTAGCACCTGCACCTGAAAGCTTCTGTGCCTCACGATTATTAACCTCAGCTACATTGCTTGTGTCGCCGCCACAAGAAACGAACGCAAGAGCGGCAAGAGTCATAATTGAATAAATAAACGTCTTCATATCAAATAAATTTTAAAGTCCGAAACTACAGTTGATATATGCAGACCATTTGTTGTCGGCACCCTCCTGCTTAGGCATTGCCAGACGAACATTCGGTGCCAGCTTGACATACTTGCCAACCTTGAACTGCGAACCAAAGATGACATTCGACTCGTCCTTTGCCTTGTTCCAGTCGTTCCTAGAGAATATGTCGTCGAAACGAGCGTATATGCTTGAAATCTTTGGCATCTTGACATTTGCATAGACTGAAAAGCCGTTCTTGTCTTCGTCATCTTTGAACGAAGTGTTCCACATTTGGTTGAACTCTGCACCTAGCGAGAACTTGTCGTGCTTGTAGCCAATGAAAGAAGCAAGGTTGGCTGTGTTCTTCTGCTCGCCCTCTGTTCCTTGGTTAATTCCTCCGTAGGCACGAATAAAGAAGCCGCCTACAGGGTTTGCAGTCAACCCCAATCCATAGTTCAACCCATCATTCTTCTGAATCTTCTTGTAACCCTCGCCGTTCAAAATCACGGCGTCTATAGAGAGTCTCTCTGTGAAGTCATAGGCTGCAGAAACACCAAGGTCGGCACTGCTTCCGAACTTGTACTCGTCCTGAAAAGACTTTCTGATATATCGGTATCCCCAGAACTTCTCCTGAAAGTTGAACTGAGTGGTGGAGATCAATCCTCCGCAAAGAGTGAACTTCCCCTTGTTCCACTTCAGCAAGGCATTCTTGACATAGGCAATACGCTGATAGTCATCCACATCCGAAGACTTGCCGAAATCCATAACTCCCTTTATGGAAAGGCCTCTGCCCATATTGTATTCGTAACCAAGATAACTGCGCTCAAGCTCGAAACCACGGTCGTCATTCTGCGAGCCAAAGCCCGAATGAAAGTTTCCGAACACTTGAACGATAGCTCTGCCCTTAGGCTCCTCTGCTGGAACTTCCTGCGCGTTTGCAGAAACACCTACCACGGCAAACATCGTTGCCAAAATCAAATTCTTTTTCATCGTCATATATTTTTTTATTGACGATGCAAAACTATAAACAAGAGATTGCAGGATCATTTCAAACGGATTACAATCCTATTAAGAATAAAAAAGGTTAGTTTTTAACTCACAGAACACACACACAAAAAAAGAGGCTGAAACAAAATGTTCAGCCTCTTTGGTGTCAGTTATATACTACTCGTAATATTCATACTCAAAAGTTCCACCCACTGCATTAATCATTTCCTCGCAGTCATTGTAGGTGTAGATGGTCCTCTCACTAACATTGTCATTTTCATCATACTTCATTACAGTCCTTGAAACAATTATTTCGCCGGACGTCTTTCTGCAATTATATACGCTATCGAAAACCGGAGGATCGGGAAGCATCCCGACTTCCTTGTAGATACGGATTTCAGTCTGATTGCCGCGCGAATCATAGTCATATTCGTATCTTGTCCGCCCATCTTCTGCCAAGGAAAATTCCTCAATCAAATCGTCCTTTGCATTATAGCGCTTGGCCACAATTCCATTTTGACAGACAACCTTGCCGCTGTCAGTATATATATATGATAAGGTATCGCACCAGAAAATGTAGTTGGCATTGTGGCAGAGAATTTCCTCGACCAGCCTGTTGCTGGAATCGAATTTCATCGTATCATAGACCTTTGCATCCGTAATATCTCTGTACGAACAGGCAATCATGTTTCCAAGCGTGTCATATCTGAGGAACGAAGTGTCGCTAGGTGTAACACACGACATAGAGATCAAAAACTTCTTGAGAGCGGACTTCACACCCAGGTACTCGCTGATGATTACGGAATTGTCTTTCGAGTTATAGGTGTAGGTAAATATGTCTTCTCCAGCGTCCATACTGCTGCAGGAATAGCACTTCACGTATCCGTTCGGATAAAAGTCTGCATGAAGAGTATGAACAGACTCGGTGCCGTCGTCACTATGAATGTACTGATCCGTACAGTTGCCTAGCGGATCAATGAGAATGGTTCTCGAGACAACACCTGTATCAAGTTTTCCGTCATAATATGAGATATCACGATAACATATTTTCTTTACTTTGCCTTTCAGCCCCTTTTGCACACAATAGTTGTCCGTTTTGATCTTCATGTCAGGAGTGGTGCTGTCGCACTGACACAAAGAGAATGCCGCAAGAATGCAGGCCAAAAAATTTCTAACAGATTTCAACATACCTATAAAGTTATTAGCGGATGCAAAGGTACGTATTTCCCATAGACAAAGCAAACGATGACTGAAAAATCCAAGTTGTAAAATACTCTCAGAAACTTAGAAAATAGATACAAAATCACGCCATGCAGTAAATTGACTGGATTTTGCAAGAGCTTGTTTTCCAAGAGCTATATCTTTGCAATGTCGATAGGATGGTAGCCCACTCAAATTTTACAGAATATCGATACAAAACATATAATTATTAAATATAGCCGAAGACGAAAGTCCAGGCAGAACACTCAGGGCTACCATTGAGTCGATATACAAAACATGAAAGATTAGAATATATTGTATTAGTATTAAGTGTTGGCCCGAATATAGACGAGATGTCTATACTCGGGCAATTTTTGGTAATGCATAATGCACAATTATGAATTGTGAATTATTAACTGTTTAGTACCACTCGATTTCGCAAGTTGAAGGGAAAGCAAAATCTCTAACTTCACAACCCTTTGGCACACAAACTGTCTTTAGGCTTTCGCAACCTTTGAATGCACCTCGTCCGATACAAGTTACCGACTTAGGTATTACGATGCTTATGAGACTATTGCAATTAAGGAAAGCATACTCTCCGATATAAGTTAACGACTTAGGCATTTCAACTTTTGCGAGATTTTTGCAGTCATAGAACGCTCTTTCTCCGATATAAATTACCGAGTCAGGAATCTCTATGTTTGGGAGGCTTGCACAACCAGAGAATGTATAACTTCCGATATAAATTACCGAGTTAGGAATGCTGATGTGCTTTAGGCTTTTGCAATATCCGAATGCACTATTTCCAATTTCAGTTACCGACTCAGGAATCTCTATGCTTGTCAAGCTTTCGCATCTCCACAATGCATTATCTCCGATTCTAGTTACCGAGTTTGGAATGTTGATGCTTTCGAGACTTGTACAATGAATGAATGCAAAGTTTCCTATTACAGTTACCGAGTTTGGAATTTCTATGCTTTTTAAACTTTTGTATTCAAAGAATGCCCTGTTTCCGATTTCAGTTACAGAGTATGTGTTGCCATCTGACTGAACTTGTGATGGTAATAATATCTCGTTTATACTACTGTCTGTTACACCTTTAACAATAGCAGTCTTGTTGTTAGCGTCAAAAGTAAAATCCAAGACATTATTGTCTGCCTTTGCTTTGTTACCGCACGAACCAAGTACAAGGAATTGCAATGACAGCACCAAATAAAAAAAATTCTTCATATAGTTATATATTAATTAGTAATATTCGATTTCGCAAGTTGAAGGAAAAGCAAAATCTCTAACTTCACAATCCTTTGGCACATGTGCAGACTTTAAGTTTTTGCAACCGTAGAATGCACCAAGCCTGATTTCAGTTACCGATTTAGGAATCAGATGCTTGTAAGGCTTCTGTTACCAAAGAACACATTCCATCCGATTTCAGTTACCATGTATATGTTGCCCTCAAACTCCACTTTTGATGGTATCTTAACCTCAGCTATACTACTGTCTTTCACGCCTTCAACTACAGCAGTCTTGTATTCAGCTATAAATGTAAATACTAAATTTGTTTTCTCTGCATCATCTATTACCTTATTTTCGCTTTCACTATTATTTTCGCTGAATGATGTAAGCGACAAGCATAAAAGCGACAGCATATAAAATAATAAATACCTCACCGTACTTTCTCAAATAATAACGCATGCAAAGGTATCAATATTCTTAATATAAACCAAAATGAATTTATGATATAATCCTACTGTAAGTATTAACCATGAATTACATCTGCATATTAGAATACATTTAACACAAAAAAGCAAAAGTCTTTTCCCTTGCTTTATTATAAATATTAGAAAATACAAAAGAAAAACCAAAACTGGAAAACTTATAAAAGAAAAGTCATTCAACTACACAGACGCAAACAGTTACACATTATAAATGAAAAAATCTTTTACACTTAAAACAAAAAATAAAAGAAAAGACATCTGTCCATCTAATGAACAGATGTCTATGATAAAAAAAACATTATTTCGAGTTTAAATGACGCTCCACCTTACTCTAAGTTCTTCAGCCTTGCGATGTACTTTCCTATGATGTCGAACTCGATGTTAACGACACTGCCCTCCTCGATCTTGCAGAAGTTTGTATGCTCGAAAGTGTATGGAATAATAGCCACAGAGAACTCGTCTGGCTTGCTCTGACAGACAGTCAGGCTTGTTCCGTTGACAGTCACAGAACCCTTCTCTACTGTGAAATAGCCGCCCTGAACCATCTCCTTGTTGCTCTCGTACTTGAAAGTGAAGAAGTGGCTTCCGTTCTCGAACTTCTTGCCTATACAGCGGGCAGTCTGGTCAACATGTCCCTGAACGATATGTCCGTCCAGTCTGCCGTTCATCATCATGCTGCGCTCAAGGTTAACATAAGAGCCGACCTCGAGAAGCCCAAGGTTGCTGCGCTCAAGGGTTTCCTTGATTGCAGTGACTGTGTATTCCCCGTTCTCAATCTTGACAACAGTAAGGCAGACACCGTTGTGCGCCACACTCTGGTCAATCTTTAGCTCATCGACAAACGGACATTTTACTGTAATATGCAGATTTGTGCCTTCCTTTTCGAGGCGAGACACAACACCCATAGCTTCAACAATTCCTGAAAACATATTTTCTCTATTTAGATTTTTATTCTTTTGTTTATGAAGTAAGCCACGACGGACAATGCAACCGCAGCTATTCCAACCATCACGGCAAAGACCATGAAGAAATCATGCAAGTTGCAAATACTGTAACCCAACAAACTCTTTACCTCTCCCTCAGCTGGATAAAGCTCGGAAAGTGTTCCCGAAAGCTTTGCCGCCGCAGACGAAGAAAGCAACCACACACTCATCATAATCGAGGCAAAACGCGCCGGGGAAAGTTTGTTCACCATAGACAAACCTATGGGCGACAGGGACAATTCTCCAATCGTATGAATCCAGTAAAGGGTTACAATCCACATCATCGACACTTTCTCGGCAACTCCCACGTTGTGCACGCCGAACGCTATGAAGAAATAGCTTACTGACAAGAGCGCCATTCCTATAGCCTGCTTCGTAGGCGAAGAAACCTCTATATTCTTCGACTCAAGGTACATCCACAGCGACGACATGACAGGAGCGAACAATATGACAAACAGCGCGTTCAAGCTCTGGAAGTGGCTTGTCTTTATTTCGTGGCCAAAGAGCGTTCTGTCAACATGCTCGTCCGTAAAGAAAGTCAGGGAAGCTCCGGCCTGCTCGAACGCCGCAAAGAAGAATATCGCGAAGAACGAAAGCACAATTATTACACCTATGTTGTACCTCTCATCCTTGGTAAGGCTTGAGTCAAACAAGACGTAGCAAGGAACCAATATGCTGAATGCAAAGATGAACGAGCCGATCAAATCCACATCAAGGAAATAGAAAAATGCACAAACAAGCAAACTTCCTATGGCCACGAACTTGAGCACACTCAAGACATCGAACTTGGACTTTTGTGTGGAAGTTTCAGTCCTCTGCGGCTTTCCTCCTATTTCTTGTCCGCTAGGAGATACAAGCAGACTTCTGCTCTTGAAAAGGAAAGTTACGACTCCGAAAATCATTCCAACGCATGCAACCAGGAATCCCCAACGGAAATCGTTGACATCTTCAGTCTCCGCCAAACTGCCGCATATAAGCGGCGAAACGAAGGCTCCAAGGTTAATTCCCATATAGAAGATAGTATAGGCAGAGTCCTTTCTCTTGTCTCCCTGCTCATACAAATCTCCGACCATGCTCGATATATTCGGCTTGAAGAAACCGTTTCCTATAATAAGGAAAGCCAAAGCGACAGGCAACAGCAGTCTTGACATTTCCAACTGCGAAAGCATAGAGGCAGAGCAGAACATCAGGAACTGGCCAATTGCCATCAAAATTCCTCCAAGCACGATTGAACGCTTGTTTCCCCAATATCTGTCGGCAATATAGCCACCTATCAATGGCGTCAGATATACAAGCCCTGTAAAGTTGCCATAGATATTGCTTGCCTCGGCATTGTTCATGAGCATTGCCTTGGTAAGGAACAATACCAGGATTCCTCGCATGCCGTAATAGCTGAAGCGTTCCCACATCTCTGTGAAGAACAACAAGTATAAACCTTTGGGGTGCTTCGTCAAACTCATTTCTTGGAAATCTTCATGCGCTCTCTCACCTCGTCAGTGCGAAGAGAGTCCTTGTATTCATTATTCTTCTTCAGTTTTGCCGGCGAAAGGCTCGAATCGCTGTTTCCGCCCCACCTGCGGCAATGGTAAAGCACATCATATATTCTGCCAATAGCAAAGTCACGAGAGAATCTTAAACCAGCAGCATAGTCTTCACCGTAAGACACGTTTGGAAGCGGGTTTTCTCTCAACGCATCACGCACGAAAGCACGAGGTGCGCCAAGTCCGTTGATTCTCAAGGCATTGTTCGCACCATTGTTATCAGTCCACTCCCTGTGGGCAATAACTCCCGGCGGAATAGGGTTCAAGTCGAAGTCTGTCAAGTCGTATGTACCGATTACCATCTTTGCACCTGTACTCTCGAAACAGCTCTTGACCTTTGCAAGGGTGTCGTCTCCCGAATAAACGTCGTCAGAGTCAAGCTGAACTGCGTAGTCTCCGCAATGCTCGCTGTTGACTGCGTACATCCAGCAGCCTCCAATCTGCAGATTGTTCTGCTCAGGCTGAAGAACCACGAGGTTCTTTACAGTCTTTGTCAATTCGCCCAGAATCTCGCTTGTACCGTCGTTTGAATAGTTATCGACAACAATAATGTTGTAGTCAACGCCTTTCTGGTTGGCGGCAGACATTACCGCATCCTTTATGGTTTTGGCCCTGTTCTTTACCGGAATTACTACCGACATAGTCTTTCCTTGAACCTTTATTGTATTGACTCCCTTCGCATCGTCGATTTGACAATTCTTGTTTACGTCTGGAGAGATGAATGCGCCAATCCTCTTCAAGTTGGAAGTATGGACACGCTCCATCTCGATCTGCTTCTCGCGTGCATTTGGAGCAACGTAGTCGAACTGCTTCTCACCCGAAGTACGGTTGTCCGGCTCGCTAACTGTGTAAAGCACCTCTGTCGAATGGAATACAGAGCTGGTGTCACCGACAAAGTTACAGCACTGCAGTCTCAAGCTGTAGAAAGCGGCGAACTTCAATCCTTCCTCGACATTTGCCTTGAGCATAGCCTCTTTTCTGACAAAGACTATCTCGCCGAAATCGAAATCGTCGCGAAGTGAGCCAAGCTGGTAGTCGCACAAAGTCCAGACTTCCTCTTTTCCTTCGTTGTCTTTTCTTTTCAGGTCAAAGTAAACAAAATCCTTGCCACTTTGCTCTGCTATCTCAATCATTCTGTCCAATCCTCCGTCACAGAACTCGTAGTGGAGGTTTGAAAGGAAAATCATTACGTAATCGCACTTGAAAGACTTGGCCTCCTCCATCATGAACAAGACAGACGAAGACGCCCCCTTGTCCTGAATCTGGTTGCATGACAAGATAGGGATATTAAGCTGCGACTTTAACGAAACACATTCAGTTTGATTTACGAAATTAAGTATTGCTACAGTGCTCATAATCCGAATATTTCATTGGAAAACGAAAAAGAGCATGAGATTTCTCCCATGCTCCGTATCAAATAGTGTATTAAATCAATCCCGCATCAGCAAGGTGCTTCTCCATCTCCTTCTGCACCTTTTCAGCCTCACGACCAGCAGCCTCTGCGAACGACTCGTCGCCAGCCGCATAAATGATAGCTCGAGATGAATTTACAAGCAGACCGCACTGCTTGTTCATTCCATACTTAACAACCTCTGCAAGGCTTCCACCCTGAGCACCGACACCAGGAACAAGAAGGAAGTGGTCAGGAATAATCTCGCGAATGTCAGAAAGCATCTCTGCCTTTGTTGCACCAACAACGTACATCATGTTGTCAGCATTACCCCATTTCAGAGAAGTCTTTAGCACCTTCTGGTAAAGAGTCTCGCCTGTCTCTGCATCCTTCATGAACTGGAAGTCAAAAGCACCCTTGTTCGAAGTCAATGCAAGCAGTGTAACCCACTTGTTCTCGTAAGTAAGGAATGGAGTTACGCTGTCCTCGCCCATGTAAGGGGCAACAGTTACAGAGTCAAAATCCATAGCTCCGAAGAAAGTGCGTGCATACATCGCTGAAGTGTTGCCGATGTCACCGCGCTTTGCATCTGCAATAAGGAACATGTCGGGATGGTTCTTGCGAATGTAGTCAACAGTACGTTCCAACACATCCAAACCCTCAGCGCCAAGACTCTCGTAGAAGGCAAGATTAGGCTTGTAGGCTACAGCGAACTTTGCTGTCGCATCAATGATTGCCTTGTTGAACTCGAAGATATAGTCACCCTCGAACTTGTCGAACAAAAACTCCGGAATCTTATTAACGTCTGTATCAAGACCAACGCAAAGAAAAGACTTCTTGCGCTTGATATTCTCAAATAATTCTTCTCTAGTCATACCTCATTATGTGTTATATTGTGTGCAAAAATAAGAAAAAGAATATACATATTAAAATAATAGCTACAAAATTTGTGTTGAGACACAAAAACTGGCTACAGGAACAGGAACTAATATAATGGCACTTGCCAAATCCATGAACACAAGCGAATGCTATGCTTACTATAGAGTAAACATAGGCGATATTATCAGATTAAAAACGAAGGATCTTATTATGAACAAAGACGAATATTCTATTGAAAACATAGAACTTGAAGACAACTATACTGTGGCAGATTATGATTTTCTGAACGAAAGCGGTATCAATAATTCTGATGTTCAACAAAATACGAACAAAACAGATATTATCTGTATGGCTTAATGATGTTCGTTTCCATGTTAGCATATATGGCAGTTAGCATAATAATAGGCGAACACATGTTGCAGCAAACTACAATCGAGTCTCTGACCTGCGAAAGAATATGGGTACCAGTTCTTGCTATGATTGCCGTGGTATTGTCGCTAATTTTCATAAACCTAAACATATCAAAACAAAAGCAAAAAGGGATGGAGAAGCACGCAAGACACCTCCTATACATGTGTACTCTCGACTTCTCAATCTACCTGTTCACTACTCTATGTGTACTAACACTGATTGCGACCATATTCTACTAACAAACAGTTGCGGACAAGCAATAAGGAACTACAACAAGTGTATTATTGACTCTATTCGTACGAATGTTCAGCAAAAAATTGATAAAAATATTGTTGTTCGACATTTTTAAGAAACAAATATTCAAGTAAAAACACATTTTCGCAAAAAAGTTTGCAATTATTCTTTTTTTACTTTAGCTTTGCAAAAATTCGATGAAATAAAAAGAAGTTTAAGATGTTAAATGTTGTTACAAAATCGGTAAAGCTCCCTGATGGCAGAGAGATTACGATTGAGACAGGAAAATTGGCAAAGCAGGCTGACGGCTCGGTGGTAGTTCGTCTTGGCAATACGATGTTGCTTGCCACAGTTTGTACTGCGACAGATGCTGTTCCAGGCACAGACTTCATGCCACTAACAGTTGAATACAAAGAGAAGTACGGAGCTTACGGCCGCTTCCCTGGTGGTTTCACTAAGAGAGAGGGTAAGGCTTCGGACTACGAAATACTTACTGCACGTCTTGTTGACCGTGCGCTTCGTCCTCTATTCCCAGATAACTATCACGCAGAGACATTCGTAAACGTACTTATGATTTCTGCTGACGGAAAGGATCAACCTGACTGCCTTGCCGGACTTGCAGCTTCTGCAGCCCTTGCAGTTTCAGACATTCCTTTCAACGGACCAATCTCTGAGGTTCGTGTTATCCTTAAGGACGGCAAGTTCATCATCGACCCTACTTTCGAGCAGATGGAGGGTTGTGACCTTGATATCATGGTTGCCGCAACTTACGAGAACATCATGATGGTTGAGGGTGAGATGAACGAGGTTTCCGAGGCTACTATGCTTGAGGCATTGAAGGTTGCTCACGAGGCAATCAAGACAGCTTGTCTAGTTCAGAAGGAGCTTACAGAGGCTGTTGGCAAGACTGTTAAGCGTGAGTACAACCACGAGGAGAACGACGAGGACTTGAAGAAGGATGTTTGGGCAAAGTGCTATGACAAGGCTTACGCATTCGCTTCTTCAGCAAACACAGACAAGCATGACCGCGAGGCTAAGTTCCGTAGCGTAAAGGAGGAGTACATCGCTGCTCTTAACCTTTCTGACGAGGAGCTTGAGGCTAAGGCTGGTATGATTGACAGATATTACCACGCAGTCGAGAAGGAGGCTATGCGCCGTTCTATCCTTGACGAGGGCAAGCGTCTTGACGGTCGTAAGACTACAGAGATCCGTCCTATCTGGTGCGAGGTTGATTACCTTCCAGGTGCTCATGGTTCATCTATCTTTACTCGTGGAGAAACTCAGTCACTTACAACTTGTACTCTTGGAACAAAGCAGGATGAGAAGCTTATTGATGACGTTCTAAATCAGGGCAAGGAGAGATTCCTTCTTCACTACAACTTCCCTCCATTCTCTACTGGTGAGGCTAAGGCTCAGAGAGGTGTAGGTCGTCGTGAGATCGGTCACGGTCATTTGGCATGGCGTGCCCTTAAGGGTATGATTCCTGCTAACTATCCATACTGCGTTCGCGTTGTGTCTGACATCATGGAGAGTAACGGTTCTTCTTCTATGGCTACTGTTTGTGCTGGAACTCTTGCCCTTATGGATGCAGGTGTTGCAATCAAGAAGCCAGTTGCCGGTATCGCTATGGGGCTAATCGCTGACGGTGGTAACTGCTACGGAAAGTACGCTATTCTTTCAGATATCCTTGGTGACGAGGATCACTTGGGAGACATGGACTTCAAGGTAACAGGAACTAAGGATGGTATTACTGCAACTCAGATGGATATCAAGGTTGACGGTCTTTCATACGAGGTAATCGAGAAGGCTCTTGCTCAGGCAAAGGCTGGACGCGAGCATATCCTAGGCAAGATTTTGGAGACAATCCCTGCTCCAAGACCAGAGCTTAAGGACAACGCACCAAGAATCGTGACTATGGACATTCCTAAGGACATGATCGGTGCAGTAATCGGACCTGGTGGTAAGATTATTCAGGATATCCAGGAGAAGAGCGGTGCTACAGTTTCTATTGAGGAGGCTGACGGAAAGGGTCACATCGAGATCTCAGCTACATGCAAGCAGTCTATCGACGCTGCAGTTGCTCGCATCAAGGCTATCGTTGCTGTCCCAGAGGTTGGTGAGACTTACGATGCAAAGGTTAAGAGCATTATGCCTTACGGTGCATTCGTTGAGTTCATGCCTGGCAAGGAGGGTCTTCTTCACATCTCTGAGATCGACTGGAAGAGATTCGAAACTATGGAGCCGACTGGTATCAAGGAGGGAGACACAATCAGTGTCAAACTTTTGGAGATCGACCAGAAGAGCGGTAAGTTCAAACTTTCTCACAAGGTATTGTTGCCACGCCCAGAGCGTCAGCCACGTCCTGAGAAGGAGCAGAACTAATAACATAGACAAAAGCATCATAGAGGAGTGTAGTTTCATACTACCCTCCTCTTTTTATTTACAACAAGCAACACTCAAAAGCAATGAACAAAAATAAACTCTCTTCAATAATTCCGTTCAGCATACTACTGTTTTCCGCATGTTCCAATGCAAACCCAAAGGAAGAACAGCCCAAGACAGGCGATAACATTATTAACATTACAGAGATCCCTGCCCCAAAAACAGACTCTCAAAAATCTATCGAAACGTCGTCTGAAACAATGTCTGCAGAAGAAGACAGCAACTTATATTCTGTCGATTCTACGGATGAATGCTTCAAAATACCAGTGGAAGACATTCAGCTTAATAGCAAAAACTATTCCGACAGACTTATAAGCCAATCAAAATACGAATTAATGTACACTTCTGCCGAAGGTTATAAATGCAAAATAATAAGACACGGAGGCTGTAGCGATAACGGGTGTGTTCCTGCTTGGCAAAATTTCTACTTGATTGTCTATAATACACCCAAAGGGAATTGGGGAAGCGAAAAGGAGCTAACAGACTGGTTCAAAAGAGAATGCAGCAACTTCAAATGGATAATGGATAACGAGGTGAATGAACTGCTTGATGCTCCTCATGTCATTGACCAACTAGAAAATATAGACTGGTTGCATTGTACCAATGGAGATCCAGAAACATTCGGCATAAGAATTTCTAATGATAGCACTGAATTGTACTATTATTGGCGCTAACAACTTAACACAGAAACTCAATCTGTTAGGAATGAACTACATTTCGAAATTATAACACAAGGCTGCTTAAAACTTACAATTCGTAAGAAAAAACAACAAATGCTCTTAATTTTCAAGAGAAACATGCCTTGAGAGAGCAGAAAAAACAGTAAATTTGCATCATTATTTTATTACTGAAAAGTATAGTTGTATGATAACAATAGGAACAACAGGCACAGAAAGAGGTAAGAAAGCTCTACTTTGCGGTGCAGGAGAACTTGGCAAAGAGGTTGTAATCGAATTGCAGCGTCTAGGAGTCCTTGTAGTTGCAGTTGACAAGTACGAGCATGCTCCGGCTATGCAGGTGGCGCACAAATCTTACGTAATCAATATGCTCGACCCTCGTCAGTTGAGAGCGGTAGTTGAACTTGAAAACCCGGACTATATCATTCCAGAGGTGGAGAGCATCGCTACAAGCACTCTAATAGAACTTGAAAAGGAGGGATACAATGTTATTCCTACAGCAAAGGCAACTTACCTTACAATGAATCGTGAGGGAATCAGACGTCTTGCTGCTGAGGAGCTTGGTGTCAAGACTTCCCCTTATAAATTCGCAGCAACTAAAGATGAGTTTGACAAAGCTGTAAAGGAGATTGGTATTCCTTGCGTTGTCAAGCCAATCATGAGTTCTTCCGGACACGGCCAGTCAGTAATCAAGAAGGAGTCTGACATCGACGCCGCATGGAAGGAAGCTCAGGAAGGCGGTCGCGCTGGTGCAGGCAAGGTCATCGTTGAAGGTTTCATAAACTTTGACTACGAGATCACATTGCTTACAGTAAGACACGTCGGAGGAACAAGCTTCCTTGAGCCTATCGGTCACAAGCAGGTTGATGGAGACTACCGCGAGTCATGGCAGCCTCAGGCTATGAATCCTAACACTTTGAAGAAGGCACAGGAAATTGCAGAAAAGGTAACGACAGCTCTTGGCGGCCGCGGTCTTTTCGGCGTGGAGCTTTTCGTTCAAGGTGACGACGTCATATTCAGCGAGGTTTCCCCTCGTCCACATGACACAGGTATGGTAACCATGATTTCTCAAGACTTGTCGGAGTTCGCCCTACACGTTCGTGCGGTGCTTGGTCTTCCAATTCCAAACATCTCGTTCCACGGTCCTTCTGCGTCAAGAGCAGTAGTTGTCGAGGGAGACAGCAAGAATGTCACATTCTCCGGTCTAGAAGAGGTACTAAGCCTACCAGACACTCAGATAAGAATCTTCGGTAAGCCGGAAGTACACTCCAAGCGCAGAATGGCTGTAATCCTAGCTCGTGGCAAGGATACAGACGAGGCTCGCAGAAAGACTGAGTTTGCTATTTCAAAGCTAAAAATTGAACTTTAATCACATACATTTTTTTCGAACTTAAGTTTAGATCAAGATGAATACAAAAGGAAACTTTCCTATCGAGAAGATGAAAAAGGTACAGACACCTTTTTACTATTATGACGTCGAGTTGCTTAACAAGACTTTGGACACATTGATGAGCGAGGCAAACAAGTATGGATTCTGCCCTCACTACGCAATGAAGGCCAATGCAAATGCTAAAGTTACAGCATTGATAGCAAAGAAGGGACTTGGCGCAGACTGTGTAAGCGGAAACGAAGTAAGCGCTGCAATCGCAGCAGGTTTCCCTGCAGACAAAATCGTTTTTGCCGGTGTAGGAAAAACTGACAAGGAGATAAATACAGCACTTGACGCAAATATCTTCTGCTTCAACGCAGAGTCTATACCAGAACTTGAGGTAATCAACGAACTTGCCGCAGCAAAAGGCAAAGTTGCAAACGTTGAGCTACGCATAAACCCAAATGTTGACGCACATACTCACGCATACATCACTACAGGCCTTAACGAGAACAAGTTCGGATTCAGCATGGACGACCTTGAGAAGGTAATCAACCTAATCAAGAATTTGAAGAACATCAAGCTTATTGGTCTTCACTTCCACATCGGTTCACAAATCACTGACCTTGGCTGCTTCGTTCCTCTTTGCGAGAGAATCAATGCTCTTCAGGACCAGGTTGAGGCTATGGGCGTAAAGCTTGAGAACATCAATGTTGGAGGAGGTCTTGGTATCGACTACGAGAACCCTAACACTAACCCTATTCCTGACTTCAAGACTTACTTCGCTCAGTTCGCTCAGCACTTGAAGCTTAGAAACGGACAGAAGCTACACTGCGAGCCAGGACGCTCGGTTGTTGCTCAGTGCGGCAGCCTTATCACTAAGGTTACATACGTAAAGAAGGGCAAGGAAAAGCAGTTTGCCATCGTTGACGGAGGTATGACAGACCTTATCCGCCCAGCTCTATATCAGGCGTACCACAAAATCGAGGCTATAACAACTGACAGCGCTGTAGAGACTTACGATGTCGTTGGACCTATCTGCGAATCTTCGGATGTGTTCCAGAAGGACTGCAAGCTTAACGGTGTCAAGAGAGGCGACTTGCTTGCTCTTCGTTCTGCTGGTGCGTATGGCGAGATTATGGCTTCGAGATATAATCTAAGAGAGCTTCCTGTAGGATATCTTTCTACAGAACTCTAGGCTATAAGGGATTAAATTATTATGAATCAATTTTTTGAATCAATACAAGAATACATTAGTGAGGCTGACTTTTCGTTGGTCTCACTTGTATTACTTTCAGTGTTGGGCATTTCATGGATTGTCCAACTTTTCTTTTACTTGTACTACTACAACGCGGTTATCAGAAGACAAAAGCAGGAATACAAGGGACAAGTAACACACGAAATTAAACGCCACCCTGTAAGCATTATCGTAACAGCAAGATATGCTACCGAGGAACTAGAGAAGTTCCTTCCTCTGATATTGGACCAGAATTATCCGAAATACGAGGTTATTGTGGTCAATGACGGAGCAACAGAAGCCAGCACTGTTCTGTTGGACAAACTAAAGAGCAAACATCCAAACTTGAAGACTTCATTCCTTCCTATGAACGCGAAGTACATGAGCAGAAGAAAAATGTGCATCACCATAGGAAAGATGGCCGCAAGCTACGACTATATTATTGTTACAGACTCTGACTGTGAGCCTACTTCTAGAGACTGGCTCAGCGAAATGATGAGAAACTTCACTCCAGAAAAGGAGATTGTACTTGGATACTCTCATCAGGAACAGGAAAAGACAGGATTCTTTGCATCGCTTCTCAGATTCGACAATCTGTTCGGTGCCATAAAATATATGGGTTATGCCTGCCACGGACTAGCCTATAAGGGAACGACAAACAACATGGCCTTCAGAAGAGAGACTTTCGACCGATGCAAGGCCTATGCTTCTAGCCTTAACCTTGAGAAGGGAGAGGACGATGTATTCGTTTCCGAGAACAATAACGGAACAAATGTAGCTGTCGAACTCAGCACTTCTTCTATAATTAAGTCCCACAAGGAACTGACATTCAAGAAGTATCTTTTCCAGAAGGACAGCAACGTAGAGACTGGCAGCCTTTACCCTTCGGGCATCAAGTTCAGAATAGGACTTGAAGTTGCGACAAGAATGTTGTACTACATATCACTGATTTCAACAATTGTCTATTCATTGATAGAAGGTGAATATCTGGCAACAGGCATTGCCGCTCTAGCCGGACTTATCAGATATGGTATCCAGTGCTACACATTCACAACTTCGGCACATATTTTCAACGAGAAGGGTTATGCCTTCAAATTCGTCATATTTGAAATAATTATTCCAATTCTTACTCTTTACATTATAACTTTCGGTAGAATTGGAAAGAAAAGACAGGACCTATGGAAGATGTAACAGAAAAGACAGCACTGCTTGATACCTTCGACTCCGATTTCCAGGCTGATGTAATCAGAGGTCTGCTTGAAAGCAATGGAATACCATCTGTAACAAGCGGGAAGTCGATGAGTGCGATATTGCCTATGTTTGCAAGTACAGACGGCGGTGTAAGAGTGTTTGTTAAGGAAAAAGATCTTGAAAGGGCAAAAGAAATTGTTCTGGAGCACAAAGAGAACAACAAACTTAACTCTGAAGAAAAACCTAACAACTATACATCTCCAAAGACAATAATTGGTGCTTGTCTTTTTGTTTTTGCGCTAGTTTTGGCATACTACGACATTATCAAGTACAGTCTTGATGAATCTGATGAATCTGGCATTTATGGCGCAATTTTGGCTACAAGCTTTGTTGTAGCTATAATCGCAGTAGTTACTTTGGTGAATGGTCTTAACGAAAAGAAATAACTATGGCAAAAGATAGAACAAAACAGATAGAAGCTTTCACAAGACTGCTTGACGTGATGGATGAGCTTAGAGAAAAATGCCCGTGGGACAAAAAGCAGACATTGGACTCTTTGAGACCCAACACTATCGAGGAAACTTACGAATTGTGCGACGCTATAGCCAAGCACGACATGAAAGACGTCAAAAAGGAGCTAGGTGATGTTCTTCTTCACATAGTGTTCTATTCAAAAATAGCTTCTGAGACAAATGATTTCGACATTTCGGATGTTTGTAATTCTCTTTGCGAGAAACTGATCTACCGCCATCCTCATGTTTTCGGCGAGGCTGCAGCAAAGAACGCAGGGGAAGTCGAACTTAACTGGGAACAGCTGAAGATGAAGGAAAAGGACGGAAACAAGACCGTTTTGAGCGGAGTCCCTTCTGCCCTACCGTCTCTAATCAAGGCTTACAGAATACAGGACAAGGCCAGAAATGTTGGCTTTGATTGGGAAGAGAAAGAGCAGGTTTGGGATAAGGTACAGGAAGAACTGAACGAACTTCGCAAAGAGATCGCAAAAGGCGACAACATCAACATGGAAAAGGAATTTGGCGACCTAATGTTCAGCATGATAAATGCCGCCAGACTTTACAAAATAAATCCAGACAACGCACTTGAAAGCACAAACAACAAGTTCATTTTCCGCTTCAACTATCTGGAAAGCCAGACAATCAAGAAAGGCATAGACCTTAAGTCCCTTACCCTAGAGGAAATGGACAAATACTGGAACGAAGCTAAAGAACTTGAGAAAAAACAGAACATGAAGAAAATAACTGTTGCAATAGATGGTTTTAGCTCGTGCGGAAAAAGCACTATGGCTAAGGCTTTGGCAAAGAAGGTTGGATACAGCTACGTTGATAGCGGCGCGATGTATCGCTCCGTTACACTATATGCTCTTCGCCATAATATGATTTCTAATGGAGTAGTTGACACTCAAGCTCTTGAAAAAGAGATGAATAACATTAGAATCGAATTCAAGTTCAATCCAGAATTGGGTAAAAGCGAAACTTACTTGAACGACGAGAATGTCGAGCGAGAAATCAGACTTATGGAAGTTTCTAACAATGTCAGTCCTATAGCAGCAATACCTTTTGTTCGTCATGCACTTGTAGAACTACAGCGCAAGATGGGAGAAAAAGGAGGCATTGTAATGGATGGTAGAGACATTGGAACAACAGTTTTTCCTAACGCTGAACTTAAGATCTTTGTCACTGCATCTGCAGAAGTACGCGCTGACAGACGCTATAAAGAACTTGTAGAGAAGGAAGGAAGCGCAAACTATAACGAGATTCTAGCCAATGTTAAGGAGCGTGACCATATTGATATGACACGCGCAGAATCGCCTCTTCGCAAAGCTGACGATGCAGTCGAGCTTGACAACGGAGTGATGACAATAGAAGAGCAGGACGCATGGCTAATGAAGATTTTCAACGAGAGAACAAAATAGTATGGTTATTGATATTGATGACAATTCCGGTTTCTGCAATGGAGTCGTTGGAGCTATAACCAAGGCAGAGAATGAATTGGAACGATCTGGCTCTCTCTACTGCCTTGGAGATATCGTACACAATGGCGAAGAGGTTGCAAGACTATCCAACAAGGGTTTGAAGACTATAGAACACTCTGATCTAAAAAATCTAAGCGGAGCTACTGTTCTTCTTAGAGCACACGGCGAGCCTCCTACAACATACGCAACGGCTGAGGAACTGAACATCAATGTCATAGATGCTACTTGTCCCGTAGTTTTGGCCCTTCAACGAAAAATCAAGAAAGCCTACGAGGAAGGAAACAAGAAACAACAGATCGTCATATACGGCAAAAAAGGTCACGCAGAAGTTAACGGACTTGTAGGCCAAACAGAAGGAACTGCAATAGTTCTGGAATCTGCAGACGACCTAGACAAGCTTGATTTCACTAAAGATATAATACTATTCTCACAAACTACCAAAAGTATTGAGGGATTTAATGAAATAGTAGCGCAAATCCAAGTAAAACTTAAAGGCAATGTCATTTTCAAATACAATGACACAATTTGTCGTCAAGTGGCAAACAGAATACCAAAAATTATCAATTTTGTATCGAGATACGATATAGTTCTTTTTGTTTGCGGAAACAAGAGTTCTAATGGCAAGGTTTTATATGAGCATTGCCTACAACAAAACCCCAATACTATAAGGATTTCTAATGTAGATGAACTGGATATCGAAAAACTAAAAGGAGCAGAAAGAATAGGAATTTGTGGAGCTACATCTACACCCAAATGGCAAATGGAAGCTGTAAAAGACTATATTATTACTAGGACAAGGAAATAAAAACAATCAAAAAAGTTAAAATATTCTATATAAATTTAAAATGCGGGAACTCTTCTAATGAGTTCCCGCATTTTAAGTTCTAATATATAAATTAATGTTAATAATTATATCAAAACAAAAAAAGAGACAAGCCCAAAGGCTTGCCTCTTATTATCACTTTTCTAAGTAATAATTACTTAGAGAAAAGCTCGATCTCTACACGACGGTTCTTAGCACGACCATCAAGAGTTGAGTTAGAAGCGATTGGATTAGCTGAACCATAACCCTGAGACTGGATGTTAGCTGCAGAAACTCCCTTGTTGATCAAGTAGTTCTTTACAGAAGCAGCACGATCCTTAGAAAGCTGAAGGTTCTTAGCAGCGTTACCTGAGTTATCTGTGTAACCCTTAAGGATTACAGACCACTCTGGGTGACTCTTAAGAAGCATTGCAAGACCATCTAGAGATGAGTAAGAAGCCTGCTTAATGATAGCCTTAGAAGACTCGAACTCAAGCTGAGCGAATGCAGTCTTGATGATTTCATCCTCCTCCTTAGTTGGAACGTACTTAACTGCCTCACGAGTAGCACGGATGTGACGATCAAGAGAATCCTGAGTGAACTTGATCTGCTGCTGAAGCTTGTTGATTGCTACATTCTGATTAACAATCTGCTCCTCTAGCTTAGATGTAAGCTCCTCGCACTGACGCTTCTGCTCCTCAAGAATTGGAGTCAAATCAGGAACCTCACACTTAGGTGCGTAATCAACCCAAGCAATGTTACGTACATTACGCTCACCACCGAACTTGTAACGAACAGTTAGGTTAGCATCTGCCATATAAGAAGCATCATGCAATGGAGAATACTCACGAGCATGCCACAAAACTCCTCCCTCAAGACCTACAGCAACATAATTGCTAACATTATACTCTATAGCACCCTTGCCAGAAAGTCCCCATGTAGCGCTAGGCGAATCGTAAGGAACATAAATATTCTCAACATTCTCCCATGTACCAATTGCACACATAACACCTGGATTGAAGTACACATTCAACTTCTGAAGTCCAGCTCTACGATATGGAGATACAATGTTCGACAAATTAATAGAAGAGAACAATGTAATGTTATGCTTCTTACCATCAAAAGAAACAAAACCTGGCTCTCCTCCCTGATTATTCATTGCAAATACATACTCCAAACCTAGACCCCAACGAGGATTAAATGTAGCCTCAGTGAAA
The DNA here is from genome assembly GCA_045641625.1 of Paludibacteraceae bacterium. Taxonomy (GTDB): domain Bacteria; phylum Bacteroidota; class Bacteroidia; order Bacteroidales; family Paludibacteraceae; genus UBA1723. The sequence goes on from JAZUHH010000090.1 coordinate 53,288, forward strand.
ACACCGAACTGACCATTTATACTTCCACCCAATGTACGCTCAGAATCTGCAAGAGGTGCATTCTTCATATAGTTAACACCACCTTTAACACCTAGGGACCAGTGGTTGATTCCCTTCTGCTTTGCAACAGCTGTATCTGCTGAAGCCTCCTGTGCAAAAGCACCGCAAGCAAGACTAGAAGCCATTGCTAGTGCGAAAATTTTTCTATACATACTTTATTATAAAGTTTAATTAGACATTCAACTTATTACTTGTTCTCAAGCTTGTTCTTAAGAGCTGCAAGAGCGTCTAGATCACCAAGAGTTGTCTTCTCAATATTCTGAGCTGGCTGAGCCTCTGCCTTCTTAGATGGCTTTCTCTTCTTAGTCTCCTTCTTGTCATCTGCTGCACCCTCCTCGAAAGTACGGCTGTGAGAAAGAATGATTCTCTTAGACTCCTTGTTGAACTCGATAACCTTGAACATCAAAGTCTCGTCAACCTTAGCCTGTGAACCGTCTGCCTTAGTCAAGTGCTTTGGTGTGCAGAATCCCTCAACACCATACTTCAACTCAACTACAGCACCCTTGTCAAGCATCTCCTTGATTGTACCCTCGTGCTCTGTACCCTCAGTGAATACAGTCTCGAACACATCCCAAGGATTATCCTCAAGCTGCTTGTGACCTAGGCTCAAACGACGAGTCTCCTTGTCAATCTCAAGAACCTGAACCTCGATATCAGCACCGTTCTGAGTGAACTCTGATGGATGCTTAACCTTCTTTGTCCAAGAAAGGTCTGAGATGTGGATTAGACCGTCAACACCCTCCTCTAGCTCAACAAATACACCGAAGTTAGTGAAGTTGCGAACCTTTGCAGTGTGACGAGAACCTACTGCATACTTAGTATCGATATCCTTCCAAGGATCATCCTTAAGCTGCTTGATACCTAGGCTCATCTTTCTCTCCTCACGGTCAAGAGTTAGAACAACAGCCTCAACTGTGTCACCAACTGACATGAAATCCTGAGCAGAACGCAAGTGAGCGCTCCAAGACATCTCTGATACATGGATAAGACCCTCAACACCAGCTGCGATCTCAACGAATGCACCATAATCAGCCATAACGACAACCTTACCCTTAACCTTGTCACCAACCTTCAAGTTTGGATCAAGAGCATCCCATGGATGAGGAGTAAGCTGCTTCAAACCTAGAGCGATTCTCTTCTTCTCGTTATCGAAGTCAAGAATTACTACATTGATCTTCTGATCTAGCTCTACAACCTCCTTAGGATCACTTACACGACCCCAAGAAAGATCTGTGATATGGATAAGACCATCTACGCCACCAAGGTCGATGAATACACCGTATGATGTGATGTTCTTAACTGTACCCTCAAGAACCTGACCCTTCTGAAGCTGAGAAATAATCTCCTTCTTCTGACGCTCAAGATCAGCCTCGATAAGAGCCTTATGTGAAACTACTACGTTCTTGAACTCGTGGTTGATCTTAACAACCTTGAACTCCATAGTCTTTCCTACGAATACGTCGTAGTCGCGGATAGGCTTAACATCAATCTGTGAACCTGGCAAGAAAGCCTCGATACCGAACACGTCAACGATCATACCACCCTTAGTTCTGCACTTGATGTAACCCTTGATAACCTCATTTGAATCCAATGCCTCATTAACTCTATCCCAAGAACGAGCTGCACGTGCCTTCTTGTGAGAAAGAGTAAGCTGACCCTTCTTATCCTCCTGGCTCTCGATGTAAACCTCTACCTCGTCGCCAATCTTAAGATCTGGGTTGTAACGGAACTCGTTCATAGAAACGATACCGTCTGACTTGCCACCTACGTTAACAACAACTTCACGCTTGTTAAGAGAGATGACCTTTCCGACAACTACGTCCTTGTCCTTAATCGCGTTAAGAGTCTGGTCGTACTTTGCCTCCTGAGCCTCACGAGACTCCTGTGAGAGAACCTCACCTGATGCATAGCTATCCCAATCGAAATCCGAAATAGGAGCTACCTTGTTAGTTAAATCACTCATTTTAAATTAATTAATACTTTTTATTAGTCGTTAGACATTATATAGAGTTATCTTTATGTGCAAAATTACTCTAATTTTTATATTTTGTAGCATATTTTCACCTTTTTTTTTCACCTAATCAAGTAATTTTCTATTTTACTCAATCAACGGCGACTTGTTGCCAACATACAACAGGGTCAGCTTATGCATGGCACGGGTACAGGCAACATAAAGCAAACTCTTGTCCATTTCATCACAATAGTTCTCTGCCGTTACTGTAGGGATGACAACTTCATCAAACTCCAATCCCTTAACCATGTGTGCAGTAGTTACCACTATACCGTTAGAGAATGCCGCACTTTCCGATGACAACAGGCAAACCTGCTGACTATAAGACGATATATTATCATAAAGTTCCTTGGCTGACCTCTCAGTCTTACATATAATACCCATCGAACTGCCTCCGGACTTCTCGAATTCCCTTATAATAGTTCCGATCTCCTCGCATTCACTACCCTTGCAGCATATAACCTTAGGCTTCTCCCCATGACGCTCTACGGCAACCAGATCCGGACTCTTTGATATCTTCTGGGCGAACTCTGTAATCTCGAAACTTGAACGATAGCTCTTGCAGAGCTTCATCACCTCCGCATCATAGAGAGCAAAAGCGATATCGTCATAATTTGTCGAACTGAAAGGGTTTACATTTTGCTGCGCATCTCCCAGAATCGTCTTGCGGCACCTGAACAATTTAGTTAGAAGCCTATACTGCACAGGAGAATAGTCCTGCATTTCATCCACAAGCAGATGCTTGACTGGCATCTCCTCTTTCAATCCTTCCAGAGCAATATGCAGATATGCGATTGGAGCCAAATCCGAATAGTCAAGCTTTTTACCTTTTCTCTTGAAAAAGTAATCCGAATGACCGCACCACTTGAAGAATGACTCATATACGGCTAGGTCTGTACCTATAACTAGCATCTTCTTCAGTTCGGCACGGATTCTTGTCATTTCCTGCGTTGTAAGCTCCTTCTTGAAATGATGCAGAAACTCAGCCTTGATGTCCTTTGCTATCTGAGGAATTCTGGAGCGCATAGGCAAACGGTTCAGGGCAAGGAACCTCTCCTTTATCCATTCGTTTGCAACAGGGATAATTCCGACCATAATATCGACAGGCTGGAATGCTGTATTCTCCAAATGCACTATGTATTCATCGAGCAGCTTTATGAACTCTCGGCTTGACTTGAACTTAACACTCTCGATCAAGGTTGTATCTTTTGTTTCAAGAATCTCCGAAACCTGTTCGAAAAATGTCTGATACGTATATTTGTCTTCGAGAACCCTTTTGGAAATCAGCTCTTCCATCAGGCACTCTTCGATCTGCTCTTCTCCTAATTCCGGAAGGACGTTCGAAATGTAGTCAGAGAAAACTTTATTTGGAGAAATGATCAAAATGTCCTCTGACTTGATTTGTCCTTTATAAGTATATAGTATGTAAGCCACACGATGAAGAGCGATACTTGTCTTTCCTGAGCCTGCCACTCCCTGAATGATAAGGTTTCTTGCCTCTTCGTTACGGATAATGGCATTCTGTTCCTTCTGTATCGTGGCAACGATATTCTTCATTCTCTCGTCAGTAGTAGTGCTCAGCTCCTTCTGCAGAATGTCGTCGTCAATATTTATGGAGTTTTCAAGCATAAGCTCCATAATGGACTGGCGGATACGGAACTGACGCTTCAAGTCTATTCTTCCGGTCAGTTCTCCGACAGGAGACTCATATTTCGCCTCGCCCAATTCATAATCATAGAACATGGTAGAAATCGGAGCTCGCCAGTCATAGATAATATGCTTGTTGTTCTTCGGGTCATAAAGTGAATGAATACCCACATAGATCTCAAGCGGATCTTTGTCTCCGGACTTTGTGAAGTCAATACGTCCAAAGTATGGCACCTCTATCATTTTGCGCAGTCTTTTCTTGCGCTCCATGATGGCTTCGGAACTTAAAACGGAATTTGTCACATTGTTTCTGACCGCACTTTTTTCTGCACGATCAAGTTCGGACAAATTCTCCCAGAGATACTCCTTATATTCCTTTAGTTCCTTTTGATTCTTCTTTACGATTTCATCGAGGCTTACAATAATCTGCCTCATCAAATCAATAACCGTATGCAAGTACGATCTCTCGTCTTTTTCAGTAGGATTCAACATCTTATATCCTTATTATTTATCTACACCTAAACCAAACAAAGCGAAGTCTCCTTTGACGGGATCTCCGGGGAATACGCTCGCCATAAATTCTGTAATCTCCTTAGCGACAAGGATACTTGCGGACTTTCTTTGAGTCAACCCTAGCTTCTGAGCTTCCTGCAAGACATGGACATCCACGGGAATAAGCAGACGATCCGGAGAAAGCTTTCTCCAAATACCCAAATCAACAATTCCGTCTCTGCGGACCAGCCACCTCAACATCATCCATATCCTTTTCGACGCAGATCCTGCAGAAGGGTCTGGAATTCCATTTACGCTGCTGAAAAGTCTGTATAGCTCGACAGAATAATCACATTCTGGATTTATCGCATCTTCCAGAGAGTCATATTCCTTATACACATGATACAAGGCTGAACACAACAAATAGAAATCATTCCACTTATAGAAACGGTACAAGGAACTTTTGTCATCTTTGAACTTCTGCCACTGACCGCCCATTATATAATTGTACGGAGTACCGCAAAACAAGGCGTCAAGCTTGTTTCCAGTCTCGACTATTGCTTTTCTATTACCATAGGAAATCCACTGAGTTATCATTGCCGAAACCTCAATATCACGTTTCTCGCTGTATCTGTGCGGAAACTGAACCGGATCGTTTTTGATAAACTCGGCTACATTATATTTCTCTGCCAGCTGTCTGATATGCTGTTTCAAATCTTCGCTCATAACGGGTGCAAAGATACTAAAAATGGTTTATAATCAAGGTGCCAAGGCAACAAAAGGTAGTCACAACCTTGTACAGAGATATGAAATCTTATAAATATTATAGACAAACAACGAAGGCTTCTTCCCAAGAAGATTCCGCTCCATAGCACCTCTGAACCATGAATACGGTATACCAATAATCTTCCCGACATGAAAAGGCTTTAGCTTGTCATAGAACTGCAACAAACGGGAAGTAGAAGACAAAACGTCCTTATGCTCGACAAGATTGTCGATCGCGACACGCGTCTTATGCAGGAACAACTCGCTTGAATCACTATTGTCGTGATAAACCGGATTGTCAACGATGTTCAATGAATAGCCAAGCTTCTCTATCTCCATTCCAAACTTTGTATCCTCATGACCGTATTTTGAGAATGATTCGTCAAACTCGACCTTATGGAACAACTCTGCGGACATAAAGAAATTCAAGGAAATGAAATGAGACTGCACAACCTCGTACTTCATTCCGTATGCATATCGTAAAGGGCTCACTTCTGCAGGTCCGTCCAATCTATATGTCAGGCCACCGCACAACACACCTCCTCTGTCTTTCATTCCGACATACTCCCTTACGAAATCGGTCCTTACTGGATACACGTCGGAATCCAGAAACAGCAGATATTCTCCTTTTGCCTCCTGGGCCAGACGGTTACGGTTTCTCGCAATGCCTATGTTTTCCGCAAGCTCAATCAGACGGCAATACGCAATGTCGTTTATAGATCTATTCTCAACCAAAGACTGCTCGTCATCAGAGGCGTCATCCACAACTATTATTTCGGCATCAACACCTGCGTCAGCGACTTGTCTCGACATCTCTCGACACAACGCCACACACGAGTAATTATGTGTTGGAATAAGAATAGAAAGAAACATATAATTAAGAAAACATATAAAAGGCAGACACGAATGTCTGCCTATGAATAACTTAGACCTGCAAGTCCATTAAGCCTTGTTACCGAACATCTTGATTACGTCAACCGCCTTTGTAAGCTTGCTTGCCAAATCGTCAGTTCCCTGCTTGTCCGAAGACTGAAGCTTAGAGATAACGTCACCAATACCAGAGCACTGGCTTAGATTTACTACGCTTGCAATCTGCTGAGCAAAAGAATTACCCTCTGTCTGTGCAGCCTTGTTCGAAGAAGACAGCTTGCTCTGCAACAAATATGTAGCAAAAATTGTTGCCAAAGACTTGACATCAACCTTACCGTTCATCAACTTCAAAGCTGCAGAAATGTTGTTAGGATTACTTACAACACTCTTAAAGATATCCAACAATCCCATAGTATTATCTGAATTTTTGTGAAACTTTGCTACAAAGATGCACTTTTTCGGGAATAATCACAAAAAATAACTAAAAAAAAGTAAAAATTAAGTATCATCTTTCGTAATTAACATGTTAGAGAATATGATTATAATTGTTCCAGCCTTGAAACGGGAATATAACCGATAGCCTCTATGACAAGATGCAGTTCTTCCCCTTCAGGCTGAAACAGGTATGTCGGATAGTCAACCCTAATAAACCTGAGTCTTGGGTCTGCGTCTGTAGAAATGCGGTAGCACAATTTATTATTTCCATTTGAGAAAGAGAAAACGAAATGCCTTCTGCCTTTTGAAATCTCTGCATACCCCCATTCCCTAATAAGGTCATTTACATAAAAGAAATCCTCTTTCAACTCCTTGCTATATTGAGCAAGCAAAGAAAGGTTTTTATTGTCTTCATCTACCCTGTTCAAATTGAAAATTTCTTCTCCTTCCTCATCTGCAAAAACCAGACGATTTCCGTCAAACGAGTATGAGAAATCTACATACACTATCTGTTCATTCGATTTTTCAGAAAGTATTTCTTCAGGCACGTAGTTATCTATTACAGTAGCGATTCCCCTTATGACTTTATTCCTGTCATCCACCTCGCTAGAGACGAATTCCACATACATCTGGTCCTTCGACTTTGTGCCATAGGAAACAGCATAATGACCGAACGTACTGCGTACAAAGTCAAAAAGAACGTTTCTCTTCTCATCAACAAAATATACATGAAACGGAGTCTTGTTAGGCTTCATTATGGGGCATAGATAAAGCCATGAATTTAACCTTTGGCTTTTATCCTCGAACAGACCGACTAGAGAAAGGAAGTCATGACGGAAACCATAAAACAGATCCATCATACACTTCTTAGGTTCCGAACCGGCAACAAGTTCCAGTCCTCCTTCAAGAGTCTTTACTGGCAAAGTTTGTATATAGTCATAGATATCGACAAGATACCCCTTTGTCTTAGCTTGAACTTTATCTAAAGTGGTTTCTCCCTTCTCGTCACCTATCCTTCTTTTGACAAGTTCAAAAAACAGTATCATCCACACGAAAGTCTTGCCTATCAGGTCAAGAGAATTGACCTCTGTTTTCAAAGATCTTATTCTCATAATCGATGTGGCAAGTTTTGGATAATACAGGATAATGTCCGAGATGAAATAACCATCAGGAAATGTGTTGTTTATCTTGACCATATCAATCTCATTCATCACACAAAAGAAGAGCGACATTTTATCGGACAATCCTTGCAAAGAGTTAAATTTCAGCATTTGGCCCGGAATGCTTCTATGCTTTGAGACATTTATGTACAAATCCTCCAATGCCTCAGCAAGCTGCATAGCGAGACCATACCTCATATACAAATCTACAACCGAGAAATGTACGTCAAACTCATATAAGTCTATAATAATCTTTTCATAATCTGAAACCACTTGCTCAGGGTTCTTCTTCTCCCGATTCTCAATAGCACGCAGTTTGCTCTTTTGTTCTTCAATGGTTGCAGAACTCAAATCCTCACCTTCAATCTTATATTTGTAGATGAGATGAGCATTCTTTTTATTTTCTGCCACCAGTTTATAGTCATAAATCCATTTTAATACCTCAGCTGAATCCATTTATATTGTAATTTTAAGCAAATTTAACAAAAGACAAAAAATTGTGCACATAAAAAATTGCATAATCTCAAAACATTGCACTACCTTTGCGGAAAACAATAAAACACAAAAGATATGAAAAAACTAGTATTTTTGCTAATGATGTCACTATCATCATTAACATTCATGGCACAAGGTATTGATGCAGATCATCATAGAAAAGCACCTCATAGACATGAGCATGTTTGTGTAGTTCCTGCTTACACACCAGAAGAGATTTCAGAAATAACTTCCACTCTGAAGAACCTGAATTTCGACGACAACAGAATGCCTGTGGCAAAACTGTTCGTCAAGGTCAGACCAGTAACAGTCAATGGACTTGAATCTATGGCAAAGCAGTTCTCTTTTGATGACAAGAAGGTTAATTTCCTTGTATTTGCATACGACTACTGCATTGACAAGGAGAATTACTCGAGACTAAGAAAAGTATTCAATTTCTCATCGAATTCAGACAAGTTTCTCAATGCTCTAGGTCTATAATAAATTATTAGAGGCTACGGACAAAAGAGGTCACTTCTTATTTTGAAGCGGCCTCTTTGACATTACAGAAGTATATTAGTAGCCTTTCATGTCAGCACCACAACAGTAATCACTTAAACAACAAGGGGACTACTAGTTTTGATTTACATTCTGGACATTGTGGAAAAGTTGGTCTGAATATAATTCCTCCAATAGTATGCACAAATGTTTTACCACATTTTACGCATTTATAATTATAAAACTGTAACATATTCTGAACTATAATTCTTTTTCCCCTTCATTGATAACATCATTGGACTGTTCCTGCTTTTTCAGTTCCTCTGCCCTCATCCTGTCAACCTCTTCCAACTTCTCATTGACATGATCCATCACATCCTTTCTTTCTTCAGGAGTCAGGTCTTCAAGCATAGCCTGAATTCTGCCTTTTGCCTCATCCGGAGTCTTCTTCTTGAGAGCGTTGAGAATCTTTCCCTCTTTCTCTTTTGACTCTTCCTTTCTGAGTTTTTCCATCATATCCCGCTGACGAGAAAAGGCTGTCTTGAAATCATCAAATGTAAACACGGCAGACTCGCCACAATCGTTCGCTTTGCGCTGAGCCATATCTATAAAGCAATTCTTGATTTCACGACCAGACATGCCTTCCGAAATATCGGACAATTCGGCAAACTGATCATCTGAAAGAGGAACTTCAATAGGCATCTTCGACGGAATTTTCTTCTTTATCATGTCTATTCGAGCTTCTTTGTTTGGCAACTCGAATTTTAGGCTTTTAAGAATTCTGCTCTTGAATGCCGGATCATACGTCGTCACAAGATTCGTGGCCATAATAACTACACCACTATATTGCTCAAGATGCTTCAATGTTTCGCTTCTTAACGAATTGATTGCCTGCTCTGCTCCATTAGAGGCATTACCCATTCGTTTTCCCATAACAGAATCTGCTTCATCAAAGAACAATACACAGTCCTCTTCTTTGGCACGCGCAAAGACTTTCTTCATATTCTTTGGAGCATCACCGACAAACTTTGACTCTATGTCTCCGTAATTTGCTTCCATTATCTTCTTCCCTATAGAAGCGGCAAGAGCATGGGCAGCCATAGTCTTTCCCGTTCCAGGAGGACCATAAAAGTTCAACACACACTTGGGCACAGGGTCAACCTCTACAAATCCCCAATCCTCATAAATAAGTTTCTGATACTTGACAGCATTTATTGCAGACTGCATCTCTGCAAGCAACTCGTCGGGAAGAATCATCTGGTCAAGTGTGTAGAGAGGGTCCTTTGCCACGAACGGAGAAGGTTCTTCCTTTTCCTCTTGAGAAGGAGCATCTGCTTTCACTTCTCTTTCCTGAAAAGAAAGCTGTACGATTAAAAGAGCTTCGTCATTCAGGATTTCTGCGATCTTGTCTCTATAATCTTCCAAGAACATAGAAATTTCAGCACGGAAATCCATAGTTCCGGACACAGAAAACTTTGAATTTGAAACTAGAGCATAAACATTATCGTTAAGCGTAGGCTTTGCAACTCGCATTGAAACACCTATATGCAGATGAATAAACCTTTGCTCATTAGCTAGAGACTGAACTTTCTCATTAAAAGTCTTCTCAAAATCTTTCAAATAAACCAGAGAAGATTCAGGTAGTTGTACTTCGTATTTCATAAAAAAGCCATTTTATAAATAATACTCCTTGCCTACATATACAGACTCTGGGACTCTACCTTTAATTTCAATGGATTGTTCACCTATTTGTTTTTTATTGCCCCAAATATCTATATCCAAATTAGTGTTTCCTCCATAAAAATCCTTTTTTGCAATCTTTATTTTAGTTGCTTCAGGACTCTCGTTTCTAACCTTATCTTTAATAACATTCTCATCCCAACCAAACAACTTAATCATGGAAAAAGTAATCAAAGGTGAAGCCAAAGCGCCCAGTAATCCAAATCCAAGAATAGGCAATAACGGCAAGATTAATAAAACATTTATAACCATAACTTTTAACTCAAAGTAACTATACCATTTTTCGATTTTGAAAAGGCATTTTTCAAAGTCTCTCCCAAAGTGTTATACTCCAGAATCAAGACATTATCCACCTCCTCAGTATTCTTGTTAAACGTAGCTAAAAACAATGAAGACTCAGGCTTTTCAATTTTCAAACCAGGATATTGACAAAACAGCATTGAACATTTAGCTACAAACGGAGTATCCTCGCCTTGCTTAAGCTTTCCTATTATTCCCTTGAAATAGGCAACAACATCACTTAGCTCTACTAATTCCTTGAAGTCTTTTTGCAAATCCACAGAGCCAACTTTGGAAAAGTCCATTCCTTTAGATTCATCTGAATCTTTTGTTCCAATGTCGGTTGACGATTTCTTTCTCTTGTTAATCGCAAATATCGAGCCTAAAACTGCAATTATTGCAACCAACCATACTCCCCAATTACTATTACTTCCTTCCATACCCATTAACTAAGTGTAACAATACCATTATTTGAACGGTTCAACGCATTCCTTGTCTGCTCATCTAACTGGCCCTCTATTTGAGTCATGTTCTCAACCTCTTCAGTTTCATCGTTATATGTTGCAGAGAACACTCCGGCTTGGACATTGGGTGCATTTGCAAGCATCTCCTTTGTCTTCTTAGGATCCAAAATAAACGGAGTATCACGCCCCTGCACAATACGGCCGTTTCTGATCAACTGCTTAAAGTTGTCAACAATTGTTTTGAAAAACTCACCTATTGCAGCAACTACTCGCTTCACCATATTCCAGAAAGATCGCGCTGCGCTCTTCAAGAAATCCCAAATACCACTCAACAATCCCATAACTATCTAATTATTATTAGTTTACCATACTCTGTCTCCATAGCCGAAGAAAAGATTTCCTTTACTTCCTTCTTTACTCCGTCAGACACCTTTATCGCCACAAACTTGTTCTTGGATGCCTCGATTAGCTCATTGTCCTTGACCGAAGCCAGATACAGAACATCTACGTCACTCTCTACATCCTTCTTATAGAATGCAGCCATACCATTAGCTCCTTCAACTGCATGCTTTTTGATCATACTGAATAGCAGATCTTTTGTCAATGTATCTTCAACATTCTCGTTTACTACATTGACAGACACTTCGGGGAACAGTTTGTCAACTGCATCGCTGAACTCCTCAACAGCTAACTTAACCAATTCAAATACCGAGAGAATTTTCTTCCCGTAGTCTGCGAAGTCCTTTGAATCTATCTTCATTTCCTTTACCTTTTTGTACCTCACGCTCTCTATGAGGATAAAAATATATTATTAAATGTGATGGAGAGCATACACATTAAGATTAGGTTTCATCAAATCTTCAATGCAAAAGTATAATCCAAAATTTTCTTATTTTTATTATCATGACCTATTCTTCAAACAATCTAAAAAAGGGGAAGAATTTGTACGCCTTTTCCTGTTATCTAAATAGCACACTACTTCCTTTTTTTTGATTACTGTTGTAACAAACAGCAACTTCAACAATTGTCAATCTTCCCAATCATACTAACTGAATGTCACAAATTCCACATAAAATAAAGATGGTAAGACGTTATATATTATATTTGTAGCAGGAATTTGCAAAGAAAAAGACGCATGAAACTATTGGCAAAAGTAATAAGGACATTGTTCAATATTATCAAATACATATTCACCAATCCATCAGTAATCGCATTTTGGGGTTTGGTTGGAGTTGGTGTCTATTTCTACGTTACTAGAAACTCAAACAACGATAAGGATAACTCAGATGAAGAGATCATAGCTATAACAGAAAACATGATTTCTGACCTCAGGGAAATAGGAGAGTGGGAATTCTATAACATCTCGACAGAGGAACTTATAGACACAACCATACCAGGCATTATCTATGACGACAAGCTGACTCTGATATATAAGGGTACGCTTAGGTTGGGAATCAATTTCAAGGAAATAGAAAACGACTGGTTCTATTCTCCAAACAGGGATTCCGTTTTCTGCTTGTTGCCGAAGGTGAAGCTGCTTGACGAGAACTTCATCAACGAAACCGGAACAAGGGTTCTTCACGAAAGCGGAACGATAGAGCCCAAGGTCAGAGCAGAAATAACAAGAAGGGCCTATTCGAGAATGAAGAGCCGTAATCTCACCGCCTCTAACTTCTCAAAGGCACAAAATGCTGCGAAACAGGGCATCACACAATACCTGAGCAACTTCGGGTTCAAATACATCGAAATAATGTGGAAAGAATAAACACTTAATACTTCAATCTAATACTTGAAAAACATGAATAATTTTTTGACGAAAGCAACACTTTCTCTTGCTACGATTTTATCAGTAGCAGACTCTTGGGCAGGGCAGGTACCTGTTCACGACCCTTCCGTAATAATTGTCTATAAGGACAATTATGGCAACAGCTACCCGGAGCAAAGTGCAAACGGAGACCGCACAAAATACTACTATGTCATGGGTACTCAGCTTGGCGCAGCATACACAAAAGACATGCTCGATTGGACTGCCTTCACTCCTTCTTTCTCAGTCAATGGAAAGGTAAGTAATGATCTGTGCGCCGTTTTTGGAGAGAACACTGTATGGTCTGGTTGGGCTAACAATCAGAATGAACTTAGAGGAAACCTCTGGGCAGCAGACATAATCTGGAACAAGGACATGAAGAAGTGGTGCATGTACTATTCGATCAACGGAGACGACTGGCATAGCAGTATTTGCATGCTTGCCAGCGACAAGATTGAAGGTCCATACCAGCGTGTCGGTTCGGTTGTGTTCGGTGGCATGGATTCAAAGACAAGTGGAGCCGGCAACAACGACTTCAAGAAGGTAACAGGTCAGAGCACTATCCCTAACCGATACTATACAGACGGTGGATGGGGAGGTATCTACGGTTCAAGCTGTATCGACCCGAATGTCCTTTACGACGAGCAGGGACAGCTATGGCTTATATACGGTTCTTGGAGCGGCGGTATTTTTGCCATCAAACTGGACAACAAGACCGGTCTTCGCGACTACTCCTATAACTATGGCTACACAACAAAGGATGGAGCAACTTGGGAAGGCAACAGACTTCGTTACGACGAATATATGGGAGTCCATATCGCAGGCGGATACTATGTAAGTGGAGAAGGCCCTTACATTGAGTACATGAAGGACGGAAACGGCGTAGGCTACTACTACTTGTTCATGTCCTACGGCTTCTACTCTCCAGAGGGAGGATACAACATGCGTCTGTTCAGAAGCAAGAGCATAACAGGACCTTTCGTCGATGTTACAGGAGATGATGCCGTATTCGACAGGAAGCTCTACCCTAACTATGGTAACAATGTAACTTACGGCATTTCGCTGATGCAGAACTATTCATGGGACTGGTGGGGAACAAACAAAAACATCACAGACTTCGGACAAGTCGGAGGCGGACAGACTGCACAGGGACACAACTCCGCACTAATGGACGAAGACGGCAAGTGCTACATCATCTATCACACCAAGGATAATACAGGCAACGGATACGGATGGCACCATGTTGAATCTCATCCTATGGTTTTTGCCGCAGACGGATGGCCTCTTGTCGCTCCGTTTGAAACTCGCATCGGAGAATACACTGACAAGGACACTGTTTACAAGGAGAGTGTCATCATGGGCGAATACTCGGTACTTACTCACAAAGCGGTGAACTACGAGAAGCTGGAGTGCAACAAGGCTGGAGTTATGCGTTTGAATGCAGACCGCACTATTTCTGCTGACTACACTGGAACATGGAGCTACGACTACGCAAACGGAAAGCAATTCATAACCCTAAAGACTTCTGAAGGAACTTTCAACGGAACACTTATCGAGCAGAGAATCGAGGACGACTCTCGCAAGACTCTTTGTCTTACAGCAATGAATCCCGCTAACGAGCTTTGCTTGTGGGCATTCCGCAAGCCTCAGACAAAGAATGGTAGCGAAACTACATTCTCACCTTTCTTCCGAGTAGGAAGCACTGACCAGACTTTGGCATGGAACGAGACAGACAAATTCCTGAAGGCAGATGCTCCTGCCGGAGATTTTGAAATAAACTTCTCTTTCCACAACAATAACAAGGCAGAGAACAACTGGGACAACTGGGCTTTGCGCTTCGAGGAGAATGATGACAACTTTTGGGCATTGAGAGCTGACGGATACAGCGTAGAGACTTTCGCAAACTCTACAGTGACATACTCAAATCCAGCATCTTGGAAGGATTTTGACGACAAGGACATTGATGTGAAGATTCTTCGCCAGGGTGCTTCTATCCATGTAACTGCAGAGGTTGACGGAAAGGTAATTTACGGAGTTCTTTCAAAAGGTTCTCCTAAGAGCGCACTAAAAGTATATCTTGGAGGAGAAAGCACATATCTTGATGTAAAGAATATGTCCGTAGCAAGCCTGAAAGATAGAGAGAAGATCGGAACTGTCACAAACTTCGGCACATACACTGACAAGTTCAATGTCAGCAACGGAGCAACAAACACCTACACAGGAGACTTCAAGACCCGCTACTCTTTCAACAACTTCCATTCGAGCAACGAGACTAACAACTGGAACAATTTTATTATTAAGAACACAATAAACGGCAAGGAAGGATTTATTCGTTCGGATGCCTACCAATTGGAAAGCGAGGGAACAATCACATTCAACACATCTTGGGGAGACAACTGGAACACGTTCATCAAGATGTTGAAGCAGGCAAAGGTTGATGTGGACATCGAGCGCTCAGGAAACAAGATAACCTACACTTGCAACATCAGCTCGTATGATGGACTTTCAGGCAAGATGGTAGCTACACAGACAGGAATAAACGCAAACAGCGTAACAATCGGTCTTACTGAGGAAGCATCTCTTCTTGATGTGCTTTCGGTAATGGAGCAAAAGACTGTAAACGTGGAAATTCCTAATGAGAATCTGACATCAGTCGAGACAATCTCGAAAGCAGAGATTTCAATATCTCCGAGCGTTACATCAGACATTGTAACAATACGGTTGCCTAAGGACTGCGGCAAAGCTACACTTCACGCATCAAACGGAATAGTAATAGCCGAGAAATCAACTACAAACGGAATCATAGAATTCGACATGAGCAACTTGAATTCTGGAATCTACGTAGTTATTTCAAACGGCAAGGCAGAAAGAATAATAAAGAAATAAACATAGGTTTATTCGACGACAAAGGCGAGCATTTAGGTGCTCGCCTTTTGTTGTTATTGTTGGGAGATTAATACCTATGGGGTATTAAATTCGAATAGTAATCATTATTATTATTCTCAATCATTTCATATATTTCTATATTTGAATTTACTTTCATTAACAATTTCCTATATAATTCTTTATCTTTTTTGGTCATTTTCAAACCAAAATAAACTGCCACAATTTTTACTCTCAAATATGCTTCATTATTATTTTCAGAATAAAATCTCAAAAACCTTACTTCTTTTTCATATTCCCAATCTTTTGATTTTCGAGAAAGAATTCTTTCAATATTATCGTCAATACCTGAATTATCCAATTTTGGAAGTTCATTGTCGTACCTAACTTGCAACCTTTTCCATCCTCTTTCGAAAATAACATTCACTTTCAAACACACTCCCTTGTGAGAATTAGCATAATGCGACCACATTAATCTATTATTGGGCAAAATATCATTTTCTACATTCTGTAAAGAACATATTCTCGCACTTTTATCCATTCTTCCTTTTATTTGAATTACAGTTCCCAAATTCACGCCGTTAGAGTCAAAATGACCTTCAAAAGGATCATTGAAATTTTTATACGAAGAAGCATATAAACGATTATTAACTAATATATCAATAAATCTTTCTGCTTTTTCAAGACTTAAAAATTTGTAATATGTCATAAGTTTAAAGTTATGGGGAGGGAATACCCTCCCCTTCATCTTACTTCTTTTTTACCACTGGGCGAATAACCCTACCCAAACGTCTTGGACCTGGAGGATATGCAGAACTTACACTCAGACCGTTTTCAAGAGTAGAAGCGCCGTATGTACCCGTCAAACTACCATTATCTAGAACAGCAAGAGTGGTGTAAAAATAAGCTGTTACACAAACATCTTCTAATTTATTATCTACTCGCTGTCCTGAAGCAGGAATAAAAATCCAATTGTTGTTATATTTTGCCTTACTTTCAACTTTATAACCGCTAATAGTACAATATGAAAGCTTAGACCAAATGCATTCATGTGCTAGTTCATTGAAATCTTCTCGCGTTGG
The DNA here is from genome assembly GCA_045641625.1 of Paludibacteraceae bacterium. GTDB lineage: Bacteria > Bacteroidota > Bacteroidia > Bacteroidales > Paludibacteraceae > UBA1723. Next base: position 69,952 of record JAZUHH010000090.1, read on the forward strand.
CATCTTCCAATTTTCTCCCCACTGAACATGAGCTGCATCTCTATTTGGCACAAGAATTTTATTATCATCAATTATTCCCGAACTTTGTAGTTGTGCAATTTTTTTCCCTTGGGTATCAATCAAAGGATTTGAAGAGTTAAAGTCAAAATCCTCATACCTTCCATATCCAATAGTATCACCCCACCAAAAATACTTGCCATAATCGTAAACATTTTCTGCACCGATATTCTGAACTGCCCACAATGTTCCGCTTGGCAAACCAAGATCTACATAAGCATAGCCATCGACATAACCTGAGATTGTAGGTGAACAATTATTTATGTCATAATTAACACCTCCAATACTTGTCCATGAGTCTCCGTTGTCATAGCTTACCAAATACTTGCCATCCTCAATCTTGATTTGAGGAGTTATTCCATCCTTGCCGTCTTTTCCGTCCTTACCATTAGCACCAGAAGCACTGCCGATTGTTTTCCATGTATTGCCGTCGTCGTATGAAATCAACCAGTTATCATCTTCAACCTTTAGCTGCGGAACTACTGCATCTTTGCCATCCTTACCATCAACACCGTCCTTGCCATCTGCTCCATCTTTGCCATCAACGCCATTGTCTCCGTCCTTACCGTTCAAACCCTGTGCGCAAATCTTGTTACCTTCGTCATCTGTAAGGAACTCGCCATCAAGAATCCAGTAATAAACACCGTCCGACAACTTGACCGAAATGGAAGGAATGTAAGCTGTGGCATTGCTTCCGTCCTTGCCATCTGCACCATCCTTACCGTCAACGCCGTCTTTACCATCAACGCCATTAATACCATCCTTGCCGTTTGCTCCGTCTTTGCCGTTCAACAAAGTAATGAAAGTATCATCGGAAAAGACAATGATATAGCCGTCCGCTACATTTGTAACTGACTTGATGCCAAGATTGTCCTTCTGCGCCTCTAACAACTTTTGAATGCTGTTGACATTGTTGTTAATCTTGTAACACATATCCTTCAACTCGACATTCTGCTCGCGCAAATCGTACAAAGAGTTCCACTGCGAAATCTCGTCTTTCTCTACACATCCAATAATCAAAAGTGCAGAGAATAAAGCTAAACCAAATTTATAAAAATGTTTCTTCATAATACCCAAATGTTAAAAATGAACACCTACCTTTAGCAACAAAGACTTATTCTTAAGCTCCTTGTAACCGAGCAGAGCCTCTCTGTCGCCATAAACAACATCCTTCTTGTCAAACTTAGAAAAACCATGCTCGTAAGCAACTCCGACAGCAATCTTCCAGAACACAACATCAAAGCCAACATGAGCACCACAATCAAAACGGTTGAATGCCTCGTCAAACACATCAATTTTCTGGTCGTTATACTCCAAAGTTCCCTTAATACCTAAAGAAAAATATGCGCCACCGGTAGGGATAAACTCAATATGCCCGTTTCTTCCAAAACGATAGTTGATTAGCAAAGGAAGCTCAAGATATGTAATCCTTGTCTTGCTGTCCTCGAATCCACAAAGCTTGTACCCCTTTTGTGTCAAAGAAAGACCTGTCTCGAAATAAACGGGATCTGTGTCAGTCAAAGAAATTTGGTCAAACACTCCTGCATAGACACCACCAATGTGTGAACTTGGCACACCCATAGAAGTAACCCTTGAGGTTGTCGCTCCTGCCTCAACACATACAATATTCTTCGGAATGTCGCCCTTAAATCCTTTTGCGCTGGAAGAAAACACTGCGGCCAGCATTCCCACCAAAAAGAAGATTCTTTTCATCTTAAATCCTTTTCTTGCGCCAGTACCTCCCAATACCAGCAATAAACAAAAAGCGTGGGAGTCATACCTTACTCGTCCACACTTGGAGGCCTTCGCATTGCCCGATAGAATAGACGAGCAATGCAGAAGCCCACGCATGATGATATTAGGTCAGCACAAATAGTGCTGGCATAACATACCACCCGAGAACATCTACCATTGCTCCATTCTTGTTCTATCAGAAGTTTGCGAAGTTTCCAAGTGCAAGAACAAAGCGTTAGTAAACGCCTTTTAAAAAATATTTAATGACATCACCCACATCCACCCTTTGGGCTTCCGCATGCAATATCGGTGCAAAGATAATAATAATTGCTAAAAAACAAACGAAATATCTCCGTCATAATAAAAAAATCCCCCATTGCTTGTCTTTCAAATCAAACATACTTTTTAGAGAAAAAACAAGAATAGGGAAATAAAAGAAACCCAATACAAAACATAATAACCTTTGTCAATTCATATAGCAGACAAATCTGAACAAATAATTCGCTTGAATTTTTGCATTACAAGGAAACATAAACTCAAAATGCACTTTACAAAACTTATCCCAAGAATAATACAGTCAAAAATAACGTTGAAAATGTAGGAGAAGCCTTTATACAAACAGAAATTATAATCAAAGTATCTATGATTATATAAACAAAAAAAGATGCGCCGTATGACGCATCTTTCTTTATGATCGGAATAAACTATCTACTAATAGAAGTTAGCTCTGTTATCTACGATATCAGCTCCATCCTGCAAAGACTTGAACATGTTCGAATAAACCTGAGACATCACCTTTCTGTCAAGACTCTCGATGCTAACAGAAGTAAGGTTTGATGGATTAGCAGCAATAACCTTGAACTTGTAAACACCGTGTGAACCAACGATTGGCTTAGTCTCTGAACCAACAGCAGTACCGATGATAGAACCTACAACAGAAGGCTCATCACCAATCATAGGAATGTAGTTAGCATTGATATTGATTGACTTCAAAGTATCTACAGAGTTAACCTCAGCCTTCTCCATATCAGCAACGATAAGCTTAGCGATAGCTGCGTTCTTAGCAAGCTCAGCAACATCATCGTGAACGTCCTTGTTTGACAAAGGCTTGTACTTCTCATCCTCGTCAACAGCGTCGTAAAGAGCAGCAACAACATACATATCCTGGAAGTTAAACACCTTACTTACAGAGTTCAACTCAGTATCCTTGTTCCAAGCCCACTTAACGATCTCTCGTCCGTTAGGAATAACATAGATTTCAGACTGGTTCTTGTCCATCTCTGGAACTGAACGCAACTGAATACCCTGAGAATCGGCAGCAGCCTCGAACTTCTGAAGATTATTGTTATCAACGCAGAATCTGTCAGCAATCTGATAAACATCCTTGACAGTAGTATTGCTTGGCTCAAGCTTCATTCCAAGAACAGCGATCTTAGCCTTCTTAACCGGCTTAGTCACATCATTTACCTTAACGATGAACTTAACAGGATTACCCTCTATATCGAATGTGAATACATCACCCTTCTTAGCTGTGAACACCTTGTCATCAAAATCATTTACAGCGAACTGAGAACCTTCCTGGATCCAACCGATCTCACCGCCATTAGCAGCAGACTGAGGATCGCGAGAAGTTGTTCTGGCAACATCCTCGAACTTAGAACCAGACTTCAAAACTGCAAGAATACTGTCAGCAGTCTTTGAAAGAGCATCCTTGTCCTGGTCAGCGATAACGATCAAGCTGATATTAGCCGAGTCAGAAGCTGTCTTTACAGGAGCCATCTGCTTAGCCATCACAAAATGACCGCCGATGAACTTGATGTCAGAAACTGAATCCTTTGCAGCAGACATTGCGAAGTCAGCGAAAGAGTTCTCTATTCTTGAAGCCGAACGATAAACAGAAGAATAAGGATATTCCTGTGAGCTTGCCTCAGCGAACAAAGCTCTAACCTCTTCCTCGTTTGCACCCTTCATGCTCTCTCTAATCTCATTTGCAGCATCCTCTGTGTCTGCGTAATCCTCCTTTGAAGGCTGAACATTGAATATAGCAAGCTTAACCGAACGGTAACCGTCTGTCTTATACTTCTCGTTCTTAACCTGCTCATACTTAGCTCTGATGTCGTCCTCAGAAATCTCGCTCTGCAATTCCTGCTCGCTAAAGTTCTTCTTGATTACAAGAACATCCTTAGACTCAGCCTGATTCTTGTTTACGATATCAACTATAGCATTTGGAGTAGAAACAGCATTCAAAACCAAAGACATGATCTTCTCCTGAGCCATCTGCTGCATGATCTGCTCCTCCCAATATGCCCAATACTGACGGCTCTGCTCCTGGCTAGCAATCTCCTGGCTATCTTCAGTTTGCTTGTCTAGGAAAGCGAAGAACTGCTGAACACGATTGATGTCATACTGACCATTCTCATTATAGAATAAAGGGATCTGGCGAAGCATAGGATAAGCACCGCTACGAGTTACATCATAAACTTCCTTTTCAGTCACTGTCATTCCAATCTCTTCCATTTCGCTTTCGATAAGCGAATTGTTCAAGAATCTGTTCCATACACTAGTTCTGATATCGGCATCAGAAGGTGCAGGCTGACCAGCTCTCTGGTATCTCTCCTTGATGATATCAGAAAAAGCCTTTTCCTTTGCCTGGAATTCTTGGGATGAAATTGTTTTACCATTAACACTTCCAATGTTGTTTCTGCTATTTCCAACAATAGAAGATGTTGAGTTAAGAGCATCACCGACTACGAAAGCTCCCAATGCAACCGCTACAATGGTGATTAGCATTACGGCGTGATTCCTTATTTTCTGTAAAGCTGCCATTTTGTTATTTTTGTTTTATTTTTATTCAATTTTATGAAAAGTCGTGCAAATATATAAATAAAGTTTATAAAATCATCTAAATAAGACGCATTTTTACTAAATCTATCCTTGTTGCGCTTACTTTTATTATTTCAAAAGCGAATTTATGCTTAACCTCGACAATTTCTCCTTTTGAAGGAAGAATGTTATTCGTAGAAAGTACAAGGCCGGCTACAGTCTCATAATCAGGAGATTGAGGAATATCGAGATTCATCTTCTCGTTCACTACATCCACTTCCAGCCTTCCGGAGAATATATATTCGTTCTCTCTTGTCATTTTCATCACTAATTTTTCATCGTCGTCATATTCATCATCTATCTCACCGAAGATTTCCTCCATCATATCTTCCATTGTGATGATTCCTGCAGTACCACCGAACTCATCAACCACGAGTGCAAGGCTCTTTCTCTGCTTCTGCAGCACATGGAGCAATTTGCTGGCCTCCATATCTTCAGAAACTACAACTATTGGATTTATCACATCCGAAATCTCTGCAGGGCAATCAAATATATCGGATGAATGAGCGTACCCGATAATAGTGTCAATGTTATCCTTATATATCAAAATCCTCGAATAATTTGTTTCAATGAAAAGCTGCCTGAACTCTTCAACTGAAGCGGAGACGTCAAGGGCGACAATCTCTGTTCGAGGAATCATTATGTTCTTAATCTTTAGGGATGAGAAATCCAGAGCATTACGGAAAATCTCCACCTCGTTCTCTTCCTTTACTTCTTTTGTATCGACTGACTTGGCAGTCTCCTCTATTTCATAATTTCGGTTTATGCTGACATTGTTCTTTGACAGAAAGAATACTATGGAAAACAGTTTCTCGAATGGGAACAAAATCCAATATAAGGCTACCGACAACCTTCCCAAGAACTCGTTCTCCTCAACTTTTGCAAACAGTGCAGAAATACAGACAATGACGAACATTATCGCAAATACCGACAAAAGCGCGCAGGCAATACCCCACAACTCACAAGCGGAAGCCACTGCAACGACAAAAGACAGTACAAAGAGCATCAATAGCTCCAGCTGGAAACCGCGTGACTTCTTTATCAAAGATGAATATATTTTGCTCGAGACAGACTCTTCGCCCATGTCAAGATGCGCCTTGCTCTCGTCCAAAAAGACAATATCCAATGCGTAAACCAACACCATTAGGCAGACACTTATTGCAAAAACATATATTAACATCTTCCTTCCTTTAATCCTCTACAGGGAACACTCCCTCAGGGTTCTTAATCACATACTCTGTAAAAGACTGGTTGGACTCGAACTCTTTACCAATGATAACTCTATTCTTCTGAGTGATCTTGATTCTCTCTTTGGAATAGACCTTTTCGGTTTTCTGGTTCCAGAACAGATGGTTTGTCTCGAAATGCTCGCCCTGAGTATTTGTGGCATGAACACTGTCCTTCAAATCCCACAACTCATCATCTATGTAGTATTGGGCATTCTTGCACTTGATCGAGGCATTGACATTCTTCAAAGAATCGAAATTCTCCAAGAACAAGCCTTTCGGGAAATCATAGTATGGAGTATCAGCTTTGTCATAAACATACCACTCCTCTGCAAAAATACGATACTTCACCACTCCCGAATCCGAAATCAGAGTCGAGATGTTCTTCACATACTGACCTGGAACTTTTTTTCTGTCAATAGGATCAACAGTAGCAAGTTTGTCGTCAGCACAAGAGAAAAAAGAAGGTGCAGCAGTCATAAATAATATGACCGCAGCACCTAGCTTATGATTGTCAAAAAACTTAAACATTTCTTACTTGAAACGTACAGTAGTCTTCTCGTTAATCCAACCTGGAACTGTGTAAGTTGCACCTGCATTTACATTAACTCCACGCATGAACAACTCGCTCTTGTCAGGGAAGTACTGCTTGTACTGGTTAAGCAAAGAGTTAGCCTTTGAAGCAACACCTGGATCTACTGACTTAGCCTTCTCTAGCTTGTCGCAAGCAGCCCAATAAGCTGTGTTCTGGACAGCAGGGATGTCAGAGATTGACTGACGGTAGCCAGCGTAAAGTGTAGCAATCAAGATGTATGCTCTACCCTCAGTTGGGTCAAACTGAAGACACTTAAGAGCAGCTGTACGGCTGGCCTCATAGTTCTTGTTTGCACTCTGAAGAGTAGCGATGTTGTAGTAGCACAAGCTCTTTACACTCTTGTCGTTAGTAAGGTTGATAGCCTCATTGTAATACTTGATAGCTGTAGAGTAATCCTTCTTTGAGTAAGCCTGTGCAGCCATACCCTGTGCAGAAGATGCAGTTGGCTTGATTGCATGAAGATAAGCTGAACCCTTGAAGTAAACAGCAGACTCCTTGCAGTCAGCGATAGCGTATAGAGCAAGAACATCGTTCAAGAAAGCCTCGTTAGTCTTGTTAGCCTCAATCTTTGCAGAATAAGCTTTGTCAAGAGTGCTGCACTCAGCAGCTCCAGAACGAGCGAAAATCTTGTCAACAGAGCTCTTTGCAACGTCATAAGTTGAATCTGTCTCTGCAGCAGCAGAAATCATCGGAGTGATCTTCATGTAGTCATCGATGAACTTCTGACGGTTAGCAGTAGGATTCTCCTTGTACAATCCCTCAGAAAGCATAAAGAACTGACGGAACACGTCTGGCTTACACTTGCTCTCTCCCTGGTTGATAGCCTCCTCTAGCCACTGATAAGCCTTCAAATTAGTCTTGTCAGATGTCAAGTCAGGATACTGGCAGTAGTTGATAGCCTTCTGTCCAAGGATATAGTAAGTTGGGTATTTCTTGTCCTTGCCGAAATACTTGATTCTCTGATCATATAGATTCATCAAATCGTTAAATATAGCCTTCTTATCAGCCAAATTAGCTGCATTCTGAATCTCCCACTTCAACATAAAAGCACCATCAGTGTAAATTCTCTGAGAAGATGCAGGACACTCTTCATAAAGAATTTTCCAGCTCTCATGCATTGAACCATAATTCTTCTGCTTAGCCATGCTCTGGTAAGCCATTAGGCTACCTAGGCATCGAGTACTATCTTCCCCGGTACCGTACTTTGTGCCGCTTTTCGCACCAGTTTCTGCAACAGCAGCCACAGCGAAAGCTAGACCAAAAGCACTTAACATAAATGATTTCATAGTCTTATGATTTTTTATTGTTCTCTAATATTATTCTAGTCTCCTTCTTACGAACCAACGTTCGTTCATAGTAGCATTAATTACAAATCTCAAGCTCTGGTCCTTCATCATATCGTCCTTACCAAGTCCGGCAAAGCCGTATTCAACTGTAAAGTTCAGAATAGAAGGATTCACTCCCCTCTTCAAAGGGAAACCGAAACCTGCAGTTAATGAATTTTCCTGATAGGTATCTCCGTTGACCTTATAATATGTGTTGGAAGTCGAGAATCCGAACCTATAAGAAACGCGTCTTATATATCTCTTGCTCATATAGTCCGGCACGATCTCTCCGCCAAGTGTAAACTTGTGACGGTCATCGAAGCCATACTCATCAAAGAACCTCGCATCACTCCATTTTTGAAACTTATAGTCAAAACCTGCGACAAACTTGTTCTTAATGGAATAAGAAATACCTGCGCCTATTGCAAGCGGCAAATCGAAAGCGTTGTCGAAGTTCTGAGTAACTGTATCAACACCTGTAGTTCTGATCTCCTTACTTGCCTCGCAGTTCAACTCTGACTTGGGATCTACTGTCATACCTATGACAATGCTTCTGTCCTCAGGCAAAGTAATCTCGTACTGGGCACCAAAATTAACGCTAAAGTCACTGACCTTGTTCTTTGATGTCTGGAACATGTTGTGATAGAAAGCCGAATGATCCGCATCATAGAACGACACAAGACTTGTTGTGCTGACAGTACCGAAAAGAACTCTCAAATTCGCACCGAAAGAAAAAGGCTTCCATGGTCGGAATCCGAATCCGAACAACAACTGGTTAATACCTCCCTCTCCCGAGTAAGTGTCAGTATATTTAAGGTTACCGCCCTCTATATCAGACACCTGAGTGCGCTTTGCGTCGTATGCATATCCTACAATCGAATAAGGCATTATTCCCATCGAAAAGCCCATCCAATTGCGGATCGGGAACTGCAATGCAAGAATGTCCAAGTTTCCTGAGAAACTGTGATTCCTGGCATCGCCATCTGTCATAAATGAACTATGGGCAGATGCACCTAACTCAAACCTAAAGTTTAATGAATCAATTGCTGTGTGGCACGCTGGGTTTGCGAAGTTGATGAACTGATTGTGCCTCAAACCTACTGACAAACCTCCCATTCCTCTGCCCTGACCAGATGCTCCATCAACTATGGAACCATAGCCATATCGGGAATACGGGGAACTCGTACTATTTTGACCATAAGCTCCAACATATCCAATCAATAGGAGCAAATATGTAAAAAATCTTTTCAACATTGATACATTAAAATTTGTTCCAAGCCGATCTGTATTAGATTCGACTTTGCAAATATCTCAAAATTTATTTGATCGACAAAGTATTTTGCGCCTCCTCCGGTCAAAAACACTGAAACTTTAGGATATTTTAACATTTGACGCCTATAATACCCCTCTATTTCATAGATTATTCCGCTTTTGCAACCGGAATATATTGCCGTTTCGGTCGTGTCTCCAATCTCCTTGAACTCACAGTCAATATCGACTTGCGGAAGTCTGGCGGTAAAATGATGCAGGGCATCGAGCCTCATCTGCATTCCCGGAGCGATATTCCCGCCCAGATAGGCACCATTGCTCACGAAATCATAAGTGATCGCAGTTCCTATGTCTATTATCAGCAGGTCTTCGTTGGGCATAAGGGTATTCGCTCCCACACATGCCGCAAGACGATCTCTGCCTAAAGTTTTTGGTGTCTGATATCTGTTTATCAAAGGCACCTTCGTTTCACTGTCGAACAAGACGAACCGAGTCCTACTCTTCAGAAACATGCAGACTGACTTGTCCGGAATTCGGGTTGAACTGTAAATTGAGGCATCGACACGATAGTCTGCGATCAATTTCTCCAACAAGTCAATGTCTATATTTTTACCTGACCAAGAGAAATACTCTATACCTTTATTATATATAGAGACTTTGGCATTAGTATTCCCTTCGTCGATAATCAGATTCATCGCAACAGTTTGGATATTTCAGAAAGAGTGATTCTTCCTTCGTAAATAGCCTTACCTGTAATCACAGCTGGCACCTTTGCGTTGTCAAGGTCAATAATGTCCTGCATGCAAGAAACACCACCGGAAGCAATCAGAAACAGATTTGGCTCTGCCTTCAAAATCTCCTTATAAAGTTCTGTTGAAGCACCTGCAAGCATTCCGTCTTTGCTGATATCAGTACAGATAACCTTTGAAATTCCCTTTGCAACGTAATTTGAAATGAAAGGGATCAAATCGTCATCCGAAGTCTCAGTCCAGCCAGTTACTGCAATCTTTCCTTCCTTGGCGTCAGCACCAAGAATAATCTTCTCTGCTCCGAAATTCTCGATCCAGCCAAGAAAAGTCGAAGGATCTTTTACTGCAATGCTTCCGCCGGTAATCATCTTTGCCCCGCACTCGAACGCGATCCTCAAATCATCGTCACTTTTCAAACCGCCACCAAAATCGATTGTCAGATCTGTTGCATTGGCAATGGACTCCAAAACCTTATAGTTTACAATATGTTTTGCTTTGGCTCCGTCCAAATCGACAAGATGAAGTCTTTTTATTCCGGCATCCTGAAACTCTTTTGCAACTTCGACAGGATTTTCATTATAGACCTTCTTCTGATCGTAGTCTCCTTTGCTAAGTCTCACGCACTTGCCTTCGATTATGTCGATTGCTGGAATAATCTCTATCATTACGCTCTTTCAATTTACATTTTTCGAGGCGCAAAGATAACAAAACTTTTGCAAAAAGAAGAATTATTTGCAAATTATTAGAGTATCAAAAAGCAGAAAAGAAATTGCGTTCAAAAGTAAATTTGACCCCAAAAGAAAGGGGAAAACACCTGAAAAAGCGCAAAATCAATATAAAATTAAGCCAAAAAACGTGTAAAAATCCAATCAAATTGATTTCAAAATAAGTACAGAGCTATCAATACTGAAAATCAACTAATTAAATATATATTTGGGATTTTTGACCTGTATAAATGTTACAATAGTCACTATGAAAAAATCGTCAACCATTGTCATTTGGTACAAAATTCTATCATCCATTTCCACAAATAGATGTAATTTTGCAATGTCATCAAGGGAACAAGGTGACATCCTAAAGTTGAGAGAATAATGTTTCAATATACTGTTACAAAGTAGATATTAGGAAAAGCGTTTAACAAACAAAGGATAAGGCAGGTGATCGTGAGATCATCTGCTTTGTGTTTTTATCAGACTCTCTCCAAACCAATATAGGAAACTAAAAAAGAAAAAAGGACAAAACGAAATGACATGAATCATCCTACGTTTTGTCCTAATATAAAAAATGTCGCACCAGAGATTAGTTAGAACCCCTAATATGTAAGGATTCGGGCCAAAAGTAAATCTTTGTAATCCTCCGTGCTAAGCAATCTTCCGAAGAAGAGTGAGGCCCGCCATTGACTTCTTTATTTAATGCCCAGTTTAAAATTTGTTTGTAGAGTTTAACAATCAACGAATGATGCGACAAAACCCCATATCTTGAATAATATCCTAGGCAAAAATAGAGCATTTTTTTGAAACTAAAAATAAATTTGGATTGTTTTTACTATTTTTGCATTAAATTAATAAAATGAACAATAGGTATGAGCGGAAAAATATATCTTATTCCCAACACATTAGGAGAAAGCGAAACAAAAAGCGTATTCCCCGAACTTAACTTTGCAATCATCAGGAGCATCAAGCACTTCATTGTCGAGGATGTACGTACTGCACGCAGATTCCTGAAGAAGATGGACAAGGAGATTGATATAGACACGCTTACTTTCTATACCCTTAACAAGCATACTTCTCCAGAGGAGATATCTACATACCTTGCGCCCGCTCTTGCAGGAGCAGATATGGGAGTAATCAGCGAGGCAGGATGCCCGTGCATAGCAGATCCCGGAGCAGAAATAGTGAAAATAGCGCAAAAGAAAGGGTTAAAAAGCATCCCGTTGGTTGGTCCTTCGTCTATACTTATGGGACTTATGGCATCCGGATTTAACGGGCAAAGCTTTGCATTTGTAGGCTACCTTCCAATCGAGGACGGAGACCGCATAAACAGAATCAAATCGCTTGAAAAGCGTGCAAAGATAGAGCATCAGTCACAGATATTCATCGAGACTCCGTACCGCAACATAAAGATGATGGAGTCTTTGCTTTCTACCCTTCAGCCGAACACGTTGGTCTGCGTTGCGTGCGATGTCACTCTGGAGAGCGAGATGATTGTCACCAAAACCGTATCAGAATGGAAGAAAAAGCCATTGCCTGAGATTAACAAAAGGCCAACTGTCTTTATAATCTACTGCTAATCAACACAATTTGTTTATTAGAAATGAACGATAACAGATCTTCACATAATGATTCTGACTACCGCCAATGGCTTTCCGGAATTCCCTATGAGATAGCGTTTTGGAACAATGTTTTCCGATGGGACTCCACTTTCAATGGCATGATGGGCTGGTCAAAGTTCGGAAGAAACATCCAATTGGATGGAATGGATGTTACAACATTGCTAAACGACTGCGAAAACCCTACTATTCTGGATATTGGCTGTGGCCTAAGTTTTGCGAACGGCGACAAATTCACATCCACAAATGGAGAAGAAAAGCATTTGGACCTGCATTACATAGATCCTTTGGCAGACTACTACAACGTCATAAAACGACGTCATAACCGCAATTTGCCAGACATAGAGTTTGGCATGATGGAACACATTTCCACAACATGGAAAGGCCCCAAGGCATCATTATGTATCATCTGCAATGCATTAGACCACTCATCATCTCCTATGCAAGGCATTATGGAGGCATTAAAAGTGTTGAAAGTCGGTGGATGCCTGTACCTTAACCATCATCCAAATGAGGCAGAAGCAGAACACTATAAGGGATTTCACAAGTTCAACATCTGCACAGACGAACAAAAGCGCCTGATCATTTGGAACAAAAAAGATCGTATCGTAGTAGATGACGTGCTGTCAGAATATGCAAGCATATCCACTCAAACGCTTGAAAACGGATTTGTTGTAGCAGTCATTACTAAAAAGGCAGAAATACCAGAAAAAGCCGAGCAGGTCTATAGTTCCGAAGAACTTAGGGCAATGATTATGGAGCCTTCCAAGTCATTCGGGTTCAAGCTAAAATACTCATGGTACAATTTCATACAATTCTTTGTCCAAGCCCTTTCATGGGAAAACAAGCAGAAACTAAAGAAGCTTTTGGAATTCAAATAGTTCTATAACAATAGAACTAAACAAGAAATGACCAAAGGAACAGTATAACCATTCAAAAAAAGATAAGAAAAGAAGAGATGTATCTAACCAAAGACACATCTCTTCTTTTGTTGACATAAATACAATTTACTTAGTTTCGTCGTCATAAGCAGAAGCTGCAGCCACAAAGGCTACGAACAACTTATGAGGATTTACCACAGTACTCTTTAACTCTGGATGGAACTGGCCTGCTATAAAGAATCTATGAGAAGGAATCTCTACAATCTCTACCAACTTAGTGTCAGGGTTTACTCCTGAAGCTATCATACCATTCTGCTCATATTCAGCCAAGAAGTCGTTGTTGAACTCATAACGGTGTCTGTGACGTTCAGAGATCATATTCGAACCATATATCTTCTCAGCCAACGAACCAGCCTTAAGCTCACAAGGATAAGCACCCAAACGCATAGTGTGTCCCATTCCTGTGATGTTCTTCTGATTCTCCATAATATCTACAACCTTGTGCGCCGATCTAGGATTTATCTCGGCAGAATGAGCGTCTTCATAACCAAGAACATTGCGGGCAAACTCAATCACAGCACACTGCATACCTAGACATATACCAAAGAAAGGAATGTTATTCTCACGTGCATACTGAACGCTCAAAATCTTTCCTTCGATACCTCGGTCTCCAAAACCTGGAGCAACAAGAATACCCTTCATACCCTCTAGCTTCTCTGCGACATTCTCTTTAGTCACATGCTCACTTTGAATCAAATGAAGGTCAACCTTAACTTCGTTGGCAGCACCTGCATGAACAAAACTCTCCAAAATAGACTTGTAAGCATCAGGAAGCTCGACATACTTTCCAACCAAAGCAATTTTCACCACTTTCTTAGGATTCTTGAATTTACCCAAGAACGACATCCATCTGTCTAACTTAGGCTCTCCATCAACAGTCAATCCCAAATGCTGCATGACAACCACATCAAGCTGCTGCTCGTGCATCATCAAAGGCACTTCATAGATTGTTGGAGCATCCATACACTCGATAACAGAATCCTTAGAGACATTACAGAACAAGGCAACCTTTTTCTTCACGCTTTCATCAAGCTTATGCTCAGTTCTTAGCACGAGAATGTCTGGTTGTACACCATTCTGCAACAAATGCTTCACAGAATGTTGAGTAGGCTTTGTCTTCAACTCATGTGCCGCTGCAACATAAGGAACGTATGTAAGATGGATACAAGCACAGTCACGTCCTAACTCCCACTTCAACTGGCGAACTGCCTCTACGTAAGGCAAAGACTCAATGTCTCCTACTGTTCCTCCAATCTCTGTAATTACAACGTCAAACTTCTTTGTATTTCCTAGAGCAACTATGTTTCGCTTTATCTCGTCTGTGATATGAGGAATAATCTGCACAGTCTTACCAAGGTAATCACCGCGACGCTCCTTGTTTATCACATTCTGGTAGATTCTTCCTGTTGTTACATTGTTTGCCTGAGATGTAGGCACACTTAAAAATCTCTCGTAATGGCCAAGGTCCAAATCTGTAACAGCTCCGTCATCAGTAACATAACACTCACCATGTTCATAAGGGTTAAGAGTGTCCGGATCTATATTGATATAAGGATCCAACTTCTGAATAGTTACTGAAAGACCTCTCGCCTGAAGAAGTTTAGCCAAAGATGCGGCAATAATACCCTTTCCAAGACTAGAAGTCACACCGCCAGTTACAAAAATATACCTCGTATTCATATCTTTTAAGATTAAAGATTTATCACTACGGATTGCAAAGGTAATCACTTTGTCAGGCAATGCAGACTATTAGTCTTCTCTTGTAAAACAAAAAACTGTTTTAGTTACAAATAAATCAAATAAGAGATTAAAATATAACAATCTGTAATAATTTTTACCATTATGGTTTCTATTCGTTATTTTACAAAACAAAAGTGGCTGGTCATAAGTAACCAACCACTTTTATCCTTTTTCTTTAGGAATAGAATAGAAATTTAGAATCCTTGAACAGCACTAAAGTCCAAAGCAGCTGTTTCCTTATCTCCGTCCATTCCATAACCAACACGCATAAAGTCTGAGTATTCACGCTGTTTGTCAGTCTCTACTAACTTGTCCAGAACATCTTGAGATTCGACTCCCTTAGATATAAGTTCATCAATCTTATCTTGAGTAACCGAAGACACGTCATTGGCAAAGAACCTGCGCAGAACCATAGCAGCAGTCCACTCCAATCTATTGTTTGCAAAGGACTCGTTTATCTTTTTCAATGCACTACTATCTGCATAGCTGCCACCACCTAACAAAGCATCAACATCGCTTTTTCTAGCCCACATGCCACAGACATCAATCCAATTCGATCCATTGTCCTTCTTAGCTAAGTCAATTAGCATAGAAGGTGTTATCTTCTCGTTCTGGAACACATGGGAAACATAAGAGTACAAGAAATAGTTATATAGATCAAGACCTTCGTCAACTGCCACACTATGCATCTTTGCTCTTCCATACTTGTGATAGTTTACACCCTCTTTCCTCTGATGATGCTGCTTTTTTTCTAGGAAGTCAATACCATCAAGAACCTGCTGCATTACGAAAGGAGAACGTATGTCGAAATTGATTACATCCTGAGAATACCAGTCGGATAAACACTCGGGACACATGCTTCTTTTATCTCGCTTCTCCCACTTCGTAATGTCTCTTGCTGTTCCACTGCTTTTCAAACTCATTCCTGGAAAAATCCAAGTCTCCCCATTCTGCTCTATCAAGTAAGAGAAAGGAAGAGTACGGGTATCAAGATTACCTCCATGCTTGCCCTTCACTAAAGAGAAAACACCTGTTATTGCAGGCCATAGAATATATGATCCGCTGGCTGTCTTGCTTCCGCGCTGAAGAATACCCTCGTGATTTGGTCCAAGTCGATAATAGTGGTTGCTCTGGTTTGTATTGCTTCCTGCATTCATGAAACTGAACATACCGGCAATCAGAAGTGTTGACTTGTGATGTGTGACTGTGAAAGGTCCGGCAAAGACACTGCAGGCTTCTCCATGAAACGCCTGGCAATTCGAGCAGAACACACAATCAGTCGCAGAAAATCCGTTTCCAATCTGAGTACCTTCTCCAACAAAACAACGCTCGACTATGGCGGCATTTGTAATCTGCGAACCTGGCATAAAGACAAAATCACTAGCCATTACATCATTGCCCACGAAGACATTGCCGTCTATAGACTTTATATATCCGTTCTCAAGCTTTGAGCAATATCTTAGTTCAGCTTTACCTTCAATATACACATTCTTGATTTCGCGACAACCTATGATGATAGTTCCTTTTCCTAAACTACCCTTCCCTTTACATTGGCACACATTATAATCTGAAAGGTAGCCGCTCATTTTATTTGTCAGTTCCTCATCGTGACGATACAACGATGCAAAATAGGCTGTTTGTGCAGTAATCTTTGGAGAAAGAGGAATCGAACGTCCTCCGTTCTCGTTAAGGACCGCGACAGGTGTTCCTATTCCGAAAGTAGCGTCTTTCTCGCAGACAATAGAACCTACGTTAACGATAACTGTATCGCATTCAATCACATAGTTTGAAATAACATCCCCTACATTCTTTATCAATACACCATCGCATACCGAACAATCTTTTAATGTAGCATTGTATATACCGGGCAATTCATCGCTAGCCGAATAATTATGTCGCTTAGAAACATTTATATTACATGTACCAAGGAATGTGACATTCCTTAGTCTATCTGTATCAACATCTTCATTAAATCTGACGTTATCCCAATTCTCTGCCTTGCATCCGTTAGCGACAAGCCTATCTATTATTGATTGATCAATTTTATCGTAAATTCTATCCATACTACCAAAATATAAATAGAGACGGCACAAATACTTGTCCGTCTCCATTAAACTATTCTTTCTGAAAAATTCTAGAACTTGATAACACCATACTTGTCATTGAATAGGACAATTGCTGAATTGCTATCAACCGAGGCAATCTTCTTGTACTTAGTGTAAAGCTTGATGTCTCCGTTGTCATCAACGACTCCATACATATTATTCTTCTTGTTCTTGAAGATGTTACCGTTCAAATCCGAGCCCTTAGGCAAGAATGAAGCTCCCGACTTGTCATAGCACATATTGTCTCCGTTAGTCTCTGCAACAACTATCTTGCCATTGAAAGAAGACACATTCTGTGCGAAAGGAACTACCACCTCATTACCGTTCAAGTCAAGCACACCGATGCGGCCGTCTGCAGTCTTGCAAGCGAAATAGTTATCGTCAAGTGCAGTGATTTGTCTGTAAGTAGGTGCAACTACCAACTTGCCATCCTTAGAAACTAAAGCTGTCTTTGCCTGATTGAACAATCCCATATCAGCAGTCTCTACGGCAGTGTACATATTGTTGAACTTGCGAAGTCTGATCTCGTCTGTTGTCTGAAGGATGATCTTGCCTGCCTTGATGACAAACTTGATATTTGTCTGACCTTCGAATGTATTGACAAAGATTACGTCAGCCTCCTTGCCGCTTGTAAGCAATTCGCAGTCGCTATCAAGCGAATGACTTGGATCAAGAAGTCTGTCATACTTAGGTTCAAGGATTACGTTATTGTAGTAAAGCAATCCCTTCTTGCCATTTAGTGTTACAATAGAATAGCCGTTACAGAATCTTGTCATATCGTCGTACTTTACAGGAACTGTCTCCTTAATTCCTTGAAGAGCACCAACCTTGCCACCCTTCTTTACGATCAACATTCCGTTCACAACCTCTGTATCGACAAAGTCATAGCCGGCTATGTCTGCAACCTTTCCGTTCTTGTCGTAAACCTCGCAGTTATTTCCGTTTCTTAGGAACACCACGCTTCCCACGCGCTTCATCTTGGAAGCCTGAGCCTCTGGAACAGAGCAAATAACATCAGTCTTTCTGTTGATGTAAGCATGCTTTCCATCCTTCAACTTCACGCGTGCCAAACCGTTCTCGAAACACTCTCCGATCTCAAGGTACTGTCTGTCAATATTTACATGGTTGACCGTCTTGTCCAAGAATCCCCAGAAGCCGTTAACCTTGTAGCCGACCATCTTCTCCTCAGTAGCACAAGCCTTGTACTCCTGCAATGGACCATGATACAAGAAAGTTCCGACTGTATCAATCCAACCCTCAGTTGTAGGGGAAGTCTTGACTATGGCTACTCCGTCAGCGTCAAAGAATGGCAACATATCATGGTTGATCTGTCCCATCAACTCTCCCTCCTGGCTGAACACACCATATTTCTTTCCGTTTCTTACCTTGATGAACTTGCTGTCAATATCGTTTCCTGTTCTCCAAGTAACCTGGTCGTACTGAGAGTCGTGCTTTACAACTCCGTCAGGACCGCAGATAACCAAACGGCCAGCGTCCTGCATGGCTACGCTTCCGTTGCCCAAAACCTTATACTTTGATGCAGACAATGATCCGGACACGAAAGGCTGGATGGCTGTCTTCTCTCCTCTATAAGAAAGTCCCCATGATCCGCCCTGCTTGAAGGCTATGAAATCCGGAGAAACAAACATGATGTCTGATGCAGAATTAGCAACGAAATCAAGAACCTGAGAACCAGACTCCACATCAATGACACCCCACTTGCCGGACTGCTTTGCGATCAGCTTGCCGTCGTTCACATCCGACATATCCTCGTATGAAACAGCAATCAGATCCTTGCCATCGAAAGACTTGACACCCCATTTGCCGAAGTCGTTGACAAGATAATACTTCTTGTTCTTCACAGTGTCCTCTGCAAGACGGATGTTCTTGTACTTGGCCTCGATCTTCCAAGTCTGATATTCCTGCAAGCTCTCGATCTTCTTCTCGAACTCCGAAACAGCCTTGCCGTCCTCTGGATAGTTTGCTATGTATTTTGCATAAGAATTGATGTCGTCACGAGTCTTAGCCTCGTCATAGCTCATTTTCTGCAAGCCCTCGTTGATCTTAGGCACATACTTAGAGTTTGGATAGCGCTCGATATATGCCGAATAAGCGTCGGCAGTCTTAGAAAGCTGAGTGAAAGCGATTGAGTCACGAAGATCTATAGCCTTCTGAATCTGGCTTGAGTTTGGATACTCAGCGATAAACTTCTCAACATCAACCAAAGAAGCACCCTTCAATGTCTTGTTCAAAACCATGCTCTCCTTGGCGTTCTTTGCTTCGTCAAGGTAAGAGCAGTTCTCGCAGGCGTTGATGATTGCCTCGAAAGTCTCGATCTTTCCGCTCTGAGTTGCATAATCGACCAAACTCTTCTCTACCTCTAGACGTACAGTCTCCATATCGAACTGAAGTTCACGGAAAATATCCATAACTCGCTTGCTAGTAACATAGTCACTGTAAGCGATCTTCTTGTAGAAATCGTAAGCCTTTAGAGGGTTATACTGTGGATTCTTCTTTGAATTATACGCCAAACACTCGCTTAGCTGATACAAAAACTGGTCAGGGGAAGTTGTAACCTTCACCTTGCTTCTAGTTTTCAACGCAGCTTCTACCTTATCTTTTCTAAGCTGCTTAATTACATCGGAAATATCATCACCGGCAAAAGATGCCTGCGCAGCGAACAAACCGACTAATAATGTAGCTATCTCTCTTTTCATCCTCTATGCATTTTATCTAATATAAATGCAAATTAAACTCAAAATGAAGATATATGCAAGTTTTTTTGCGTATTTTATCAAATAAGTTGAAAATAAGTACGCAAAAAGGACCTATCCGGCAACAAAACAGGAATACGCAGGGATTTTCTCTGTACTGGAGACTTCTCTACAGAATCTGCATGGCGATGACAGCGCAAGCCTCAGCGTCAGCAAGTGCATGGTGATGGTTTGTCAGATCATAGCCGCATTTTGCCGCAACAACATCAAGGTTGTGCTTTTCTTTGGGCCACAACTTTCTCGAGGCAATGCATGTGCAGTGGAACTCATAGTCGGGGTAATCCATCTGATACATCTTGAACACCGCCTTCAGACAAGTCTCGTCAAATGACTTGTTATGGGCGACAAGGGGCAGACCTGCAATTTTAGGCTCTATCTGCTTCCAAACATGGGGGAATATGGGTGCATCTTTTGTATCTGTCTTTTTCAGTCCGTGCACTTGCGTGCACCAATATGTATAATACTCGGGTTCAGGTTTAATGAGTGAATAGAACTTATCGACGATCTCACCGTTTCTGACAACTACAATGCCGACAGAACATACGGAAGTACGCTCATTGTTTGCTGTTTCAAAATCTATAGCTGCAAAATCCTGCATAGTTTTCTATTTACTTAATTCGGTTATTAAATGCGTATAAAACCTCACACTCTCCTTGGACATATTTTCCTGCTCTGTGGCCGCTGGAATGCCACAAAATTTAGGAATCACGGCTTTATTATGCTTTGGGGTTATCCAAACGATTTACAAAGATATAACATTTAGCAATTCCCTTAACATGTATTGGAGTACAAAAAGACAAAAGTATCAATTCGAGACCAAACTTTATCGTATTCAAAAAGACATCTTGAAGAACGCTACACAGTTAATTTAGGCTAAAAAATACAAAAAGGAATTGCATCATAAAACAAAAAGAGAGTGTATTTCCCAATGGAATACACCCTCTCTTTGTAATTATATAGCTTTCGCTTAGTTGCAGCTATACATTGCTTGTTCCGCCTTCAGTTTAGCGAACAACCTTGAATGAGTTTCCGACAACAGAAATAACGTAAACTCCTGAAGACTGAGGAAGACTGACTGTTGCCATACCATCCTCGTCAGCAGTTACTGTAGCCAAACACATGCCGCAGACATTGTATAGAACAACCTTTGCATTGGCATCTGCATTCTGAACCTGAACAGTAGCATTGTCAAGTGACACTACACGGACATCGCTCGACTCTGCATTGTCAAGACCTGTAAGCTGAGAAATCTTCATAGAAACAAGATTTGACACTGAGTATGCTCCACATGACTCATTCGGATTAAAATACATTACATTTCTTAAAACTCTGGCATCAGCCGAAATTACGCGGAACAAGATCTCGTCTCCGCCACTTAGAGTTTCACCCGCCAACATCTCATTGATATCAACCTTATACTCAGCATTTTGAGTTGCAGATCCTATATTCTTCCATGACATATTCCACTGAGAATCATCCTGAACCGGTCCCTTGTTCCACTGATACAAGAAATGCTGCTCTCCATTATAAAACACATCCATCATTGGAGTTTCGTTAGCATAAAGAACAATGTCTGAACCTGCAACAGTTGTATCTTCTGCCAAAGTAATCGGATCGAAATATAGCAGAACACCAGGGAAAGAAGCAGTCCATAGCTGAATATCATCCAAAATCAAGTCATTACCTCTATTAGAACTACCATCTACATCAATTATTTCGAACTTTAGAGTACTACCTGTTAAATTGATACTGCAAGACAATTCGAACCAGTCAACACCACTATTCATTGTACTACGTTCTACAACAGCAGACTCTTCAATATTTCCTGTATTGATGTCTGTCATTCTCAACTTTACCTTTACAGGAATCTCACCATTAGAGAATGTGTTTATGTAACACTTCAATGTATAATTTTTGTAACATAGACCTTCAATAGTACGAGAGTAAATAGGAGTTTCTGCTTCGTTTCCGCAGTTCAAGAAAAGCATTCCTCCCCATGCTGAGCCGTTGTATGTGTGGTCGGGAACAAACTTCCAACCATTTTTACCAGGATTAAAGCCATTGAAACAATATGCCGGCCAACCCCACTGAGTACCTTCTCCTTCAGAAATATCATCATACTTACATGTAACATTTGCTGCAACTATATAGCTTCCCTCAGTAAAGTCGTTCTCTTTTTCATTGAACTTAGCACCAGGTATTTCATAATCCAACTCGTAACCCCATCGATTTGCGGCATTAGTAGTCTTTTGAACCTTCTTAGGATTGCTTAAGTCAGTATAATCCCAAACCCAGTAGTTACCCTTGCTAGTGAATGTACCGAAATCATCCTGCCAAACCAATTTCTGTGACACAGGGAATCCCGCATCATCAACTGAACAAACAATATCATTAACTACAAAGTTATTTGAAGATACAGTTTTTCCATCAGGAATTGTAACCTTAACCTGCAAAGAATTAGAAGTCACTTCAAATCCACTTGTATAAAGATAGGCATTGTTTGTTGCTCCCGCGATAGGACTGCCATTCTTATACCACTGGACTGAGCAATCCTTATAGTCAGAAAGATCAACAGAAAGCTTAACAGACTCGCCACCTACACAAACATTGTTAGAACCCTTGATGACAGGATCTTTTGCTACCGGAGTCTCTGCTTCCATAGGAACGCAAGTCCAAACCTGAATATCATCTAAGATTAAGTCATTACCATACATGTTATCCTTTGTTCCTCCTACCTCAGAAATAATCTCAAATTTTAGGGCAGAACCTGTCAAACTTATATCAACAGACACTTCTTCCCAATCTACACCAGACGCTCCCGCTCCTACGGCATAACGAGTTACAGATTGTGATTCAACTACTTTGCCAGTATTCATGTCTGTAACTCGAATCTTCAATACTACAGGAATAGAAGCATCAGAGAAGTTGTTAATATAGCACTTTACAGTATAATAATTTTCACCCAAACCTTCTATTGTTCGAGAATAAATAACTTCACCTGGTTCGTTGCCACTATCCAAGAAAAACATTCCTCCCCATGCTGAGCCTTTGTAAGTGTGGTCAGGAACAAACTTCCAACCATTATTAGATGGCCTCTGACCGTTAAAACAGTTTGCTAACCAACCCCACTGAGTACCATCTCCGCCAGAAAGGTCATCCCACTGACATGTTACGTTACCTGCTACCGTATAAGAACCAACTCTAAAATATTCATCATTATCTACAAATTTTGCTCCGGGAATATCATAATCCAAAGCATACTGCCAACCAAAAGCAGTTTCTTTATTTATCTTTTTGGGCTCATTAATGTCTGAATAATCCCATACCCAGTACTTTCCTTTCTCTGTAAATGTACCGAAATCATCCTGCCAAATCAACTTTCTTGACATCGGATTGCCTGCTTCATCTAAACAGGATATTTTGTCTTTAACTACATAAGAAGCTGACTGAATTCTATCTCCCAAAGAAGTAGTATATACTACATGATATGTACTTGTTTCTTCTTTCATACCACTGGTATGGATATATGAAGTTCCATTAGCTCCTGAAATAGGACGGCCATTCTTATACCACTGAATGTCACAATTAGAAAGATTTGAACTAAGTTCAAGCTTGATAGACTCCCCTCCTACGCCAATAGTATTTTCAGAGTAAGAAAAAATCTTAGGATCTACCTCAGCATAAACCTTAATGCTCTTGATTCCAATAGCCTCATATCCATTATACATATTGGCATAAAGATGAATTGACAAATTACCATCAACAATCGGACCCAAATCCGAATTAGGAATTGAATATGTTATTGTTGATGAATTCACGCTACCTGATTTTTGACCAGGATTACCTATATACGTTCCATCCTTGGTATTTATACCAACTTTCAAAGCAGCGTTATAACCAGTAGACAAATAAGGTCCACCTTTTGCTCTGGAACTCTTATTTAAGTCACTATTGACGTTCAAATAATCTTGAGAGAGCGGATTAAAATATTCGATTTCAACCGAATACTCTCCATTGTTCTTAAGACCTGAAAGTTCATAAGACAACAACTCCTGACCAGGATTCCCGGCATACATCTTCTCTCCTAAAGAAAAAATAGCTCCCCAGTAATTTTCCTTATTATCATACAAACGGTTAGTATCCAACTTAATTGGATTATTAACTATAGCATAATGCATACCTTGAAGAAAATCACTAAAAGCATCCTCACTGTATTGACCTACAGTCATACCACTACCGGAAGCAGTACTTTCAGACAAAGAATAACCTGCTCCAGGATTAATAATAGGAATAATAACTCCACCATAAGTATCCGCACTTTTCAAATCATCGAAGGAAGAATAATATTCATCTTCTCTATCTGGAATAGAAAAGTCGGTAGAAGATACTAGAATCTTTTCTGCCTGTACCGACATGCTCATTAACAAAAGACTAAAACCTGCGAGAGATTTAGTCAAGACACTTTTTACTTTCATATTAAATAAATTATTATCTAATGCAAATATCAAGAAAATAATTGTAGAAAAATACATCCAAAATAAGTTTTTACTGAGATTTTCACAATTTTTAACATATAAAGAGGATATTACCAACAACACTCATCTAAACACCCACAAAAAAAGGAGAGTGGACATAAACACATCCACTCTCTCAAGACGGCGACTACCTACTCTCCCGAAAACTCAGTACCATCGGCGTTAGCGAGCTTAACTTCTCTGT
>JAZUHH010000091.1:0-1998 GCA_045641625.1 Paludibacteraceae bacterium
AATCTTTACCATAGTCTATTGAAGATGTTTTGTGTTGTTAATCTAGTTTAATCTTGCGCAAAATTAAACAAAAAAATCCCTTCCGATAGACTAATTTCCGCTTTATGTGCAAATCTATTGTGCAAGGTCAATGTAATATCAGGGAAGAGTAATCTTGGCATTTTCTACAGTGAGGGAATCCAAGATGTGTGGAAATAACCCAAATAGGTCAAGTGGAGAGAAATTTGTGGATGTTCGCATGCAAGATTGTGCAGGTTCGTGTGTTATTATAGCAAACAATATAAAAAACTTCGTGCAGGAACTGCTTGTGCCGTCCTTAACAACATTAAATTGACTGATAAAGAATATCATAGTATTTACGGAAAATATTGTGGTCGTTTGACTGCAGTATGCTCTCGTTATCTTTCGAATGAGGAAGATGTGAAGGATGTTTTGCAGGAAAGTTTTCTGAAAATATTCCGCAACTACGACAGCTTCACGGCGAGAACGGACGGCTCCTTGGAAGCATGGATGAAGAGGATAGTGGTGAACGAATCGTTGAATTTCCTGAGAAAGCGGAAACATCTGGTTTTTATGGACAATATCAACGATATAAGTTCGGAAGATGTTGCAGAGACAGACATCGGCGGAGTGCCGTTTGATGTTATTCTTAATTTGATTCGCCAACTGCCTGACGGCTTTAGGACTGTTTTCAACCTCTTTGTGTTCGAGCAGCGAAGCCATAAGGAAATAGCGGAATTGCTTGGAATAAAAGAAAATACTTCCGCCTCGCAGTTCTTAAGGGCGAAACGAATGTTGATAGAAAAAGTAGAACAATATAAACTCAAAAACAGATGAATAACGACTGGATAAATAAACTCAGAGAAGAAGAGCAGCATTTTGAGATGCAGGCTCCGGAAGGGCTGTGGGAAAATATCCAGCGTGATCTTACGAAGGATATTGATTCTGCAGACAATTCCAATGCAGAGAAAAGTGCTAGTGCAAAAGGAAATCTTTGGCTAAAGCGAATCTTGATAGCTGCGGCCGCTTGTGCTCTTGCATTGGTTTGCTTCAAACTGACAATGAATAATACAGACGCATTGAAGGAAACGGAAATTGCCAAGGCAGAGAAAACCATCGATGCTCGCATAAAAGAAATTGGCGACCAAACAGAGACAGTAGAAGAACAATCTGTAACTGCCCAAATAGCTGATACAGAAACCTTTGTGGCGAAGGCAGAAACCCATAGAGTGAAGACGGTAGCGACTGAGCTTCCTGAAAAAGCTATGGGTGTTGCAAATGAACCTTCTCATGTCAATGCAATAGTAACTGACGGAAACAAGGAAACGGTACAAACTAATAATTCCGGAGAAACTGTAGCTACCAACTCTGAATCTGCTTTTCCGTCAACTTCTGAATCTACTCCAAAATTGACTCCTAAATCAGAGAGTGTTCTGCTTGCTAACGCAGAACCAACAAAAATGTCCTCGCAGTCAGTTCCACTTCCTCGCAAAAACTCTTTCGGCGGAATTTCACTTTCTACGCAAACGGCATTTGCCATGGGCAATAATCCATCAAGTTCATACGAAGTGTACAATTTTAATTACAGGGCAGCTCCTGCTGTGAGCAGACCCGACGCTGCGCCTACTATTATCAAACATGACAAGGTACCAGTAGGGTTCAGCTATAAGGACAAGCACAAGATGCTGTTCTCGCTGGGCTTGCTCCTGAATGTTCCTGTGTCGCAAAGACTTAGCATCGATTGCGGCGTAGCATTAACGAAGACCGAAAAAGAAAGCAATATTCTCAACGGCAGTTTAACGCATGTGGTGAAAACGGATTACGATTACATAGGCGTTCCTGTAGCCTTGAAGTATGACGTTGTAAAGATCAAGAACCTTTCCGTGTATGGCAAGGCTGGCGGAAAAATAGACTTCAACTACGCTGCCGACGAAACTTCCGAAACATGGGAGAAAGAAGTCGGAGGCCAAGCGGTCTTAGGAAGACAATTTTCATTTT
>JAZUHH010000092.1:0-11678 GCA_045641625.1 Paludibacteraceae bacterium
ATCTCCGATGTGTTTATGCAGTTCAGGTCAGCCGAGTCTCCCTGGATGGCAATTTCGGCCTCTATGGCTTCCTGAAGTTCCTCTCTGGTCTTGGGGAAGTATTTGTACTTTGCGCTTGCTATGGAGCTGAACATGACTGCGAAAAGCAGTAGAATTGACTTTGCAAATGTCTTCATAACACACTGAAAATTTATCATTTTTATTTGTACCACGCAGGTATCTTGCAAGGGCAGTTGTCGAACATTTCTTCCATGTTTGTCTCCTTGCTTACGTTCCACTTGGAGATGTCGCCGTTGAACTGGCTTCTGTTGAACATTTGGGACATGGATTCCACCTTGCTTACATCCCACTTGGATATGTCTCCGTTGAACTGGCTTCTGTTGAACATTGAGGACATGGATTCCACCTTGCTTACATCCCACTTGGATATGTCTCCGTTGAACTGGCTTTTATAGAACATTGAGGACATGGATTCCACCTTGCTTACATCCCACTTGGAGATGTCGCCGTTGAACTGGCTTCTGTTGAACATTGAGGACATGGATTCCACCTTGCTTACATCCCACTTGGAGATGTCGCCGTTGAAAGGGGTGTGGGAGAACATTTCGGACATGTTAGTCACGTTGCTGACATCCCACTTGGATATGTCTCCGTTGAAAGGGCTGACATAGAACAATCTGGACATGTCGGTGATCTCCGAAGTGTTGATGCAGTTCAGGTCTGCAGAGTCGCCCTGTATGGCAATTTCTGCCTTTATGGCTTCCAGCAGCTCCTCTTTGGTCTTGGGGGAATACTTGTATTGGGCGCTTGCTATAGCGCTGAACATGACTGCAAAAAGCAGTAGAATTGACTTTGAGACTATTTGCATAATGATATGGTGTTAAATGGGCATCACTTTCCTTTCAGCGCTACAACAAAAAGCAGCACAATAATTGTAAAAATGACTAAGAACAACAATGGCCAAAATAAAAAGGAAAAGAAATAGACTAATGTGACAAGGTTACAAAACCAGAGTATGAATGAAGGAACCAGTAACACCGCATAGGCAATGGCACAAACCTTCAGTGTAATCTTCAGACCCCTGTATATCTTGTCACGCTTCTTCCAATCGGCGCCGGCAGAGTCGGAAAACATGTTTTTCCTGTCCACGGAGTCGTTGAAGCTCCATCCCGACGTGTCCTTGGCAAACTTCGACTCCCAGAACATGAACGACATGTCCTGTACCGCGCTCACGTTCCATCGGCTGATGTCGCCGTTGAAACTGCTCTCACGGAACATGCCGCCCATATTCTTCACCTGCGCCACATTCCAACCGGAGATGTCTCCGTTAAAGGAGCTACCCCTGAACATGCCGCTCATGTCAGTCACGTTGCTGACATCCCATCCGGAAATGTCTCCGTTAAAGAAGCTGTCAGCGAAGAGTCCGCTCATGTCGGTTATGGCAGAGGTGTCTATGCAGTTCAGGTCTGCATGCTCCCCCTGCTTGTCCAACTCGACGGAAACGAACACCTTGAGCTCCTCCCTATTGTGAGGGAAATATCTATGGTCCATAAAAACTAATACAAATTAAACCTATAGCGCAAATACGAGATCAAAAGAACAATAAGCGGAGAAACAAACACCAGCAAAATAAAGAGCAGAAAGAACTTCATACTGATTCCTTCGTCCTCTCCATAGGTCTTCTTTTCCTCAGAGCCAGTCTTGTACCACACGGGCAGACGGCACTCGCAACCGTCGAATATGTCCTTGAAGTAGGCATCCCCAGAGACTTTCCATGCGTCCAGGTCTCCCTTGAAACTGCTGTTACGGAACATGAAGGAGAAGTCAGTAACAGAGCTGACATCCCACTTGGATATATCACCGTTGAAGCTGCTCTTCAGGAACATTCCGGACATCAGCTTCACGTTGCCCGTGTTCCACAGCGAAATGTCTCCGTTGAACTGCGAGAAGTCATCGCTTCCGGCACTGAAAAGGTAGTTCATGTCAGTTATAGCCGATGTGTCTATGCAGTTCAGGTCCGCAGTATTTCCGTTAAGACTGATTTCAGCGGCCATGCACTTCACAAGCTCCTCCTTGGTCTTGGGCTGGTGCTTTCTGCCGGCGTACCAGTCCGGAACATGGCAAAGGCTCTCACGGAACATGTGGTTTGTGTTTGTTTCGGGCTGTACGTTCCACTGCGAGACATCCCCCTCGAACTGCGAGCCATAGAACATGAAGCTCATGTCGGTAACATTGCTGACATCCCATCCGGAAATGTCTCCGTTGAAGTCCTCGAGACCCCAGCCTACAAGCCGGCGGTGCCCCTCTACCCTAACCCCCATGAAGAGGTTGTGCATGTCCGTTATTCCCGAAGTGTCTATGCAGTTCAGGTCAGCCGAGTTGCCCTGTATGGCGATCTCTGCCTTGACAGCCTCAACGAGACGATAGACTGAATCGGGAGTGTACTTGAATTGGTGCATAAATACTGACTTTTCTCTTGACTGAGCAAAGAAAAGGAATAAATCCCTAACAAGCAAAATTATTGGGGCTTTTGTTCCTCCAGATGTTAAAACTTTGTTAAAAAGCTGAAAAAACTTGGACTTTAACGGGCAAGAACAATACCTTTGCGGTGCAAGTACGGACTTTGGGGATGCCTGCCGGACACAGCCTCAGCACCACGACTGGGGCAACCCGAAGCAGAGAAAAAATCTCTCTCAGGACCGGCAAATAAAGCCTCAAAAATTTGGAATTCTCGATAAAGTTCCGTATCTTTGCGTACTTTATAAAATGATATAAGAGAAATCATAATATGGCAGAGAATTCGCTACTACAGAAACTCGAGGGACTCGAGATCAAGTTCCAGGAAATCAGCACGTTAATCACTGACCCGTCTGTGATTGCCGACATGAAGCGCTTCGTAAAGCTCAACAAGGAGTATTCGGAGCTTGAACGCATCATGAAGACAAAGAAGGAGTATGAGATGACACTCAACCACATAGCAGAGGCCAAGGAGATCCTTCAGACTGAGGACGACCAGGAGATGAGAGAGATGGCCAAGGCTGAACTTGACGAGCTTGAGCCTAAGCTTCCTGTTATGGAGGAGGAGATCAAGATCATGCTTATCCCTTCAGACCCAGAGGACGGAAAGAACGCGATTGTCGAGATCCGTGGCGGTACAGGCGGTGACGAGGCAGCCATCTTTGCCGGTGACCTGGTCAAGATGTACTCCAAATACTGCGAGACAAAGGGATGGAGCGTCTCTGTAAGCTCGTTCACAGAGGGAACTGCCGGAGGATTCAAGGAAATAATCTTCAACGTCAGCGGTGACGGAGTATATGGAACATTGAAGTACGAGTCCGGTGTGCATCGTGTTCAGCGTGTGCCGGAGACCGAGACTCAGGGACGTGTGCATACTTCTGCAGCTACAGTCGCAGTTCTGCCAGAGGCTGACGAGTTCGATGTGGAGATTCAGGAGGGACTTATCAAGTGGGATACTTTCCGATCTGGCGGTGCAGGTGGCCAGAACGTAAACAAGGTTGAGTCCGGTGTGCGTCTTCGCTACCCTTGGAAGAACCCTAACACTGGCGTAGTGGAGGAGATCCTTATCGAGTGTACTGAGACTCGTGACCAGCCTAAGAACAAGGAGAGAGCGCTATCACGTCTTCGTACAAAGATCTATGACCAGGAGCATCAGAAGTACATGGATGACATCGCTTCTCGACGCAAGACTATGGTAAGTACAGGTGACAGATCTGCAAAGATTCGTACATACAACTACCCTCAGGGACGTGTAACTGACCATCGTATCGGCCTTACCCTTTACAACCTTGCCGCTATCGTAGGCGGAGACATTCAGGGCATCATCGACCAGCTTATAGTGGCAGAGAACACTGAGAGACTGAAGGAGAGCGAGATGTAAGGCAATGCACAATGCACAATTCATAATGCACAACTTAAAGTAATAAAAGTTATGACAGCACAGGATATTTTGAACAACGACTTTATGCTATTCGGCTTGGTAATTCTTTTGATGGGGCTATCGACAGTAATGGCACTAAAATTCAGAAAGTTCAAGAATGACAAAGCTAAGAAGCTTATGATAGCTCAGGCAGGTTTGGCTCTTGTTATTGGTACTGGATTGCTTGTGACTGGCCTTTTGCAGCAACAATAAGCAGAAAGCAACATTTAGAATTGCTATGAACTACGCATTTTTAGGCTTATATCTCTTTTTCACAACTGTTGCGCTTATAGTCTATTTCTTTGTGGGAAGGAGAACCCTTGACAAGGTTTACATGAAGAGAGGCGACGACAAGTACATGGAATGCAAGAATAAGATGGACAGGAACTACAAGTTCATCGCAGCTGTGTATGTTATCACCCTCGTGCTTGCATTAGTATGGAGGGAAGGCTTGATGTACCTGTTTGACAAGTGGATAATACCATACGCCATAGTTGTGCTTGTTGTCAATGTACTACTGCCAATACATACAATAAACGAATACGTAAAAGACATCCTTGCACGTCACGACTATAGCAAAACGGCGGAGTACATCTCGTCTAGTCAGTACGCTGACGAGTTTCCGATATTCTTGAGCTGTTTGGTGGCACCGTTCTTTGGGTTTTCAGGCTTCTTCTTTAAATGTTCAATAACTTATTTGATATAGGAAACTATGGGAATTAACATCACGCTATATATGCTATACATTATTGGCACAGTCTTGGGTGGGATAGTGGGAATTATGGCAATCCTTGAACTGCACAGGAAATGCAACGAAGAGCCGGACACTGTCGAGCTAGTGACACTCAGAAAGACAGCCATAATGACAGTCCTTCCGGCTCTGGCGTTCGCCATAGTCAACCTGTTCAACGACTTTATGGCAGGTGGCATAAACCTCTACTTTGACAGCGACACAATGATAAACTTGAGCAGAAGGACTATCATATTCATACTCATACTCAACTGGGCTATACCCTTCATGGGCTTGATAGACTGCTTCAAGATCGAGAAGGAGCTGTACGGCAACATACAGTTTAAGTTCAAGAACCTGGTAATTAGTCTAGTTGAGATTTGTCTGTCTGGTGCAGTTGGCTGGAAAGGTCTAACTTTGCTGTTCTAAATATCTAATATTATGGGTGTAATTATCTTACTTTTTATTTTCCCTTGCCTACTGCTGACTTTTATCAGCATGTTGGCGACAGTAATCTATATCATCAAGACAACCAATAAAATTGGAACTCTGAATAACGACAAAGTCAAAAAGTTTGCCAAGAACACCCTGTTCATTACTTTAACTACAACTTTGCCAGCCTACTTGTATTGCTTTCTATGACCTTATTCTATTCGGGAATTTTTGGAGAAAACATAAAATTGGCAAACAACGTAGAATTTCAAAGATACTTGGAGAACATGACATGCGTTACTCCCGTGACTAACCTGATAATACCCATTCTTGGCATTATCCTTATAAAACTATATGGCAAGAGGGAAGGAATGCAAGTCAAGTTTACAACTTTGTCAATCATTCCCCGAGCTCTACTGATAATTGGAGGTTCTGGTTGCACATTCTTGGCAGCCCTTTCTGTTCAAAGCAAATTTACAATCTATTAAATGACAAAGAAGAAAAACAACATATACAACACTTGCGACGTATTCGCTACCCTATGCGCCACCTACATTGCTGACGCTGACGCAGAGGACTCTGTCTGCATTCCCGGATACGAGGACGCAGGCGACGTGCAGATGATGCGCGCCATAGAGATTGCCGAGGACCTTGGCTATGACGAGATCGAATTCACTGACAAACTGGAAGACGCAGTGATCAAGATCGGAGAAATGGACGAACGCGAGTGGGAGGAATACAAAGCCGAAGTGACCAGCTTCGTGAACAGGGACAAGGCAAGGATGGTAATGGAGGGTATGATAGACGTGGCTCTCTGCTACGGATACATCAACGAGATGATCATAAACATTATTCTTTCCGACGTTGAGCTTCTTGGCGAGTCCGTAGAGATCGCTACCCTTCTCATCGCACGCAGATGCCAGGAGGAGACAACAATTGCAATCGACACAGCCTCTATGGACGAGGAGAGAAAGATAATGATAGCCAGCAACATGCACGGCCCAGGCGAAGCCTAAAGTTAAGCAAACAACCTAAACTTTATAAAAAAAGTCAGACTCACCTACACTTTATAAAAAATTAGACACAGCCCCAAGAAACAATCATGGAACTGTGTCTATATATTAACGAAAATTGGAATTTCGATTTTCAGCGCGCCAAGGCACGCAATTAAAAGTTAAACACTCGTCATCAAGAATTATCCGTGGATAGCGTGGATCTCATCCTTAATAACACAAATCTTAGTAACAAAAGCAACCAACACTACTGAAGAAAAAATTACTGCTATCATAGTCGTACATATTTAAATGTTAAACTTCTTTTACTTGTTAAAACCATTAACCTAATCAGGAGTTCATCGAGTTATTCATATCGTTTATCAACTGTTCCCTTTCGATTACAATGCAAAGGTATATCATTTTTTCATACTGTCAAACATTTTCGAGAAAAATTTTCATAAATTTATAAAAAAAGTTATTTTACTTTCCTTTTGCTATTTGCATATATTTTGCATATATATTGATTATCAATTATTTATGACGTATATTGAAATTTTGACACCAAATGTAGTTTTTGAATATTTTTATTAATTTTTGCATATATTCCAATTATTCGATTTGTTTATGCATTATTTTACGTATTTATACATTTATTTACATTTGCATATACATTCCGATATACCATAATGTTACTTTTATTCAATTTGACACTTTGTCATTACAAAATGTCAGCATTTCACTTCTCAGGAAAAACTTTTGACACAATTCGGCCAAGCGAAAAGATATTTGATGTATATTTGCAGACACAAAGACATTAGACTAAAGAACATAGGAATCCAAGACTTACAATGAAAAGGACAATCTCTCTTATAATAGGCGCATTGGTCTCGCTCACATCCTTCGCAGAGATGACAAAAGTTGATGAATACTTCATGGAAGGAAACAGCAAGTACGAGCGCAAGGACTACCAGTCGGCCATAGAGTCATACACCAAGGCTCTTAACCTCAGCCCCGACAATGTTTACATACTCTATAACATGGGTAACGCATATTCGGATGCGGGCATGGCAGACCAGGCCTTGAAATGCTACCGCAGAGCGGCTGATGGAGGACTTGAGGACGCATCCCTATACTTCAACCTGGGAAACACATACATGTCTTTGGGAGAGATAGTCGAGGCAGCAGGCATGTACCGCAAGAGCATAAAGATCAACCCTATGGATCCGGGTGTATATCACAACCTGGCGATGTGCTACACAAAGCTTGGAGACGGAGACAACGCCATAGCCTCATACGAGCAGGCTGTCAAGATTGACCCCGACAACGCCGGCGCATACTACAACCTTGGAAATGTCTATGCTTCGCTTAACGACGACGCTTCGGCGATCCGATGCTACTCGCAGACAGTCAGAGTGAACCCATATTACGAAAAGGCATACTGCAACATGGGTGTAAGCCACTCAAACCTTGGCGACGAAGACAGCGCGATAGACTGCT
The DNA here is from genome assembly GCA_045641625.1 of Paludibacteraceae bacterium. Classification (GTDB taxonomy): domain Bacteria; phylum Bacteroidota; class Bacteroidia; order Bacteroidales; family Paludibacteraceae; genus UBA1723. The sequence goes on from JAZUHH010000092.1 coordinate 7,592, forward strand.
ACCAGAGGGCAATAAAAGTCAACCCACGCTACGCAAGAGCGCACTATAACCTCGGCATAGCCCACCTTCACAGAAACAACAACGCAGAGGCAGACAAGTGCTTCCAAAAGGTTATGGAGTTGACGCCATACGACATCTCAGCATTCATCAAGATTGGAACAGCATACGGAGAAATCGGAATGAAGGAGAAGCAGACAGAGTGTTTCACGAAGGCTGCAGACCTTGGCGACGAGGACTGCAAGAAGTGGCTGGAAGAAAACAAATAACGAGAATATGGGAACAACTTACGGCATTATAACAGCATTGACGATATCTGCAATAATCTGCTTGTTCTGCAACATAATCAGGGGAATCAACAAGGACGTTTCAGACGACAAGGTATTCATTTTTTCAGCAAGCGTCCCGTGTGTCGCAATACTGGCATACCTGTACATAGAAACAGGTGAAGCGTTATGGCTAGCAGTGTGCTGGGCACCTCTACTTATCGCGCTTATAATAGTGCCGTTCTATTTGAACAAACTGATCAGGAAAATCATACCTTCTCGCTTCGCATCACGTTTCGCCTCATACTTTGTCAGTTTGGCGATATGGCTGACGCCGCTCTGCTCTTGGACTGCATCAACGATAGACTACGCACAAAAGGGGAATTGGGGCAGAGAGCCAAAAGGATACGTCCTGTCTGCCACCATCGACACAGTCAAAGACATTGACTTGCAGACAATTCCCGAGCAATAGGCACAAGCTACGCCAGCTTTGCTTTTGTTCAAAACTTTCCTTCAAAAAACTTGCTGGAGAACGCGATTTTCACTATCTTTACATTCTATTGAAGCAGATAAAAGAAATGGCATATTATCGCACAGTACATTTTCCCGTAAAATCAGACTCCAACGCTAAATTCACTGAGGACAACAAATAGAATTACAGACGTCTCAATATGGGGGAATACATCATATACATATTTCTCGGATCGCTCCTGTTTTCGGCTATACTATGCCTGATATGCGAACTGATCAAAGCCAGAAATGAACGGATGAACGAAGACTTCACCTACATGGTATCGGCAAACATCCCGATCATAGCGGCAACAGTCTTCATAGGCTACAAGTTCGAGGGCATAACACCTGCGATAGTAAGCTACCTCTGGTTCATGATAGTCCTCATAATCATTCCGATTCATATAAACAAGCTGTTCAAGAGGATCAACAAGCTTCGCCACATAAACCGTTTTGCGTCATACTTCGTCAGCCTGGCGATATGGCTCAATCTGCTCGGCCCATTGTGTGCATACTTGTACAACGAGAACATGAAGTCAATTAGCGACAGCACGCATGAGGCCACTCCTGCAGTGATCGACACCCTGCCACGACTACTAATAAATCCGGACGAGTAGTCTGTGAAGAATACTTCAGATCGTTTTGTTCATAACTTTCAAGCAAAAAGCTTGCTTTTCAGCACAAAAACCATTATCTTTGCACTCTAATCAAGCAGTAAAAAGTAATGGCAAATTATCGCACAAGGCAATTCCCCGTAAATACAGACACCAACGCTAAATTCACTCAAGACAACAAGTTCTATAACACCGAGTTATCCAGGATCACGCTGCCCGAATACGGCCGCAACATCCAGAAGATGGTGGAGTACTGCATGAACATCGAAGACAGGAACCAGCGCAACAGATGCGCAAGAACCATCATAGAGGCCATGTGCGAGATCAAGGCCAAGAAGACACCGAGCTTCCTGGCAAATCCGGAGTACGACAAGGTGCTTTGGGACCACCTGGCACTGCTTTCAAACTTCAAGCTTGACGTGGACTACCCTTACGAGATAGTAAGGAAGGAGGAGTTCAACGAGAAGCCTTTCCCTATGAGCTATCCCGAGGAGAGCACAAGGGACAGACACTACGGAGTCTATACAATCGAGCTTATCAAGAAATGCGCGGCTATGGACGAGGGAAGGGAAAAGACACAGCTGGCAATCATCATTGCCAACGTGATGAAACGCCAATACTTCGCATTCAACAAGCCTACAACAAACGAAAGAATCATCAACGACCTGTACGCCCTGTCTTGCGGCAACATAAGGCTTGACCCTGAAACTCCGCTCGTAAGGGACGATGTGGCCATCAAGGGAAGCATCACTATCGAGCAGTCGTACAACACACGAATCAACTCGACCAAGAGAGCCATTGCCAAGGACGCCAAGGCAACAACAAAATCTAAAATCTAACAGGTAACTAAATATCGAGACAATCCATGCGATCACTTCTGACAACATTTCTTGCATTGCCGCTAGCCATTTCGAGCTTGGCAGAGACTGGAACCTATGGCTTCACAGCTTTGGACCTGCCATTCTCGGCTTATTCGGTAGCTACGGGCGAAGAGAACATAAGCAGCCACAGGGACGAGTTGGGATTGTCTCAGAAGAACCCTGCTCTGCTTCTTCCGGAGAGCGAGGACAAGAAGGCGGCACAGCTGTCGTTCGTGAACCAGGTGGCTTCATCAAACTCGTTCGGCGGATCGTACATGCAGGGAGTTGACGACAGACAGATCTGGAGCGCATACTTCAACGGACTTGCATACGGAAGCATGGACGAGACTGACCAGTACGGCATGGAGCTTGGCGACTTCTCGTGCTTCGACCTTGCATTGGGAGGCAACTACTCGCGCAAGCTTGCAGACCACCTGACAGCCGGTATCGGCCTGAAGTTCATCTACTCGCAGATCGCCGACTACAAGGCTTTCGGATTCGCATTCGACCTTGGAGCCAACTACTATAATCCGGACAAGGAGCTCAGCCTTTCGCTTGCCGCACGCAACATAGGCGTACAGCTTGCAACCTACACTGAATCAGACAACAGCAGGGACAGACTTCCCTTCAACCTGGAGTTCGGTGTGACTAAGAAGCTTGAGCATGCCCCTTTCTCTTTCCACTACACATTCCACAACATCAACCGCTGGGATTTGAGCTACTACAAGAGCGGATACACTGAAAAGACGCAGATTGACGAGTCCAAGCTAAAGGAGTCAATAGAGGTCAAGTGGCCTGACATGTTCTTCAGACACATGGTGTTCGGACTTGACTTTCATCCGACAGAGGCTTTTGCTGTAACTGCAAGCTACAACTTCAGACGCAACAGAGAATACATGCTTATAGACTCCAAGACAGGTGCAGGCTGGGGATTCGGACTGACAGTGAATGTCAGAAAGGTCAAGGTGCAGGCAGGCTACTCAATTTCGGGAAGAGCAGCCAACACTTTCGGTCTGGGCATGACTTACAAGATCGGAGACGGCATCAAGCGCGTGGAATTCCAGAAACTCTACTAATACAATCCTAATATCATATATTAAGTAATAGTGTAATTTTAGTCATGAAAAAAAATTTATTTGCTCTGCTTGTTGCTTTAATGGGAGCAATGAGCGTGTTTACATCGTGCAAGGAAGATGACGACGATGAAATCCTTAACGTACCACCTGATTCGATAGTTGTGGACGGAGCTAAGGTTTTGGATTTGGGTGACTACTCATTCAATTTCCCTACTGACGAGAACAAGGAAGTACCTTGGAACTATTTTTCTGATGAAAGAAACAAGGGCAACTACGGAGATATAAAGTTTAACATGAGCGAAGTTTATGCAAAAAATGACTTTGCAGTAGTAATCAACATTTACGAGCAGATTGACGAGCAGGCAGGAAAGTTCACGATTGGAGACCTTGAGGACTTTCTTGACAAGAATATCTACTGCGAGGACGGCAGATATAATATAGAGAAAAACACAAATGCAAAGCTTGGCACGGCAAAGGCAATCAAATACAAGGCAACAGAAAAAGAAACTGGGAATTACTTAGAGCAATACCTTGTCTATATAGAAAAAACAAAAAAAATACTTGTAGTATTGGTAGAGTTGCCTGCTGACGTAAAGGAACAAAGATTCGCAGAAGTGCAGACAATTCTCAACTCATTCAAACTAAAATAATTTAAATAAGAATACAGCATAATTTATGATTTCGGTAGATGGATTAGCCGTAGAGTTTAGTGGCAAAACACTCTTTGAAAACATCTCTTTTCAAGTAAACGAGAAGGACAGAAT
>JAZUHH010000093.1:0-3915 GCA_045641625.1 Paludibacteraceae bacterium
TTAGCTAAACCCTGCCTCGACCTACAGTCTCCGGCAATTTACAATTTCAACATATTATAATATCGGGCAAAAGTACAAAGTTTTTTTTAGAATTATTCCCCTTTTCTATAAAATTAAACTCTTTTAGTTAAAAAACGGTCCAAAAAACTTATGGTTGAAAGAATTTGTGTATTTTTGCATTTTGAATGTGTAGTTTGATGGTATTGGCTACAGTAATAAAGAAATAAAAGGGATAAAGATATATTTCAAGATAAATTAACAATGAAAACAGCAAAAGAGATTCGCAAGTCGTTCACAGACTTCTTTGCTAGCAAGGGACACACTATCGTGCCTTCGGCTCCGATGGTTGTTAAGAATGACCCGACACTTATGTTCACCAACGCAGGTATGAACCAGTTCAAGGATATTTTCCTTGGTAACACTCCAAGAAAGTACCCACGTGTCGCGGACTCTCAGAAGTGTCTTCGTGTTAGTGGTAAGCACAATGACCTTGAGGAAGTAGGTCATGACACATACCACCACACCATGTTCGAGATGTTGGGTAACTGGTCGTTCGGCGACTATTTCAAGAAAGAGGCAATCTCTTGGGCATGGGAGTATCTTGTAGATGTACTGAAACTTGATCCAAACCGCCTTTACGCTACTGTATTTGAGGGTAGCAAGGAGGACAACCTTGAGCGTGATGACGAGGCTGCAGGCTACTGGGGACAGTTCCTTCCTGCTGACAGAATCATCAACGGTAACAAGCATGACAACTTCTGGGAGATGGGTGATACAGGTCCTTGTGGCCCATGTTCGGAGATTCACATTGACCTTCGTTCTGACGACGAGCGCGCAAAGATCTCTGGCCGTGACCTTGTGAACCACGACCATCCACAGGTTATCGAGATCTGGAACCTAGTGTTCATGCAGTTCAACCGCAAGGCTGACGGTTCACTTGAGCCGCTTCCTGCAAAGGCTATTGATACAGGAATGGGATTCGAGCGTTTGTGTATGGCTCTCCAGGGCAAGCAGTCAAACTATGACACTGACGTGTTCCAGCCGCTAATCAAGGAGATCGGCAAGATCTGCTCTTGCGAGTATGGAAAGAAGAAGGAGACTGATGTTGCAATGCGTGTAATCGCTGACCATATCCGTACAATCGCCTTCTCTATCACAGACGGACAGCTTCCTTCAAACGCAAAGGCAGGTTATGTAATCCGTCGTATTCTTCGTCGTGCAGTCCGCTACGGATACACTTTCCTTGGACAGCGCGCTTCATTCATGTACAAGCTTATCCCTGCTCTTATCGACAGCATGGGCGAGGCATATCCTGAGTTGGTTGCACAGCAGGAGCTTGTTGTCAAGGTTATCAAGGAGGAGGAAGACGCATTCCTTCGTACTCTTGAGACTGGTATCCGCCTTCTAGACAAGGTGATGGCAGAGACAAAGGAGGCTGGTAAGACTCAGATTTCCGGTGTGGAAGGATTTACTCTATATGATACTTACGGATTCCCTCTTGACCTTACAGAGCTTATCCTTCGCGAGAACGGAATGACTGTAAACGAGGAGGAGTTCAATGCAGAGATGCAGAAGCAGAAGGAAAGAGCTAGAAACGCAGCTTCAGTCGAGACTGGAGACTGGGTTGAGCTAAAGGCCGGAGAGAGCGAGTTCATCGGTTACGACTTCCTTGACGCTGACGTAGAGATCCTAAAGTACAGAAAGATCAAGCAGAAGAACAAGGAGTTGTTCCAGGTTGTATTCGACCGCACTCCTTTCTATGCGGAGATGGGAGGTCAGATGGGTGACTCGGGCTACATCGAGAGCGCAGAGGGCAAGTTCACTATCATTGATACTAAGAAGGAGAACAACTTGAGCGTTCACCTTGTTGAGAAGATGCCTTCCGATCCAACTGCATCATTCCACGCTTACGTTAATGTAGAGAAGAGACAGAATACTGCATGCAACCATACTGCAACTCATATCCTTGACTACGCGCTTCGCACAGTTCTTGGAAGCCATGTCGAGCAGAAGGGTTCGCTTGTTTCTAGCGAGGTTCTTCGTTTCGACTTCTCTCACTTCCAGAAGGTTACTCCAGAGGAGCTTCGCCAGGTTGAGAAGCTTGCAAACAAGATGGTACGCGAGAATATCGCACTTGAGGAGGCAAGAGACATGCCTATCGACGAGGCTCGCGCAATGGGAGCTATCGCATTGTTCGGAGAGAAGTACGGCGACAAGGTACGTGTTGTAAAGTACGGTCCTTCAGTGGAGCTTTGTGGAGGTACTCACGTCAAGAGCACTGGTATGATTGGAATGATCAAGATCCTTTCTGAGAGTTCGGTTGCCGCAGGTGTACGCCGTATCGAGGCAGTTTCCGGAGAGACAGCAGAGAACTTCATCAACGCTACATTTGACGAGATGGTTGCCTTGAAGAACTTCTTCGTTGGTACTCCTAACTTGGTTAACTCTGTCAAGAAGTCTATCGAGGAGAACGCAAGCCTTAAGAAGGAGGTTGAGAAGTACATGAACGAGCGAGTTCAGGTTATCAAGGACAAGATGATCGAACAGGCTTCTTCTCTAGGCTCTTACAAGCTAGTTGTTCTAAAGGGCGAGCATACTCCTGACTTCGTTAAGAATATAGCTTTCCAGGTGCGCAACACAGTAAAGGAGAACCTTGTGTTCGTAGGTGCCACTCAGAATGACGGAAAGCCAACTTTGACTCTTGCAATTTCTGACGACGTGGTCGCTTCTGGCAAAAATGTGACAGCAATCATCCGTGATGCCGCTAAGGAGATTCAGGGTGGTGGTGGAGGTCAGCCTTTCTTCGCTCAGGCAGGAGGTAAGAAGGTTGACGGTCTTAATGCCGCTTATGACAAGATAATTGCTTCGTTTAAGTAATGTCTGACTGAAAATACTGTAAAGGCTGTGTTCTTTTTGAATACAGCCTTTTCTCTTTATTTATGCCGGATGCGGCGTTGTTTCGGCTCATAATCAGCAAGATTGTCCGAAAAATATGTTCTCTAAAATTTGCACATAAATAAATTAAGTTATAATTTTGCCCAGAAAACTTGTTGCAGAACATGTTTTTACACTAAAAACGCAAAGATAGGTACAAACTAATGAAAAAATTATTCCTTCGCACTGCTGCAGCCCTTATGCTGTTGGTAGCCCCTGTGAAAAGTCTTTGGGCTAAGGATGTCATGAATCTTCAGATTGACGTGTTTGGCAAAATGCCTTTCACTGACAACTATGGACGATTGCATTGCTTCGGCGCAGAGATGCTGCCAATGTTGAATTTTACTGATCATATATCGGCAAAGTTCGGCCTTGCTCTTGATTTCGGCAAGAGTTCTCATCCGTTCAGAGAGTTTAATTTCCGTCAGAACACAATGCTCGAGTTGGGAGTTCCTGTTCTTTTGGAACTTTATGGAGGAAGCAAGAGAAATAAGAATGGTGTGTATTTTGACCTTGGAGTTGTGCCTTCTTATTATACTATGCTTAGTTCCAAGGAGTATGTTCCTGACACACCTGAGATTTGGATCAAGGATCTTGAGAAATCAGACTTAGGTTTCCCTATTGATGCCGAGAAGGAGAAGGGTATTTATATTTCTCCGAAGCTTGAAATAGGAACTTATGTGAATATAAACAAGAATTCCCTAAAGCTAGGCGTGTTCGGACAGTATATCTTGAACATGAGCGAGGACAGCAAGGGACAGAATATATTCAAGGAGCGTTTGTCTAGAGGTTTCATCGGAGCTAACTTCGGTGTCTTGTTCTAAAATAGGGTTAGGATTAGATTTACATAGGGTAGGCTTGGTGCCTACTCTTTATATATTGGATTACTTTTGCGCTTAAAAATATCTCTTTAGGTCGCGTACTAAGGATATATTTATCACTTTTATTGTGTTTTTTCAAGATTTCACACTTAATATTTGT
>JAZUHH010000094.1:0-54307 GCA_045641625.1 Paludibacteraceae bacterium
ATAAGGTCAGTTATTTGAGATATCAAGGTGATTCCAGCAGCGAGGTCCCACCTCTTCCCATTCCGAACAGAGAAGTTAAGCTCGCTAACGCCGATGGTACTGAGTTTTCGGGAGAGTAGGTAGTCGCCGTCTTGAGAGAGTTGAATCCATTTGGGTTTAACTCTCTTTTTTGTTTGGTTTGCGGATGCATGGGAGTTCTGTTTATACCTGTCTTTAGCTCTTTTTCTCTAATCTTTCCTGTTGTTTTTTATTACTCTCTTGGCTATGAGTGGTTATTGTTCTTTAGTGTCCATAGTGTGTTCTGACGCGAAATATACTGTAAAATCCGACATTCAGTTAAGGTCTTGCGCTCAAAATAAGTTTGTTAATTGTTTGTAAATAATTGCCATTAATTCAATGAAAAACATTATCTTTGCGCGTTAAGATTATACTCAACCAAATTAAGAACTTACACCAATGGAAGAATTAAATTTTGATGAACAACAGCAGAATGTTAATACTCAGACAGAGTATAATGATTCCAACATCCAAACCCTTTCGCCTCTCCAGCACATCCGTTTACGTCCTGGAATGTATGTCGGTGATTGCGGTAATGGAGCTCATAGTGATGATGGTTTGTATATCTTGATCAAAGAGGTACTGGACAACAGTATCGATGAATTCCGAATGAAGGCAGGAACCGTAATTGACGTAAAGATTGCTGAGGGTGCAGTGACTGTCCGTGATTATGGTCGTGGTATGCCTTTGAATAAGATGATCGACTGTGTGTCAGTGATGAATACTTCCGGTAAGTTTGATGATAAGGCTTTCAAGAAGTCCATTGGTTTGAACGGAGTCGGTACCAAGGCTGTTAATGCATTGAGTGAAAAGTTTGTGGTTCAGGCTTTCCGAGAGGGTCAGACAAGAAAGGTTGAGTTTGCATGTGGTGAGGTGGTTTCTGATACAGGAGTAATTGCTGATAACGACAATAACAAGCAGGGTACTGAAGTTTATTTCAAGCCAGACTCTACAAAGTTCGTGGGATATCAGTTCAGAGAGGAGTATATCGTCGAGATGATGAAACATTTCGCGTTTTTGAATTCTGGATTGACAATAAATTTGAATGGAAAGAAGTTCTATTCAAAGACTGGTCTCCAGGGATTGTTGCAAGACAAGATGGGTGACGAAAATCCTGCCTTGTATCCGATAATACACCTAAAGGGAGAGAATATTGAGCTTGCAATCACTCATTCTAATCAACCGGGCGAAGAGTTCTACTCTTTCGTGAACGGTCAGTACACAAAGGACGGAGGTACTCATCTGACAAGTTTCAAGAGCTCCATCATCAGTGTTGTGAACGAATTCTACAAGAAAAAGTTCGAGGCTGGTGATATTCGTGGAGGTATGGTGGCTGCCATAGCTATGGACATTCAGGATCCCGGTTTCATTGGACAGACAAAGACGAAGCTCGGTTCAAAAGATATGGACCCTACGAGCGGCATAAGCATCAACAAATACGTGCTTGATTATTTGAAGAAAGATTTAGACGACTACCTTCATAAGAATCAAAATATCGCTGATGCAATGCTCGAGAAGATTCAGTCAAACAAGAGCTTGCGCGATCAACTTTCCGGCTTGTCCAAGGGAACAAAGGAAAGACTAAAGAAATTGAACGTGAACAACGACTGCCTTTACGATTGCAGCGTTCACTTTAATGATACAAAGGAGAAGAAAGGAAGTGAAGGAGAGGATTTGAGACTGGAGAGCAGTATCTTCATCACTGAGGGAAACTCTGCATCCGGAACAATTACAAAGACTCGTAATCCTAACTTTCAGGCTGTATTCAGCTTGCGAGGAAAACCTATGAACAGCTATTCAAATTCAAGCGGAGATCTTGGAGAGGATAGCATTTCGACTTCAGCAAGAAGCGAAAAGGGCATGAAGTCAGTGTACGAGAACAAAGTGTTATCTACTTTGCTCAAGACTTTGAATATCGACGAGGACTTGGACGGATTGAGATATAACAAGATTATCATCGCTACCGATGCCGATGTCGATGGAATGCACATCCGATTACTTCTGCTTACATTCTTCCTTCAGTATTATCCGGAGCTGGTAAGAAAGGGGCATGTGTATATTCTTGAAACTCCTTTGTTCAGAGTTAAGGACAAGTCGAGCAAGAATGACGTTAAGACACATTACTGCTATTCAGATGATGAGAAGCTTGAGGTTCTGAAGGGTATCAAGGGCAAGAAGGAGATCACTCGATTCAAGGGTCTTGGAGAAATTTCCGACTATGAGTTCAAGTTGTTCATCGGCAAGGATATTCATTTGACTCAAGTTCAGATAACTAAGGGTGACCAGGTGCGTGACATATTGTCATTCTTCATGGGTAAGAATACAGTCAAGCGCAGAGATTTCATTATCGACAACTTGATTGTCGAAGAAGATTATGTTGACGAAAAGGATATAGACGAAGAATAAAATCTTGGACTCATGGCAAATCCCAAAATTGCGTTTATAATCAATCCAAATTCCGGCACAACCGATAAAAAGGCTTTGCCGGATACTATACGCCGTGTACTAGGCGAAGGGTATGATATACATCCGGTTTTTACGGAGTATGCCGGACATGCAAAAGAGATCGTAAAGCAGTTGGTTGACGAGGGCTACAGATATATTGTTGCCTGTGGAGGAGATGGAACGGTTAACGAGATTGCATCTGCAATGGTAAATACCGATGCTGCAATGGGAATCATTCCTTTTGGCTCAGGCAATGGTTTGGCCAGACATCTCAACATTCCGATGAATGCCGAGGCTGCAATAAAACTGGTCGGAGAACTTCATGTGCAGTCTATTGACTATGGAATGGCAAATGACCACATGTTTTTCTGTACTTGTGGAACTGGATTTGACGCCCATATCAGTCATGAGTTCAGCAAGGATGGCAAAAGAGGTTTCTTTACATATTTGAAGGTAATGGCCCGAGAGTTCTGGAGATACAAGTCTTATGTCTATGAACTTAGCAATAAGAACATGACCATCGTGCAGAAGGCGTTTCTGATCACATTTGCCAATGCTTCGCAGTATGGCAACAATGCCTTTATTGCTCCGCATGCAAGTGCTCAGGACGGAAGAATGGAAGTCTGCATCATGAAGCCATTCTGGTACACTTCTGTCCCTAACATCGCATTCAGACTAATGACGAAGACTATCGAGCACAGTCGTCATTTCTCTATTTTGAAAACGAGTGAGGTCATTTTGCGCAGACCATGCAGTGGTGAGTTCCATATTGACGGAGATCCTGTTATGGAGGGTAAGGAGATCAATATAAAGATAATCCCTAAGGCGTTGAAGGTAATTTGCAAGGCCGGATCTAAATAAGGAGGTAATATGATGAAGAATGTGGTAAAACAGATATCATATCTAGAAGTGGATGATATAGCTGAATTGTCAGCAGAAGAGGTTCGTTTGATCGAAGCGGCCAAAGATGCAACAAACGGTTCCTATGCACCTTACTCTGAGTTCTATGTCGGAGCGGCTCTAATGCTGGATAATGGAGTTGTTGTCAAGGGAGCGAATCAGGAAAATGGTGCATATCCTAGCGGTTTATGTGCCGAGCGAACTGCTTTGTTCTCTGCCGGAGCAACTTATCCCAAGACTCCGGTAAGAATGTTGGCGATTGCTGCCCAGACTAAGGGTGAATTTTTGGATGAGCCGATAGTCCCTTGCGGTGCTTGTCTTCAGGTTATGGTTGAAACTGAGTTGAGGGCAGGTGCCCCAATCACAATACTACTGCACGGAAAGAAGCGTACTTATAAGATAGAAGGAGTTTCAACACTTCTTCCTTTTGCTTTCACATTAAAATAAACAGAACGATGGAAGAATATACAGAACTTGTGTCGAGGAAAGAAAATATGGTTTTAAGAACCGAAAAATTGGTGAAAATATATGGTCAGAGAACCGTTGCCAATGAGGTTTCTATCAATGTGAAGCAAGGAGAGATTGTTGGTTTGCTTGGACCTAACGGTGCGGGAAAAACGACAACTTTCTATATGACTACGGGACTTATCGTGCCTAATGCCGGTAAGATTTTTCTTGATGATTTGGAGATAACAAAGTATCCGGTTTACAAGAGGGCTCAAGCAGGTATCGGATATTTGCCGCAGGAAGCGTCTGTGTTCCGTAAAATGACAGTCGAGGACAACATCAAGTCTGTGCTCGAGATGACTAACTTCAGCAAGGAGTACCAGAAGGAGAAGCTAGAGAGTTTGATAAGCGAGTTCAACCTTTCCCATGTTCGTTTTAACCTTGGAGACAGATTGTCCGGAGGTGAGCGTCGAAGAACTGAGATTGCACGCTGTCTTGCCATAGAGCCTAAGTTTATCATGTTGGACGAACCTTTTGCGGGAGTCGATCCTATTGCAGTGCAAGATATTCAGGACATTGTGTGGAAACTTAAGGACAAGAACATCGGTATTTTGATCACAGACCATAACGTAGATGAAACTCTTGCCATTACGGACCGAGCATATTTGTTGTTCGAGGGAAGAATCCTATTTCAGGGAACTCCGCAAGAATTGGCTGAAAATGAAATAGTTCGAGAGAAATATCTAGGTAAGAATTTCACTCTCGACAAGTCAAGAAGAAGAACAGAGTCTGTTGAGGTTGATGTTGAATCTGATGATGAAAATGACTCAGAGTCTGACGATGATAATGTAAAGGAGATATTATGAAAACAAACAAACGAGCTGTTGTATTATTGTCCGGAGGGCAGGACTCTACGACTTGTCTGTTCTGGGCAAAAAGAGAGTTTGACGAGGTTTACGCCATAGGTTTTGACTATGGACAGAAACATAAGAAAGAGAATGCCTTGGCTAAAGAAATTGCAGACATGGCAGGTGTTCCATTCAAGTTAGTTTCGATCGACTCCTTGTCTCAGCTTCATCATAATGCTTTGACTGATAGCAGTATAGAGGTGTGTCATGAGAAGCCAGAGGGCGAATTGCCAAATACTTTCGTGCCTGGTCGCAACCTTATATTCCTGACTTATGCCGCAATTTATGCATATACTATTGATGCTCATCACCTTGTGACAGGAGTGTCGGAAGCGGACTACAGCGGCTATCCGGATTGCAGAAATAATTTTGCAAGAGCGGCTAATGTTGCGATTTCTCTTGCTTTGGATACTGAACTTGAAGTTCATACTCCGTTGATGTGGCTTGACAAGAGTGAGGTATGGAAGCTAAGCGATGAACTTGGCGTGCTTGATTTGGTAAGAGAGAAAACTTTGACTTGCTATAACGGTGTTCCTGCAGACGGTTGTGGAGAATGTCCTGCTTGCAAGTTGAGAAAAGCCGGTTTGGAAAAATATCTCAATTCAAAAAAATAAAGGATGAATACTGCAGAATCCCATACAGTATATAGCCTTAAGGCTGTTCTTAATGGTGTTGGAGCTCGCATCAACGAACTCAATACCCGTATGGGAGGTGCAATATATGTAAAGGCCGAGATTTCTGAGTTTAAGTTCAAGCCCGGATTTAACCATCAGTATTTCATTCTGATAGAGAAGTCTGGAGACAATATAGAAGCCAAAATAAGCGCGCATCTGTGGAAGACGAGCGCCCAGCAGGTTCTTAACAATTTTTATAGGGCGACAGGGCAGAGGCTTGAGTGTGGAATGGAGGTTGTCTTCCTAGTTTCCTTTGATTTCTCGCCTTTGTATGGTTTGTCGTTAAACATTATTGACATTGACGCAACCTACACATTAGGTAAGCTGGCGCAAGCTCGGCAGGCCACAATAAAGAGACTGGAGGATGAGGAGCTGATGAATATGAACAAGCGGTTCCCTTTCCCCGACCTTCCTAATCGAATAGCCGTAATATCATCTGATACTGCTGCCGGATACGAGGACTTCCTTCATAGATTGGGATTGCATCCGGAGTTCCGTTTCGATGTGACTTTGTATCCTGCAACTATGCAGGGGCAGAAAGCTCCTTCCGAGATTGTATCTGCGTTAAGGTCCATTCAGAAGGACATGCTGAACGGAAAGGTGTTCGACTTGGTCGCAATAATGCGCGGAGGTGGTGCGGAGGTTGATTTGGTGGCTTTTGACGACTACAGCCTGTGTGCTGAGATTGCGAGATTTCCTCTGCCAGTTGCTACCGGAATTGGTCATACCAAGGACATTTCTGTGGCTGATATGGTGTCGAATGTCTGCAAGAACACTCCTACAGGTCTTGCTGACTTCTTCCTTGACAAGATATCCCAGGCGGCACAAGAGTTGTCCGATTGCGTGAAGGAAATTAAATATATCGTCGAGTCGGAGTTCGAGAAGGACAAGGCTTTTTTGAGCAGCTATTTGTCCGCATTGAATTCAAGTGTGTGCATGTACCTCAAGGACGAGCTATACCAGCTTCAAGACATTCAGAAGGATATTGACAACACAATAACACGAAGATTATCAGCAGAAAAGAATCGTTTTGCTATGCTTGCCTTGTCATTGAAGAGCCAGATAAATTCATTGATAGAGAAGGAGAAACACAAGGTCGAGCGAAATGAACTGATGCTTTCCGCCTTGTCCCCAGATGAGATGCTGAAGCGAGGCTATTCACTGACTTTCAAGGACGGGAAGGTGGCAAAACTTACAGACATCAAAGAGGGTGATGCCTTGACCACAATGTTTGCCGGAGGCAAGGTGGATTCTATCGTAACTAACATTAAAACAAACAACTAAAAAGAAAAATAAATGAAGAAATTATTTGCAGCTGTTTCTGTTATGGCAGCTTTGCTTACGTCTTGCTCAGTCAAGTTCAACGCAAAAGTAGAGGTTGACGAGTCAAAGAAGGTTGAGGAGTCTTATTCAATCGACACAACTTTGTCTAATGTCATCGCATTGCCAAAGGTTGACACTACAGGTTCAATGACTTTGATGGAGGCATTGAAGAACAGAAAGACAGGACGTGCCTATACAGGTGCCGCATTGTCTGACCGCCAGATTTCCGAGCTTTTGTGGGCTGCAGGTGGTGTGAACAGAGAGGATGGAAGATTGACTTCTCCAACTGCACGCAACGCCCAGCAGATCGACATCTACGTTTACACAAAGCGCGGTGTGTTCTTGTACAAGCCGGTTGGTCACCAGTTGGAGCTAGTCAAGGAGGGTAACTTCATTGCAAAGGCAGGAAAGCAGTCTTTCTATGAGCAGGCAGCAATCGCTTTGACTTTCGTAGCTAACTACGACAAAATGGGAGCACTTAACTTTGACGAAAAGTCAATGGAGTTCTATGGCGCAACTGACACAGGTTTCGCAAGCCAGAATGTTTACCTATACTGTGCACAGGAGAATCTTGGTACAGTAGTTTGCGGTATGATTGACAGAGATACTATCAGAGAGGTTATTTCTCTAAAGAATGGCTATCCTGTTCTTTCTCAGGCAATCGGCGTGCAGGAGTAATAATACCATGAGAAAAGTAATTGGAATAGGAGAGACTGTTCTCGACATCACGTTCAAGGATAACCAGCCTATTGGCGCGCGTCCAGGCGGATCGGTGTACAACGCCATGATCACGCTGGGCAGAATGGGCTTGAATGCCCAGTTCATCAGCGAGGTTGGAAAGGACAGAATGGGGGACATGATCAAGCAGTTTTTGACTGACAACAACGTGTCGAACGAGTATGTCTATAGCTTTGACGGAGGAAAGACTCCGCTTGCCCTTGCTTTTTTGGATGAGAATATGAAGCCGGACTACGTGTTTTATAAGGACTATCCGAAGCAGAGGCTTGACTATGTGATGCCCAGAATACAGGAGGATGATATTATCGTGCTTGGCTCGTTCTTTGCAATCAACGATGTCGTTCGCGACAAGGTTGTCGAACTGCTGCAGGAGGCCAAGCGCAAGAATGCAATCATATATTACGATCTGAACTTTCGTAAGAACCATAAGGATGAGGTTAACTTCTTGATGCCTAATATAATAGACAATTACGAGTACGCCACAATCATCAAGGGTTCTGACGAGGATTTCGAGAATATCTATAACGAAACTGACGCGCAGATCACTTACAAGGAGCATATAGAGTTCTATTCAAGGAATTTTGTATATACCAGAGGAGCTGACGGAGCGACAATTTTTGGTAGAGAATTCAAGAAGGACTATGCCGGCAACAAGGTGGAGGCAGTGAGCACTGTCGGAGCCGGTGACAACTTCAATGCAGGTCTTATCTATGGCCTGATAAAGAACAACGTCACTTACGCAGACCTGAAAGGCAGCATAAGTGAGGAGAAATGGGACAAGGTTGTAAAGTCAGCAATCGATTTCTCTTCATACGTCTGCACGACTTTGGATAACTACGTCTCAAAGGAATACGCAGAAAAATACAACAAGTAAAAGGCTTGGAATAAAGATTTGTTATGGAATGTGCGAAAGTATTTTTCCATAACAAATTCTTTTTTTATATTTGCCATGTTTCTTTTCGATTCATAAACAGTTCGAGGTGTTCCAGACATTTGTCGAATGCCTTCCGAACTTGCTGATGAACAATTTGAATAGTTGCAGACAAGAGTTGAAGTGTCTGCATTCTTAATTTCAAGGTCTTGCCGGATTTGACCTATTGTTTTTATTATGTGGTGTATCGTTGACTGCAATAATTTCTTTGTCTCGTGCGAGCGAGCCATGAATCCCGAACTGCGGACTCAGCCCATTGTGGTATTGTCGAGCGGTGACGGGTGCATTGTCGCGCGTTCAAACGAATCAAAGGCTATGGGAGTCAAGATGGGTATGCCGTTGTTCGAAATGAAGAAACTACCCAAGGGAAACGGTGTAATCCCCCGTTCGGGACAGATGAGAATGTACCATAAGATTTCCGACGAGGTGATGGGGCTGATAAAGAAGGATGTCGGCTCAGTTTTCCAGTATTCCATAGATGAATCATTTTTTCAGCTGACCGGAAGTGTCGAGGACATTGACGACTATTGCCGATCTCTTGTGAAAAAGATATGGAAAGAGTGTTCCATTCCCGTGAGCATAGGTGTTGCAACAAGCAAGACTCTTGCCAAGATTGCGAGCAAGCAGGCCAAGTATGCTCCCGAACTTTGCGGAGTTTGTTCGTTGTCCTTGCCAGAGGAGGTGGAGTATGCCTTGAAGAATACTGAACTGTCCGATATATGGGGAGTTGGACGAAGAACTCAGCCAAAACTTTCTGCTAACGGCTATATGTCGGCATACGACTTGTCCCAGGCGAATCCTACGCTGATAGAGATGATGTATGGAAGAAATCTGAAGGATACGGTCTTGGAACTTAGGGGTAAGGACGTGATTGTTCTTTCTCCGCATCCGGTTCAGAAGTCCATCAGTCTGTCCCGCACTTTCCCCAAGATGATATCATCGTTGGAGGACTTGAGCACGCAGGTGGCAAATTTTGCTGAGGGATGCGCTGAAAAGATGAGGTCACAACACTCTGTCTGTGGTGAGATTGGTGTTTTTGTCGTGTCTAACAGATTCCGTACAGACTTGAAGCAGTACAGTAATGTTGCGACAAAGCAGTTCGAGGTCTCCTGCTCAAATTCAATAGAGATACTGAATGCGGCAATGGAGCTTCTGAAACAGATTTTCCAGGATGGGATTCAGTACAAGAAGGCTGGAGTGTTTCTGAATAACATTTCTCCGGATTCAGCTGTGCAGACATCGTTGTTCGATGACAAGCAGGAGCAGAGGGTCAAGTACGACAAACTGACTTCGGTAGTCGATAGCATTAACAACAAGCTTGGCAGGAATGCCATAAATTTCGCGATAGTAACAGAGGGCTATACAGACGGAGATGCGCCTGCTTTTGTTCATAATTAGTGCATAATAATATGCTCTACATCATATATCTGGGCAGAAATTGCAAATAAATTTTCACTTTATTAAAATTGTATTTACCTTTGCAAATCCAATATATTTATAGTTTAGACATTTTTATTAGAATAATTTTAGTAATAGGGGCTTTAATATATGTATAAATTTTGTTCTAGTTTAATAGGGTTGTTGTGCTGCATTTTTTGTAGCATAGGAGGTGCGTTGGCGCAACGTACATGGAGTAACTCCAGTTATGTCAAGATTGATATAAATTCTGGAAATCCTGCGTTCCCATTCCCTCAGTTTCTGGAGTACGAGAAGGGTAAGACGCTGGCAAAATATAATGCAGAGGGCGTTACGCATGCCGATATGGAGAAGACAATGCGCGAGGCCTATGAGATTATGTCCCACAGATGCCGTTACGAAGGAGGCACACATTGCGGAGTGCCATATATCACATTCAACGACTTTGTTAAACTAGGTAAGGACGAATTGCCTCAGGGAGCTGCAGAGTTCTGTTCCGAGGGAGACGGTTACATCCTTTTGGCTTCTGCAATCTTTGCCGACCAGCCTACATTCAATGGCCTATGGATGTGGATTCATGACAACAGACTTTCCAAAGTAAAGAAATATAAGGATGGAACATGGCTTCGAAAGGGTTATGGAGATCCAGAGAAAAGGGTTGAGTGTAAAGATCCCGAGGCAGGTGCCTTTATGGCAGGTTGGAACACATTTGATGACGCTGGTGCAGGAACTTCCCCTACACACTCAGCTGCGGACGGAGACTATGATATTGCAATGGGACTTTTGATTGCCTACAAGCAGTGGGGTGAGTTCATGTATCAGGATGGCAAACAGGTGTTTGATTCAGAAGGAAATCCTATTTCATATAAGAAGGCCGCGCAGGAGGTTATCAAGGCTCTTGTTGATACTATACCTTACTATATGGCCAATGGAGGTCAGAACGGTTACTTGACTGGTGATATTGGTGTGGATGGCTATCCTAAGGGAGGTAACTCTTGGGGAGAGTTGACAAGCTGGCGATCAACTCAGACTATGTTCGGAAGCGAGCTTTGCCAGTTCCCTTCAATGGGAGGTGGCGGAGGTACTGTTTCGTACTGTGACTATAACGCTCCTTCATACTTTAATGAGTTCGCCCATTGGTTGGAGAACGAGGACGGAGAGGGTACACCTTGGCAGATTACCCAGTTCAAGCGTGCGGAGGCTTCTTCCGATTGGATAGCAGGCCAGCTGTATGCTCAGGGTGGTATCGCAAGTGTAGGTAAGGCTGGTGTCAACGACGACGGGTCAGTTGTTACATTTTCTCCGTTCAATGCAGGAGAGGACTTCCGTTTCGCCTGGAGACACATATTGAACTATTTGTGGCATGGAAATCCGTCCTACACATGGAACCCAAAGACTCATGCAGTAGATAAGGGAGGAAATACTTTCGAGCATGACTTGGCAATCAGACATGCGGAATTTATGAAGAACCCTGCCGACAAATGTGCCAAGATGGGAGCGTCTCCCGATCCAGGTCAGCCGTCATGGTCTGGTCCGGCACAGATACGCCAATCGTATTTCATGGACGGAACAGTTCAGGAGGCATCCACTTCAAACTATGCACTTGGATGTTCGGCTCCTGCCGCTGTTGCAAGCGAAGACTTGGACTTTATTGCCGACATGTACCGACAGAGCGAACTTGTGTGGGATGATGCTTCTGCGGAATCGAAGAATTTGACTGACGAGGAGCGTGACGTGATGGGTATGCCAAAGTATTTCCATGGCTGGTTCCGTTGTTTGGGATTGCTTACTAACTCAGGAAATATGCATGCGCCTAGAAATATGAAGCCTATGGCAAATATGAAGGTGTACATGTCCGTAGATAAGACTTACGCATACGTTGACGATCCAATCGACTATACTGTCCAGTATCGTAACTATGGAACGCTTGAGGCAAAGGGTGTCCAGATTACTACAGAGATAGATCCAAACTATGAGGTAGTAAGTATTTCCAAGGGAGGAAAGTTCTCTAACGGTAAGATTGTATGGAATATCGGTACTGTGCCAGGCTTCAAGACAGGCCGTTTGGCAGAGACAATAGACTCTGTGTCATTCAGGGTTATTGCAAGGGACACTTTGAATCCGCGTATCTGTTTGACAAGTACAATAACAGGATCAAACTTCGAGGACTGGGTAAGCAACGAGTTCCCTAATCACGCTACATACACGATGGAGCGTAACTGCGTGGACATCTTGGCAAACAGAACTTTGTCTGTTAAGAAGACTGCTTCCAGAACAAAGTTGAATCCTGGTGATGTGACTAGTTTTACTGTCGAGTTCGAGAACAAGAGCGAGGGTGAAAACTCTTGGTTGAATGGAGGACGAGACAATGTGCGTGTGTCTTACGGAAACTATTATATGCCTGGTTGTGCATATCAGTTCTATCAGATGTACCGTTTCTGGAATGACTCGTATGAGGCGTACATCAACATGAACAACTATCGTGTGTCATATTTCATGAACGATGGTGCTGCAATGGGATTGTTCGAAGAAGGCAAGAATCCGACAGGATGGACATTCGTTGTGGACAACCAGAACGATATGGACAAGTATGGTTATAATCCGGAGGACGGTCCTATTACATTTGCATACCAGAAAATGCCGGTAGGAGACGATGATAATGGAAAGTGGAACCAACGATTGATGATACGTTTTGCAAAGACTCTGATGGCTCCTTCGACTCATGTCTATGACAAGTTGGATTCAAAGTATCTGTTGCACAAAGGTGTGTTTGGTCCCGGATTCATACGTGCTCGTCTGGCTTCAAATCCGAATGCAGATTTGACTGAGCGAGTAAAGGACGACTGGTCTTTTGATACAAGAGTGACAGAGAAAAGTTTGGATGGTCAGGGAACTACATTCACACTTGTCACACCGTGCTGGGCAAAGTACAACGACAAGAACGTAGTGGAGCCATACGAGATTACCAACTATTCACGTCATGCTTGTTCTCCTGCTCCTGATTTCTTGTACGATAGAGTGTTGGTAGAGGAGTTCGACGGATATACATGGAGACGTATCCAGGGTAGAGGTCCCGTACCTGGTCGTGAAGCTTATAACGTCACTATCATAGACACAATCCCATACGAGCTTGAGTGGGTAGGATGGAAGGACAGTACAGCTTTGAAGGATGATGCCGGAGTAAAGATTCAGGCAACATACACACCTGCAGCTAATCCTAAGTCTGCCGGTTATACAGGTATTGTAAAATGGACAACTCCTGTAATGCTGGTTGGTGAAAAAGACAAGCTTGTCTATTTGACTAAGGCGAGAGATTTGGGTTGTCCTGACGTGGAAGACACTTATTATTTCAATGTTGCATGGATCAGTTCTTCTACAGACTCTCCTGACTCGTCAAGAGTCGAGTTGATGACATCGTGCGCCGAATTGCCTCCTCAGGTTGACCCTCAGGAGTCGTTGTTCAAGACTGCCAATGTGAAAAAGGCTATGTCCGGAGACGATGTGTCATACACAATCAAGTTTATAAATACAGAAGGAACAAAGGTTAAGGGAGACTTGAACAACAAGAAGGATTGGGTCCCTTTGAACGGAGGTTCTATTCCTACAGTAGAGAGTGCCGGATTCCCATTGAACCTTAAGGCACCTGCTTCATCTTACTTCTTTGCTCCTAAGTATGGATATGGTAAGGATGGTACTGTGTATATCTCGTTTGATGGCAACACGAATACACAGAACACATATCTTGTATTCCGTTATCAGGACGGAAGTGGTGTTCCTGGAACTCCAGGTTTCAAGGGTGTTGGTATGAAGATCATAGTAAATAAGGATGGTAAGAACAACTTTGCTTATGAACTATATAATAATGGAACTCTAATAGCTGCAGAAGGAAAGACTTTTGCTGACTGTATCCAATTCGCCGGTGATTACGAGAAGCCAACATTTAAGTTTGTCCTAAAGGGCGAGAAACTTTATATGTATTGTAACGACGAAGAGGATGAGTGGGTGAATGTGATGAAGGATTGGAATGGCCTTACAAGTGCCGGACCTGGTTACTTCGGAGTTTATTCTTCAAGCAATGGAAACAATGGACACATTTCTGGCTACGATGTAGAGGTTGACTACGCTTTCAATGTCACAGTCGGAGACTTTATCCCTGCTGAACTTGAGGAGATTACTGATATTTCTCCTTCTGGAGAGTATGATGAAAGTGCAGGAACTATAAAGTGGCCTACTGTTGCTTTGGATGCGAAGAAGGGTATCGCTCCTGGTGATTCTTTGATCTATACTTTCGATGCGAGAGTTAAAGATTGCAAGAATTTCGTGAACAACTACGCATTCGCCACTGTTTATGGTCTTGATACATTGAAGGCCCTTAATACTATCGAGTGTGGAGAGGAAGAGGAGGATTGTCCTCTTGAATCTGCTGTTGCGAAGCTTTCTGCTGAGACTATATGTGCAGGCGACAGTGCTGTAATAAAGGTTGTGGCAACTCCAGCTTCCAAGGATTATGTATATTCATTTTACAAGGACAAGGAATTGATCAACAAGAAGCCAATCAGTGCTGACTCTTTCGTTGTCAAGGAGGCCGGTTCTTATTATGCAATTGTTTCTGATCCTAACTGCAAGTCAACTAGCGAGGCATTGACAAAAACTGTCAAACTTGAGGTTAACGAATTGCCTGGTGTGGTTCTTTCTCAAGACACTACTATTTGTCAGGGCAATGACTTGTCTCTGGAGAAGCAGGGAGCTTCCGGCTATGACATTAACTGGTTTGTTGACGAGACTGCTTCGTTCCCATTAGAGAAGCTTGATGTCAGCTCAGAAGATGTGGCTAAGAACTACTACTACACATTCACTGACAAGAAGACAGGTTGTGTGGGTGATGTGGAAAAGTTCTCTGTCAAGATTGAAGCAACCCCTAAGGCTCCTTCAGCAGAGAATGGAGAGTATCCTTTGACAGCGGGAGCAAAGCAGGATATCTCAGAACTTGTAACCCTAGTTGATGGCGATCATATCGTATGGTACGAGTCCGAGACTGCGAAGGATTCTTTGAAAGCACCGATAAAGATCTCTCTTGACAAGGAGACTGAGTACGATTACTTTGTAAGTGCAGTCAGTGAAGGCGGCTGCGAGAGCGAGCGAATGCTTGTTCATGTAGAGGTAACTAGCTCTACAAAGCCAAAGACAAGAGATACAGTAATCTGTGTCGGCGAGACTGTCGATGTTCTTTCGTTGGTTTCTAAGGAAGAAGGCTATACTTTGAATTGGGTTAATGAGGATGGTACACCTGCAGAAGAGCCTGGAGAGTACAAGGCTTCCGGTTCTGGTGAAAAGACATATTACGTCACACAGACAGACGGTGTTTCTGTGAGTGACATTGCAGAGATCAGCATCAAGTCTTATGGTGTCGGTTCAATCGTGGCTGAAGACGTTGTGTTGTGTGCAAAGACTGAGGCAGAAGCCTTGAAGGTATATCGCGATCCGTCTTCACTTTCAGAGTTTGTGAAGATTGACGCCGAGCGAAACTACAAGTGGTTCTTGGCGGGAGTTGAACTTGATGCAGATGCTTTGACACCGAATACAAACGTGTCTCAGCAGACTGAGCAGGTTTACAAGATCGTTCCTACTTATACTATCGCAAAGGATAATGTATGTAAGGGTGACACTGCGGAATTGAAGGTTACAATTACACATATTTCTTCTCCTGAGGTCAAGCATTCTATAAACTATACTTTGCAGGATGGAGAGGCGAAAGGCAAGTTCGAGAGCTTGACAATCTTTGATCCTACTGCAGTTACTCCTGACGAGGATATGGAGTTGGTATGGTACGACAAGGATGGAAACTTGATCGGAGACGAGGCTCCTGCTCCTGAATATGATGCTAATCTTCAGGATGATGTTCAATATACTTATTACGTTGCCCAGAAGAATGAAAACGGTTGCGAAAGCGAAAAGAGCAAGGTGACTGTAAACGTAAGTAAGACTCCATTGCCAGAGATTACAGAGGCTAACTTCTGCCAGGATGAGGTTACCGACAAGTTGCTAAGCGACTTTGTGAAGGTCACTGACGACACTTACCATTTGGTTTGGTATGACGGAGATCCAAAGAATGGAGGAAGTGAAATAGCCATGAAGGCGATATCTACTGAATTGACAGAAGAGACTGTCGAGCAGGTAATCCCTTATTACGTGGCCCAGACTGACGGAACAAAGACATCTGGTGCCATTGCACTGGAGGTCCACATCTTTGCAAAACCTGAACTTGTCACTTTCGACACAACAGTTTGTAACAAGGCTGTGAACTTGAATTCGTTGTGGAAGGTAAGCAACAAGGTTTCTACAGTATATACTGATTTCTTCAACTCGGCTGATGACAAGATCACTGCACCAGAGGCAATCGGTGAAACTGGCAAATATACTGTGGAAGGATACTTTGAGGTACCTGTAACAAAAAGCAGATGCGTCAGCCAAAGAAAAGACATCAATGTAAAGATCTTCAAACTTGACGACATCGAGATTTCGGGTCCAAGTTCAGTTTGTCCTGACTCTCCGGTTGAATTGTTGGCTATAGTTTCAGGAGAGAACGATGGAACTCCTTACACTTACGAATGGAACCAAACTAATAAGGCTTCGGTTCCAGAGGATGGAGTATTTGTCAGCGAGAACTTGACTGAGACAACGACAGTTCGTGTGAAAGTTACAGATGGTTACTGTACCAAGAATTCCGAGCCGTTTACAGTTTCTATCGGAGCCGGAAATGTTAGCGGAACATTCTCTTTCCTAGCAGATCATAAGGATCCTGAAGTAGAGCGTACAAACGGAAAGCCTTTGACTTTCAGCACTTGTGGCGGAGAGTTCGTCTTGGATGCTACGAAGTTGGAGAAGTCAGGAAATGAGTTCAAGTGGTTGGACGAGAACAACAGAGAGGTCAGCTCGAGCGAGAACTTCGTGTTGAGAACTGAGGTGCCTGGAACTTATACGGCAGTTTATGTAAATGAGTGTGAGACTTCGTTGAAGATCACTGTCAATGACGTAAGTATTACTGACAACACTATCGTTGGAGACAAGGATTTGTGCGAGGGTTACAGCGCTTCTCTTGTACTAGACTTCTCTAGCGCGACAAAGACAAACGTAGAGTGGAAGAAGGATGATGAAGTTCTTGAAGAAACTTCAAAGACTCTTTACATCAAGTCTGCAAAGGCGGCAGATCATTCAGGCGTTTACTCTTATACAATCAGCAACGGAGAATGTAAGATCGAGAACATTTACGGAACTATAAATGTCATTCCGGCTCCAGAGTTCGAACTTATCCCTGTAGATATGGTTTGTGCCGGTTCTTCGGTCAAGATCGGTTTGAGCAAGCTTGAGCCTTCCGCTTCTACTACAGTCAAGTGGTACGAGGACGAAACATTGGTGCCATCCGGAATCGAGGCTATGGCAACACCTTTGACTGACAAGACTTACAGCTTCGAGATTCAGCAGGGTGCCGGTTGTTCAATCAAGCAGTCTGTGAAGGTTTCTGTTCAAGATCCTATTGATTTCATCATGACTCCAGAGGATACTGTGGCTTGCTACGGTGCAGGTGAAATCCGTCTAAGATTGAGAGTTTTGAGCGGTGATGTTGACACTTACAGCTGGCGAGATCCTTCGAATGTCGAGGTTTCCAACACATCGACTTACAAGGCTCCTACAAGCCAGATCGGTACATCTATCTATACTGTCACTTTGAGTAACGAGGCTTGTGGCGATGTGACTCACAATGTTTCAGTGGAAGTTGTAGGTGTTCCTGTAATTGATACATTTACAAAGAATTTGAAGGACGTTGAATTGATTCCTAACTCAGATTTGGGATCTGGCTCTTATGAGTACAGCATGGACGGAAAGGATTACCAGTCAAGTGCCCAGTTCTCTAATGTAAGTTATGGCAAGCATACAGCTACGATTCGTGATGAGTACGGTTGCAAGAGCAACTTCTCGTTCGAGTTGCCTGCTCCTACGATCGTCATACCTTCGGTAATCACTCCGAACGGAGATGGTGATAATGACTTGTTCATTTCCGAAGTGTTGAGCGAGGCTTATCCTGACGCAAGGGTTACTATTTATGACCGCTCAGGAAAGGTTATCGCCAAGATGCCGGCAAGTGAGGGTTGGGACGGTACATACAACGGCCACAGATTGCCAAGTACAGACTATTGGTACGAAATCTGGATTGACGAGGTCCGCAAGATGTACGTCGGTCACTTCACGTTGATAAATAATTAGTGAACTAATTGACAAACAGAAAAGAGGTTAGCATTTCGTTAACCTCTTTTCTGTTTTTAGAACATAAGTTCGATACCGGTATTGACAATATCTTGGTATGATTTGTTGATTTTTTTCTATTATCTTTGATTTTTATCTATCAAATACTATCTTTGCATATATTAAAGATTCTTTTAATGAAACTGTCGAAGAAATTTCAAAGATATATGAGGCAGAGCGTCGGCACCTTGATTGTAACATTGAGTGTGTGTGCGCTTGTTGCTATACTTGCATTCTCGTGGGCTTTCTTGAATCCTATCGCAAGAGCCCTTGATGCCATAGCTTTTACCGACAATTATCTTTATACAGAGAATTTGAAGGAAGGAGAGATGGATTACTGCAAGGATGTGGCGTTCATAAACCTGTCGGGTGTTCATTCCAGAATGGAGATTGCCGAGGGTTTGGACTACATCTCGAAGTTCGGTCCAAGAGTTGTTGCTATGGACTGTATCTTCAGCCACAATATTTCTTCAGATTCGTTGGAGAACGATAGCTTGAGAAACGTCATCTCTCGCATCCCGAACTTTATCTCGGCACAGAGAATAGTGAAAATGGGAGACAGTATGGCAGTAGAGAGTTCTTTCTATAGTGATGTCTGCTATAATGCGAGTGTCAATATCGAAGAGGGTATCGTAAGACATTTTTCTCCGGACAGTGTTACGGTCGGAAATCTTACACTTCCTTCCTTTGTGGGTGAGATTCTTCGTTTAGGCTATCCCGACACTTACAAGAAGCTAAAGGAGAGAGGTAATAAGGAGGAGTTGATCAACTACAAGAAGATGAGCATTGACGTTTTCGGCATAAATGACTTTTTGGATACTGCCGACATCAAGGACAGGATTCTTCTGGTCGGAGATATTGATGATTTGAGAGACTATCATACTATAGCGACAGAACTTTATGGAGTTCGAAGAATTAACGGAACATTGATTCACGCGTATAGTATCGCTACGGCTACCAAGGCGGACAGATTGATCACAAACATGAGTGACGGTTGGGCGATATTCTGGGGACTTGTGATCACTCTAGCGTTCAACTATTTCTGCTGTTGGGCTTACGAGGCTTATGAAAAGACAAACGGAATGATAATAAACTTCACTCAGCTCGGATTCCTTTTCATGATGATGATGCTAGGAGGTTTGTTCTTCATAAATTTAAGGTATAACTTGAACTACACGTACGCGATGATCGGTGTGGGACTTGGCGGTTTCAGCAGTGAGCTTTGGTTGTGGATAGAATCCCTGCCGCCTTACAAGTGGCTTGCATCGAAGTTCGAATGGTTGGGAGTGTAGTGCTTGGAGTGGATAAATTAAGAAAACATATATAACGATGAATAAGAGAGGTATATTTAATCCTGCTTGGATAGGACTTATAGCAATGCTGTTGATGCTGCCGTTGGGTATGGCAAATGCACAGATCAAGGCAGTCAAGAATAACACTAATGGTAAGTGGGGTCTTATGGATACCAAAAAGAACCGCACCATAGTAAAGGCTATCTATGACGAGGTTGACCCTGCTAACTGTTTTACCGGCAGCAAGGATTTCGCAGTTGTCCGCCAGGGAAAGTATTGGGGTGTTGTTGACAAGGACGGCAACGAGATGTGCCCGAACATAATCGTCTCAAAGAAGCTGGCTGCACGCGCCGCTAATGCCCAGTGGAGAAAAGTGAAGGTCGAGGACAATTTGTTCGACGCTGTGGATAAGGCGACTGGCAAGTTCGGTTATTGTAACTACTACGGAGATTTCGTAATCAAGCCAGTATTTGATTCTATTGATGTAACAAAGACAATCTCTGAAAAGAGTGAGTATGCTGCAGTAAAGTACAACGGCTGTTGGGGAGCATTGGACCGTCACGGAATGTTCGTTATCAAGCCTGTATTCATCAAGAAGGCCCAGCTGTTTTCTGCTATGACAGAGATGAGCGAGTATGCCCAGCTTGGACAGACAGCTTACGAGGCTGTTGACTCGCAGACAAAGAAGAAGGGTTTTGTAAACTATCTTGGAAACTGGATTGTAAAGCCTGTTCTTGATTCTTACGATGAAAAGTGTATCTTTAACTCTTCCCGTAACTTTGCTGTTGTTCAGCGTACAGGAAAGTGGGGTTGCGTGGATCGTGGCGAGGTTTGGATCGTTAAGCCAACATACGCAACTTCGGAGCAGGCCAAGAAGCTGGGTTATCAGTGGCAGGCTCAGAATCCTAAGTCAGGAACAAAGGCTTCGCAAGCCCATAATATTGATGATGGAAAGCACAAGCTATCTATGTTGGTGTCTGCCAGCTCTACTCCTACAAAGCCTGTAACACCAACAACTCCGACAACACCGGTTAAGCCGGTCAATCCATCTACGCCAAATGGTCCGGCTGTGTTGGCTCAGGTTCCAACAATCCGCATCATCTCTCCGAAGGATGGTACAGAGTATTCGTCAGAGGAGCAGACTTTTGTTTACGAGGCAAAGACTTCTGACGGAAGCAAGGCTTCTATCGTAGCTTATATCAACGGCGAGCTTCAGCCTACAACGAAGGGTGTCCGCCAGTTGTCTGACCAGATAACTCTTTCTCTTCCTCGTAAGGGAGAGGTTACTAGAGTTCAGCTTATCGCAAAGGACTCAAAGGGCTTGAGCAGTGATCCTGCAGTTGTCCGCCTATTCTATCGCGGTGATGCGACTAAGCCAAATATCCACGTCCTTTCTATCGGAGTCAGTGACTATGACCAGGCTGACTTGAAGCTTCAGCATGCTGCAAAGGACGCTGCCGATTTCTTGAGCGCAGTCCAGAACAGCAACCTTTCTTATTACACTTCACTTAAGACTGCAAGTCTTGTGACTAACAAGATGGCTAATGACCGCACTATCAAGAAGCAGCTTGCTAACTTGGTAAACAATGTGGATCAGAACGATGTTGTGTTCATCTATCTGTCAGGTCACGGAGCTAAGGAGGGTGATGACACTTACTTCCTATCTTGTAATGCAGAGAGTGAAGACTTGTTCTCTACTGCAGTTAGCTTTGATGTCATCCGTTCTGCTACAAAGAGAATGAAGGACAAGAGATGTAAGATATTCATCTTTATGGATGCCTGCCACTCAGGCGCAATGTATGGACAGAAGGGAATTTCAGATCCTATCACGATGGCTGACCCTGGAATTATCGGTTTCTACTCAAGCACAGAGGCCCAGAAGTCCAACGAGAGCGAGGAGTGGAAGAACGGAATATTCACTAAGGCTTTGATCGAAGGATTGAACGGCAAGGCTGCTGACGAGGCTGGAAACATTACTATCGACGGACTTGAGAAGTACATCCGTCAGGAGGTAAGAAACGCTACAAGCGGTAAGCAGATGCCTATTTTCGAGAACAAGCAGGGTAACTACATTTTGTTCCCTAAGAGATACTAATTATTTGTTTAGATAGATTCGACAAAACTTGTCGATAAGTATTGTATAACTTTTAAATTATACGCCTATGAGAAAGTTGATTGTGATGATGGCTTCTCTTGCCATCTCTGCGGTAGCAATGGCAGGTAATATTTTCGTGTATGCTGTTAACGGAACTGCAGAAAAGAAGGTTGCTGGAAAGTGGGTGGCTCTTGCTAAGCGTGCCGAGCTTTCAGAGAATGATATTGTGAGAGTAAACAAGGGAGCAAGTCTTTCGATAATTGATAGAGGTGCAGAAAAGATCTATGCAACAGGTGAGGTTGCAGAGAAGAGTGTAAGTGCAATTATCAAGGAGCAGGCAAGCGGAAGCGCGAGCGGTCAGTTCGTGTCGCATGCTGTAAAGTCTCTCTTCAGCGGTGGTACAGACAACATCAGCCATCAGGCTGCCGGATGTACTTATCGTGGAGATGTTGTCGAGAGCGACATCGCCAAGTCTATCCTTTCGAAGAAGTCTGAGGAGGATCTAAGACTTAATGTTGACAATGCCAAGAGCGATTTCGGTATCGCGTTTGATCTTGTTGACAGAACTACGGGTGAGGTCGTTAATAGCGCAACTGTAGGTCGTGAGGTTTATTTCCGTGTGAAGAACAACAGTGCCAAGATGCTTTACGTGAATGTTCTTGACGTTGCTAGTGACGGTCAGTTCGCAGAGTGCCTGCCTGTTGATGACGCACAGACACTTTCACATTTGCTTATTCCAAGCAACTGCGTGATTGATCTTTACGATTATCCTATCGCACTTACAGAGCCTGTTGGAACTGACAATTTGATCCTTGTCGCTTCAGAGGTTCCTTACGATTTGCGCCAGGTTACTCGTTATTTGAGCATGAAGAACCTAAAGGCTGATTCAAAGCAGCAGATCGGTGTTTATGGAAAGACTATTGCAATTATGAAGTAATAGATATTTTAATATAAAAGAACCGTGGTAACGGTTCGTCTTCATAGCCCAGGGTTGGAGTTTGGCGAAAGCCAAACAACTACCCTGGGATTTTTGTTCCCCACGGTAGCCAATCGTTTCGCGATTGTCAACCGTGGGCTTTGTAGCGAACCGTTCCACGGTTCTATTCGTAGAAATCCCAATCTATTGTTTCATTGGCATGTTTTGCAAAATCTTCCAGTTCTGAAAGATATGTCATTGGTGTGTTTAGGTGGTGAGACTCTTGGTTCTTGATGTAGTTTATTACCTTTGGAACAAGACTGTGAGAGACTGAAAAGGCGGCAAAATGATGTTGCCAATAGAATCCCCTGTCTTTGTATTTTGCATTGATTTTCAGTGATGATAGTCTTTTTATTTCCTTGACGATGTCGGAAATGCTTTTCTGCATATTTGTCTTTACGAGAAGGTGGATGTGGTCAGGCATTCCATTGCATGCCAACACAATACAACCATGACTGCTTGACACAGTATGAAACAAACTGATAATCTCATCCTTAATGTCGTAGGTTAGAATCGGCTCTCTGTTCTTTGTAGAGAATACGATATGCAGATAAACTGATGATAAACTTCCCATATTAGTCACTTTTCTAGAACCATGGCAACAGTTCGTTTTTATAGCCTATGGTTGATTGAGCGAAGCGATAATCTACTGTAGGTGATTATTGTTACGCATACATTCCGACTTTCTTTATTGAAAGGTCAGAGAATACCTTTTTGTAGTTTTTGTCTGATAACAGGGGAGCGTAGCAATAGAATTTTTGAATCGTTTTGAAATAGCTGTTTCTTGTTCTGATGCCTATAACTATAGCTTCGTCAATAACTGTGCCTCTTGACTGTTCAGGAATTACCTTGTACCTTAGCTGTTCCCAAGGGGCTTCGAAAGTCTGTTCCTTGTTGTATTTCAAGTATTTGAATGTTACAAAGCCATTTTGTTCGCTCACTTCAAGCAGGTAGTATTTCGCCTCGATAAAGATAGGGATTCCAATAAAGAGAAAAAACAATACGAAGGGCACCAATAGTATCCAAAATGCATTTACTCCTGCTTGGGGATATGACACATAGGCACATACGCTCATCATCAAAAAGATAAAAGTGTAATAGAAAGTCACCAAAGGCAGTTTAAGTCTTTCTTTCAGCAAATACCAAAGTCTGTTTCTGTATAGCATAATGTTATCGTGTTTGTTCACCTTTATATAAGTATTCCGTTGCAGTGGTCAACTTCGTGTTGGATTATCTGTGCTGTCCAGCCTTTGTATCTCTTCTTTTGAGGTTTGAAGTCCATGTCTTGAAACTCTACCTCAATCTCGTCAAAGCGAAGAGTTTTCTTGATTCCTGGCAGAGACAGACATCCCTCCTCGGTTGGATAGGGTTTTGATTTCTTTGTTATTACCGGGTTGATTAGCACCACCTGTTTCTTTCCGTCGCAGATTACTATGATGTTCTTTGATACGCCAATCATGTTGGCGGCCATGCCTACGCAACCGTCCAAATGTGCGCGGAGTGTGTCAAGCAGGTCTATAGCCACTTGCTTGTCCTCGTGAGTTGCCGGCTCCGACTTGATAGCCAAGAATGCCGGGTCGTGCATTATGTCCTTTACCATGAGTATTCCTAGTTTTTGTGATATTGTGTACAAATGTAGTAAAAATAATGTTGAAACAATGCTGTTTTGTTCGTAAATGTCTAAACTTTTGTTGATTAGGTTATGGTACAGGCGCAGAAAAGGATATTGTCTGCTTTTTGTTCCTGACAAGGAAAAGTCTTTTGTCTTTCGGCTGTGAAAGAGATTTCATGTCGGTTCGCTTTTTGTGTTCTGCCATGTGATGTGTCGAGTTGGGCAATCTGCTTTTGTCAAAAGCCATGAAGGACAAATTCTGAATGTCCTGCAGTTTTTGGTAAGGCATGGAATTGTTCTGCAATAGGAATTGCCAAGGACGCTATATAAAGCAAGAGCCGCAAGATGTATGTCTTGCGGCTCTTGCTTTTTGTTGGCAAAACAGCTATCTCACAACTTTTGTGAATTCCGGTTTTGCTCCCTCCTCATTGCTGACGATAACAAATACTTCCGACTCTCTTGGGATTGATATGTCCATCCTGGTAATGAAGTCGTATTCTGTACCTTTTTTTGTTTTACGGCTCTTTACCCCTATAGGTGTGCCAAGAGGGAAAGGGTAGTCTCCACAAGCAGCATTGAATATGCTTTTCTCCTCGTCGTTCAAAGTTTCCATATTAGAGAACGAATCTAGCTCCTCTGCCTCTCCAGTCTTTATTCCGTTGCGGATAAGGAACTCCTCAACTTCTTCCTCTGCCTTGGCAAGTCTTGCGTTGCGGACTCCGTAGCCTTCATTGAACGATACATTCTGTGTCAAGTTGTTTTCAAAATCAATTACGCTAGACTCCAAGCCTCCGCTTCCGAATGTGCAGAAAGGAATGACAACCTTGTTTGAAAGGTCAGCGTTCTTTACCCAGGTTCTCATCGGAGGAGCGGCAACACCACACCATACAGGGAAACCGACATAGATTGTGTCGTAGTTTGCGATGTCCTTGCCCGTAGGCTTGATTGCAGGGAATACGCCATTGTCCAGCTCGTTCTTGCAACGGCTGACAGTCTCGTCGAAAGTTCCGCTGTAAGGCTGTTCCGCTACGACAGAGTCGATGTCTGCGCAGACTGACTTTGCGATGATGTTTGCCACCTGCTCTGTGGCATGAGTCTGCGAGTAGTAGATGACGATGGATTTGGATTGTTGGCTTGTGCTCTGCTGATCGCTACAGCTTGTAGCCACTGCGATAGATGAAAGAGCACACAAATTGATCAATGTCTTTTTCATTTTCAAACTGATTGTTTATTTGGTTGCAAAGATACAAAAAGATGTAAAAGAAACACTTACACAAAGGTGTAAAGATAATACGTTGACAGCAAAGCAGTTTATATTTTTGTTCCGGTCTCTTGCTTTTTTGATATTTATGCTTAATTTTGCACAAGCATTTAGATATGCTGTAAATATTTTATACAAGCGTTTACTTGCTTGCTTAGGTCTTACAAATCGGCAAAATTTGAATTACGTCCTATAGCAATGGTACGATTCCTGCGCTTGTTTATGTTTTGAAAATTGACCTCGGGGAATTGGGGAGAAAAGGATTGTATTATGAAAAAAATATTCTTTTTGACTATTGTATGTTTTTTCTTTTTAGAATTATTAGGACAATCTAAATCACCTTTGGATTATAATCCTGAACATGCTAAATTTAAAGCTATTGTACAAATGAATTATTGTGTCAGTGCAATGACTAGTATGATAGAAAACCAGTCCTTGGATGTTTTACAAAAAGAATCGGATAGATTGCTCAACAATTTGACGTTAACTGAGGTTGTTGGTATGCCGGAAATCCAGCGTTTTAGAAATGATTTGATAAATGCCGTTTCCAATTTCGAAATAACTGCAGAAGAGAGGTCATTAACCAAAAGAGTAATGTCATTAAAGCGAGATGCTTTAAAGTGGGATGCGCTTTCGAATGCAATGTCTTCGCCTATGGTTCTCACTCAAAGCAGTAATCTCGCTCAGGGGGTGTTTTATACACTGCTAACTGCAGCTAGATCTGCAGTTGAGTATAAAAAATCTTCCGGCGAATTAGACATTGAGGAGTTGAAAGCCATGTGGACTTTGAGAGAGGAAGATATGAAAGAAATCAGGAATTTGCGATTAGAGGCTTTCCAAAATACAGTTAAACTTTATGAAAAATATAGCCTTTCTGAAACAGATAGATTGACAGAAGAAACAGCAAAGGAATATATTACATATTTGTCTGAACCTAATAACAAAAAAAAGTTAAGAGTTCTATTGGATAACGCTGGCAAATTTTATATGCTACCATCTTATTATTATCATGTAGGTATGACATATTTAGATTTAAATCAGTATGCCAAAGCAAAACCATATTTAGATAAATATTTGGATTTATATTCAAAGGCTCCTATTTTTAGATATGATGAAATGTCAGGTTGTGTTGCATTAGCAAAACTTGCTAACGAGCAAAATTTGTCTTTTCAAGCAGCAGAAGTTTTGATAAATAAGGCTATAAAAAATTTGCCCAATAATAGTGCTGCTATTATGCAGTGTGCTCTTGTGTATATAACTAAATTTAAAATGGTAAGCAAAGGACTTAATTTGATTCGTGTAGGAATTGATAACCCTCGTGCGTCAGATAAGGATTTGTTAATCATGTTAGCTTCAAAGTTAATGACGTTAGCAAAATTATACCCAGAATACGATGATTTATTACATGCAGTTGACGCTTCTAGTAACATAGATTTGGGAACATATATGATTTATCTAGTTAATACAGGTGCATCATGGGGGCAAATTCAAAAGTACTTGAGTTTCGAAGATGAGAGCTATCGCAATTTTACGTTGATAGGAACTCATTTAAATAATGCACTTAAAATTAAGACCAACGAGAATATTGTAACATCACTAAATTCTGCTAGAATTTATATTGAAACGCATAGTAATGATGAAATAGTAATTAGACAATTGAAATTTAAGCAGGAAGGCTGGTTGTCAATGGACGATATCAATAAGGTCGATTGTTTTGAGAAAAATAAAGACAAAGGATTGATGTATTCCTTTGTTGAATCTGTTGACAAGAAAAATAAGTTGTTTGTTTTAAGGAAGGACATAGATGTTAATAGTTTAAAAAACGACAGTAAGTTTCCTCGTTCTTCTGAATTTACTTTGAATCAAAATGATATAGATGATCTTGTTGATTTTTGTAATGATAACCCAAGACCCAAGGCTCCAAGGTTAATATGTTCACCTGACAAAGAAGTGTCTGGAGAATTAAGGGTGTCATCTAAAAAATTGTTGGCTAAGAACTTGTCAAGTAAAGAAATAAGTTTCCTTAAAAGTAGATGTGGAATAGCAATTGCGCCTAATGTGTCGTTAAAAGAGCGCTATAATAATCCTATTAAATATGTGGGACGAGTAGAAGATGCGTACCTTCCTTTCCATTCGGGAAAAATGTCAGGCGATTATCTTCGTATTCGTTTTAATGATGGCACAACTTTGATGTATAAATATAATGATGATACAAAGAAGTTAGATCCATATTTATATGTAAATGTGTCTGACCATACCCCAAAATTTACATATTCTAAAATTGCAATTTCAGAGGCGTGTAATGTTGATAATAGAATTTCACAACCAGATGATACGCAAACATTATTGTTGGTAAAAGATGATGGAACGATTGAAAGTGTTTCCGGTTTGTTGATTGATACGACTCCGTGGTATGTTCCCAATAGTGTAAAACAATGGTTGAAAGATGTAGTGAAGGAGGAAAATAAAGTTATGATGATTAATATAGATGATTTGAAATTTTGATAGATAGATGAAAAGGCTATTAATAATTTCTTGGTTTGTTATGTTGTGTGGTGTTTGTTGGTCTCATAATTTTGATGGGGCGATTAAAAGCCATTACAATGAAATGAGGGGAGTACTCGGTTTAAAAGGAAATGTTCTCGTAAAAGAATGGCTTAGATTTATAAGTCATGATATGATTGACGAACACACATTTGGTGATAATCTAAATCGTGAATTCCAATTGGGGATAAAGGCGGGGGAAGGAGGCCATCGAATGTTTTTCCATTGGCCGTATAATTCTGAACCATGGAATAAGGAAATAGAAAATAGACTTAAATATGCGAGTTCTACTGAAAAGGAATTTAGAGACAATTTGGTTTTGATAAAGGCTCGATTAGTAGAAGAACAGCGACGTAGGAATGCTGCGATTAACAATAAAACAAGATCTTTATTTGGTTTTGAAAAAGGCGGAGCGGAAGGGAAAATAGTTAATAGAATATCATCATTAGTGTATAATGTCCATATATTAGGTGATTATATGTCTGATAATAAAAATTTTTATGGTCTTCCAGATTTTAATATTTTGGTTAAAGCTATATTAGAAGATATTAGAACAATAGCAGACTCCCCCGTAATATCGAATCCATTGCAAAAGAAGATAGAACAAATTAAAGGTTCTGATAATCAAAAGAAAGCTGATGAATTAATGAAAATACTTTTGGAAGAGTGTCCTTTGGTATTAAAAGAAGCTAGAGGAGGCATGATTAAGCGAAGGCTTGAAAAGAGAGGTTTTGAGTTTGAATCGTCGTCTTTTTGGCCTTTTTAGGTTTTCCAAAAAAGTGGAAAGAAATGTGTTTTTCTTTTCGTTTTCTCTCCCATAAACTCCCATTATCTTCTCAAAAATTTGGTAGATTCAAAAAAAAGTTGCAACTTTGGCGAGTTTTTGGGGCAATGTGTTTGCCTGATAACTTGTAAACAATAAAAAGTAGATATGAAAGTAGATGTATTGCTAGGTCTACAGTGGGGAGACGAAGGTAAGGGTAAGGTTGTTGACGTGCTTACTCCCAACTATGATGTCGTAACTCGTTTTCAGGGTGGACCAAATGCAGGTCACACACTTGAGTTTGAAGGTCAGAAGTATGTGCTTCGTTCTATTCCTTCAGGTATTTTCCAGGGTGGAAAGGTTAACGTAATTGGTAACGGTGTTGTTCTTGACCCAGCTTTGTTCAAGCAGGAGGTTGAGCAGCTTGAGGCTTCGGGACACGACCTTACTAAGAGACTTTATATTTCAAAGAAGGCTCACCTGATCCTTCCAACTCACCGTATTCTTGACGCCGCTTACGAGAGCGCAAAGGGTGCAGGCAAGATTGGTACTACAGGTAAGGGTATCGGCCCAACTTACACAGACAAGACTTCTAGAAACGGTCTTCGTGTAGGAGACTTGCTAGTGAACTTCGAGCAGAAGTACGCTAAGGCTGTAGCTCGTCACAAGGAGATTCTTTCCCACTACGACTACAAGTACGATCTTGAGCCAATCGAGAAGGCTTGGTTCGAGGGTGTGGAGAAGCTAAAGCAATATACATTCATCGACAGCGAGTACGAGTTGAACGGACTTTTGAAGGAGGGTAAGACTATCCTTGCAGAGGGTGCTCAGGGTACTATGCTTGACGTTGACTTCGGTTCTTATCCATTCGTAACATCATCTAACACAATCTGTGCCGGCGCTTGTACAGGTCTAGGTATCGCTCCAGGTAAGATCGGTGATGTTTACGGAATCTTCAAGGCTTACTGTACACGCGTTGGTAGCGGTCCTTTCCCAACAGAGTTGTTCGACGAGACAGGAAAGACTATCCGTGACCTTGGTCATGAGTACGGTGCAGTGACTGGCCGTGAGAGAAGATGCGGTTGGATCGACCTTGTGGCTTTGAAGTACGCTGTTATGATCAACGGTGTGACTAAGCTTATCATGATGAAGAGCGATGTCCTTGACGGATTCGACACAATCAAGGCTTGCGTTGCATACAACCTTAACGGAAGCGAGACTGACGAGTTCCCATTCGATGTAACTGAGGGTGAGGTAACACCTATCTACAAGGAGTTCAAGGGTTGGAAGAAGGATATGACCAAGACCAAGAAGGAGTCTGAGTTCCCAACAGAGTTCAACGAGTACATCGACTTCCTTGAGGATTACCTTGAGGTGCCTATCAAGATTGTTTCTGTAGGTCCAGACCGTGAGCAGACAATCGTAAGATACGCAGAATAATCTGACATAGACAATATGTTATATGGGAAGGTTGCTACATTGTGGCAACCTTCCTTGTTTTTGCGGTATGTCTATTGATTTCGCAATCTTTGTGTGAAATACTTTGCCAAGATGATAGTTTTCAGTACCTTTGCAACTGTGTTTTCGATTGTAGCTATACACAAAAGGAATGGATATGAGATTATTTGGAACTGTACTGATATTTCTTGCCGGTCTGCTTGTCTCTGTGACTTCGTGCAAGCGAGACATTGACGACATTGACGAAACACCGATAGACCCCGAAATGCTTCTTGGCGGTTGGGAGTTTACCGGAGAGGTCAAGGTGAAGATAAATGCGCCGGTGATGAAGAACATCGCAGAGAACCTGACTGAGGACTTTATGAAAGGTGTGGCAAGCCGCAGAAAGTTCTATTTTACCAAGAAGCGCGCCTACTGCGTGTGGTCGATAGACACCGACAACCAAAAGACAAAGCAGAGCAAATACTGGTGCAACGAGTACAAGCTGGAGTTTGCGGAGACAAACAGGTACTTCTATAACTGCTACGTGCCGTTGTTCTATGTGAAGAACCAGACAGAAAGCTCAATGACTTTCTATCTCCTAAAGGATGAAATTGTCGCCATTTTGAAGTCTGACAAATCCATCCCTTCAAATATCATAGATAAGATAGAGGACGGCATCTGCGAAATGCCTTTGAGAAGATACCACAACAAGTTTTGGGATGAGATAGACGAAATGGAAGCCCTGGAGGACGAGGAGTAATGGCAGGACTGTATATTCATATCCCCCTATGCACGAAACGCTGCTCGTACTGCAGTTTCTTTTCCTCGACATTGGTCGGAAGGAGAGAGGAGATTGTCGATGCCTTGTGCAGGGAAATGAGGGATAGAAAGGACTATCTGCCGGCTGATGACAATGTGCTTTCAACAATCTATATAGGTGGAGGAACTCCGTCTCTGCTTCCTATGAGCGACATAGATAGGCTGGTTGGCAATGCTCTGGACATCTTTGACCATTCCGATGGGATGGAGATAACAATGGAGGCCAATCCGGATGATCTGACTGACGAATATGTGGCGGAAATGGCCAAGTCGCGTATAAACAGACTGAGTATCGGCGTGCAGACATTTGATGACGAGGAACTGAAACTTATAAATCGCAGACATGATTCAGCAGAGGCTGTTGAGGCTATAGAGAGGGTGAAAAGAGCCGGAATTGACAATTTCGGTATGGATCTGATTTTCGGACTTCCAAGCCAGACATCTGAGAGCTTCGAAAGGACAATAGACAGGGCAATAAGTCTTGAACCAGCCCATATATCGGCTTATTCCCTTGAACTGCAGGAGGATTCTCTGCTCTTCAAGAAGGTTGAGAAAGGTGATATGTCTCTGCCATCGGACGAAGAGGTGGAGCAGATGTCTGAACTGATAGCAGACAAACTGAAGGCGGCTGGATATGAGCACTATGAGATCTCGAACTGGGCAAAACCGGGCAGAAGATCAAGGCATAATTCCTCGTATTGGGTGGGAACTCCTTATTTGGGGGTTGGACCATCGGCCCATTCATTCAACGGAGAGAGCCGTGAGTGGAATGTGTCAAACGTGCTGAAGTATTTGTCCGGAGCCAAGACTGAAAAGGAGGTGCTTAGCGAGCAGGACAAATACAACGAATACCTTTTCCTTTCGTTGAGGACCTGCGAGGGCATAGGCCTGAAGGACTATGAGGCTCGATATGGCAGTTCTCGTCTTGACAAGCTGATGGGGGAGTCTCTGCAGTTTCTTGAAAGCGGCCAGATGACTTTGGAAAACGGTCGTTTGAAACTGACTCGAAAAGGCATAATCCTTTCTAATACAATAATATCGGAATTATTTGAAGTTGACTAATCAATTTATCGTAATGAGCAAATTTATATATTGGATAATTCTTTCCTTGACGTTCCTTGGCACGGAGGCGTTTTCTCAGAATTTGTCCTTGAAGGACATCAACAAACTGAGAGCAAAGAAGAATTGGGGCGAAATAGACAAGCTTTTGAGCTCCAAGGGTTGGGTCGCTGACAAGCCGGAACTTCTCAAGGACAACCAGACTTCTTCCTTGACATGGAGTCTTGCCTCGATAGGTGGCATTGTAAAGCTTGAGGTCGAGAAGGGCTGGAAGACAAAGTCCGACATACATTTCACACTGCCAGAGAAGGATGTCCCTTCGTATATCTCCAAGCTTGTGGGTGAATACGGCTACAAGGAGGAGCTTTCTTTAAGAACAAAGAAATTCTATAAGCACAGAAACGAGCTTGCCTTGGCCAAGACTTTTGAGTCCGGAGAGACCAGGCTGTCATTCTCTACAAAGGATTCAAAGTATTGGGACATGCTTGTGTCGAGCGGAAAGGATCCGGATGTGCGAAGCCTTGATACATATCAGATCGGAGACTATATAGAGGAGGAGGGCGGAATACTGTTCTATGTGTCAGAGAATGCTGACTACGGATACATTCTGGCTATGACTGACGCAAACAACGGAAGCGGATGCGAATGGGGTGCCGACACAACTGACATTCCTGGCAAATATCCCTTCACAAGCAGAGAATGGCACGAGGCAAACTATGATATGGAGGGCGAGGCAAACACTAAAGCCATAGCGGAGTTCCTTGACTCGCACTATCCGGCAACGACAAAGTATGCGACTCAGCTGGCAGCAAGCTACAGAGGCGGAGAAAAGAGTGACTGGTACCTGCCTTCGGAAGGTCAGTTGAGAATGATAAAGGACATAGCCGACAGAATGAACAACAGATTGAGAATAAACCAGGGTGTCAGCCTTGCAAAGAC
The DNA here is from genome assembly GCA_045641625.1 of Paludibacteraceae bacterium. GTDB lineage: Bacteria > Bacteroidota > Bacteroidia > Bacteroidales > Paludibacteraceae > UBA1723. The sequence goes on from JAZUHH010000094.1 coordinate 32,941, forward strand.
TTGGTACTGGAGTTCTTCGGAATACGACAAGAATTTTGCATGGGCAGTGAATTTCGGCAGTAAGATTGTGGGCAGAAGCTCAAAAAAGGGTATGGACAGAGTTCGACCTGTCAGGACAATGAGAGTGGAGGAATAATCAGTTTTCTCCCCAAATTTCATGAAAACAATGCAGTGGAATAAAAAATATTGCTCATTTTTGTAAAAAAGTCCTCGAAAAATTTGGAGATACAAAAATATGTAGTAATTTTGCATCGCAATCGGGAAACAAGGGTTCTTGAAAGCAAAAAATGGTGTGGTAGTTCAGCTGGTTAGAATACATGCCTGTCACGCATGGGGTCGCGGGTTCGAGTCCCGTCCATACCGCCAAATTGATTAACCTTTTTTATAAATTTCAAAACTAGCGAGTTTGAATTTGTCGGGAGGGATAATCATAATTGAGAAAAAAGCATTAAAATTTTTATTTTAATGATATTATGCAAAAGAGTTATTTCATTGTGAAATGAGATAATTCTACTTTATAGTTTATTGCTCTTTGTTTCAAAAGCGATGCAAAATTACATACTTTAATTTGAAAAACAAGCGTGTGATTAAAATTTTTCGCTTTGAAATAAAAAAGTTTAATGTTATATTATGCAAGCCGAGAATAAAACTTCCCAAGTTTTGCGGAAAAACAAAAAACAACTTCCCAAATTTTACGGAATTTTGCGGTTGCAATTATTTGAACATTAGGCAAATGCGAGCGGACTCTCTTATAGTTCTATGTTGTAACTTTATTGTCAAAAAAGATACTCAATTGACTATAAAGAGGAAACAAAATTTGCAAAAGACGATAATTATCACTACTTTTGCATCATGAAACAGAAAAACCCTTTTATTAAAGGTTAAATTGTAATATAGAAAAATTTCACATTTCTGGAAAGCTGGGAAGCGTGAAGGAAGTCAAAGGAAAGAGAATATGGCAACATTTTCTCTTTTTTTTGTTGTTAATCCGAATAATCTATTTACTTTTGCAATTGAAATTTTTCTATAATCGATATGAAAACAATAAACAAAAAGGAGGTTTTAGTCTCTCTGTTGCCAGACTTGACCTACCACACAAACAAGGCGACAGGACGCAAAATAAGCAAAACAAGCATTGTTCCCAATGATGCTAATTATCCAAACTTCAATAATTTAAGTCCGACAAAGGTCTATGACGAATTAGAGAAACTCCGTTCAAAAGAGAATGCCGAGGACTCAGGACTTATGGATATTGCCGACATCATTACAGATGATAGAAAATTCGTACGTTTGCATCAGACCCCAGAGACAAAAAAGTTATTTGCAGACTTCATGACCATCAGATCAGCTCATTTGTTTGCTTATCTTCTTGATCACATACAAATAGATAAGAAGAAAAATGTGAATGTCGTTACTTTTGATAAGGATATACTATGGAAAAAGTATTTTTTTAATTGCGACAGCACATATAACTATGCCATTAACGATTTGATTTTTGGAGGTTTAATTTCGAGACCTAAAGGGAAACGTCAAGCGATGACATATTATATAAACCCTAACATTTTAAGTTGTGGAAATGTCACTCCAGAGTCTTATTCTGGCGAAGCAAACAAAAAAGTTAAAGTTTTGACAAAAAAGGAGTTAGACAAGAAAAAGATAGATTCAAGCATCCTTGATGTTCTTGCACCTCAGTCAAGTAAAGAAAAAAATGGTAATACAAAAATAGGTGCTTATGTTGAGAAAGACGATAGTCGTTCCAATGTCCCCTTTTTCAAGCTTTTTCGCAATAAATTTTCTAAATCTCTTCTCAACATAAAGAAAAAGTCCTCTTTTAAGGTTATTGCCTGTATTACAGAACAATTCCTTCCAGAGGACGAAGACAATGCCAGAATGATGCGAGAAATGATTATAACATCATTAAACAACAAAAAATCAAACTGTTACACATTAATAGCTGATATTCTAAATTCGGGATTAATATACCGTGATTCAGAAACAAAGCTCTTTAAGTTCAATCCTAATGTATGGTTTAATGGCAATGTCGTAAAGCTATTTGACAAGCGATTCAAAAACCGTCGTGCAATTAGACGAGACGATTTCTTGAGAATCCAAAAGCGGAGACTAGTCGACCATTTGGCAGATGTAGTATAGCCAAAATCATTTATTTTTCACCTTTATTGTCATCAGTGGAAGTCTTATTATTAGATTCCCACGCATTTAGTTTGTCCATTTGTTCTTGACGAGCAGAATCCATGACATCTATATATGGCTTAATACCTTTGTATGTAGTGTGACCAGTCCACTTCATTACCATTTCGTGTCTGATATCGAGGTGAAGACACAAACAAACGAATGTGCGTCTGGCGGTGTGTGAACTCAGAGACTCCCACAATCTTGTCCTTGTAACAACTTTTGCTGTCCCCGAATATTGAGTCTGTTCGATAACTCGCATAAATCTCAGTTTGCGAGCTATCCTTTTCAGTATTTTGTTATAAGTGATTGTATAATGAGGAATTTCAAAAACTAAATTGGATATCTTCTTCTTAAACTGTTTAATCAGAATTCCTTTTGAAACATTGTTGAGCTCAACATATGTCAGGTGGGATGTCTTTTGAGAAACAAATGCGATTCTGTTCTCTTTAAACTCCACCTCATCCCAGTTGAATTTAATAAGATCCGAAAATCTAAGACCTGTAAAACAAGCAAAAACAAAAGAATCTCTGACTTCTTCAGCCATTCTTCCCATACCCGATATGTTGCTTCTATAAAAAGTTTGAAGCTCTTCTACCGTTAGATATACAACTTTCTTCTGGATTGTTTGGAGTCGTGGCTCTTCAATCTTTCGAACCACACCTTCTGTTACATATCCTTTGTCTCCAAGCCAATAAAGGAATTTCTTGTAATAAATAAATCTTTTGTGAATTGTCGTGTTCTTAAGATTCTCAGATATAAGAAACTCATAGAATTCGTCGACACCTGAATGTGCAAGGTAGTCATAAGTCAAAACAAAATCTTTGTCTTGTCCATTTGTTACCAACCACGATTTGAATTTGATCAAGCTTTTTCGAGTTGTCTCAAATGTCTGAATAGAACTCTTTTTGAGTCCACCTCGTTTGACACTTATGTTCTGAAATGTTTCCCACAGTGCCATAACATCATCTTTCTTTCCGTTCATGATTTATGGTTTGTTTTTTGTTCTTTTATAGTCAACAAAAATAGTGGCAGATAATTTCTCAATCATCTACCACTTCTTTGCATAATTTCATTAAAAATTTATTATGTCATTGCTTAACTTTGATCAAAATCTTATAATTGGCAGGTAATGTTATTTTTGTCTCTTTTATTTTGTTGCTGGTAGCTCCTTTGATTGTAGAAGCTGTTGTTCTGACAGCACCCACCAAGACACCACCAACATTACCACTTGCCATACCTGTTGTCATTTGATTGACACCAGAGCTGTTACTGATAGAATTGCTTGAAGACTCTTTGCTCACATCATTGATTAGATTGTCTGGTACATATAGACCTTCGAATCCATCCTTGTCGTATATTATGCCCTTGAAAGGGTAAACATTGTTGTTATAAGCGATATTTTCAATATGCACACCCATTCTATTATTTTGAAACCGAGCTTGACCATAGATAATAGTATTCCTAGGAATTGTTGTGCCATCAATCTCAATTTCATCAAGAATACGTAATTGCACCTGACTAGAAGTTGTTACATTCTTTTGCTCTCCATGAACAACTGCACGAATAGCTCCCTTTTCTCCCTTAGTTTGCTTTTCTTCCATTGGTTTGAAACCATTTGATTTTTTCGGTTTTTCCTGGTTTGTTGCAGTTGCGACAGGAGTGTTTTGTGCTATGTTTTTGTTATTTTCTCTGTGTACAAATGCGTCATATCCCATAGCCACCTCTTCTGGTGTCAGTTGTCGGACAAAACATAAATCATCATCAACCAGGACACCAGTGGAGAACATTTGTTTCTTGCTTTTATAGATGAATTGTTTGCGTTTCTCATCTATAATTCTTTTGTTCTTTTCTTCATTTGTTTCAGCTCGCTTGCTCCCTGTTCTTTGCACGCTACGCACTGGAGTTGAAACTTTAACTGGCTCTGCTTTGGGTTCTTCAGATTCTTTTGCACTCTCTCCTATTTTTGCTTCTAACTGAGCTATTCTATCGTCTATTGAAGTTTCCGTCTGTTCAGGAACATCCGCTTCATTATTAAAGAAATCAAATGTGTTGAATTCCTTTTGTGCATCCTGAACTTCTTGTTTACGATGTTCAATAGCCAGGGCAGTTTCATAACTTGCAATTCTGCTATTGTCAGTCGTTTTGTCCGATTGATATTCAGGAATGGTTATCTCTGTATTTACTATCTCTTCAGTAGGATTTCCCCCATCAAGATAGTAAAACATACCACATACTGAAGCGAAGCCGATAACCGTGGCTATCTGCACAAATAATAGTTCATTCTTTGTTTTTTGTTCCATAGGCTTATCTTTTGCGAGGTTCTCCAATCTGTTCGTTAAGTTCCACTTTCCAGTTTTCAATCATCAGACCATGAGGATTGTTATCATATCTCTGCACATTTACAAGTGTTTGAGTTGTGATCAGACTAAAATATGTTATGGATGAAGTACGCATATAAGAAGTTTTTCCGTACATAATCGCTTTGTATGGATAGCAGTCGGTTTTGACTATAACAGAATCAACCCTTATGTCTCCTATTACGTTACTTCCTATTAAAGACTTATAAAACCCTTTCTCTTGTTGGTTTTTGTAGAATTCCAACACGCTATTATCTGCTAAATACAAGGCTTGGTTGATGTTATAATCTATCGCTTCCTGATTTGGAGTAAGCGTAAAGAAGAGTTCGTGAAATCGTTTGACATGGCTCTTAATTTCCGCTTCTCTATTCATCTGAACATCTTGCTGAAGTGCGAGGATAAGAGACTTTCCATTGTCAAGGACATATATCTTTTGTCTTTGTTCCTCAGCATACTGTAGACTCATAAAAATGGCGGAGCAACTGATTATTGCACACATGGCTATAGTGGCAAATGTGATACCTTTACTCAGCTTAAATGCCGATTCTATGTTAATTAGATTTTTGAATTCCATGTTTCTTCCTTTTATAGTTATTTACCCATTTTTGCTTTTGCGTTATCAATAGCTTTCTCTGCAACCTTTGCAGAACCTTTACTGGCAATGTTTATAGAAGTTCCAAATGCCTTTCCCATCCAAGATACGGCAGTCATGGCAGTGCCTGTCATAAATTCTCCTCCTGCACTTGATATGATTGCAGATGCGATTGTAGGAATAGACAGATACATACAACCTATGACGATAGACAACACGATTCCTGTAAAACATTGAAATCCATCACCAGAGGACATCACATCATAAGTCCCTGAACTTTGTACTTTATTGTAGAAGTCAATTTGTTTGTCGAGAAAGGATTCTGTGCAACAATTTTGGACTAACTCCAAAACATAAGAAATAGGAATCCATAACGACGCATGGATATATCGCCCGAACCAGTGCTTAATGTTGTCGTGGAAATATGGAAACATGCTGAGTGCGAATGCAAACGGTGCGAATATTGTAAGTATTATCTTATATAACGACGATATCATTATGATCACCAATTTTGCCACACTCATAAATATATCCGCTATACATTCAAATAGATACCATATCTTGTTTGTTATAACTGTTCCAAAATCCAAGTTACCAGAGACACCATCCCACACTTCCGTGAAGGCATTAGATATTTTTGTCCCAAGGTTAGAAGGTTCGTCGCTTTCCGTACTTTGCTTTTCTTGAGTCACTGCTGTTTTTTTATCTTCTAACATTCTTCTTTTTGAAGATATTTTTTCTTGTTGTGCCTTATGTGATGTTTCAGTTAGGGCAATCAGAGGTTTTTCTATTATAAAGTCGACAGCAGGACAAACCAATCGGCACGACGCAATAAGAAGAAAAATCCCAACAGGACGAGACAATTTCCATAAATCCAATTTTTCCTCACCTCCGCTAGCAAGCACCTTTGATAGAATAGAACCGATGTAAAATACAGCACCTATTCCACAAACAACTTGACTTACAGTTATGAAATTGCCAAGATAATTATCAATTACCTTAGTCATTATGTCTTGAACTGAATCCTTAAAAGGAGTCGCTATATATTCATTAAGCGTACTTGATAAATTAAGTAGCATCATAGTTACCAGTTTATTTGTTTAGTTTGTTTTTGTGTTGTCTGTTTGTTGCTTTTTGCGTAAATCTCATATGTAGAAAAAGAGCTCTTTCTCATCATTGAAGATTCTTTTTCATATTCTATTTCTTTTACTTTTCTTACCACCCTATTTTGAGTCTCAATAGAGTTGTTGATTTGAGCATCATACTTAGTTATTTCATTGTAACGTTCATGTTCACTCATTTCGCTCTTCTCTGGATGTTCTATCAATTCTTTTATCTGTGTAACATCCTCAATTATATTGTCTACCAATTTAGTCGTATACAATAAAAGAGCTGTTTTTTCTTTAAGAGTAAGATAAGGTGAGGAACTTATAACTTCTGTACTATATCTTAGAGAAGAAACAGCATTTTGTGATGTCTGAATAAGATCCGTAAATCGTGATAACATTTTAATTCGGTTTGACACTTTGGTCACCTTGTTCTTTATGCTATCCATTCTTGAAACTTGTGAATTCATCTTGTCTGCCTGATCAAGAAGTTGCTCTAAGTTGTTGAGTGCATTCTCTGCATCAGCTGACATGGATGCGATACGTTGTCCGAAGGCAGATCCGTCAACAACAGTCACTGGTTGCCCATACATTTGTAAAGACAGCAACGCTCCTGCAATTAATGAAATGATTTTTCCCATTATATTTTCCTTTTATGTTTTACATATAATTCTATAGCTTGAGCCATAGAACAGTTCTTTTCTCTTTTTATATTGAACAAAGTCGCTTTCTCTGGTCGTTCAGTCGTGTATGCCATATACTCTTCATTGCTCACCTCGGTAGCGAAAACCTGACTTTTTTTCTTAACGGACACAAACACCTCCTTATATCTGTTTCTGTTGTTGAAGTCGAGTTTTTTATTGACCGATAAAAGAATAGCAATCTCTTCTTTGCTTAGACCTAACGCTTCTTGTATAGGTTGCATATTCTCTTTATAGCCAGAGAAATCAAGAAGTATTTTTGTGTCTGCTTGACTCACACATACATCCTGGACTATTTTGTTGCCGACAAGATCCTTGACTTCCTGAGTCACAACGGCAATCTCGCCAAAGAACTTACGCACTGTCTTGAAAAGATATTTGACAAATTCAGCCATATTCTCCTTAGACAGTGCTTGCCATGCTTCCTCGATTAACATAAACTTTCGTATGTTGTTATTGTTCAGTTTACGCATCTTCTCAACAAATGTGTCCATGATAATAAGAGATACGATAGGAAAAAGGGTTTTGTTCTCTTTGATATTATCCAGCTCAAATACAATGAATCTATCTTCCAATAAGTTTAACTCTTTTTCACTGTTCAGAAGAAAGTCGTATTTTCCTCCTTTATAGTATGGCTGTAAATTGTGAAGTAAATTGCCTATATTAAATTCGGATTCGTTTACTTTATCTTTCTGAATAGATAAGTATTCACGAAATTCCTTATCTAGATATTCGTAATAAGAATTTAAATTTGGTTTGACAGTACCCAATAAAATATAGTCAATATAATTGTTTATTGACATCTTCAAAAATGTATATTCGGTTTGAGACGTCTTTTCATCACCTTTCCAGAGCAATGTTATCAGACTTACAAGAGTACCGATTTTTTCTTCTGAATATACATTATCAGACACAAAGAAGGGATTGAACTGGATAGGATCATCTTCTTTGTATGTAAAATATGTTCCATCTTTTCCGTTAGTTTCCTCTTTGATTAGGTTAGATAATCCTTGATATGAATCACCAACGTCGACTATTACGATATGTGTATTCATTTCGTAATACTGCATCAACATATTATTGATGAAGAAAGATTTTCCGCTACCAGACGGACCGACAATAATCTTATTTCTATTGCTTATCCATCCATTCTTCATAGGCATGTCATCGAGATCCACCTTGATAGGTATTCCGAAAATTCGGTCGCATAGGTTAATATGGAAGTTGCTATTATCTACCCAATCTTTGTAATTTGAGTCTGTTATTACAAAATCACATCCGTTGTTGACGAACGTGATAAAAGTGTCGTCCATCGGGTAATAACTTTCAGCTCCTGCTATTCCACCCCAGAAAATTTGAGGTGCTATATCAGAAACCCTTACTTGTTTGCAATCAAGAGAGATAAATTCTCTTTCCAATTTCGTGTTCTTCTTCTCAAGATTCTTTACGTTCCTATCCCATGTGATGATATTAAAGGCACATCTACAGATTCTTTCTTTGGTTTCTGCTTCGTGATCAATGAAATCGTCTGTTCTCTTTTTAGTGACTTCATTTACTTTACTTAAAGAAGCTGTTGACCCAAGAAGGTTGCTTTTTCTTGTCAAGTCCTTGATGACATCTATATTGTCTTCAAGAAAAAAATATTGATTGTAGATATGTTCGAATCCAAGCCTTTCCCCAAGTGGAGATACAAATGAATTGCAAACATAGTACGGAGGTGTGCTATAATTGACATTGTAGCTGTGTGTCGCAGTATGTAATGGCAATTGTTCACTTTCTGCTAAAGTATGAATAGAAACCAGCTTGTTTCCTATTATTAGGTCTCCATCTTCAGTATGAATATCATTTAATGTAATTAAGTCTTCCTGACCAAAAGACAAATTGGTATATAGATCAAGCAACCCGAACTTACAAGGTTGCTTTGTACCAACCAAATCAGTAGTTGATAGTTTTCTGTATGTGACACAAATGTTCTTTTCCTCATCAGATAGCATTTTGAATCCAGCCATAGCAAGATCTACGGCTTTGAAAAAGGCAGTTTGCTCATTGGGATCACAGTTTTCTTGAGGAATTAGGGTTTTGCATAGAGGACTCCAGCGAGCTGTACTATTCTTTATTGCGTCCTTTGTGCTTTTTGTAAAGAAAAGGTAGCATTTATGTTTAAGGTGATGTCGTCCATTGAAATGTCTGGCATAACCTCTTTGAAGGAAAGTTTCTTGTTTCCCTTCGTATTTGTATTCAGCATCGTAATAAATGTCTTGTTTATGTACTATGGTGTATGCAGGTAAATCTTTAATACAATTTACCCAGTCTGAATGCATCTTTTCATAATCAGAATCTCCTAATGTCCAAAGCTCAGGAAGATATATTTCATATCCTACTGTCAAATCTCCATTTTTGCTGATTAGGACACCATTTTCAATCTTATAAATCGGACATACATCGTCTATTTTTACTATTCTGCTCATCTTCTCCTTCTTACGCTTTTTGTATTTGACTCTTCCTGGTCCTCATGCAGAGACTCCAGTTTATCTTTTATAGTTTCTATTTCGGAATCCAATCGTGTATCTACATTTGTCGTTATATGTGTACCTTTGTCATTTACTATCTTTTCTTGTGTTTCTCTATCCAAAAAATTATTCTGACGCAAATACTCTTTTAAAATGTTATTTCCTGGTTCTATGAGTAATTTTTCAGATTCTTTGCTTGCATCGAGAATATTTTTGCCTTTGTCGTAGGATTTTTCAACATTATGTAATAAATTTGCCAAAGAAATTGAATCGTATGCCATCGAGGGGTTTAATCGATACGTACATTGGGTTGTTGTACTCGGTTCGACATGATGGGGAACAGCCGATTCAATTTTTTCTTTTTTATCTACCTCCAAACATTCGACTTCGTAACTATATAAATTTTTTGTAACACAATCTTTTCTATCCAAGATATGTTTTAAAGACAATTTTATCCATAATACTTCTTTCTCATTACTTGATTTGATAGCTCCATAAGACCTAATAAATGCAAGATTTCCTGTAAAACCTTCCTTAGGACTTCTGATTTCAGTTGCTTCGTTTTTGTTATAGTTAGAGTGGATTTCTACAATTTTTGTTTTTTTTATTATATCAAGGAGTTTATACATTACAGAATAATGTGTATTATAATCAACACTCTTATTGCTTGCTGATTTATCTAGAAATTTGTTAATGGCTTTTATTGGTATATAAACATTTCCTAATTGAGGAATATCAAAAATTGTCGTGTTGAGATTCAACTGTTTTGCTATAATGCTAAGTTCTTTTTTTACAACACTTTCATTTCTGTTAAAATTAAATTGCTTTTTTTCAAATTCGATGATTTTTACATTTTGTATGTTCAAATAAGGTATAACAAAACCATTCAATTTCGAAAGACAATCTGATATGGATTTGTTTATTAGTATATTCACAGATTCGTGTTTATTCCCCCAAAATAAATTTGAATCAATATTTAATTCAACAAGAACTGATTGGCTTTCAAGTGTGTCTCTTGAATAATTGGATAAGATGAATTCAACAGCTTCTACCTTATCTGCGGTTTCCAACAGTAAAATTGGATTATTGTCTTTGTATTCAAAAACACGGTATATTTCATCCTTTTCTTCTTCCATCTTATTTGCTGATTATAATATCCTGAAATGCAGACTTGTAATGAACCCCTGTATGGAGTTTCCTGTTGGCAAGAAATTTGCTGAATCCTCTTGTTCCATATTTCTTATTGAACGAATATGAGATATAGATTCCTATCAGAACTAAGGGAATGCAGACTCCAAGGGCAAGGACGATACTAAACATCTGTAATACAATAAACAATATGAAACTCCCAAAAAAGATTGAGAGTCCCAATATTGCCCATCGCATTTGAAGTCCCCAGAACACTGGGTATTTGCCTACTCCTACACTTGTGATGTGAAACATCTGATTAGAAGAATAGAGCTTTAACCAAAGAGCTTAGTGCAGTAAGTACCAACACTCCACCTACCCAACCAGTAAGAGCTTTATTTGCATCCTGCTCGTTAGACAAGTGCTTCTTTACTACAGTCAAGATACCATAGATAGAAGCCAAACCACAGCATACCTGGACCAATGTCAAAAGTCCTTTCCCAAGACCTTTGAGTGTATCTGTTGTTGTAGAAATCTGTTGATTTAGAGCAGATGCGTCAAGATCTGCATACGAATTAGTAGCAAGTGACAAGCACAATGCCACCATACCCCATTTCAAGAGGTTCTTCTTTTGTGTATTCATATAATTATGTTTATTGATTAATTCCAATGAAAATTGTTTCCAATACTCTCGTATTCTTGTAATTCCTGAGTATTTCTGGTCTCAGAGAATGTTTGTTCGTTTGATTCTGCCTGAACAGGAACAGTTTCTTCTTCATTGTCATCTGCGGATTCTTCAGCCGAAGCTTCTACTTCCGAATAGATGTCTTCTATATCTATAGAAGCGTCATTTTGACTGACAGCTTCTGCCTGAGCAACAAGATCGTCTGCTAACTGAGAAAGGGCATCTTCAGATTGTGTCATATCTGGAATGTCTTCATAGTTGTCATCAAACGCAGTTGCATTTTCAGGTTCTATTTCAGTATATTCTTCGGATTGTGCAGATTCTTCTTCGTTGGCAAGGTCATTTTTGTTTGTATAAGAACTTTGCTTTTCTTTAGGAGCTTTGCTTATACATCGATATGAAAAAAATCCGTCCAGTGCTAATGTTATTGGCACTGTCACGCTAAGGAAACTACTCCATGATATATTCTCTATTCCGAGCATTATGTTTCTTATTTTAATGAATTATGCAATAATGTCTTTCTGAAAGACGGTGCAAAAATACAAAAACTTAACAAGTAATGATATTTTGTCCTAATTTTTTTAATCAAAATAGCCGTTAAGGGAATGTCCTTAACGGCTTATATCTACTTGTTTTCTAATTCCTCAATCAAAAATCTGAGGGACATAAGAGTTTGTTTTGTCAAGCAATATTCATCCAAAGAAGTATTATCTTTTGATTCATGCACGACATTCGCAATTTCCGTCCATCTTCGTGTCAAAATGATTTCTGCAATTTTAAGAATCAACAGATCCTTATCTTTTCTATTTTGAATCTTCTTCATATGCAAAAGAAAAAGGCAGATTTTTAGAAAATATCTCCTTAATATGTTCTTTGTTCTGTTCAAAATATAGGTTCAGTATATTGTGTAAAATATCTGGTGTGCCTATTTTCTTTGGCATGAGTCTAGACAACATCACAATCTTGTTTATGTCAGACACATACATTTTTGTCGTTTGCGTGTCAAGATTCTGACTGTCTTGGTTTCTACAAGTGAAAACTTCATCAAAAGTAGCAATCTCGTTATCGGCAAATACTTTTTTGTTTGTAAATGCTTTTTTTTCTGTCACATCATTCTGAACTGATTCTATGTTTTCTTTCATCACTTCGTATAATTTGCAAATTTATTTGAAAGTGTCTCTTTTACTTTGTCCTTATTTTGTTCCAAGTACAAACTTAGAATGTTATGGATGATATCAGACAATGCGATTCTCTTATTTATGCAATTAGACAATGTTGCCAATATCTGTACGTCAGGAATGTATAGTCTTACTGTCTGCGTTCCGAAGTCTTGCGTTGTTTGGTTTACACAAGAGAACACATCATGAAATTCACTGATATCATGATCCGTGAATTTCTTTTTGCTTGAACGATCCATTTTTTCTGTCGCTGAAGAAGTTTCTTCTGGTGTCTCACCTTTAGGATCATTTGTACTTTGAGAAGATGCATTGTTTAATTTTTTCATTTCCTCTTCCCTTTGCTTTTCCCTATATTCTCTGATTTCGGTAAGAGCCATCATAGGACGATCTTCAGGCACAGGTGGCAATTCAGCCAACAAGTCCTCGAATTCTGCAAATACATCAGTAGTGTTGTCTGCCATATCCTTATTTTGTTATGATTGAATAAAATTCATCAATAAAGCTTCCTATTTTACCCTCATTGTGGTAGCCTTCGCTCTCGTATCCCTTTAGGTACTTATGTCTGATAGGCAACACAGTGTTCACACAATCAAACGACCTCATTCGTATTGAATCAGTCACTCCATTTTCCATTCTAATGTCTACATTCAATTTGTTGTAAGCATCAAGAATTTGCTTTTCTGCCTTACTGCCAGAAAAGAAGTTCCCTTGATTTGGAATCTTATTAAAGAATGTGACAACTTTCACATTAGGGTTTGTCTTCTTAATGTGATTTATCATAATGAGTGTAGATTGATACTGAGATAACAAAGACAGATCTGAAAATTCAAAAGGAATGAATATATAATCCATCTTTGCAAGACACTGAAACATCGTGTCTGTACTTGCACCTAAATTCACTGAACCAACAAAATCAACAAAGACAAAATCTCCCAAACGCTCACGATAACGTTCGTCAAGAATAAATGGTGCCACATCCTTAGTGACATTATCTTTGTTTGGTGCTGAACCTAAACAACATGGAAGAATAGAATAACAAAGGTTCAATGGTCGTTTTGATCTAACTGACTCAGAAAGCTTGGAATAATCAAGCTTACGTTTGTTCACCATTGAATGTTGTGGATAATCTGCGTCAAGAACTGTGACCTTTTTATTCTGACAGTATGCCAAGTAGTTGGCACATAAAACAGAAAGTGTTGTCTTTCCACACCCACCTTTCTGTCCGAAAAATGTAATGAATTTTGCCATTATATTTACTTTAACGATAATTATGCAATAGTGTCTTTCTTCTTAAAGACGGTGCAAATATATAGCATGCTTTTTGAATAAGCAACATTTTTTACAATAATCTTGAAAAAATGTTATGTTACATAAACTTCTACAACACACATTTAGTAGTTATGTCTAAATACAACAATGCAACAATACAACAATGCAAAGATGCAACAATGCAAAGATGCAAAGATGCAACAATGCAAAGATGCAAAGATGCAACAATGCAAAGATGCAACAATGCAAAGATGCAAAGATGCAACAATGCAAAGATGCAAAGACGCAACAATGCAAAGATGCAACAATGCAACAATGCAACAATGCAAAGACGCAACAATGCAACAATGCAACAATGCAAAGATGCAACAATGCAACAATGCAACAATGCAAAGACGCAACAATGCAACAATGCAAAGACGCAACAATGCAACAATGCAAAGATGCAACAATGCAACCCCCAATTGTTCAGGCAAATGCTCTCCTCCCATAGTCCAATACCCAATATTTTTATTTCCAACAGGCAAATTAGCGATTTTGCGACGTTCAATATAGATTTCCTCGTTTAGAAAACGAAACTTCGCCTACAGGTCGTTTTTGTCGGCATTTCAATTGTCGCATTTGCAAAGACAATCCATGACTGTGTCGTTTTGAATTATTCAGCGGATTCTATAAATGAATTCTGAGTATTTCTCTTTTTGCCTTTTATAGTCAATATCCTCCAAAATAGTTACTTCAAAAAAGAGATTCGGTATTGTCCCCAAGAAGAAATTTTGAACAAAGATTATAAAATACCCCCAAAAATGTTCTGCCCACAAATCCCCCCAAAATGCTTTTTTCGGAAAAAGTGCAAGATGTAGTTTTGGACGCCCACTTTGTGGAATCCAAAACTAAAAAAGAGGGCAAAAATTCAATTTTGCCCTCTTACTCAATTTGTTTTTCCTAATGGTAAATTTGAGAGAATTAGACAATCTCCAGAGTCGATTGTCAAACATGAAAATAGAGCCTTGTCGTCTATTTCTTACAAGAATCACTTTTTCTTACCTTTGTTTTTTTCTTGAACCATGAGCCAGATCTCCTTCAATCTGTTGTCAGTACTATTTTGAAGTTCTTTCATTTGATTGTCTAACAATTCAACAATATCAGCTGATATCTTATCATGATTGGCTCTCAAAATTTCATTCATTCGTTTATCTCTGATTGATTGAACTCTTTTTTTGACATATCCAGTCTCGTCTTCACTTGAAATTTTGTCATACACAGTCAATAACTCTTTCGGATTTTTAGCCGATTTGATGGATTCAAAGTATGATTTTGCTAACTCTTTTAAGTTTTCGTTGCCTTCTAATTCATAATATAAATTGCGAAGATTTATAAAAACTTGCTTGTCATCAAAATTTTTAAAGTCTGGAATCTGTCTTCCTTCTTTTTTTTCTCGCTTCACCGCATCCATATCAACATCAATATTGCAATGGAATACCTTATGATCGGATTCTTTTCCGAAGTCATCAGCGTATAATCCAACAAATTTTCCTTGCGAAAGTTGGGATATACGGCTTTGCGGAATCATATAATCTAGCTGTTCCGAGATAGAAATACTAGTTCCGCCATCGTTGATAGACATGGATTTCTTTTGCTGTTTGTTCTTTCCGAAGCGTTCGGATAGATTTTTGGCAGTTTCGTCAAACACCTGACCAGAGAAAACATTACCGATTGTCTTGATAATTTTGCTAGCTTCCTCTTTGCCATAAACAGCTTCAAGCTGGGAGAAGTCCTGAAATCCGAGACAAACTGCTATTTTATTTGATCTGGCAGTTGCGATTAGATTATCAAGACCCATGAAATAGATGGTTGGAAGCTCATCTACAATAATGGATAATTTAGCTTTATTTTGCTTGTTAGTAAGTTTAGTAACACGACCATTGAACAAACCAAGTGCCACACCATAAATTTTGTCATATTCGGGATTATTCCCAAGACAAAGTATTTTCGGCTCGTTTGGATTATTTAGATCAAGCGTAAAATCGTCTCCAGACAATGCCCAGTAAAGTCCATCAGAAATAAGATCTGTTATGGCAATTTGAATACTTGCCACCTGTCCTGACAACTGATCTACAGCTCCATTTTTCCAAGACTCAAAGAAATTTGACATTGAAGCCTTTAAGTCTAATGAATTGAGGGAATCCAAATGAGCATACATCAATGGGATCATACTATCCATTGGCGAACATATAAGTTCAATAACATGAGGGAATGTACAATACTTTCCTCCTTCGGTTCTCGCCAAATACCATATAGCACATTTCAATAGAGATATGGCTGACTTTGCAAAGAAGTCTTGGTTTTTAATCCAGTCTTTCTGTAGATTAAGAGCAATGACTGTTGCGATTTCGACTGCCTGTGCCTGGTCTTCCAAAAACTCAGCCTTAATCGGATTGCATCTATGACTTTTGCGAGGATCATCGAAGTTGACAATGCAGATTTTAGGTTTGCATCCGTATCTTGTGACAAATTCTTTCTCGTTCCATATTGTATTGTTATAGACAATTTCTGATAGAGTAGGGAATTTATAGTCATAACAATACATACAATATCCTTTCTTTAGTTGTTGTCTGATCATTTGATTTATGATAGCAAATGATTTACCCGAACCAGGAGTACCCAAAACCATAGTCGCACGGAACGGATTTATGATATTGATCCATCCATGTCTAACCTCTTTCATATATTTGTAAATAGTGCGAAGATTTACACTGTCGTCAGTCTCTATAAGTTCTTCATTTTGCTTAAAAGCACTCTCTTCTATTTGATTGAATTCGTCTTCTCTATTTAATGTTTCATCCAAAGATGCTGTATAAACTGCACCTCCATATATGATTCCATAAAAACTACATATTAGTAATACTATATAGAATAAAGTAATTATTGGATGAGGAGACGGATTTCCATTATATATTGAATACACCAATAGCAATGGGTTAATAAAATATACGATGGATGTATATCCTATGATTTTTCTTCCCAAACTTTTGGTTGGAACAAACTCCTTCTTAAAAAATTTTAGCTTGTCTTTTTTAGGTGCAGTGTCCGAAATTATGATAAACAATGCCAATATAAAGTTGACAATAAGAGTAACATAAGGGTTGTCAAATAGCCATGCTACCTTTCCGATTTTCAGATAGACTATATAACAGATGTTAAAAAATGGATTTTGAAAATCTGCATGCAGAAAATCAAAACAAAACCAAGTGATGTTATATGCAAACATCACTAATATGATTAGCCAGAAAAAAGCTAACCATTTTCTAAAAACTTCATCATTTTCTTTCATATCGTATTTTATTTAGCATTTTTTTTGACGTGTCCGAATCTCTTGTTTTCTCCAAGATTTTCTGGTTCTTCTGAAAGCAGTTTGTATATCTGCTGAAGATCATTCTTTGATGCGAGCAGTTTATTTGCTAACACTGGGTTGTAGCTTGAAATTTTTGTTATTTCATATTCTATTTTTTTATGGTTATCTGTTCTAAAAGCAATGCTTATTTCATTCATTGCAGTGTACTTATTAGAAGGTATTCCCCAATTATTATAATGACGCATACGAATATCGTCATATATTGTTTGATAATTTATGTTATCTAACTGGGTGCGGTAATGCTCTTTAAGTTTAACGAATCCAAGTCTATTGACATCATCATATCTTCCAATATAATATTCCCTTGTCCCGTCAGGCTGGACTTTAGGGACAATAAGCAATCCATTTTGTCGCAAAATGTTTACCTGTATTGAAATGTCCTGGTTCTTATTAGCATTCAATAACTGGTCCACAAAATTCATAGTTATCTTTTTAGCAATATCACGTTTTTGTGACTCGTCAAGAAAATCGAAAACTAATGGTCGAGAATGAATATTGTCATATTTGATACCAACCAATCCATTCTTTATGTAATCTTCTATCATTCGCTTCTCTGATTTAGAAAACGATTTGACATCTATAGCATTTATATTGTGACTCATGTCAAATTCGGATTCGTATCTAATCTTGTCGTTCTTGATGTGATAAAATGACTGCCCATTATACATGATATTGTACGATGCCAAGAATGCACCGATTTTATCATTAGCGATATTAAGTTGTCTTGCGATCTCGATTGTTGAGTTAACCTGATATTTGAAATACCCGATTTCTTTGTCTCTAATATTTTCAAGCTCGCTCTTCTTATAATTAATATAGTTGTCTATGCACTGGTCAACCAATTCAGGCAAATAACAATCTTTTATAAGAGTTTGTCGGAATATTTCTCTTTTAGAATCGATAGTCTCTATCATGTCTGACTCAAAGAAATAATTCTTTTTCTTGTCCTGGTCATATAGTAATCTCAATTCTTTTGAAATCAATTGCATCTGAAGATATCTCTCCGACGAAGACAACACTTTTTCTTTTGTTAGACTATCTCTCAATCTTGTCTGGATGTCTTTGTCTAGCTCGCTTAATTTAAATACAACTCCCTTAACATTGTTTACAAAAGATACTCCTAGCAATCTTCCTTCATTGTTAATACTATATTGAACATCAATACCACTATTCCTCAATATCTCTTTAAAATCATCATAAGAGATACCTTGCTTGTATTGATTTAGGACACGAGAAATCTGACCTGCCATATAAGTCTTGATTTGATTTATGGCAAGTTTTTCTTGTTTGAAATACTTTTCGTCTGTTTCAAATTTCTGTTCAAAAAAAGAGAAAGAGAATTGCCTACTGATAGTACTTCCAGACAACCCCTTCTTTTCTTCTTTATCATCGATTGAATAAAACATTATACCATTGTATTCATCTCCACTTCTTTTTGTGCCACTGACAATTTTAGATTTGATGTTATATTGCAGTAAAATTTTATTTAATTCTTCCACATTTTTATATCTGTAATTCTTAGTCACATATCTTAATACTTTTCTGATCTTCTTTACTAAATCCTTTTCTCCATAATGGATAGAATCTGACTCAGGTGTAATTTTACTTTCTTCCAAGAAATTGTTTATATTGTCGACCACTTTCTTTGCTTTTTCTTTAGGAGACAGTTTTGAGTCTTCAGCAGGTTGAAGGTTATATTTTACTTCTAAATTTTGTCTTACCTTATTTGCTCTTTTCTTTTCGTAATTTGTGTCAATTTTGTTGCCATTGAAATCAACATTTGTTGTGACTATATGAATATGAATTTTATCAATATCTTCATGTTTAACGACAAGACAAGGCTGATTGTCCCAACCCATATCCTTCATGAAGTCTTGGGCAATATTATTTAATGTCTCATCACTTAAATTATTTTCAGCAGGATTAATAATTATATGTTTTGCCACATTTTTTACTCTCGTATCTTGAGACGTTAGCTCTGTAAAGTAACTCAAATGTTGTTTGAATGAAGCTTCTAAACTCATATAATTAGAAGACAAAGGTGTAGCAACTTCTCCTTCTACCTTTTTCAAATTATAGGCAAGGATGCTGGAGATCATATTGCTATTACAGATTTTGACAATCATAGCGATATTTATAAAGACTCTCTGTATTCTCTTTCTATCTTATCTGCGATTTCTTTGATGTGATTTGCTATTTGCAAAGCAACAAACTGATTCTCTCGTAAATGTTTTAATTCATTGAGAAGAAATGTCTTTTCTGTAACATCGTTTATTTTGAGGTTTAGTAATCTTGTTGATTGATTGATATTATTTCCTAATTGGTTAAGTTCTCTAACAGCACTCGACAAAATCCTCCAAACGTCGACATCGGTGTAACGCTTGTACTTTTTCCCTGAATTATAAATGGTATCGTGAAAGAACTTACTGATAGTCTTATATTCGCTATCCTTGAACTTTTGCATGACAGTTTCATATTCGCTGTCAGATAATCTAAGCGTAAACCTTTTTGTTTTTGTTCTACCCATGAAATTTATTTTAATGAATTATGCGATGACAAAATTACATATAATTTATTACTTTTAATTTTTGTTTGACAATAAAAAGAAAATATTTGTGTATAATATAATTAAAACTACATATATTTGCACATGACTATTAAAAGAAATATGACATGAAAAAAAGTAAAGTAGAAGATTTAGTTTGGAAAATCGCAAATTTTCACACAGAATTTGATTTAGATGCTTTGGTTTCTGCATTTAAAAATGCAAAGAAGACAGATTTGGATTTATCAAAGTATGATATTGAAGAGGATGGGGTATTGCGAGAGCTGTATGAGATGAACATGTATAATGGAGGTTTCCCAATTCATAATATGTGGGATTCAAAAATCTTGCCTGAAGGGTCAAAGTTGTGCATCTTTGATTATGATATTATATATGATGAATTGAAGAGACAGTCGGATTTGGAACAAGATAGAGTTCAGAAGTTCTTATCTAAATATATGAAGGAATTTCCGACACCGCCAACTCATCAAGTTGGCTTCAATTTTGACGAGTGCTTTATCCGTTTTGTAGACAATGATCATTTTGATATGTCTATTATGTTTTCTAATCGTTTGTACTGGTGGTATGATTTACACAGAGATCTGTTCGATTGATGATTTAGAGAAAGAGATTGACTTATAAATATAACATTTTTGGCAAATTTTATCGAATATTGCCGAAAATGTTATATTTTATGCTTTGTGATTTAAATACTATGAGAAATGAAAATGACAGAAAAATATAGAGGATAAAGCAAAAGCGATGCGATTAGTTTTACCCAATCACATCGCTTTCTTATTGTTTAGTCTATTCTTCGACAAAGATAACAATAAAAAGGGAACTTTACACTACCATAAAGCAACTTTCCCCATTACTCCTAAGTCTAATGAAGCTGTTGCTATTCCCAAAGCCTTAAAAATTCTACTCATTGTTGGGATGCTTATGCTATAACCTTTTTCTATTCTTGAAATTTGAGCTTTTTGCACTCCCACTTTCTCTCCCAATTCTTCTTGTGTAAGGTTTTGCATTACACGAGCTTTTTTTATTGTTTCTCCGATTCTGTAAGCATACAATGCTTCTTGTACTTCGTTGTCAAAAGAATCTCTTTCAGGAGTTCCTTTTTCCCCGATTAGTTCATCGGTAACCTCTTCTAAAGTGTATAATTCCATAGTTCCTATTCGTTCCATATCTACTTGTTTTTTGATTCAAAATATTCTTTCTTTAAGTTTTCTGCCTTTGAGATTTCTTTTGCTGGTGTTTTTTGAGTCTTTTTGATTATTCCATGCGTAGCAACAACCAAAGTTTGAGTATCTGTGTCCCAAAAAGCCAAAAGTCTATATGCAATGCCGTTATAAAGAGTTCTAAATTCCCAGATGTCAGTATTGTCTAATTTCTTAAAAAGTTCATTATTCTTTTCTCCTCCAGCAACTCTCCAAATATTATACAATATCTTTTTGTGTGCTTGTTGAGGTATGTTTTGAAGAAAATCTTTAGCTCGTTCAGGTTGTCAGTTTAAAACCAGCCATATTCAATATTTATTATCTCTTTGCAAAGATAACATAAGTTTCATAAAATAGAAACCTTTCCCTTTTGTTTTATGTAGTAATTAAATAATTAGTGTAACTTTGCAAAAATTAGATTATGGAAAACTTGAAAGATGATATATTAGAAAAGAAAAGACAACTTAGTCA
>JAZUHH010000095.1:0-70989 GCA_045641625.1 Paludibacteraceae bacterium
AATAAAAAAAGTAAAAAAAAAATGGTAATTTTGAAAAGCATATCTCCCAAAGAGACATGGTATTTTGAATTCAACCCAAATGACAACTACGAAAATAGAGCTCATGTACATGTAAGGAAGAAAAATCAAAAAAGAGCTAAAATTTGGACTGAGCCGTCAGTAGAATTAGTAAAAGAAGGCGATTTAAGTATTAGAGAGCAAAACAAAGCTCTTGGACTTACAAGAAAATATTGTCCAGATTTAATAGGTCAATGGAAGAAATACAAAAAAGGAGAAAAAGTTAAAGTAATTAACAAATATGAGAATACCAGAAGATTGTTATTGTAATGTAATTCCAGAGATTAAGGAACTACGATTTGTTAGAAAGAAGATGGTTGTTAAATTGGTTGATGGACGAATTTTTATATTGCCACTTTCAGCCTTTCCTTCTATTCTAAAGATACCAGAAAATGAAAGGAACAACTTTACACTTCTTAGCTCGAGTGAATTTACTTGGGAAGGTTTTGACAAGGTGTATAACTTGGATCAGGTTATTGGCAAATACGAGATTTATTATCATGAGTCTGATTACACCTATGATCCTTCCCTACTAATAAAAATAAAGAACAAGGGAGAGGGATTTGCCTATGTTGTACCAAGATTTACAAGGTTCTTTTTCAGAAATGAAGAGACTATAGAGATTCACTTTAGAGATAAAAGAGTACTAATCTGCCCATTAGATAGATTCCCTGGAATTAGAGTACTTCCTCTCAAGAAAAGGAGGAAATATGAACAATGGGGATGGGAAATACAATGGGATACTGACTTCACGAACACATCATGTATTCCTGAAGACTTCTTAGGTTTCTTCTGGAAATAAAGTAAAGAAACACACAGCCAGGCTTTCTGACTGTGTGTTTCTTTTTCTAACTTAATTTCTCATAAACTAAAAACCTATTACATTCCAAAAAGACTGAGGTAGGCAAATGTTAGCTACATTCTTTGCACCTATGAACATTGGAGCGACCTCTCGCTCTGTATAACCTGCATGACCGCAACCTATTGCAGTGACAAGGAATCGCTTATCAGGATTATTTCTTGCATAAGCAATAAATCTATCTACTGCAGCTATCATTTCTGGAGTCGAACCAGTGGTAGGAATAGCGTAACTTTGACCTTGAACACCCTCTCCTTTTCCAAATTGAGCACCAAATTTCATGACAGCAACACGAGCTGCACCACCTCCGTGGTTTCCTTGTGCATTGCTACCAAAAACAAAGACCTCATTATAAGCAAGAGAGTTAATCATAATCGGAGTAATTCTATTTGCTTGTTCATCTTCGCTTGAGTTTTCAAAATAATTAGACTGATAATCTGCATCACCTCTGTAAACTCTCTCGTTCCAAGACCTTCTGGACTGTCTTT
The DNA here is from genome assembly GCA_045641625.1 of Paludibacteraceae bacterium. Taxonomy (GTDB): domain Bacteria; phylum Bacteroidota; class Bacteroidia; order Bacteroidales; family Paludibacteraceae; genus UBA1723. The sequence goes on from JAZUHH010000095.1 coordinate 1,405, forward strand.
CTCTTTCAAACATGTGAATTGTTCCCTCAACGTTTGCAGAGAACTCGAAACTGTTTCTAATACCGATATTGTGAGCCTCGTAATCAACATCTTGATTTGCTCCTATGTAGGTAAACACCCAGCCCATTCCTTCAAGTTCAGAAACAAGACTCTTGACCTTAGCACCTGTCCAAACTCTTGAATCATTCTCTTGTCCATCAGTTATTATTGTTACAAGCACCTTATCACCCTCTTTTATTTGAGTACGCAATTTTGAAACTGACTCACCAATAGCATCATACAAAGCAGTGCACCCACGAAGAACATAATCCTTCTTAGTAATTGGATTCACATTGTCAGCGTTTGAATGATCATAAACATACTGCAAATCTTCTCCTCCACTTGCAAAAGAAAGAAGTGACAGATACTGTGCGCCACCTTCATTTTGCTCATGAAGGTTCTTGATTGTCTTGATTGTCTCGTTGATACCTGTTAATGCCTGATCATAGATAGAACACATCGAGCCGGAAGCATCGACTACAATAAGGTTATGAATTGTTATCTTTTCCATATTGAATAAAGATTAAAATTTAAACGATTAAAATCATTTGTCGACCTGATTTTGAGGCAAAATTACACAATAATTTCTAACCACAAAATTATTTTGTGTAATTTTTACATTTTTACTTGCAAATTATATTGCATAAAAGAGAGAAAACTACAATTACGTCAAAAAACAGAGAAATAAAAATCAGACCATAAAATGATGGTAAAAATTGTAGGAAGACTTCATTATAAGGTAAATTCTCGTAAATATTTAAATAAACACAACAAAAAAAGGAGAACCTTGCGATTCTCCCTTGGTCGAGATGAAGGGATTCGAACCCCCGACCCTCTGGTCCCAAACCAGATGCGCTAACCGGACTGCGCTACATCTCGATTTTTAATTCATTCGAGTGTCCGTTTCTCTCAAATGCGATGCAAAATTACTGCTTTATTTGACACCCGCAAACATTTTGAGCATCTTTTTTCTAAAAACTTTCATTAACAGTTGAAAATCAAAGATATAATCAAAAGCGCTTTTTTCATTTCATCTCCTTCTTCTGCAGATTAAGTCATAGAAGAAAACCTGCGGCAGTTTTACCTGCAAAACATCCTCAATATAAAACCTGATGGGAAAAACAATTTTCAGAATGACAAGCATCCTTATTTTGAGACAATTCACAACATTAAACTCTTATAACAAATAAGTCAAGGAATGAAACAAGGATCAAATTCTGTCCCACAGAAAAAATCGGACGAAAATCTGCAACAGAAATTTGCCGACGAATCCCAAACGAACTTTTCCTGATAAATTCCTTACCTATGACCGACAAGATTTTATCAAAAACTCAAGAAAGCCCGAAATGTTATAAATATGCAGAACTTATGCATAACATCACAAAGGCTTTATTTTCAACGAATTGTCTCTAGCCTATACCGTATAGATATAAATGCAGGACCAACACTCCGCTCGCATTACCATCATTTTTTTTATTTTTTTGGGACAATTTTGCACTTTTTTCGGACAAAATCTATAATTTTGCAAACGTGTTTACAGGATGAATAGGAGTTGATGAGAAAAATTGGGACTAAGACTGCATGCTTTCAGTGGCTCTTCAAGGGCATACAAAACATTAATTCTTGGCTCCCACATCCGAAAATTTATCGAAGTCATTCTTGATTCGGCAAACAGAGGGTATATATACTAGATCAATCTTCAAACAAATTATTACTTGGCAATGAAAGTTATTCTGAAATTCTTGATGGCATTTGCCTGCGTATTGAGCAGCTGCTCGACACCAAAGGACATCTGCTACTTCCAGGACAATGATTACAAAAACGCTCAAGAGGTTGCTGTAATGAACGAGATTACAGTGAAGCCAGGAGACAAAGTGTCTATCGTGGTCAACAGCAAGGATCCGCTTCTTGCCGAGATGTTCAACCTTTCTATGGTTTCCCACAGACCTGGTAGTGCAGTTGGTCTAAGCAATACTCAGCAGATTTCCTGCTACACAGTAACTAAGGACGGAGAAATAGACTTCCCTGTATTGGGCAAGGTCAACATAATGGGATTGACTCGCGAGCAGATCGCAAAGACAATCAAGACTAAGCTTATCGAGAACCAGTATGTGAACGACCCTGTCGTAACCGTAGAGTTCGGCAACCTGTACTTCTCTGTACTCGGAGAGGTTGCAAGACCAGGACGATACAATATCGAGCACGACCGCGTAACTATCCTTGACGCGATAAGCATGGCAGGCGACCTTACCATATACGGAAAGAGACAGTCAGTCAAGGTACTCAGAGAGGAGAACGGAAAGCAGAAGGCCTACATGGTCGATCTTACTTCGAGCAAGAATCTTTACGCTTCACCCGTATTCTACCTTCAGCAGAAGGATGTGGTTTACGTAGATCCTAACGACAACAGAGCGAGACAGTCAACTGTGAACGGAAACACAGTGAGAAGCACTCAGTTCTGGATTTCTTTGTCAACTCTCGGCACGTCAGTAGCCCTATTGGTACAAAGAAAGAGATAACAGTAATAATCCGGACAGACAAACTATAGATAATGACAACGACTACTAACAACGTTAGAAACGCAAAGGGAAAGCAGAACCAGGAGATTGACTTCGTTCGCTTACAGGATGTTCTCGCACTGTGCAAGGTGCAGTGGTACTGGTTCCTGATATCAGTGATTCTTTGTTTGGGCGCAGGTGTGGCATGGGTGCTTAAGACTACCCCTATCTACACTCGTGAGGCTTCTATCCTGATCAAGGAGGAGGGAACAGGAAGGACAAACTCTTTCTCTGCCGACATCGCTTCCTATGCAGATATGGGACTGTTCAACAACACAGCCAACATCGACAACGAGGTTGTGCTTATCCAGTCTCCATCAGTCGTACTTGAGGTTATCAAGAGACTGAAAATCGAAAACGAATACACTTCTGACGGAATGTTCCACAGAAACGTGCTATACGGAAAGGACCTTCCATACATAGTCACATTCGAGGATCTGACAGACGACGATGGTTGCACATTCGACCTAAAGATAAAGGATGCAAACTCTATCAGCTTGTGCAAAGTTGCATTCGGTCCAGAAGATATTGACGAGAACAAGGAGTTCGCAGGAACTGTCGGACAACCTATCATTACACCAATGGGCAAGGTCGTCATAAACAACAACCCAAGTTTCGAGGGTGACGTGACTCCTGGCATAATCCATGTAAAGAGAGGAAAGGCAATAGACTGCATCGAGAGCTGCAAGGGAAGACTAAAGGCAGGTCAGTCAAGCAAGAACACTAACATTATCGACCTTTCATACACTGACGCATCAATCAAGCGTGCAGAGGACTTCCTCAACACACTTATTGCTGTCCACAACGAGAACTGGCTGAAGGACAAGAACCTTATCGCCATCTCGACTGCACAGTTCATCACTGAGCGTCTTGACAATATCGCCGCAGAGTTGGAGCAGGTTGAAAGCAACATATCAACTTACAAGAGTTCGCACCTGATCCCTAACTTGGAGGAGACAACAAGAAACTACATCCAGCAGGCAGACGCAGTAAGCACAAAGGTTATGGAGCTTAACACTCAGCTTGCGCTTGCTCAGTTCATCAGACAGGCTCTTTCTAACCCTGGCGAGAAGCAGCTGCTTCCAGCAAACTCTGGAATCAACAGCGGCATGATCGAAAGACAGATTGGCGACTACAACGCAAAACTTCTACAGAGAAACAGCCTTGCAGAGAACAGCAGTAGCAAGAACCCTATGGTTGTTGACTACGACAAGCAGCTTTCACTGATGAACAGAGCGATCATTTCTTCAGTGGACAACGAGATCAACTCGATCCAGTGCCAGCTTGACGCTTTCAAGACATCAGAGAAGGAGAACAATACAAAAATGGCTTCAAACCCTAAGCAGGCCAAGCACCTGCTTTCTGTAGAACGCCAGCAGAAGGTTAAGGAGTCCCTTTACTTGTTCCTTCTACAGAAAAGAGAGGAAGCACAGTTGTCTCAGGCATTTACTGCATACAACACGCGTATCGTAAACCCTCCAATGGGTAAGAACGTGCCAACTGCGCCACTAAAGAAGAACATAATCCTTATCGCATTCGCTCTTGGACTTGCAATTCCTTTTGCAGTCATCTATTTGAACGAGGCTCTTAGCACAAAACTAAGGGGACGCAAGGACGTTGAGAGCTTGACAATTCCTTTCATCGGAGAAATACCTCAGATAGAGAGTGGCAAAAAGAGCTTCTTCAAGAAGAAAAACAAAGACGATAACGCTGGAATTTTGGTTAAGCCAGGATCCCGTAACATCATAAACGAGGCATTCCGCGTTGTCCGTACAAACCTTGAGTTTGTACTTGGAGAGGAGAACAAGGCTAAGATCATCATGACAACTTCTGCAAACCCAGGCAGCGGTAAGACATTCATCACTTCCAACATCGGTATGTCCCTTGCAATCAAGGACAAGAAAGTTCTGATGATAGACCTTGACCTTCGCCGTGCATCTTTGTCAAAGATCATCGACTCGCCAAAGGCTGGAATGAGCGAATACTTAAGCAGAAAGGCTTCCAACTGGAACGAAGTCCTTATCAAAGGCAAGCTTCACCCATGCTTGGACATGATTCCTGTCGGTACAATTCCGCCTAACCCTACAGAGCTATTGTTCAGCGAGAGACTTGAGACTTTGATCACAGAGGCAAAGACTATCTATGACTATATCTTGATCGACTGTCCTCCTATCGAGGTTGTTGCCGACACTATGATCATCAACAAGTGGGTTGACACAACAATCTTCGTTGTCCGCACAGGATTGTATGAGAGGGAGAGACTTGTAAACCTTCAGGAATACTATGACGACAAGAAGTTCAACAACATGGTGCTTATGTTGAACGGTTCGCAGATGAACAGCAGCCGTCAGGGATATGGTTACGGATATAGCTACGGATATGGTTACGGACACAACTACGGAGCTTATTACAACGAAAAAGAGTAATTAAGAATTTTATATAATCTAGTAAGAAATGAGAATTGCGGTTGCAGGAACAGGTTATGTAGGATTGTCTATAGCAACACTACTGGCTCAGCACAATGAGGTTGTGGCTGTAGATGTTGTTCCAGAAAAGGTTGACTTGATCAACAAAAAGAAGTCTCCGATTCAGGACGAATATATCGAGAAATATCTTGCAGAAAAAGATCTTAACCTTCGCGCCACACTCGACGGGAGGGAGGCATACAGAAACGCCGAATACGTAGTCATCGCAGCTCCAACAAACTACGATGCACAGAAGAACTACTTCGACACAAGCCATGTCGAGGAGGTTATCGACCTTGTGCTTGAGGTGAACCCTGACGCAGTAATGGTCATCAAGAGCACCATTCCCGTAGGCTACACTCGATCGCTTTACACAAAGTATGCTGTAAAATTCCTAACAGAGCCAGCGTTGAAGGGAAAGAAGTTCAACCTTTTGTTCTCACCTGAATTCTTGAGAGAGAGCAAGGCATTGTACGACAACCTTTATCCTTCTAGAATTATCGTTGGCTATCCAAAGATCATAAACAACGAAAGCAACAGCTTCTCAGAAGAGAACGCAGCTATAGAAGCCATCGGAAACCCTAAGGCTGAGGAGTTCGCCCGCACTTTTGCAAAACTTCTTCAGGAAGGTGCATTGAAGCCTGACATCGACACTTTGTTCATGGGAATGAAGGAGGCTGAGGCTGTAAAGCTTTTCGCAAACACATACCTTGCCCTTAGAGTAAGTTACTTCAACGAGCTTGACACATACGCAGAGGTCAAGGGACTTGACTCTCAGGCAATCATCGAGGGAGTAGGTCTTGATCCAAGAATCGGCACTCACTACAACAACCCGTCGTTTGGTTATGGTGGCTACTGCCTTCCTAAGGACACAAAGCAGCTGCTAGCAAACTACGAAAGCGTTCCTCAGAACATGATGACTGCAATCGTGGAAAGCAACCGCACTCGCAAGGACTTCATTGCAGACAGAGTGCTTGAAATCGCAGGAGCCTACCAAAGCAACAGTTCGTTCGACGCTTCAAAGGAAAAGGAGGTTGTGATCGGAGTCTATAGACTTACAATGAAGAGCAACTCTGACAACTTCCGACAGTCATCAATCCAGGGAGTGATGAAGAGGATAAAGGCCAAAGGTGCGACTGTCATCATCTACGAGCCTACTCTAGAGAACGGAAGCACATTCTTCGGTTCCAAGGTTGTCAACAACATCGAGGAATTCAAGGCTCTAAGCCAGGCTGTCGTTGCCAACAGATATGATTCTTGCTTGGATGACATCAAGGACAAAGTTTACACAAGAGACATTTTCAAAAGAGACTAATATCATAACTTTAAAAGATTCAAAGACGACATTCCACTCAGAACATTAAGTTTCAATGGATCACGCCGAGTTTCTTATTCAAAAATAAGTAGATGAAAAACGTTATAGTTACAGGAGCTGCAGGATTTATAGGGTCGAACCTTGTGAGAAGACTGCTTGCAGACCATAAAGACATAACTGTGATAGGCATTGACTCCGTAAACAACTACTACGATGTTAGGATAAAGGAATGGAGACTTGAATCTCTGGCAAAGGACTCTCGTTTCGTTTTCATCAAAGGCAGTATTGCTGACAAGTCTTTGATAGAAAGCACTTTCGAGAAATACAAACCGGAAATTGTAGTTAACCTGGCGGCCCAGGCTGGCGTAAGATACAGCATCACGAATCCAGACGCCTACATAGAGGCTAACATCATTGGTTTCTACAATATACTTGAAGCCTGCCGCCACTCCTATGACAACGGGCAAAGCGGAGTCCAGCACTTGGTTTACGCAAGCAGTTCGAGTGTTTACGGTGACAACAAGAAGATCCCTTACTCGACAGACGACAAGGTTGACAATCCGGTTAGCCTCTATGCCGCTACAAAGAGGAGCAATGAGCTTATGGCACATTCCTACTCGAAACTGTACAACATACCATCGACAGGACTAAGATTCTTTACGGTTTACGGACCCGCAGGTCGTCCGGACATGGCATACTTCGGTTTTACCAACAAGCTGCTGAAAGGTGAAACAATAAAGATTTTCAACTACGGCAACTGCAAAAGAGACTTTACATACATAGACGACATTGTCGAAGGAATTTCGAGAGTGATGAATAAAGCTCCCGAAAGAAAGACAGGAGAAGACGGACTTCCTGTTCCTCCGTACAAAATATATAACATTGGCAACAACCAGCCTGAAAATCTGTTGGACTTTGTTCAGATTCTTCAGGAAGAGCTGGTTAGAGCAAAAGTTTTACCAAAAGACTACGATTTCGAAAGTCACAAGGAGCTGGTTCCGATGCAAGCCGGAGACGTTCCTGTCACTTACGCGGACACAACCCCTCTGGAGCGCGATTTCGGCTTCAAGCCATGCACACCACTAAGGGAAGGACTAAGACAATTCGCAGAATGGTATAAAGACTTCTACAATATCTAAGACAAAAAATAAACAGATAATATTAAGACATTACTTCTTTGAACTAATCTATACAACGATGCGTAAATTAATAAATAGGCTAACACACTGGTATTTTAGCAAGAACAGCTTACCTTACTGGGGTATTTTGATTATCGACTTCGTTCTTGTAGTTTTAGCGGGAATCGCTGCTTGCGCACTAAACGGCGGCACAACGAACATGATTAACGAGTTCGACAGAATCCTAGTCACTTGGTGCTGTTATCTAGCATTCTATCTTGTAGGATTCCGCTTGATGCACACTTACAGCGGAGTGATGCGTTACAGCAGTTTCTTTGACTTGACTAGAATCATCATAGCAAACATTATAGGAATCTCACTTATCTTTATCGCCAGACACGTAACGATAATCGACAACTATCTTTACCCTTTGGCTTGGGAGACTCTGATCATCTCGTTCATCATCGCCACATCTTTCATGTGGGGACTTCGAATCCTTGTAAAGTATATCTATGACATCTGCTACATAAGTTCAAACGCACAGCGCGTTTTTATCTACGGAACTAAGGAGGGAGGTATTTCCCTTGCAAAGAGCATACACTCGCAGGAGTCAAAGCACATTGTCGCAGGTTTCGTTTCTGATGATGAGAAGGACTGGACACATATCCTTATGGGTGCCAAGATATATCCTAACGACGACAAGCTTGTAGCAAGAATGCGCCTTAAGAATGCAAATGTCCTTATGATTTCCCCTCTTAAGACAGAGGCTTTCCGTAACAACCAGGAGATGATCGACCTTCTAACAAGCGGAGGAATCAAGGTCATGGTTTACTCTCAGCAGGAGTGGGACGGAAAGACTGAGTTGAAGCACACTCAGTTGAAGGAGGTTGACATCGAGGACTTGCTTCCTAGAAACCAGATTGACGTTGACCTTAACGCAATATCTGCAGTTCTTAACAAGAAGTGCATCATGATTACCGGAGCTGCAGGCTCTATCGGTTCCGAGATTGTACGACAGGTTGCAAGCTTTGGCCCTAGCCAGTTGGTGCTTGTTGACCAGGCTGAGACTCCTCTGCACGACATCAGACTTATGATGGCAAGGAAGTTCCCAGAGATCCCTTGTCTGACATTGACAGCAAGCATCGGACACAAGCTTCACATGGAGGCAGTGTTCAAACAGTACAAGCCTGAGTACGTATTCCATGCTGCTGCATACAAGCACGTTCCTATGATGGAGGACAATCCTGGAGAGGCTGTAATAAACAACATCGACGGAACTCGCATCATCGCAGACCTTGCCGTAAAGTACGGAGCCAAGAAGTTCGTAATGGTCAGCACAGACAAGGCTGTCAACCCTACTAACGTAATGGGATGCAGCAAGCGAATCTGCGAGATGTACTGCCAGTCTCTTGACAAGGCTATCAAGGACAAGAAGGTGGAAGGCCACACAGAGTTCGTGACAACTCGATTCGGTAACGTACTTGGAAGCAACGGTTCTGTAATTCCTTTGTTCAAGGAGCAGATCAAGGCGGGCGGTCCGCTTACTGTGACTCATCCGGACATAATCAGATACTTCATGCTTATTCCGGAAGCATGCAAGCTAGTTCTTCAGGCAGGAACTATGGGTAACGGTGGCGAGGTGTTCGTGTTCGACATGGGCAAGCCGGTCAAGATCGCAGACCTTGCAAAGAGAATGATTCTTCTTTCCGGAGCTCAAGATGTAGAGATCAAATACACAGGCTTGAGAGACGGAGAAAAGCTTTACGAGGAGCTTCTTAACAAAGAGGAGAACACAAAGCCTTCGAAGCATCCGAAGATCAAGCTTGCAGATGTACGCGAACTAGGATACGATGACGTTTGCAACCAGATCAACGCCTTGATCGAAACGACAAAGGCAGGATATGACGATATGGCAATCGTAAAGGGAATGAAGGAGCTTGTTCCAGAGTTCAAGAGCAAGCACTCAAAGTACGAGGTTTTGGACAAATAATTTCCTTCTCGATCAAACCCCAACAGAGGCAGAATCGACAAACTGCAATTCGGCACACATGCCTTTGCCGTTTGGCTTGAAATCTAACTTGAGTAGTTGGGTATAGGTTGGGCAGACAAAAACATATCGGATCTCTTTCCAGACTAATAAAAACGTCAAACTTGCAACTAGTTTAACATTTCATAAGTTAAAGGGAAAAATGAGCCGAGATGTCTTTTCTTCTCCCAATATTACCATAGGAAACTTGCCAAAAGACATTTTCATCCGAATTCAACTGTCAATTCCATAGCAAATAATTTTGGCAAGGGAATTCAAAAAACAAATAAATAACGCAGAGGACACAGACATGTTTCTAAAATTCATATTCGACAGACTTGTATCACTGATCGGCCTTCTATTTCTTTGGCCGTTTCTGATCATCGTGGCTATCCTTGTCAAGATCAAGATGCCCGGGGGGGCTGCGATATTCAAACAGAAGCGTGTCGGCAAAGACGGAAAACTGTTCACCTGCCACAAGTTCAGGACAATGACCGTGAACCATAACGGAAGCACAGTCAGCGTTGCAGGAGACAGCCGAATAACCCCATTCGGCGCTACCCTGCGCCACTACAAGATTGACGAACTTCCCGGACTTTGGGACGTGCTTGTCGGAAACATGAGCTTCGTAGGTCCCCGACCAGACGTTCCAGGCTACGCAGACAAACTGCAGGGGGACGACAGAATAGTCTTGAAGCTTAGACCTGGAATAACAGGTCCTGCCACTCTAAAGTACAGACTCGAGGATGAAATGATCTCGGATTACGTGGCAAAGAAACAGGCTGAAGGAGACAACCGTCCGATGCAGGAAATCGCAATCGAGTACAATGACACGGTAATCTATCCGGACAAGTTGCGCATCAACAAGTATTACTACGAGCACTACTCGTTCTTAAAGGACATACAGATGATTATCTGCACGGTACTTGGCAAAAAGATGGAGTACAACAACGAGACAATATAACAAAAGACAATAATAGGAGTTAAACTCTAAACAATTCAAAAGATATTCATTATGAGTTACGTTCCAGAAAAGACAATATACTTGTGTCTTGCTCACATGAGTGAGGCAGGCATCGAGCAGAAATATGTAAAAGAGGCTTTCGATACAAACTGGGTAGTTCCACTAGGACCAAACGTAAACGGATTCGAAGAGGACTTGAAGCAGTTTGTCGGTGGAGAAAAGGAGATCGTTGCTCTTTCAGCAGGAACAGCGGCTGTTCACCTTGCATTGATTGGATGCGGAGTGCAGCCAGGCGACGAGGTGATTGTGCAAAGCTTCACTTTCTGCGCATCTTCACACCCTATCACATACCTTGGTGCAAAGCCGGTATTTGTAGGTTCTGAGAAGGAGACATGGAATATGGATCCGGCTTTGCTTGAACAGGCCATCAAGGACCGAATTGCAAAGACAGGAAAAAAGCCTAAGGCCATCATCCCGGTCGCTCTATACGGAATGCCTTATGACTGTGACAAGATCATGGAGATCGCAAACAGATATGAGATTCCTGTCGTAGAAGATGCAGCTGAGGGATTCGGCTCAAAATTCAACGGAAAGGTGCTTGGAACATTCGGAAAGTTCGGTGTCCTTTCATTCAACGGAAACAAGATGATCACAACTTCAGGTGGAGGTGCCTTGATTTGTGAGAACGCAGAAGACAAGAACACAATCATGTGGTACGCCACTCAGGCTCGCGACGCATATCCTTACTACCAGCACACTGCAATCGGATACAACTACCGCATGAGTAACGTTTGCGCAGGTATCGGACGTGGACAAATGACAGTAGCAGACGACCATATCGCCCATCACAAGCACGTTCAGGCCCTTTACGAGGAGTTGCTTGCTGATGTCAAGGGTGTACACATCCACAAACAGCCGAACGATTCACGCTATGACGCGAACTTCTGGTTGTGTACAGCGACAATAGACGCAGATGTCAAGGTACAGGGACAGGAGAACGCCTATAAGGAGACAATCAAAACTGCGGTAGGCGGTGCTGCCGGAGTTATCAAAGCAGTTGATTCAGCAGTTACTGACTGCCAGCCAAACGACAATGTAGAGGCACTTCGCATATTCATGCTAAGCAAGAAGATCGAGGCAAGACCTGTTTGGAAGCCTATGCACAAGCAGCCTATCTATCATGGAGCTCCTTTCTACACAAACGGAGTCGAGGAAGATATCTTCAAGGTTGGCTTCTGCTTGCCAGCTGGCCCATACGTCACAGACAATGACGTGAAGTACATCGTCGAGATGATAAAAGAGGCAATCGTGAAATAAAAAAGTTTAGATATTAAGTTTGAGAAAGGACGGGATTCTTAACGAACCTCGTCCTTTCTGTTTTCTCTGTCCAGCCTCAACATTACATAATTCCCTACCTCTTTCTCCCGCACAAAGCCAGCCTTTTCAAGCACTCTGTGCGACGGCAAGTTTGTCAAGAGGGTTCTGGCATAAAGGGAATCAAGAGCAGTATTGTCAAAAAACCACATTGAAAAGCCTTTGACAACATCTGTCATCAAGCCTCTTCCCCACAGGTTGCAATCAAGCCAGTAGCTTATCTCCCACTTACCTTTTTCTTCCTCCAGAACAACCAACTCGCCGATAATTGCGTTGCCTTCATTCAACCTAATAGCAAAATGTCCGCCTCTCTTTACCAAAGATTTCAAAGCCGCTCTAAGTTTGAACCTATATGTTCTTACCTCGTCATAGAAACCGAAGAATTGGGGATTGGAGACCATCGAAACAATGGAGTCAACATGGCCTTCATTCAACGGCTCTAAAGTGAATAAAGAATTCTTCACCGTCGGCGCCAGATTATATTTCCAGCGGCAACGGTGAAGAATAAAGGGATATCTTTGCTGATAATAATCAGTCATCATTTCTTCACAATCTTTATCACTTCCCCATTAAATGTTAGAAGATAAATTCCAGAGCTCAAATCAGCGCCAAAAGAAGTTGTTCCTGGCTCTACATTAATCTTCTCGATCACCATACCACTTACGCTTGAAATGACAGCTTCTCCGCTTTCTTTAGAGCATAAATAAAATGCACCATTCGAAGGATTTGGGAAGACCTTGACCACGTTAGCCATAGAATTATCCAATGACGACAATTTTTTAGAGACAACAACTAAATTCAAAGAAGCTTTTGCCACATTATTGCTGTTGTCCTTCACTTCATATTCAACAACACCCTCGAAAGTATCGTCAGGAATTCCGCTCAAGTTTCCCATTTCATCAATCTGTAACCATGAAGGAAGGTCTGCCAAATTCGTTACGACTACTGAATACTCGCCGTCTCCTCCACTTATGCTAAGGGTAGCGGAATACTCTTCATCAACAAATCCTGTAGGCAGAGAGTCATTTCCGAGAACAATGTCACTAAGCAGATATGGGCCACAACGGAAAGTCATCTCACTCAAATTCGGAGAACTGAAATCCCATAGATAGATACCAGAATTCTCTCCGCTATACCATTTTGCAGAAGGATTTGAATTATCGCTGAACTCAAGAGGCGCACCTTTCTCACCCCAGAAAGGATTGTCGGAATTAGCAGGTCTGCAGTCAAGCAGTTCGGGATTCTTTACTCCATAGTTGTTCTTCTCGTAAGTATTGTCTCCGTTCGTATTCACGTGCCAGATAAATATTCCCTTTTTAGCAGGAGTCCACCAATAGCCGGGAATCTCTCTGATTTCCAGATAGTATCTTTCGCTTGCAGATTTACCTTTACCATAATAGACAGCAGTATTACCCACACCATACTTCAAATGCACCATTCTTCCGTCATTGATGTCATTCAGTACAATCTTGTTGTCCATCCAACCCAGCTCGTCAAGAGAGAAAGGATTTGGGAAAGGCGGGTCTTTCTCCTGAGACAAAGAAAACGAGTCTCCGATATTGTACTTCTCTGAGTTGTTGTCCGAATGACCGTCATAGCTGTAGAAATCCGGCATGCCGAGAATCATGTGCTGGTTCTCGTGAACAAAAGTGCTCATCACCAAATTGTCTCCCAAATCGGAAATCTGGTAATTGTGCCAGGCATTCCTGAAAAAGCGGTTATCCCTTATCTTCTTGAACTGCATGGCATTCTTGTGAGGCCAAAGTCCTGTCGCCCACTGGTTCTCGCACTTGCCTGCATAGAAGATATTTATCGCCATCAATGCCCCGTTCTTTACTGACAAGTCACTTATGTCAAAACCGTCCTTCTGCTTTGTGCAGGATAATAGAGCATCCTCCACCACAGGCAAAAACCTGTCGATTGTGTAGTCTGTTGCATCAGTCGGTGCGTAGTAGGACTTCAAAGCCGGAGCAGTATATACTTGCGCAGGCAAATAATTGATATAGGTCAGCTTGCCATTGGAAATCCAACGGAAATGCTCCTTTATTGATCTTGCATTACCGCCAACGCTTCCGTGGTCTGCATTAAGGTATGTGTCAATCTGATCTCTTGTGAAAGAGAATTTCTTGTCGGGAAAATCTATAAGCAGACAAACTCCATATACCGTGTCGGGAAGAACCGAAGTGCTTCGCAGTTCAGGCTGAGACTCACGGGAATTCATTCCGAGCCTGCCAGCTGTTTCCCTCTGCTTCCTTCGGATGCTCTCTGCCGATATTCTGACTTTGGGGCGGACAATCATTCTAACTTCCTTCGGAGCTTCTCCGCCCCTGTATATTATTCCGGAAGAGGCGTACTCCGTGCTGTCTGCACTAACCATAGCATAGCAGATGAAGCCGTTGTCCTCGTCCCTGACCAAAGTGAAGCCGTCATTGCTTTCCGCATCTATATAAAGCTCATTTCCAAACAGGCGTACCTCGACCTCGGTGCTGTCCGGCTGAGTGAACAGATGCGGCGTATTATGATAATTGCGGGCTGGCAAGGGCAGGGCAAAAAAAGTCAAAACAATGCCTGTCAAAAAAGCAAACTTGCGATTCATATAGTATCAGAATAATTATAAGGCAGTTTATACAATTCCGTAGTTAATTGGGGCAAATATATTGCATTAAGGCAAAACAAAGAACAAAATTGGCAAATATCAACAAAAAAGAGGTAAAGATTTCTCCTTACCTCTGCTTTGTAACATAATTTATGAATTCTCTAGTAAGAGTACATGTACTCTATCTGCTCCGCGTAGTTCTGGTTGATGACCTTGCGCTTCAGTTTCAATGTCAAGGTAAGCTCGCCCGAATCCGAAGTGAACGGTTTTGCAAGAAGCGTGAACCTCTTAACCTGCTCATACGAGGCAAGACCAGTTTGGATAGTCTGCAGACGCTCCTCGAACATTTTCCTGACTTCCTCGTTCTTCACAAGTTCCTCGTTGCTGTTGAAAGCGATATTGTTCGACTCGGCATACTCTCGCAAAGCTACGAAATCCGGCACTATAAGCGCAGTCACGAACTTGCGGTCATTGCCTATCACCGCGGTCTGGTCGATGTACTTGTCTGCGTTGAGCAGGTTTTCAATCTGCTGCGGTGCAATATACTTTCCGTTTGAAGTCTTGAACAAGTCCTTGATTCTCTCTGTGATGTACAGAAGTCCGTTCTCGAACTTACCGGCATCACCTGTGTGGAACCAACCGTCCCTGAAGGTTTCTGCGTTTATTTCCGGCTTGTTGTAGTAGCCTTTTGCGATAAGTCCTCCCCTGATAAGGATTTCGTCGTTCTCGCCAATCTTAACCTCGAGTTCCGGCATAAGCTTTCCTACACTGCTGAGCTCGTAGTCCTTGAACGACTGGTAGCAGGCGACAGTGGCTGTGGTCTCGGTCAATCCGTAGCCGACAACCAAAGGGAAGCCAAGCGACTGAAGAAACTCGTTCACCTGGTCCGACAATGCAGAGCCGGCGCAAGGCAGGAATGTGGCCTTGTCGAGTCCGATCTTCTTCTTCACAACTTTGAACAGTGTGCTGCTGTAGAACTTGTATCTTAGTTCAAGAAGGAACGGAACTTCCTTTCCGAGACGCTTGTAGTCAAGGTTTCTTCTTTTTCCGACCTTTATTGCATGGTGCATAAGCGACTTTATAGGGAAGTGGAACTTCTCGATTTTTTCGTTCACTCCCGCATACACCTTTTCCCAGAATCTGG
Source organism: Paludibacteraceae bacterium (assembly GCA_045641625.1). Classification (GTDB taxonomy): domain Bacteria; phylum Bacteroidota; class Bacteroidia; order Bacteroidales; family Paludibacteraceae; genus UBA1723. The sequence continues at coordinate 17,004 of JAZUHH010000095.1, forward strand.
GGACTGCACACATCATGTTCGGATGAGTCTCCGCTATGGTAGCGGTAATCTCCTTGGGGTTGGAGTTCACATAGATCATACCTCCGCGCGAAAGTACGAAATAGTCCCAAGCGCGCTCGAAGATGTGGCTCGAAGGCAGGAACATCATCGAGGTCTGCGTCTCGTCCACATTGGGCATGACCTGGGCATGAACCTTCATCTGGTGCGAGTAGTTCGAGTGGGTTATCATTACTCCCTTAGGCTCTCCACTTGTTCCCGATGTATAGATAAGCGTAGCCAAATCGTCGTCGTTCAAGGCTGACACTCGGGCTTCAAGCTTTGCGGCCAAGTCCTTCTCCTCCAATTCACGGTTCGGCTGAGAATTTCTGATTTCGTTTTCCAATGAGCGCGAGCTGTCGCCGTCAGCCAACTTTATATCATTGGAAATTGTAATGATTCGCTCCAGGACATCGGACTTCTCGAGAACTTTCAATGCCTGGTCGTACTGGTATTGCTCCCCGACAAACATAATCTTACAGCCTGCGTCGTTCACAATATATGCCACCTGCTCTGCGGAGGAGGTTGCGTAAAGGGGAACAGCCACGGCACGTATCTTTTGGCAGGCCAAGTCGATGAAGATGGTTTCCACCATATTCTGTGAGAAGATTGCCACCTTGTCCTGGACAGCGACACCAAGTGACAGCAAAGTATCTGCCAAGGCATTTACCCTTCTGTCCAATACAGTCCAAGACACACCGAGCCACCTTCCCGAGGCGTCCCTGTATGAAAGGGCTATTTTATCTCCGTATTTCTTTGCTCCTTCCGAAGCCAAGCGTCCCAAATGAAATGCACTCATATCACATCTTTGTTTTGACATTTTCCGTGCAAAGGTACTACAATTTTTTTATTTTATTGTTGTATGTGAAATTATTTGAGAAGTGTTTATCGGGGGAAAGTGTTGTGAAATTGTGAATTGTGAATTATGTATTATGAATTCATTTCATGTCTCTTACATCGACAAGCTTGTGAACAATGGCATAGACAGTCAGTCCTGCCGCACTATGAATGTCAAGTTTCTTTGCGATATTGCGCCTGTGAGTTATTACGGTATTGGTTGAAATACAGAGGTTTTCCGCAATCTCCTTGTTTGAAAGTCCCAGAACAACACCCTTTACAACATCTGTCTCCCTTTCGCTCAAATCGTCCCCGTCGAACCTTCTTGAATGCGAAGCTCCGGGCAGGACCGAACCCAGCTGTTCGTCAAGCTTTCTTTCTGCAATTTCTATGGCAGGGGCAAAGATTGCGTCCTCGACCTTTGCATGAAGTGCAAGCCACTCCTGATTGTTGAATATGTCATATAGAGTCGCCATGAGTTGGTTGTTCCTCTGCTTGTCCGGCGGCAGATACTGAATGATGAAAGTCTTCAGCTCCTTCAGTATCAGATCCGTCTGGCTATGGTTTCTTTCAAAGTCTGCCACTGAGTATTTTCCGCTTCTCTCACCTCTGAGCAGAGCCTCGACATACGGGAAGAGATTATCCTCCTCATACTTCATGTGGGCAGTGACTGCGGCGGCATACTCGTCGTAGCAGTCGATGATAATCTTTGCCATCGGGTCATACAGGGAAAGGGACTCCGTCAGCTCCCTGCGGATAAACGGAAGCTGGAACCCGAGATAGTACGTATGGCTTGCCTTCAAATAGCGCATGAGCGTGTCTATGGAGAGCCTTGAATGGTCTATTCCGCTTGCAGATCCGTTTATTGTAAAGTTCACAACCGTCAGGAAGGTAAGGGTATCAACATCGTTGTCCCTGCAGACCTCTTCGACAGTCTTGTCCTCGAAGCCAAGATTTATACCGAAACAGCCTAATGACTGAAGGACATTATAGTTGTCCTTGATAAGCATTATCATCCGGTCGGTGGATTCGTATATCTTCTGATTCTGCATACTTCTTTTTTATTCGGGTGATATGGACAGTTCCGACAATACGAAGCAGTCCATTGCAAAAGTAACAAAAAATTTGCTTGGATGGATTAAATGGACTCCAGGAATTTGATCACAGATTCACGATCCTCCTTTGACAGCTTTCTGAACTTCTCCACAGTTTCGCGAGCGTCACTCTTTTCTCCACCATGCCACATGATTGATTCCAGAGTGTTCCTAGCACGGCAGTCGTGAAGTCTGTCTTCGCCTCCGGTACAAAGTTTGCTCAATCCTCTACCCCACAATGGAGTTGTTCTGCACCAGCCTGTGCGCAGGTCGTTCACCATCATCAGCCTGTGCTGCACCATATCTGTGTAGGGCCAAATCTTCTGGTTGGGATAGCGAGGCATATCGGCATTTGTGAACGTTCCGTTCGGGTCCTGAATGTTATCCTCGCCCGTCTGCCAAGAAGGACGGTGGCACTGTGCGCAACCGATCTGCTTGAATGTTCTCATACCCTTCTGCACCTGTGGATCTTTCAAGTCACGCGCGGCAGGTACTGCCAGACCTCTATGCCATACCATAAAGTCCTTATAGTCAGCATCCTTCATCTCAACCTTCGCCACATTCTTTCCTTCTGACTTACCCAACAGGTAGCGATAGATGTCAGCCTCAACACCGGCCTCAGTCTTCTCCTCAGGGAAATAATCATAGAAGGAAGCCTGAACATCAGGATCCTTGCTAGAAACTCTGGCATAGGTTTCAGTCATATAATGGTATCTTCTGTCGCTTCGGGTGACATTGGTAATGTTCCACACGGCATTAGCTCCGGCGGCATCAAGCAACGGACCTCGTGACATTGCATAGGTAAACCTTCTCACGTATGGCTTGCCTGTCAAGCCCTTGTAATAGCTTGCCCAAGTTCTTGCTCCGGCATCCCACAACGCAGGGTTAAGCTCTACATACGGAGACTCCTTCTTCCACTGCTCCGTAATGGAGTCGTCTGGAATGGCATCTATCAATCCAGTTCCATAGATTCCGATTGTTGACTCCAGACGAACTTCAATGTCCTCGTAAGGGATTTGTACAGTCTCTCCGTTGCGTGTTCCCTCAAGAGGAACGTAGAAAGCCGATTCAGGAATAGAAACCTCCGGATAAATAAGGTCGTACATTTCTCCGTCATCAAAGGCATTTCCGTGATCATCGGTAAAGTGCTTCCATCTTATCTTGATCTGGGTCTCGTCAATAGGAGCCTTGAATGGCTTGACCGCGAGAGTCTGCGGCATTCCTGTAATTGAAGTTAGGTAGCCGTTGGTCTTTTTGTCATAAATAACCAAGAGGTAGCCGTTTCCCATCTCGTTGGCGCGGTACTCGATTTGTCTCTTACCATGTCCGTAGTTCGGGTGGCAGTAAAGACAGCCTTTTCTCACCATAAGCGGACCAAGTCCGGAAAACGCAGTACCCTTCTCTTGAACGTAGTCGCGCTCGAACAAAGTTTCGCCGTACTTGAACATCGAATAGAATCCCTGCTGCTCCACTGCTGGGGATGGCTGTTGGTATGCAGAAGCTGAAAAAGTGAATGATGTACCCAACTTGCCGCCGGAATAAGTCATCTCCTCTACCTCGCTCTTTGTTAGCGGAGTAAAGTCAACTTTTTCGCAAACAACTTCGTCGTCAACACAGCCGGAAAAGGCAAGCGCAGACAAAGCAAAACAACCGTATTTACTAAAGCTCTTCATTTTTTATCTTAATTTTGGATGCAAAATTCGTCAGATTCGCAAAAAAGGGCAATACTCACAATTAGGTATTTTTGGGAAGCCGCATACCTAAACATGAGTATTATGAAAAAGAAAAGGCCGGCTCGATTAAACGAACCAGCCTGAAAGAAAAAGATGTATATTACTGAATTGAAGTCAGGTAGGACTTATTTCCTAGTTCAACGCGTCACTTAGTGCAGACAAAGACTCGTCAAAAGCCTTGATTGCTTCGATTGCATCCTTTGCAGTCTGGTCGTTGTAGTTTACAACAAAAGGCTTCTTCATTGCCTTCACCTTTGAAAGCGCATTCTGAAGTGCGTCGTCGCAAGCCTTTGCTTGAGCCGGACAGTTCTTCTGTGCGTATGACATAACAGAATTTACTGCAGGTGTAGTTGCATTCAAACCTCCATACAAAGCGTACTGGCAGGAAAGAATGTTGTCGTAAAAGTCAGTAATTGAGTTGTAAGCATTAGGAGACTCGATGTAGTTCACATCCTCACCTAGAGTCGGTTTTCCAATCTTTGCGCTTGCAACCTCGTCGGCAATGTCCTTGCATCCGTCAATAATCTGGCGAACGGCAAGAAGCGGCGTTCTGTAAAGGCTTCCTGCATTTCCAGCCTCTCTCATATACTCTCCGAAGTCATCGTTTGGTTCCATCTCGGCCTCCTCAAGAAGTTCCTTGCGTCCTGCACCAACTTTGTCAAGTCCAGCCCATGAAGCCTCTAGTCTGACTGAAGAAAGGTACAAATCCTCTGACACCAACTGTGCGTATGCTATTTCCTTTGCAGTAAGTTCTGCGAACGAACGAGCCGAGCCATTACGGAAAATCAAATACTCAAGAGCATGGAAACCTGTCAAATTCTGTCCTGTCGCAATGATTTCCGACATAGAGTTAAGGCTGTTCTCGTCCTCTGGATCAAACTTTGCGATGTTTGAGTTAAAGGCGGCGGCATCGAAAGGCCAAGTGTCTATGTGAGGGTCAATACCGTAGCTTGAAGCAGCACCGAAAAGGAAAGCCTCGCTCCACTCCCAGTACTGGCGAGCGCTTTTCCAGTCCTCGCAAACCTTGTTCAAATCCTCTTGCGAAGACATTGCAGACAAATCCTCCATCAAAGTCTCGCACTTGTCTGCCAACCCCTTGTAAGTCTTGATTACAGTGTTGTCAACAAAGTTTGACGAAACCGAAAGTAACTCACTTGACGAAGATTTTGACTCGTTCTTTTCGTCATCATCGTCACAACTTGCCATAAAACCTGTCATAGCCAAAGCCATGACACCTACCTTAAAAAAGTTTTTCATTATCGTTGTTTTTTTATATTATTTTTCAATCATAGACAATTTCATGCCCTCAAACAAACTTAAAAATCAATACCAATTAGTCTTTGCAGCCTTTCTAAAAACTCATTTGACGGGGGAGATAAATTTTGCTAAATTTTAAGCCTACAATTTTGCACAAGCCATACTTACACGCAAATATGATGTTCAAAATTTTGAATGTTTTGTATTTGACGTTTTTTCTGCAATCTAACAGCTCGACTTCGAGAACTAAAAGATTTCAAAAAACAAACCCATTGCCTTTTCTCAACTACTTTATGAACCAACCGACAAAAGTTACGCCCAAAGAAATGCTTGGCTCGTCATTGTATTGGCCGAGAGGCTCGTCCGTATGGCCTACATGAGTGTTGTTTGCATTTGCAGCACTTTCATCCATGTCGTTTAGGTATCTCTTCGAATACTCAGCCTTGACTATCACACCGTTTACAGGCATATAGTTAAGGCCTACTGCAAAACGATTCTTTCCGCACCAGTTGTATGACTCTTTCTGAGAACCTTCTAACATCGAGTCATAGTACTCGTAAGCACCGAACAGGTAAAGTTTCTGCTTTGCCTCTGCCTTTGGCACAACAGAAAGCATATTCCAACCGAGTTCAAGGGAAGTTGCAAGAGCAGACTCTCCGACAGGCTGATGTTTGCTAGGCGAACCATCCTGGCCATGATGCAGAGGCAAAGTGTTGTTGAATTCAGTAATAGTCTGCGCATCTCCCAAATGAGCGTATGTAGCACCGCCACGAACAATCCAAGCGCCTCGGTTGACATAGAAGTCAAGCGAACCTATTCCAAGTCTGCCCTTAACATCGTCATATTTTGCACTTGGATGAGCAAGAGTGTTTTTGAAAGTTCTGCCAAGGTAACCGCTTAGAGAAAGTCTTACTCCGTCTGCGGGCTTGACTGTGACTCTCGTCGCAGCAGCATAGGAATTCGCAATCTTGAACTCGTAGGGCGAAACGCAGCCATAATGAACAAAGTTCTCCGAGCCGAACCTCTCGGAATCAAGTCCGGAAAGGAACTGCATCTCATAGTTCACATATTTTGTCTTGCCCCAAAATGAAAGGCCGACCTGATGCCATGTATTAGGCAGAATACTTGACTCGCCCTCGTGTCGATATACTGTAAAGAACTCGTTCGGCATATGGTAGGCGTTTGCCTGACCTACGGGAACAACGATTTCTCCGGCACGTATGTTGAACATTCCCTGCTTGAAAGCCTTGTTTACCCATAGCTGTTCCAACGCCACTTCTCCTCCCTTTTCAACCTCAGCTTCATATTCACCACTCTCGTCAGCCTCGTATTCGACAGCGCTTTCCGTTCCTCCGTGTTCGAACTCTATCTCCATGCCTACGCTCCACCCCTTGCCGAAGTCATAGCCCATGTTTATTGCCATGTGGGGAAGGTCGAAACGCCCGTGGCTTGCATCATCCTTGTGTTCGTATGGATATTTGTAGCGATAGATGTTGTCACTATAGAAATTGCGAGTCATTACCGCCTCGCCGTATGCACCGAGATTAAATTTTCTTTTTACAGAGTCTTCTTCCGCCATCACAGAGACAAAAGACGACATTAAAGCACTCGTCAAAATAAGTTTTACAGAATCCATTACTACCAATGTATTTTACTCTTTATTTTCGAGTGCAATGTTTATATCGCACTCGTATTTATTTCGAGTGCAAAGTTCCCTCTATTCGCCAAAGTGGGCAATACCTAAAAATTATGATTTTGAATTCTCTCAGTCATAATATGTAGGTAGCAGGAGAAAAAACAGAGACAAAAACAAATCATGTGCAATAATTATGAAATTCTTGAATTATACGAACAATTATTTCTATATTTGCATAGCAACATTAGGACTAAAACATAAACAGTTAGCTCATGATAATAAAAGAAGATATATATTTCCCATTCGCAAACGAAGACAGACGACTTCACATCTATCTGCCAGACGACTACTATTCGGAAGGAAACGAAGAAAGATATGCTGTAATGTACATGTGGGACGGGCAGAACTTGTTCAATGACTGCGACGCCACATTCGGCAAGTCTTGGGGACTTTCGAACTTTCTGCAGGGATATTGGAAAAGAATGATTGTCGTAGGCATGGAATGCGCCCACAACAGTCCTCAGCGATGCAACGAATACTGCCCTTATTCCGTAGAAATAGGGAATGTAGGAAAGTTGCGAGGTGATGCTGAGAACACAATACAATGGGTTATTGAAAAGGTTAAACCTTACATAGACAGACGTTTCCGCACATGGAGTCATCGCGAAGCCACAGCAGTGGGAGGTTCGTCTATGGGCGGAATGATGTCTCTGTACACTATTCTCAAGCATAACGACATATTCTCTAAGGCTGCAGTCATTTCTCCATCAATAAGGACTTCTATGAGTCATTTCCTTAACGAAATAAAAGATGCAGACATCAAACCCGACACACGCATTTTCTTCTCGTGGGGAACTAATGAATGGAACTCTCTGGAGGTTGAAGAAACAGTAAGGAACTACATTCTGGAACTTGAAAGAGAGATACAAACAAAACAACCTTCCTGTCGAACATACATATTCAGACAAGAAGGTGGTTTACATAATGAGGCATCCTGGGAACTGCAGCTTCCCACTCTTTTCCCTTTTTTATGGGAAGGATAGCTAACCTAGTACATTGCCCACGAAATAGGCAAGCTGTTTTCTCCACCAAGGCCAATCATGTGCAACATCATGTCCCCAGTAGTCTATCCATGCAGGGACATTACGTTCCCTCAACAAGTCATCCAATCGTCTGGTAGAGGCTAACAAATCCTCTTCCCAGTTACCTTGTCCAACACAACAAATGATTCTGCGGTTGCGGTAAACATCCCAATAGTAATGGTCTAAAGGCATCCATCTCAAGTAATCAAGCGGTGAATTTGAATATACAAGCTCATCAGAATAGTCACCAAAGAAATAGCTTGCATGATATAGTCCGCTTAGGGCTATGACTGTATCAAATAAATCCGGTCTGCGGAAAAAGAAGTTGCCGGCATGAAATCCACCCATTGAACAACCCGTAACAATGAACGTCTCGTCCCCTCTCCTTACGCTTGGAATGAGTTCGTCAACAATGTAATGAAACCATCTTTCGTGCTGTTCTATGCGCCATCGGGAATCTCCTCCCAAATTGCTCCATGTCTCCCAATCTATTCCATCGCAACAAATAATGCGCAAATCACCTCTCTCAATCCACGAAGAAAGAACATCTACCATCCCGAAATTCTCGTAATCGTAAAAGCGTCCGTCCTGAGAAGGAAAGACAAACAATGTTCGGCGTCCATCTCCATAAACCTTGAACTCCATATCGCGACCAAGCGATTGGCTGTACCACTTGTTGTATGTTGTCTGCATTCTAATTCCTATTTTTTCTTGTGAACAAAATCTACAAAATCATCTACCTCTTTCTTTGTCTTGAGTTTTACCGTAAACATCTGCTGTCCCATAGCACCGGAAAGTATTTCAGGCATTCTGTCGCACATAACGAGCTGTTCCTTGTAACGCTCCTTGACCTCCTCTATGCTGTACACATAGTCATATATGTCTCGTCTGGAAGCAAAAGCACAGTAATACTCATCGTTCCAAGGCAAAGACAAAGCGTTGCCTGCATTATGCTTGTTAGACACTGCATGACGAGATTTGTCATAAGTTACCATATCCGCCCAAATACGGTAAACATCGACACTGTGTGCAAAGTTAATCATATCTGGCGTATAACCTCCGGCTGGACGCATATTTACTTCCAAAGCAACGAAATCACCTTTATTTCCTAACCCCTTTCGGTCACAGTCCAAACGGAAGAACTCAAGATGAACAAATCTGCTCTTAACACCGAATGACTCCACAGTCTTTCTACCAAGCACACTCAAAGATTCAGGAATTGCTGGAGACACGAAATAAGACAAATCAAGCTTCTTGTTCACAATATCCATAATCGAAGGTGGCCATACTGTCATAGATTCGAACAAAGGATTTGACTTGGAGTCTATAATGGCATCATACGAGCATATATCTCCAGTAATGAACTCCTCAATCACATAGTTGGAAACATTGCTTCCCTCCTTCTTGTAGAACGCTTTCAACTCATCGTCATTATGAATTTTGTGTGTACCACCTGCACCAACACCCACGTCTGGCTTGGCAATAATCGGGTAACCCACTTCAACAGCGAATGCAAGTGCCTTGCGCTCCCCTTTCGAAGCCTTGAGCTGTCTAGCTGTAGGAATACCACCCTTAGCGTAGAATTTCTTCATCTCCGACTTTTCCTTTATGGCAGCAATGCCATCCAATTTGATTCCACTATTTACATTAAAGTCGGACCTCAAGCGTGCATCCTGCTCAAGCCAATATTCGTTGTTGGACTCAATCCAGTCTATTTTTCCATATTTGAAAGCAAAGAAAGCAACCGCACGATACACATCATCATAGTTCTCAAGATTGTCAACTTTATAGTATTCTGTAAGGGAATCTCTAAGTTGATAATCCAGAGAATCATACGAAGCGTCTGCGATTCCAAGCACATTCACTCCGTTCTGCTTCAACCTGTTGCAGAACTCCCAATAGGTATGAGGGAAATGAGGAGATATGAAAATGAAATTCATCTCTATACTATTAATTATTGTTATTTATACTTTTTGACTAAGCCACCTCGACACGTTCTCCGTTTACAATCTTGTCGAAGAAATAAACAGCCTGTTTGCGCCACCAATAGAAGTCATGATTTACGTCTTTGCCCCAAAAGTCGAACACACCGCCAACTCCTGCATTTGACAAAACCTGCTCAAGCCTACGATTAGATTCACTAGTAATCTCCTCGTATTCACCCTGACCGCAACAACAGAATATCTGCTTTCTTCTATACTGGTTAAGAAGTATCGAAGGGTCGTGCTGTCCTGCTAGAAAATCAAGAGGAGAGTTGAAGTATATCAACTTGTCATCATACTTTGGAAAGAAATAGTCGGCATGGAACAGCCCGCTCAAAGATAGTATTGTGCTGAACAGATCAGGGCGACGAAAGAACACGTTTCCCGCATGGTATCCGCCCATAGAACAGCCAGTTACGATAAGTTCCTCGCCTCCGCTCACCTCAGGGATCAGTTCATCAACAATATAGTTAAACCATCTCTCGTGCAAGTCAATACGTTCATGGTACCTGCTTTTCTCCTCATCAGACACATAGTCAATGTTCTCTCCGTTCAACCCGTTGCTCCAAGTCTCTTTGTCGATGCTGTCACAGCAGATAAGATGAATTTTGCCAGACTCAATCATCGGAGCAAGGACAGAGACCATACCGTTATCCTCCCACTCATAGAATCTTTGATCCTGAGATGGGAACACTAGCACACCCTTTCCCTCAGAGCCATACACCTTATACTCCATGTATCGCTCCAAATTATTGCTCCAATGTTTATAGTACTGTATATTCATATATCTGCTTTGTTTTATTTCTGATGCAAAGTTACTTCAGCAGTATATTCACAACAAACAAAAACTGAATTACAAATAATAATTCTACAATATCACAATACAATAGAATTATATTCTAACAAAACAGAATTAATCAGGCATTTGCAGAATTAAGGATTTACAAAAAAAGAGCGGGAGGTAACCTCTCGCTCTTATGCTGAATAATGGTTTGTCTGTTTACCTACACTTTTTTGAACTCTGACCTTATGGAGTCCCATATATCGGCACTCATTCTTGTGCCGACGTGCTCGATAATGTTGGCTCCGACAATGGCTCCGTATTTGGCGGCAACCTCTATGTTATAGTCAGAAGTCATAAGTCCGTACAAATAGCCGGAAGCGAACAAGTCTCCTGCGCCGGTAGTGTCTATGCAGTTTCGGTTAGGCAAAGACGACACAAAGATTGGCTTTCCGCCGTGAGTCATTGTCCACACGCCTGCACTGCCACCTTTGGCAATCGCAATCTCAGTATCCTGGGCAAGAAGTTTCACACCTTCCTCAAGGTCTCGAGTCTTGGTGTAGGCCGCAGTCTCCTCCTCGTTGGCGAAACAGATATCGACAAAGTTCTTTACCAGATAATGCATGAAGTCGAAGTTAGACTCTACAACATTATAGCTGGCAAGGTCAAGGGAAACCTTTGCGCCATGAGCCTTGGCTGTAATCATGACCTGCTCGATCATGTCATGGTTCTGGACAAGGTAACCTCCGATGTGGCAGATGTCGATGTTCTGGAATGCGTCATGGCCTACATCCTCTGCCAAAAGTTCCCCCGTAGCTCCAAGGCAAGTGCACATGGTACGCTCTCCGTCCGGAGAAATCAAGGAAATGCATCGTCCCGTAGGAAGGTCAGAGCGAAGCATGAATGTTTCGACACCATCTTTTCTCAAATCGTTTTCAAAATAGTCACCGACCTCATCGCGACCGATTTTTCCGAGGAACGAAGTCTCGACACCTCCGATATTAGCGATACCGTTTATAGTGTTGGCGGCAGAGCCTCCGGAAACGAACTGGCACTCCAGGTGCTTGATGTCGTTGGAAATCCTTATCGCCATTTCCTTGTCTATAAGCTGCATTCCTCCCTTCGGAAGACTATATTTTGAAAGAATCTCTTCATTTGGCAAGCGGCAGAGCATGTCCACCAACGAATTGCCGACACCCAATATTCTCATAATTTTATTATTTTTAGCATTTTTTTAGCAAATATATTTTTTATTTTCCAAAAAACTTGTACTTTTGCATCGCAATTCGACAAAAACGAGTTGCAAAACATAAAAACCTGCTTCTTTAGCTCAGTTGGTTAGAGCACATGACTGTTAATCATGGGGTCCTAAGTTCAAGCCTTAGAAGAAGCGCAACATCGGGGAACACGATGCAAAACAAGTTTCCAATGCTTCTTTAGCTCAGTTGGTTAGAGCACATGACTGTTAATCATGGGGTCCTAAGTTCAAGCCTTAGAAGAAGCGCAAGGGTAAGTCGAAAAGGCTTGCCCTTTTCTTTTTCCGGAAGAATCTGCCTGCAATTTAATCATTTTATCAGTTCATACGACAAAAAAGACAACATTTTTTACCCAAACCGACAAAAAGTCGCAATTTTTACGCAAAAAGTCATACTAAAACCACTCTAAAAGCTTTGGCATACGTTTTGATTGTAGGATTAAGTGAAATAAAAAACTATAGAATCTTAAAAATTAATAAGTCATGAATTTTCAGAACTACACAATCAAATCGCAGGAAGTTGTGCAGGAAGCATTAAAGATTGCTCAAAAATACAACAATCCAAATGTGGAACCCGTACACATTTTCCGTGCACTAAATGAGGTTGGCGAATCTATAACCAACTTTATTTTCAGCAAGTGCAGTGCAAACACACAGCTTATAAACCAGGAAACCGAAAGACTTACCGGCAAACTGCCCAGAGTGACGGGTGGAGACATTCATCTGAGCAACTACGCAATAAACGCGCTTCTAAAGGCAGAAGACTTCAGCAAGCAGGCCGGAGATGAATTCGTTTCCGTGGAATACATCTTTCTCGGCTTGTTCGAGAATGGCGACGAGGTGGCTGACATGCTGAAGCGTGCAGGCTTGACAAAGAACATCATCGTCTCTGCCATAAACGAACTTAGAGGCGGCGACAAAGTGAAAAGCCAGAATGCCGAAGACAACTACAAGTCTTTGTCAAAGTATGCCATAAACTTGAACGAAAGGGCAAGAAGCGGCAAGCTCGATCCGGTAATCGGCCGTGACGAGGAAATTCGCCGTGTGCTTCAGATTCTTTCCCGAAGAACCAAGAACAACCCGATTCTGATCGGTGAGCCTGGTACAGGAAAGACTGCAATCGCAGAAGGCCTTGCACACAGAATCGTAAGGGGCGACGTGCCAGAGAACTTGAAGACAAAGCAGATATATTCCCTTGACATGGGTGCCTTGATTGCCGGTGCAAAATACAAGGGAGAGTTCGAAGAGAGACTAAAGTCCGTAGTGAGCGAGGTCTCAAAGTCTGACGGAGAAATAATCCTTTTCATTGACGAGATACACACCCTAGTCGGTGCAGGAAAGAGTGACGGAGCAATGGATGCCGCAAACATCTTGAAGCCGGCTCTTGCACGAGGCGAATTGCGCTCTATCGGTGCTACCACTCTTGACGAATACCAGAAATACTTCGAGAAGGACAAGGCTCTGGAGCGAAGATTCCAAAAGGTAATGATCGACGAACCGGACAAGGAAAGCGCAATATCAATACTTCGTGGACTAAAGGAAAGATACGAGACTCACCACAAGGTGAGAATCAAGGATGACGCAATAATCAGCGCTGTCGAACTTTCCAGCAGATACATTACAGACAGATTCCTTCCAGACAAGGCCATCGACCTGATTGACGAAGCTGCCGCACGTCTAAGGCTACAAATGGACTCAGTTCCAGAGGCACTTGACACGCTAGACCGAGAAATCAAACAGCTGGAAATCGAAAGAGAGGCGATAAAAAGAGAAAATGACACAGTCAAGCTTTCCAGACTGAACTCTGAAATTGCAGAGAAAAAAGACGAATACTCTGCAATGAAGGCAAAGTGGAACAGCGAAAAAGACCTTGTCAATCAAGTGCAGGCTGAAAAAGCCAAGATAGAAGAATACAAGTTCAAGGCCGAACAAGCTGAAAGAGACGGTTTCTACGCTGAAGTTGCAGAGATCAGATATGGCAAGATCATGGATTGCCAGAAAAAGATTGACGAAATACAGCAACAGCTTGAGAACAGCAACCTGGGACGAATGATCAAGGAAGAGGTTGACGAGGAGGACATCGCCTTCATCGTAAGCCGATGGACAGGAATCCCTGTAAACAAGATGCGCCAGAGCGAAAGACAAAAGTTGCTTCACCTGGAAGAGGAACTTCACAAGAGAGTTGTCGGCCAGGAGGATGCAATAGCCGCAATAGCAGATGCCGTCCGCAGATCTCGTGCCGGACTTTCCGATCCGAAGAGACCTATCGGCTCGTTCATATTCCTTGGAACTACAGGAGTAGGTAAGACCGAATTGAGCAAGGCACTGGCAGAATTCCTGTTCGACGACGAGACAATGATGACTCGTATAGACATGAGCGAATACCAGGAGAAGCATTCTGTCTCTCGACTTGTTGGAGCGCCTCCGGGATACGTTGGATATGATGAGGGTGGACAGCTGACCGAAGCTATAAGAAGAAAGCCTTACAGCGTAGTGCTGTTCGACGAGATAGAGAAGGCTCATCCAGACGTGTTCAACATACTTCTGCAAGTGCTGGATGACGGAAGGCTGACTGACAACAAGGGCCGTGTAGTCGATTTCAAGAACACAATCATCATCATGACCTCTAACATGGGTTCGGCAGAGATTCGCGAAAAGTTCGACAAGATGACTGACAACAACAGGGAGGAAGTTACAGAGTCAGCTAAGGCTGTTGTAATGGAAATGTTGAAACGCACAATTCGCCCTGAATTCCTGAACCGTATCGACGAGATCATCATGTTCTCTCCTCTGATGAGAAGCGAAATATCCAAGATTGTCAAGATGCACATCGGAAGCATCTGCAAGCTGCTCAAGGAGCAGGATGTGGAGTTGAACGTCACCGACAAGGCCTTCGAGTTCATCACAGACGAGGGCTACGATCCGGAGTTCGGAGCCAGACCTGTCAAGAGAGTTCTGCAGAGACACTTGCTTAACGAACTTTCAAAGCAAATCCTTTCCGCATCAATTGACAGAAGCAAGCCTATCATCGTAGATTCAGATGGCAACGAATTGACTTTCAGAAACTAAGACTTTTCCGAAGAACAAGTTAATAACAAAAAATGAGGAAGATTCATTGAGAATCTTCCTCATTTTTTTACAATTTAATTTTGAGAATTAAAAATAAAAAACTTAATTTTGCGCCGCATTTTCAGAGATGAAAAGCATTTACAATCGGTTGCAAACAGGTGGGCGCACGGCCAATAGTTTGGTGTTGCTGAAATCGTAAAATGAGAAGACCGCATTCAGTGACATATAAAACCAAACAACAATATGAACCAGAAAAACGTACGTGCTCTGGCAACCGCTATCGCATGTCTTACGGTTTCTTTCTTTATCGTTCATGCCCAAACTCGGGTTATGAGCCTTAGTGACATGTACCGTATAGCAGACGAAAACAGTCAAAGCCAGAAAGTTTATGCAACGGCATTGGAATGTGCCACAGAAGGAGTCAAAGCAGCCAAGCTTGCTCTACTTCCTGACATTAACCTTAGTTTAAGTGGCAGCTACATCGGCAATGCCACACTCATGGATCGCCGTTTCTCGACAAGAGGTTCAACGGACATCATCTATGCAATTGCTCCTTACGTAGGCCATGCATACTTGGGCAAACAGGACACACCGCATTGGGGCAATAATTTTGCATTCGAAGCATCCCAGGTACTGTATGCCGGCGGAGCAATCTCTGCAGGAATCCGTATGGCTGAATTTGGTCAGCAGATTGCAATGCTCGACAAACAAAAGAACCAGCAGGAGTTACGTTTCCTACTTACAGGACATTATCTGAACCTTTACAAACTGCAGAACCTTCAGCTTGTACTGCAGAAAAACATAGAACTTACCTGCCACGTAATGGGCCAAATGCAGTCCCGACACGAACAAGGCATGGTACTAAAGAGCGACATTACCCGCTTTGAACTTCTAGTCCAAAACTTAAAACTGGAGTTCTCCAAATTGAAGGATGCCACACAAATCATCAACCATCAGCTTGTGACTACACTTCATCTGCCGGAGGGCACTCAAATTCTTCCAGACACAACCCTGCTGATACAGTGTGAAATGTTAAACAACAGCACTGACTCTACACAATGGCAGACACAGGCCTCGGCCAACAACATTGGCATAAAGCAGGCGGAACTTGGTGTTCTGATGGCACAGCAACGGCTTAAGGCAGCACAATCGGCCAGTATGCCTCACGTTGCTCTGGTAGCAGAAGACCAACTCGGAGGACCTTACGTCAATGACCTTATTCCTTCCAATGTCAACACAAATGCATGGTTTGTAGGTCTGGGAATACATTATTCTGTCTCTTCTCTTTACAAGAACAATAGCGAAATCCGCAAAGCGCGCCTGAATGTGCAGAAGTCCACAGAAGAAATGGCTCTGGCTCAAGAAGGAATCGTCAATGGAGTACAGGCGTGCTACGTTGACTATCAAACGGCATTCAACGAAGTACACACACAACAGAAAAACGTCGAACTTGCCACAGAGAACTACGATGTAATTTCTCGACGCTACGAAAACGATCTGGCTTTGCTTACGGACATGCTTGACGCATCGAACACGCGTTTAGCTGCTGACATGGCTCTCGTCAATTCTCAAATCAATCTTATCTATTCATATTACAAACTCAAATACTTCACCCATTCATTATGAAACTTGTCAATAAAAAATCCAGACTCATATACGACCTTGTTGTTGTAATTCTGCTCATTGCCGGAATCTGCTTTGTTTGTAGCCGATTTATCCACACAGGTGGAGAATGGACGGACAATGCTACAGTACGTCAGCACATCACTCCTGTAAGCTGCCGTGTACCTGGCTTTATCAAGGAAATTCGATTCGAGGAATACCAACGTGTGCATAAAGGAGACACTCTGGTCATCATAGAGGACAGCGAGTTCTGTCTGGCTGTTGCTCAAGCCGAGGCAGGTCTGGCAAATGCCTTGGCTGGAAAAAAGGCCGCAAGTGCTGGCATTGCCACTACCAACAACGCTGTAAAAATCAACGATGCCTCAATCACAGAAGTGCGCGTAAATATGGAAAATGCTGAGCGTGAGCTAACTCGCTTCGAAAGACTGCTCAAGGAGGATGCTGTTACTCGCCAGCAATATGATGGTGTGAAGACTGCTTATGAAAGTGCAAAGGCCCGCTATGATCAGGTAACGGGAGCAAAGGCGTCCACCGAACTAACTGTCAGTGAACTTGGCTATCGACTCAACCAGAGCGAGGCTGGCATACGTCTCGCCAAGGCACAATTGCAGATGGCACAACTAAGCCTCTCTTACACAGTCATCATCGCTACTGCGGATGGCATAGTAGGCACAAAGGAAATCCATGAAGGACAATTGGTCAACCCTGGACAAACCATGGTAGAGATTGTCGATGACAGCGAAAAGTGGGTCATAGCAAACTATCGCGAGACTCAACTCCAGCACATATCTATAGGCTCAGAAGTAAAGATGGAAGCTGATGCAGTACCAGGAATAGTATTCAAAGGTCGTGTCGAGCGAATAGCAGATGCCACAGGTTCAGCCTTTTCAATGATTGCCAACGACAATGCTACGGGCAACTTTGTCAAGGTAGAACAGCGTGTACCTGTACGTATCGTCTTCTGCGACAATGATGCTGAATTGTTGGCGAAACTGCGTGCCGGATATAATCTTGAAGTAACGGTCAAAGAGTAACGATTATGTCACATGCTCCCATTCTACCTCCTGGTCCTTTTCGTGTCCCTTCGGTCAACGACTTTGTTCCAACGCCAATCCAGCCTTGGATATATATATTCATGGCACTTTGCTTCCAACTTAGCGGAGGACGTTATCTAGGTGCACTCAACTACATGATAGGAGAAGACGCATTGATGCGAGAAGACCTGCTTATGGCACTTTGGTGCAATCTGGTCGGCATGGCAACTTTGTTTCCATTGATGTTCCGTCTGAAATTCCGGTTCACAAACAAGACTCTTCTTCGCACTTCTGCTTTGGGTGTCCTTGTCTGCAATCTGCTGATACCTTATACAAACAGCGTGCCACTTCTCTGCTTCCTTTGCTTCATCGAAGGCATATGCAAACTTGAGGGTACATTCGAATGTATGTCCACCATCCAACTTTGGTTTACCCCGACACGCGACTTCAGAATCTTTTTCCCCATCCTACATCTCATCATTCTAGGTGGCATGAACATTAGCAGCTGGGGAGTTGCCTACTTCGCATTTGATTGGGATGACTGGCGCTTGATGCACTGGCTCATTGCAGGACTTATGTCTTTGATACTTTTGTTTATTCACACCTCAATGCACCACTTCCGCATCATGCCCAAAGTTCCGCTTTTCGGCATCGACTTCGTAGGCTATGCTGGTTGGCTCTCTTTGGTGCTACAATTAGCCTGCATATTTACCTACGGAGATTGGATGGATTGGACAGATGATCCGATGTGCCTTACCCTTGTTGGAACCAGTTGTGTCACACTTGCACTTCTTCTTTGGGGAATGAGAATAAAGGCGCATCCATTCATCAGCCGCAAGGCTTTCAGATTCAAGAATGTTTGGTCTGCACTTATCATAATCATCCTATTTGAGGTACTGCTTTCTGCGGAACGCATACTTGAGGAGGCTTTCCTTGAAGAAGGCTTGCACTGCACTGAATGGAGCGGAGCCTCACGACATTGGATAGCGCTTCTAGGATGTTACTTTGGATGCTTCTTTAGTTGGTGGTGGAACAAGGTACATAGTTGGAATTTCGCTCGGTTAGGAGTTGTAGCCTCTATTGCCGCCTTGCTTTATATGCTTCAAATGTATTATCTTATCGCTCATGGAGTTTGTCTGGAACAATTATATCCTCCGATTTTCTTCCGTGGATTTGCCACAGCAGTCATGGCCATCATGCTAATGACGCTGCTCGAGTATTCCACCGATTTTCACACTTTTTTCCAATGCTTGTCAGTCTTCAACATGATGCACATGATATTAGGAGGATGCTTGGGATCTGCAATCTACGGAGAAATGCTGAACCACAATGTCAGCAATGCCTTTGCCTTACACAATCAGTCGATAAATGAGGTTTTCATGACACGACCTGACCAAGTCGAAATACTTGCGCATCCGGAAAATTTCGAGCTCATGATGGAAGGCTTCTCAGCTGACATGGTTCTGTCAGCTATTCGCACTGGTTACGGATGGGGAATATACGGTTGCTGTGCATTAGTTCTGCTCGGACTAATTTACGACTGCTTACGAAAAATGACAGTAGCTATCCCAGAATCTGAGTAGTAGAATACAACATCAAATTAAAAGGGCGCAACGGGTTTCGTCGTTTGTGCCCTTTATTGTTTTAGCCAGTTTTTGAGAAAGAATCCAATGTTTGGATTACACAAATTTGAATACCATTAGAGGAAAGCACAAAACACAAACAGATAGAAACAAAAAAGAGCGCTATTCATAGAATAACGCTCAAAATATGGTCTTTGATTTTTTTACTCAAATCTCTCGTAAGGCTCCTTTGTCTTCTTAGTCTGCAAACTGTAAGACAACATGATCTCATGTGCAGAACCAGAAAGATTAGCCACACTACCGAAGTTGTAGTCAAATGTATAACCGAAACGAAGATTCTTGTACTCAGTACCAACCTGGAAAGCTACTGGATTTGTTCCGAACTTGTCGAACATATCCGGATGGTAAGTCATACCGAACCACAAGAAGTTCTTGTAGAATGCCATAGCGTTAACCTCAAGAACGGCAACTTTCTCATGATACATGAATGCCGCAGCCGGAGCCAAAACCCACTTAGGGTTCAAGTCTGCGAAGTAACGTCCGTAAGCGTTGATATGGATACCAGATGACATTGTAGTTGACTTTGGTGTAGTCAAATGGTTTCCAGAAACTCCAAGAAGCAACTTTGGCATTGAGAACTCTACTCCGAAGTCAACGTCAGGAGACACCTTGGAATCGTCGTCATAACCGAAATCATGATCGTCTGAACGCTCTGTCTCATCCACCAAGTTATACTTGTTAAAATCAATATAATGGTACTGAACTCCAGCTCCCAAACCAAGAGACATTACCATATCCTCACGCAAGCGCAATACATAGGCATAACACAACTTAGGATTGTATGCTCCCTTGGACGCACCCAAGTCGTCATAGCTCATTGTAAAACCGAATCCGGAATTGTATTTGTCAACAAACTTCTGAACATTTAAAACTCCAGTCTTTGGAGAATCCTTGATGTCCACCCACTGGAAACGACCAAGAAGGAAGAAGTCTATCTGTTCAAAGTTTCCAACACCCGCAGGGTTCTTGTTGATACGAGAGAAAAACTGCTGCGTCATTAGCAAATCCTGCTGAGCTGAAGCAGTGAAGGCCATAAAAAGACCTACTATAACTTGAAATAATCTTTTCATAAGTATTCTTGTCTTTCTCTTTATTAATCTTCAATAATCTTAACCTCTACACGTCTGTTCTGCTCATGCTCCTCCTCCAAAGTTGCATTCTGGATAACCGGCATTTCCAAACCTCTGCCGACTGCAACAATCAAGCTAGCAGGATAACCGCGCTGTACCAACAACTGACGAACATACTCGGCACGCTTCTGAGACAACTTTCTGTTATAGTCAGCAGATCCACGGGAGTCAGTGTGTCCGCTAATCTCGAACTTGGCACCAGGGAACTCGTTCATGGCATTTACAAGCTCATCAAGCTGAGCTTCATACTCAGGTTTCATATCAGACTTGTTGAAGTCGAAGAACATCAACACCCAGTTGAATCCCTTTGGCTCCTCACAAGTAAAGTCTGGAGTCAACTCCTGGCACTTCTTGAAATTATACTGTGTAGGGAAATAAATGTCTGCTCCACCCTGTCCGCCTGGACGATTAGAGATGAAGTACATGGACTTAGGATTTCCGACAACATTGTATTCGTCAGAATTTGTATTGAAAAGCTCGCCCAAATTCTCAGGTTTGCCCCAATCCTTCTCCTTGGCTCTCTTGTGACATACGTACAAATCCATACCACCCTTGCCGCCTGCCTTAGACGAAGCAAAGTATAGTGCTGTATCAGCAACAACGAAAGGATAGTCTTCACGGGCATTTGTATTCAAATAGTCACTTGCAGACTCGGGCTTGCTCCAAGTATCATCATCCTGGCGGTCGATGAACCAAATATCACGTCCACCCTTTCCTGCCATAAAGTCTCCAGAGAAATAGATTCTTCTTCCCTGACGAGCGATACATGGGTTATAGAAACCCTTGACACCTGGCACGTAATGGTTCCAACGGCCGATTGCAAGAGACGAACCGTAAACTTCACGAGCCTGAGCCATAGTACCCTTGATTACAAGCTTCTTCACATCCTTGAACTTGCCATCTATCTCAGTAGCTTCGTACAACTCTGTATTACCCTGATGATCTACCTTAGGGAAATAGATCTTTTTCTTCAGATTATCGTAAGCAAATGTACCCTTGATCTCCAATCCGCACAACTCGGGACACTTAACGGGCTTGTCAAGATCCAAGTCCTTGTCCGGCTTGTACATATAGGCTGTGTCATTACGGAAGAATACAAAATATCCATCCTTATAAAGAGACAACGACTGCTCATCGGAACGACTGTTCTCACCCGAAGAATTAAACTCATACTTACCCGTTGCGAATCTAGTCTCTAGCGCATAAGATGCAAGAGAGAACAACGCCAAGACGTATGACAATACTATCTTTTTCATTATTGTATAATGATAATATATTACTTGTAAACCTCAACTGTACCCTTCAATACTCGACCATCCTTCTTCTTTACGATATAGAAGTATGTACCAGGAGTTGCAATCTGACCTCTGTAAGTTGCATCCCATCCATCAGGTCCCTCAAAGATAACCTGCTGGTAGCGGTCAAAGATCTGAACCTCGTAACCCTTCATGAACGTATCATTCTTAGGATTACCATTGTATGGAGTGATAACATTTGGCACAATGTTATAGTCAGCCACATAGACTGTAACCTTGTTAGACTTAACTGAACCACAGTTACCATTATTTACAGACACACGGTAAGTATATTCTCCATCCTCCTTCAATCTCTTGTTGAACTTGTGAGACTCTGTCTTACCATAATCCTTGTCATCTGGATCAACCATTACCCAGTGGTATAGACCGTCATAAGGAAGAGTTGTGTAGGCGCGAAGTCTAACCGAATCTCCCATCTGTACCTCCTGCTCCTTAGCCATCAAAGAAAGGTCAAGCTTGTGAGTAACTGTCACCTCCGGAGCCTTAGCAGAGAATGAAGTCTTACAGATCTCATCCGAACCATAAGCAGAGTATATATGGTTCTTTGTAGGAAGAACCTCGAACTCAGCCTTACCATCCTTCACAGGCTTAACGATTGTATCACCAGACTCCTCTGTAAGGATAATTGTTGTCGGAATACCTGTCAATACTGTAGCAGTCAAAGTAATGAACTGCTTAGTGTCCTCCTCAGCAAGATCCTGGCAGACAGCGTAGTTGTCAGCATCAAGCTTGATAGTTGTACTTGTCTGGGCAGACACTGTATAAGAAGCAGACTCTGCAGGACAGATCGCCTTCTCAGCATCAACTGCAGTAACCTTAATTGTAGTGCTTCCAACAGCAGGAGTCCAAGAAGAAGTTACATAAGAACCATTCAAATAAAGTCCGTTACCCTGTCCATGCTCCTCACTCCAAGTCAAATAAGTCTTGGCATCTGGCATAGAGTTGTTGATTGTAACCTTCAAAGAAACCTCGTCACCTGAACACATTACCTGACGTCCACCCTGAAGACCTAGAGTTACAACGATTGGCTCTCTTGCCTGGATATCAATATCCTCAATCTCAGCCTCGAATCCTGAAGGCTCACCGATCTTGCTACATACATCGTCATAGGCCTTAACATCAATTGTATTCTTGCCGACCTTCACAACGAAGTCACGAACTGTCTCGTTCTCGTTTTCTCCGTCGCTCCAAATCCACTTCGTCGGGTTACCCTGAGTAGTTGTTGCTGTCAACTTAACTTTGTTAACCTCTCCAGGCACCATACAGATTTCGTTGTTTGCAGCATCAGAAGTAAGATTGAACTTGATCTTCTTGAAGATGTCGTAAGAAACAGTAGCCTTTACATAGTCTGCAGGCGACAAGCAAATTTCATCAAGAACCTTTGCCTCCATAGTCTTGCTAACCTTTGCAGTACCCGAATTAGACACAACGTGGTTTTGTGTTACGGTAACTCCGTTGTTAGTGTAAACTTTTGTATTCTCCTCTGACCAAATTGACTCCAAATCGTTTGCAAGCGAATTCTCCACCTTCAAAGTCAACTCTGCGCTTTCTCCCTCGCAATACTGCTTTCTGTCAGCCGACAAGGAAATAGTAATTGGCTTCTGGGCGATAACTTCTATACCGTCATTTGAAGTTTCGTCATCAGACTTGTTACAAACATCGTCCTGAGCGACAACACTCAAATTATTAGTTCCTGGCTTAACGATGAACTGACGCTTAGCCACAAGACCTGCGTACTCGCCGTCGCTCCAGATATATCTTACCGGATCACCAGCCTCCACTTCAACCCAAGCGTTTACGAAATTGTCCTCGTTGTCGCTTGATATACACTTCTGCTTGCGGTCGTTGTACTCGACTGCATCCGAAAGAAGCTTAATCTTCAAAGGCTGGAATACTGTGTAGCTCAAAGACTTCTTAACATCTCCACCACAAATCTGGTCAGCCACAGAAACCTCCATTGTATGACCAAGTTTGAACTTAGTGTTATTTGCAGGAGCGTATGTATAAGAATCTGGAGTTACAGTAGAAGTCTTCACTACATTACCGTCCTCTTTCCAAAGAACTCTTGTATCCGCAGTCAATGCGTTAACAACCTTGAAGTCAAGAGTAATATCCTCACCGATACACAAGTCTGTCTTGTTCTGGACGAAGTCGAACTCTAGCTTCTTACGAATGTTAGCTGTAGGATCGTTAGATTTATTAACCTTGGTATCAGTAGCATCTTCAGGAGTGAAACATACATTCTCAGAAGCTGTTACGAAATATTTGTAGATTGCATTCTCAGAAACCTTGTCAGTATAAGTTGGCTCGGTTGTCTTGTCAAGCAATGTTGCTGTACCGGCCTCGTCAACTCTATACCAATAGTAAGTTGTTGTCAACTCGCTGTCATAAGAAGGAGTTTCTCCCTTGAATACTTTGGATGCAGACAACTTGATATCAGAAGCTGAACCATCCGAAGAAAGACATACCTTAGTAGTGTCATTCTCGTTATTAGCCTTCAACTTCAATTCAAATTTCTTATAAATGCTGAAGTTGTATTTCTCAGTAGCAGGACATCTTTCAGAAGCGTTACCAACTACAGTAACTTCATAGTCGAACTGCTCAGGACTAAGCTGCTTGATTGTGAATGACTCGCCTTTCTGGTCCTCAGCGTCTGCAGTACCCTCAACATGGAAGTTATATGTAATTCCTGTTGTAGGCTCGACTGACACCGGAGTAATAACCTTGCCGAACTCACAGTAAGTAGGATCACTTACGCACTGGAACTCAACATCCTTGTACTTTTCAACTACGATGATCTGTGTATCTGTACAAGCAGTAACCTCTGTACCCATATAGTACAAAGTATCGGTCATAGAATTAGCCTTTGTTATAGACTCAAGGATCTTGAACTCTATCACATTGTCGTTAATAGAAAGAACTGAATCGGAAATTGCCAAAGGATTCTTGTGAGCATCCAACCAAACTGCGTTAGGTCTTGAGTTGTCACCTGTGATTGTCAACACGTCACCGATACAACCTCTCTCGTTGAATATGTTCTTACCCATTGGGCGGAACACTACAGTCAAAGAAGAGTCAACAGCATAAATCGTTGTACATCCAAGACTAGGATATTTTGAAGGATCCGGCTCTGCAACTATGGCGTCAATAGTTGATGCGCTATTTGCAGCAATGACACGGAAATCAGTTACACCAACGAAGGAGTTCTTGTCTCTGTTCAATTCAATCTCAATAGACTTCTCTGTTGTATAGTTAGGATATTCAGCACTTGGATTCTTTGGAGTTATAGTATGCCAAGTCTTGTGATCCTGTGTATATTGGAAACAGTACAAAGGATTAGGAATGTAGTTTGTAATATCATTCTTATTCTCTGCAATGATAGTCAAATTTCTATCCTTACCACAAACATATACTGTATCGTTCAAAATCTCTCCGTCAGAAGCATCTGTCATCAACTCAATGTTAGGATAACACAATGTCACTGAAATATCGTCAAGAAGCACGTCGTTTCCAGCACCTCCGGACATATTGTTTGTAATACGAACCTTATACTTACCTGTAGAACTGCTCAACTTGAAGGCAGTTGTCATGTGTGCCCAGTTTGGATTTGCATAGGAACGAACAAGAACGTCTCCTGAAGAACATGAACCTACCAAATCATCATCCATATTCAAAATATCGAAACGGACATTTACTGGAACTGGATTCAAATCTTCACCTTTATCATTCTTAACTCTCTTTGCGGCATTTGAAACGAATGCCGAGAACAATACGTATGCATTACTCTGACAATCCTCTGGCAAAGTAAAGCTTCTTTCGTAGATAACCGTATTCTTTGAATTGTTCTCACAGTTCACGAACAACATGGCACCCTGAGTTGTTGCAGTTGAATTGCCTGTATGGTCAGTTCCATGCCAATAGTCATTATTTCCACAGTCAGACTTTGAAGGGTCAGTGATGATAGCATAATAGCCATCCTCGACACGGTAACCATTACATGCACCCTCGTTCCAACAAGAGTAGTGCTTGTATCCGTCAGCCGCACAGTCATCCAAATCAAAAGCACCCGAATTAGGGTCAGTCTTTGCATATTTGTGGTCTGTCACGAAACCGTTAAGGTCCTCAGCCCAATACACACCCTCAATTGGCTCATAGATATCATCCTGCTTATCTGCGCCATCCTCATCCTTATAATAGAACACCTTGTCAGTTGTTCCGATATAACCGAAATCATCATAGAACAACACTGTGCTCAATGAATCCGCATCGGCTGTATAGATAGAGCGGACCAAAACCTTTTTAGAGAATTTCTTAGGAACGCTTGACCCATCGTAATGAAGAAGTTCAACCTCTACTGTAACCTTGTATTCCTTATTCTTTTCTGAAACAAGTGTCCAACCCTCGTCTCCCTTAACTACGGCAGAACTCTCGCCGAAAGATGCAGAAGCATCGGGATCGCGCTCCTCGATAGAAATACTATAGCTTGGAGCTGTTACATTCTGTACCAAGATGTCAAATGACTCCCAACGGCCAACCTCATGCTCGAATGAGTTCAAAACCTCGACGTTAGGAGAGAAAGCGATATCGAAATTAGGCTCGACAATGCTAATCTTGTCAACATTTGAATAGATAGTCTTCTTTGCATTTGAATCCGAAGGATCATTGAATGAGATCTGACATCTCACATATCTGTAGTCAAATACCGCCTTGTATGAAAGAGTTTCTTCTGTTGCTCCTTCAATATCAGACCAATCAGATCCATCTACTGAATTCTGCCACTGATAATTAAGGTTCAAGGAACTTGCTTCAACAGAAGCCTTTGAACAGAAAGATACTGAATAATCTACATTTGTTCCAAGCTCGTAAGGCTGCTCAACATCCTTTTTGATGCCACATGTGTAAACATCCACACTTGGTGCAGTAAAGGACAGCAAGTATGGAACTTGAGTCAAATCAATATAGAAATCAAATGATTCGCCTGAGGCTTGGAAAACAAAACCTGTCGCATCTTGTGTAGTAATCTTTGAACCCGAAATCTTGAATTCGGTATTCTTCATTGCGACTCCGTTATTTTGGATCTCTAATTTAATCTCACCGGATGTGCTCTCGTTCTTGTTAACAGTAACCTTGAAGGCTCTGTTACATGCGTCAACAGACTCTACTGTCGATGATTTGACATTCCACCAGTTCTTAACAGTGAAATCCTGAGCGTTAGATTGTAAAGTAAAGCCAAATAGGAACAACAACATTAGACCTATTGTTTTCCCGAAATCTGTCAAAGTATAACCTTTACCAATAAGCGTGTTTTTCATTATTCTAGTATTAATCGAGCAATCAAAATCTATATTCCGATAGTAATTCGGCCGCTAAAATAATAAATAGTTATCAAAAAAGACTATTAAACAACATTATTTTGACTATAATTTGTCAAATTTTACCTATTTGTATGTTATTTAGCATAAGAAATGTTAAAAAAACTTAATTTTTTTGTTTTATAAAAACTCAATTTCCTTGAAAACAAACTCATATTTATTTGAAGAGGCATCTTTTGCGCAAAGAGTGCCGTCCATTTTCACGTCGTCTATTCTCAAAGACTTGACTTCTCCGCTCCCGACAATTCGGTAAGGGCAAAACTCCCTGTATCTATATAGTTTGGAAAGATAAGATTCCTTAAGTTCTTCGAATCTCGAGTTTCTCAGCATCTCATATCTGCCGTTTATGTGGGAGAACAAGCTATTCATTGCCTCCTCCAGATTCAGGTCTTTGCCTATCAGCATTGCAACGGATATCGGATTGGGCGCATCGGACACAAACTTCACCTGGTTGACATTCAAGCCTATGCCTACTGTACAAGTGTCAATCTCTCTGCCAGAAATCACGTTCTCAATAAGGATGCCGCAAATCTTGCTGTCATTCACATAGATATCGTTGGGCCACTTGATCTTCACGCCACCTATTCCGATACCTTCAAGGTAGTCAGCAATTCCCAAAGACGTAGCCATCGACAAAAAGAAGTGCCTTTGAATATCAAGGAAAGACGGACGCAGCAAGAGCGAAAAGGTCAGGTTCTTTCCATCCTCACTCTCCCAGTGATTTCCGACTTGTCCCTTTCCCGCTGTCTGGCAAACCGCCCTGACTACAGTACCCTCCACCAGTGAAGGACACTGCATGAGCAAATCTGACATTGTTTCGTTTGTAGATTTCAGTTCTGGTTTCGTGATAAGGAACAGTTCCATAGGTCCGGTTAAATTGGTTTGTTCTCTGCTGTCTTCTGCTGGACAACCTTGCCTCCGTCCGGAACATCGTGAGTAACCCAAACATTACCTCCGATCACTGCGCCTTCGCCAATAGTGATGCGTCCAAGAATAGTCGCGTTGGCATAAACAACGACATTGTCCTTGATGATAGGGTGACGAGGCAAGTCCTTGATAGGATTACCGTTCTCGTCAAGCTGGAAGCTCTTTGCTCCCAAAGTGACTCCCTGATAAAGCTTCACATGGTTTCCAAGAATTGCAGTCTCTCCTACCACCACACCTGTTCCGTGGTCAATTGTAAAGTAAGAACCGATCTTTGCACCTGGATGAATGTCAATACCTGTTTCAGAATGAGCCATTTCGCTGATCATTCTTGGAATATACGGAACTCCGAGAACAAGGAGCTGATGGGCAATTCTATAGCTTGAAATAGTACGGACTGCAGGATAGCACAAGAAAATTTCTGCCCTGCTCTTTGCCGCCGGATCACCTATATAGGCAGCCTCAACGTCTGTAATCAGAAGTTCTCTCAACTTGGGGAGCTCGCTTACGAAATCAGTCACAATCTGCTGGCTTTTTTCCCTTAGCTTGCACATGTCGATTGACTCGTTGTCTGTATCGAAGCATAGTCCGGCAAGCACCTGGACATAAAGCAGGTTTGCCAACTTTTCGAGCTGACAGCCTATGTGGTATTTGATTGTGATCATCTCGACCTCGCTATTTCCAAAATAGCCGGGGAATAGGACAGAACGAGTTAGGTTTACAATCTCCCTCAATCTTTCGTTCGAAGGGAAAGACACACCAGGCACGTGCTGATGGTACACATCCTTAAAACTATCGTAATCAGAAAGTTCATCAACAACTTTCAAGAACACATCCTCTCTATATCTCTGACTCATATTCCTATTTCTTAAGAATTTCTTTGATTTTAGTATCGTCCTCAATTACTTCTATCGCAGCCTTTATCATAGCGTCGTACTTAAGCTCGCTCTCAGCAGCACCGCGCTGGTAAAGGACACGCTTGATGTATTCGTATTCGATTAAGCTGACGATGTCGTCTTTTGCCTTTTCAAGTTCAAGGTCCTGGCAATGGGACAAAGCCAACTCCAAAGCCTTGAACTCCTTCTCGGCTACGTCATATACGCTGTCCTTCTTTGCCACTTCCACCAACTTCTTCAAGTATTCCTCTGGCACTGTGTTATAGCTGAAATCCGAATTTTGGACAAAAACCTTGAACTCGTCCCAATCCTTGAACTCGAACTGCTCCACACTCTTCGGAGCTATCGGATGAGACTTCTCGTACTGGGTTACATAGTCGAAGATGATATTCTTTACGTATAGATGGTATGAAATCTCTGAACCATCCTTCTTCTTGAAGCTGACATCTGGAAGGATTCCGCAACCATCACGAACGATTCTTCCGTTCTTAGTCTTGAACTCAGTTGTCAGGCTGTCTGGAATTCTCTCCGGATTTCCGTTCTTGTCTCTGTTCGCATAGTCAATGGCCTGAATGCAGCGTCCGGAAGGGATATGGTACTTTGAGATAGTAAGCTTCAAGGAACCTCCGTAAGGAAGGTCTCGAGTTGTCTGCACAAGTCCCTTACCATAAGTACGCTCACCCATTATCACAGCTCTGTCCAAATCCTGGAAAGCACCTGAAACAACCTCGGAAGCGCTGGCACTACCCTCGTCAACCATAACAAGAATAGGAATCTCCAAGTCAAGAGGGTCGATTTGTGAAGTATATGTCTCAGCCCAACTTGAAAGCTTTGGCTTGGTATATACTATCTTCTCGCCCTTGTTTACGAACATGCTCACAATGGAAACTGCCTCCGAAAGAATTCCTCCCGGATTGTCTCGCAAATCAATTACCAGTCTCTCCATTCCCTGCTTCTTTAGCTTCAAGAACTCTGTCTTGAATTCTGCGGCAACTCCCTTAGTGAAAGAAGTTATTCTGATGACACCAGTTTTGTCGGAAATCATCTTTGCCACCGGAATAGAGGAAATAGTGATTTTGTCTCTTATGATCGAGATTGTCTTCTCCTTTCCGTCAGAGGCAGACACGATACGCACCTTCGCCTCAGTAGAAGGAAGTCCGCGCAAATGGTCAGACACATCGGACACGGAAGCTCCCTTGCAGTCGAAAGTGTCAACCTTCAGGATCACATCTCCGACCTTTATGCCTGCCTTATGGCTTGGAGTGCCTTCGTAAACCTCTGTTATGTAGATCTTGTCATCCCTCTTCGTAATTACCGAGCCCACACCCGCGTACTCTCCAGTAGTCATGAACTTGAAGTCCTTCTGGCCCTGCTCAGGAATGTAAACTGTATATGGATCTATCGAAGAAAGCATACTCTTGATACCCTTGTTCATCAAATCCTTGATGTTCAATGTATCAGCATAGTACATGTCAAGCTCGCGAGTTACGGTAGAGAATATGTCTATTCCCTCGGAAATCTGAGCTTCATGAGAATTGGCAAAAACCGAATTGACACATAGGAAAAGTGTCGATAGTATAGAGAATTTCTTAATCATACCCGTCCTTAGTATATTTTGTGGCAAAGATAATAAAAAATGCCGACAATCAAGATTTTACTTTGTTTTTTAATCAATCATCTTTCCCCGAGCCTTTATTCTTGCAAGAATAATCTGGCTCAGTTCTTCAAAGACTGACTCATAAATCAAAAGTCCACTGCCACCAAAGGAGCGCACACAAAACTGCACACAACAACAATAGACATAAGATAATGCAGATGAAAACAAAAAGAGATGAACGGTCTTAAAGGCCTAACAATAAACTAAAAAAACGGAATTCTACTAAAGTATTTGACTTATTATTCCTTACAGAATCGCAGAGAACTGCCTATCTTCTTCTGAATTCCGACAAAGTAATGGCTGTTGCCGTGGATACATTAAGGCTTTCACTAGTAGCTCTGCCAAGCGGAAAGTTAGGAATGAACAGCTTGTGGGAAACGCACTGCTTCACCGAATCGCTGATTCCATTTCCCTCGTTACCCATTACCACGACACCTTCCTTGCCAAGCTCAACGTCATAGATTGTCTTGTCCTCCAAAAATGTGCCGTACACTGGCATAGTTTCCCTCAACTCAGAAAGAACTTGCGGAAGATCAACATAATGGACATTCACTCTTGCAATCGCGCCCATTGTCGCCTGTACGACTTTTGGGTTCCACACATCGGCAGTGTCATGCGAGCAGATCACATTCTCAACTCCGAACCAGTCACAAAGACGTATTATTGTCCCAAGATTTCCCGGATCTTGAACAGTATCAAGAGCTACGGTTAGCTTCCCCTTCAATTCCGAGATGACGAAAGGCTTTACGGTCTTTCTCAACACAGCTATGGCTCCTTGTGAAGCCTGAAGCAGAGACGCTTTCTCTATCTCCTGCTTTGAAGCCACTACTATTTCTGATTTCGTCAAAGGCTTAAGTTCCTGGGCGTACTCTTCGATGCAGACAACGAACTGCGCATCAAAATAAGGCAGAATATCCCTTATCGTCTTTATGCCTTCAGCAACAAACAAAGACTCCTCATCCCTCACCTTTTTGCGGGCAAGAGACTGAATGAGCTTTATTTGATTCTTGGTAAGCATTATTCAACGTTAACTAGACGGATTTCGTACAACATAGGTGTGTACTGGTCCTTGTCACTCAACACTCTGTTATTGATTGTCGAATTTTCTCCGTTTCCGATCTTGAATGAAATTAGGGCCTTGCACTTGCCTCCCTTACGAAGATAGCGCACAGCCTCCTGGAATCCAACGCCATAAGTGTACGAAGAGCCTGGACTGCTCTGAATCAAGAATGACTGAGGGGAAACCGAATACTTCTCGCTTGTACTGTAAACCAACTGGTCCCACAAGTTGTAGCCATCATACCTGACATACGCACGAGACGAGATCTTTGGCTCCGGCGCTGTCGTGTCGCCCAAAGAAATCTGATGGTAAAGAAGTCCCGAAGGAGTCTTATAATAGATAGTGTCACCATTCTCGTCGAGCCATTCACCCTGGATATTCTCTGGTCTGAACGACACCACCTTGATTTTTTTGCGCTTGATAAACTTGTCCATCAGCTCGTTCTCATCATGAACATAGTCAGCATATCTCTTGTCTCTGTCGCAAGAAGAGAAAGCAAGGACAGCCGCTAGAGAAACAAACACAACGTATAAGAACTTCTTCATCTTAAATTTCTTCTAATATCTTCAATACTACTATTTTACAAACTATAGGTGTGCGAGGAGGAACACATGAATTGCCGATGACACCATACGCCCAGTGAGACTGGATCAGGAACTCTCCGACTCCGCCTTCCCCTAGCAACAGCAACGATTCCTCGATTCCCTTGGGCAATTCGCTCTTTCCAACAACGACTTTTGCAAGTTTCTTGTCATAGTTGCTGCACCAGTTCCCGTCAAGAGTACGAACTGAATACAGGAACTTCACCTTGTCGGTCTTCTTAATGAGCCTTGATGAGCCAGGCTTGATAATTCTGTAACGCAAGGAATATAGGGAACTGTCAGGATATACTCCAAGAGAATCTGCGTAATGGAGGATTTCTTCCCTCTCTAGCTCCACGCCCTCCTTGTTAAGGTTTTCAAAAGCTACTGTCTCTTGTCCTCGCTTAATTTTGTTCTGAGGAACCTGGGCTGCAGGCTCGCCACATGCGACAAGCACAACTAGCGACAAGAAATATAACAGCTGTTTAACCATAGATAACCTTTAGAGCGTTGTCGATTCTGTCCTTGTACTTAGGAAGTGAATCCATAAACACTTTCATTGTCTCCTCCAGAGAAAGTTTGGACGACGCACCTGCCGCATTGGCATGTCCGCCACCTCCGAACAATTCTGCCGCGATGTCATTGACAACAAGCGGAGAAACCGAACGGAAAGACATCTTGACCTTGTCATCCTCCTCCTTGAAGAACACAGAGAAGATAACCCCTTTGATAGACAAAGGAATGTTCACAAAGCCCTCTGTATCACCCTTCTGGAACTCGAAGTCAGTCTTCTCGTCCTTTGACAATGACATGACGCTCAATCCATATTCGTTATAGATCTTCATCTTCTTGCTTAGCAGGTGGCCCTGAAGTCTGTATCTGTTCTCTGAGAAATTATAGAACACCTTCTGATAGATAAGGTCCTTGTTGATTCCCTTCTTGATAAGCTCGGAAATGATGATGTATATTTCTGCGCCAGCCGAATTATAAGTGAAGCAGCCAGTATCAGTCATCATACCTGTGTAGATACAAGTTGCGGCAATAGCGTCGATATCGGACGCATATCCCATTCTGCAGATCAAGCGGAACACCATCTCTGCTGTGGATGATATGTTCGGATAAGAGATTACGACATCAGCGAAATGGCCTGGATTCATGTGATGGTCAACAAGAACCTTCTTAGCCTTGGCATCTGCAACCGGCACAGCCATTCCCTCGATACGATGAAGCTCATTGAAATCCAAAGCCATGACCAAATCAGACTCGGCAATCAGCTGCTCAGCCATCTCCTTGTTCTTCTCGTAAACAACGACGTCTCCCGCTCCCGGCATCCACTTTAGGAAGTCAGGCATATCGTTAGGAATTATCACAGCAACTGCTTTATCTATACCCTGAAGAAAATGGGAAAGCGCAAGAGAAGAACCCATTGCATCTCCGTCTGGAGAAACATGAGTAGTGATAACAATCTTTGATGCGTCAAGGATATATTCCTTTGCAGCCTGGATAAGTTCTTCGTCAATAATCTTAGATATCATAGTCCTTAGTATCTATGTTGTATTCTTTGTAAAGTCTGAAAGACAATGCAAAGATAAGCAGAAAAAAAATTATAACAACTACCTATTCAGCAAAAAAAGAAAAAGACACCGAATATGATGTCTTTCTCCTGAATTTTTATTTCTTTGCAACCAAATTAACAGGTTATGGATTCTCTTTTTCGATCAACCGAAGCTATCATTCCTGCACCCTCAACCTATCCACTTTCAAAAGTCTTTCTTTCAGTCTGTCGAACTCTCCCTTTCTAATGGACAGGGTCATAATGCAGTCGTTATCAAAACTTTGCGAGACTATATTTGGATTCAGGTCCTTTATCACCTTCATGACATCATTCATCATCACGTACTCGAAAGAGAATGTAATCTCCGCATCCACAGTCCTCTCCACCAGAACAGCATGCTCCATCGCATCCTGCGAAGCGGTCTTGTACGCATTGATAAGCCCTGATGTTCCTAGCTTCGTTCCTCCGAAATACCTCACAACAGCAATCAGAATGTCCGTAGCTCCGGAAGAAAGAATCGCTCCGAGAATAGGTCGTCCGGCTGTTCCGCTCGGCTCGCTGTCATCAGCGGCACGATAATCCTTTTTCTCTGGACCGAGCATATATGCATAACAGACATGACGGGCATCATGATGTTCCTTGCGCAGTGTGTCAAGGATCTCCTTTATCTCGTCTGTGGTACGGACGTGATAGGCAAAGGCAAGAAACTTGCTTCCCTTCTCCTTGTACAGTCCTTCCGCAATGTTGTCTATCGTGATATATGAATCCAAAATTATGTATTATAGAAATGCAAAGACGAGAAAACTCCCGTCTTTACACTACTTTATGATTAGTTGAACTTGTTGCGACGCTGGCCCTCTTTCTTGTGTTTCTTTCCGCCGTCGTGTCTGTCCTTGCGCTTCTTCCAGTCACCTTCATCTCTGCGGTCCTCACGGCGCTTTCTTCTCTCCTTGCTGCGGCGCTCGTTCATGAATCCGTCATCGAAAGACTCACCCTTGGAACGCTTGCGACCTCTCTGCTCGCCGCTCACCTCTGCAAGCACGATGTCAGATCCGCGCAAAGTGTCACGGAATGCCTTGAACATCTTTGCCACCTGGTTGTTAGGCACATCAAAGAACGAATAGCGTGGTGTAATCTCGATATCCTTGATCTGAATCTTCTTGTCACGGGTTGTATCGTTGATTATTCCAAGCACACGCTTTGGCGAGAAACCTGCCTCACTACCCTTGTTGATCTTTAGACGTGTGAAGTTCTCGTCAGTGTAGCCCTGGCGAAGACCGCGCTTTTCGCCTCCTCTGCCGCCGCGATCACCGCGTTCGCCTCTCTCCGGACGCTCTGGCTTGTCAGGAATGTTGATATCCTCGGAATCCTTGTAATAGTTAAGGAACTGGTTGAACTCAAGGCTCACGAAATGCTTGATGATATCCTCTCGGCTCATTCCCTCAAGAGAATCGTAAGCCATCTGCATGTAGTCGTTGATCTGATCCTCGTTCACCTCTACATTCTTCAACTTCTCGATCAAAGATACAAGTTGGCTCTTGCATACCTCAAGTCCGTTAGGCACCGACATTTTCTCGAAAGTCTTCTTTATGACTTTCTCGATAACCTTGATCTTTCCCTTTTCCCTCAAGTGTATGATAGAAATGCTGACACCAGTCTTTCCCGCACGACCTGTACGACCGCTTCGGTGAGTGTAGCTCTCTACATCGTCAGGAAGGTCGTAGTTGATAACGTGAGTAAGATTGTTCACATCAAGACCTCTAGCTGCGACGTCAGTAGCGACCAACAGCTGAAGGTTTCTGATTCTGAACTTCTGCATAACCGCGTCTCTCTGCACCTGAGACAAATCTCCGTGCAATGCGTCTGCATTGTATCCGTCCTTCATCAAAGCCTCTGCGACATCCTTAGTCTCCTGACGAGTGCGGCAGAACACAATTCCATAGATGTCCGGGTTGATGTCAACTACACGCTTCAAGCATGCGTAGCGGTTCTTTGCCGCAACCATGTAATATATGTGGCGCACGTTCTCGTTTCCGGAGTTCTTCTCTCCGATAGCGATCTCGACGCTGTTCTTCATGTACTCCTTAGCGATGCGTGCAATCTCCTTTGGCATTGTTGCTGAGAAAAGGAGTGTTCTTCTGTCCTCTGGAGTCTCGCTTAGGATAGTTTCAATATCCTCCTTGAATCCCATATTAAGCATTTCGTCTGCCTCGTCAAGGATAAGGAACTTTATCTCCTCAAGATGCACCTTGCCTCTCTCGATAAGGTCGATCAAACGGCCTGGAGTAGCGACAAGAATCTGCGGCTGAACGTCAAGGTCCTTGAACTGCTTGACAATGCTTTCACCTCCATATACAGGAACAACCTTCATGCCGTCCATGTACTTCGAGAAATTCTTCAAATCCTTAGAGATCTGAATACAAAGCTCGCGAGTCGGAGCAAGCACCAAAGCCTGAATCTTCTTCTGTGTAACATCAATAAGCTGAAGTACAGGCAAACCAAAACCACCTGTTTTTCCTGTACCTGTCTGCGCAAGAGCGACCAAGTCACGGTCGTCGTCACTGAACAAAAATGGAGTAACCTTCTCCTGAATAGGCATTGCCTGCTCAAATCCCAAGTCAGCAACTGCCTTCAAAATCTCTTCCTTAAAACCTAATTCTTCAAATGTAGCCATTTAGCTCATATTTATTTTGTGAATACTCGGCATATTCTCCCGACTAAACCTTCGATATAACACAAAAAACTAAATTCCCGTACGCAAGAAAAGGTCTATTTCAGAAGATATGCTCTAAAATCGGGTGCAAAGGTAATTCTTTTTTTTCAACTGCCAAAGAATTTTATATTGTAGAGCATATTTTTGTGACAGATGGCAGATAATTGGTCATCAAGTCCAATCATCCCGGACCTACAACCAATTTCCCCTTCCTACAATCTCGGTTTTATTTGTAGTATTCGTATTCTATGATACTCCCATTCCCATAAGTCACATTCTTAATTTCAATGCAGTTATTATGAGAGTCATATTTATAAAGAAGTTTAGAACTCAAACTACCATCGGGAATGTAGATGGCTTTCTCTACAACATTATTATTTGAATCGTATTTGAAAGTGTCCTTACTAAGCAAACTACCATCATGCAAACAACTAATTTCCTCTATCTTATTATTGTTTTCGTCATATTTTATGGTTGTCTTTGCACTCATACTGCTATCTGCCATATACCAACACTCCTCAATCATATTGTTATTTGAGTCGTATTTATATTTTATGTAGTTTATGTAATGCTCTAATTCTAAACCATTATCATAGAAGTCTTGTTTATACATCTCTATCTTATTATTGTTAGAATCATATTTATAAACTCTCTTACATATTAAACTTCCATCTGGCTTGTACAAACACTCCTCAATCTTGTTATTATCTTCGTCGTATTTCAGGATATTCTTCGATTTCAAACTGTCGGAATTGTAAACATACAGCTCTGTCAGATTATTAGACTTATATTTGAACACCCCTTTATGAAACAAACTGCCATCTGCCTTGTACCAACACTCCTCTACCATATTGTTATTTGAGTCGTATTTATAAACATCCTTATAGTTCAAAGATTCATAATCATAATAATAACATTGCTCCACCTTGTTACCTTTGGCATCAAAACTTCTTGAGTTTAACAGAGAAACTTTTTTCTTAATTCCTCCAGGTTTCTTCATACCATACTCTCTAACTTCCTTAACCTTTCCTTTAAGCCCTTCCTTATCCCATCCGGTTTCTGCAAAGGCATAACCAGAACATATGATTGTCAAAGACAATATACTTAGAACTATTGTAATGAAATTGCGCATAATCAAATTTTATAATTGTTTGTTAAACAAAGATACGACAAAAAATATATATAGTTTTTAATTTATCAAAAATCTGACAACAAATTTCATATATCTTTTTTACTGAGCATTAAACTTGACAGCAAAAAACAAACATATCTCACTTAAGAATAAGGATTTAGACTAAAGCTTCATGATTATTTCCTCACACAAACAGAGCAAGAAAGAAAATTGAAAACAACAATTCTCTTCCACATAAATACAGAAGGGAAAAGGCAGTTGCTTTTCCATATACAATTGCTCTATGATTAGAACAACACGAAGGGGGGAATGATAAAATAGAAAAGGGATGCCGAAGCACCCCTTCCCTCTATTGTATATTGCCTTGTATTACACCAACTTGTGGATGCAAAGACCGCTACGAAGCTTTGGCTCGAACCAAGTTGCCTTTGGAGGCATAATGTTTCCGCTGTCAGCAATGTCCATAATCTGCTGCATAGACACAGGGTAAAGAGCAAGAGCTGTCTTCATCTCGCCTGAATCTACTCTCTTCTTCAACTCCTTCAAACCACGAAGTCCACCAACAAAGTCGATTCTGTCTGAAGAACGAAGGTCCTTGATGTTCAAAATCTCGTCAACGATAAGCTTTGAAGAAATACTTACATCAAGAACGCCGATTGGGTCGTTGTCATCGTAAGTACCCTTCTTTGCAGTTAGGCTATACCACTTTCCTGAAAGGTAAAGAGAGAAGTTATGTAGTGCGTTTGGCTTGTACATATCCTCGCCCTTGCACTCAACCTCGAAGTTCTTCTTCAAAGCCTCAAGGAACTGCTCATCAGTTAAACCGTTAAGGTCACGAATCACACGATTGTAGTCAAGAATAGTAAGCTGGCTTGCTGGGAAGCAAACTGCCATAAAGTAGTTGTACTCCTCGTCTCCATTGTGGTTAGGGTTCTGCTTTCTCTTCTCGTCTCCAACAAGAGCTGCAGCTGCCGAGCGGTGGTGACCGTCTGCAATGTAAAGATTCTTCATCTTTCCGAACTCCTCGGTTACAGTCTTGATGTCTGCGTCGTCACTGATTACCCAAAACTGGTGACCGAAACCGTCGATAGGTGCGATGAAGTCATATACTGGCTTAGAAGAAGCGTACTTAGCGACAAGCTTGTCAAGAACAGCGTTGTCAGGATAAGCGAAGAATACAGGCTCTATGTTAGCGTTGTTTACACGAACGTGCTTCATTCTGTCTTCCTCCTTGTCACGGCGAGTAAGCTCATGCTTCTTGATTACACCTGTCATGTAGTCATCAACATATGCACAAACTACAAGTCCGTACTGAGTCTTTCCGTTCATTGTCTGAGCGTAGATGTAGTACTGCTCCTTCTCGTCCTGTACCAACCAACCCTTGTCCTGGAACATCTGGAAGTTCTGTGCAGCCTTCTCGTAAACGCGTGGGTCGTACTCACTTGTTCCCTCTGGAAAATCAATTTCTGGCTTAATGATATGGTAAAGAGACTTCTCGTTACCCTTTGCCTCCTCGCGAGCCTCCTCGCTGTTAAGCACGTCGTAAGGACGGCTCTCTACCTGCTCCACCAACTCTTTAGGTGGGCGAATACCCTTAAATGGTTTTACTATTGCCATTGTCTTATAATAATTTTATTTTGTTGCGTAGTAGAATGTGCAAGTCTGCATTGTGTATGTTTCTATCTCCACTTTCGAGAAGCCTGACTTCTTGAGAAGTTCAGCCATAACCTTGCCTTGAGGGAAGGCCTCGATTGAAGAAGGGAGATAGTCGTATGCATCCTTGCTTGTTTTTAAAAGTTTGGCCATTACGGGAATAAACAGTTTTGTGTATGCCTTATAGCCAAGCCAATATAGTTTGTTTGTTGGTTCACTTAGCTCGAGAATTGCGAGCGAACCACCAGGCTTGATAACTCTGCAAATCTCTGAAAGTCCTTTCTCAAGACTCTCAAAGTTGCGAACTCCGAAAGCTACTGTTGCCGAATCGAAAGTCGCATCAGCGAAAGGCAAAGACATAGAGTCAGCCTTCTCGAGAGTAATTCTGTCGCTAAGGTTAAGTTTGGCAACCTTTTCTTTGCCGACTTCAAGCATCTTCTCGGAAAGGTCTATGCCTGTAATCTTTTCTGGCTTTATAACATCGTACGCCTGAATGGCGAAGTCTCCGGTACCGGTTGCGACATCGAGTATTATCTTTGGATTTTCTTTAGAAAGACGCTTAATGGCGTACTTTCTCCAGTTCTTGTCTTGATAAAGAGACATAAGACGATTCATAGTGTCATAGCGTGAGGCAATGCTATCAAACATCTGCTCCACTTGCTGTGTCTTAGTTTCGTTCTGATTTTGATAAGGCAACACCTTTTCGCATCTATATTCTGTCATCTTTACGTCTTTTTATTATAGTCTTTGCACTGAATCAAAGAGTTATTCTCTGCAAAGGTAATATTTATTTTTAGGCAACTATTGATTATTAGGCACAAAAAAGTGAGTTTCGTTCTCAAAGATCTGCTCCAGCTTGTCATCTATGCCTACTTGAGCCTCGTCTATTTTATTGAACACCATATAGTTGCGTTTCTCCTCTGTGTATGGCAGCCACTCCACCAGGTCGGAAGTCTCGTTCTTCACACCTACATTCGGATTAGAAGTCCACACGAAGTTTGTCCAGTAACGGCGCATTCTCTTTCCGATATTGCTTGCGTTCGAGGAGTCTCCGAAATACAGCGGCATAGAGAACCACGGGTGCATGTTGTCAAAAAGCAAAGGCATCTCTGCCACGTGGCAGGCATCGTATCCCATTAACCTAAACAACCAAGGAGCATAGTCAAAACGATATACATAAACAGGATTCTGCTTAGACATCGCCTTTGCAACTCGAATTTTAGGAATGTGGTACATTATCTCGCCGGCGATATCGCAATAGTCAACGACTTTAGGCTTGGACGAATGACGTTCCAAGACTCTGTTGCGATAGTCTTCCGACTTGTATGGGAATATTCTCTTCAGGCACTCCTTGCCATCGACCTTCTTCATTACTCTGGCAAAGACATGTGCCTCGTCCTTGTTGGAACCTATGAGCAAAGGCTTGCCCAATTCTTCGAACTTGGACAAGGAAGGGAATTCCCTAAGGTACTCTCCGTCAACGACAGGATTGATTGTGCAGATTCCAAACTTGGTCTTGCGTACAAAGTCATCCATTCCATCAATCTGTCTTGTCAGCTTCATGTAGTCCACTGTCTTAATTAGCTCAACTTGATCCGGTGTCAGATTTAGACGAGCAAGAAACTCGGTGGCAACCGCCTTTGCCTCCTCCTTAGAATAGAATGACTCCATGCATGCGCTCTGCACAATAGCCTTGTGGAACAAGTCCTTGGCAGACTCGACACACATCATTGCCATTGTAAGGGCTCCACCAGCCGACTGTCCCCATAGAGTTACATTGTCTGGATTTCCTCCGTAGGAAGATATATTCTCCTTTATCCATCTCAAGGCCATCTCGCAATCCTTCAAACCCAGATTAGATTCGAAATCACTGCTAAACTCGCTCAAGTAAAGGAAGCCATAGGCGCCAAGTCGATAGTTGACCGTTACCACTATGCAGTTACCCTCGTCAGCCAGCTTGCGCGCATCGTATAGTCCATCCTTGCCATGCTTGAACGAACCGGAACAGCCTCCGTGCACATACGACCCACCATACAGCCACACCATTACCGGCAATGCACCATAAGTAAGCACCGAAGAAGGAATGTATATATTCAGATAAAGACAATCCTCGCTACAAGTTAGAGGATTCATTGGATGCTGGATGGGATCCTTGGGCAAATGAGTGCAGTCAAGGACGTCCGGCCACGAATTCTTCTTGACAGGAGCCTTGAACTGAAGATTGCCTATGGGTTTCTCTGCATAAGGCACGCCAAGGAACATTCCTCCATAGCTAGAGAATTTTCCCTTCACGTCTCCCAATGGGGTCTTTATTACCAACTCTTTAATCATGATCAGTCTCTTCTTTATCGGGTGCAAAGATACAACAAAAAAAGAGACAATGCGTCATTGCCTCTTTTTTATTTAGTTAGCACGTATGATTAGATCGTACCTGCATACGGTCCAAAAGTATCAAACAGATCCTTTAGTTTTGAAGCATCATCACTGCTGTACTTCATTGCTACAGTACCGATAAAGTCCTTCTTCCAAGACTCGTCATTCTTGTGGCTGTCATACTCCTTTACAGCGGCCATGATTATACCCTGTAGCTCAGGAGACATCTCCAAGAATGCAGCGACAGCTCCTTCTGTATCTTTAGGATCAATGCTCAAAATTGCTTCACGATTCTCGTCAAAGAAAGACTCGTACTTCTTTGCAGCTTCAGTTCCGCTCTTAGTAGTTTCTCCGCCCATGTTCTGGTCCTTGAACATGCTTAGCATTGTTGCCAATTCTTCTGCTGAGACATTCTCCTTAAGAAATCCCATTGAAGAAAGCTTTTCAACTGCCTGGTCCAGCATCTCCTTAACCTTGTCAGAAGATATGGAAGCAGTAGCGGCAGCCTCTGTAAAAGACTTGATCCACGATTCGTTAGCCTTGTTCTTGTTGTACTCGATCAAGACTTTTGCAGCCTGCAAAGCGTCAGCGTCGCTCAACTTTGAAACCGAAGACATCAAATCAGCCTCAGATCCGTCACCTAACTTGTCCATAACTTTCTGAGACTCCTGTCCCAAAGTCTGCGGATTTGTTGGATTCTTTACCTCCTTCTTCTCATTGTCGTCATCGTCATCACACGAAGTGAAAGACACTGTTGCCATAGACATAAGGGCAATGGCGTAATAAAAATATTTCTTCATCCCAAATACAACTATATAAAAAACAAAAAAGGAGAATAATAGGCATTCCACTATTCTCCCTATAAACTAAAAGACTTATTTCTTAGCAGCCTCTGCTGCCTTTGAGGCGCGATTCTCAGCAGCCTTCTTTCTCATCTCCAACTGCTTGAAATATACTTCAGAGTTATCACGACCGATAGTCTTGATTACAACAATTGTATCAAGGGACGGATCGTACTTCTCAACGTGCATAGTGTACTCATAGCCGCTCTCGTAGTAGAAGTTACGGAATCCACCACAGAAAGGTTCCCAAGGAGTCTTGTCCTTACGGCTATATCCACGACGAATCTGGAAGCAACGCTGATTGTCCTCTGTTAGAACTTTCTCAGGGCTCACTTTCATAAATTCTCCTTCTGCCATTGCATTCAGAGTAAACAATCCCAAGATTGCACCAAAAATTATCTTTTTCATTTCTGTATCTCCTTATCTTAATATGTTCTACTTTAATGCTTATGGGTGCAAATATAGTTAAAAATTACAATTACAATCCATTTTGGCAAAAAATATCACATATTTTAAGACATTTTAAGGCTCAACGCCCTTTATAATATTGAATTAAGTTTATCTACGATTGCATCTTTCTTCACGTTTCCGCTCATCTTCTCTACCATTTCACCATCCTTGAAGAACAACAAAGTAGGGGCAGCCATCACGCGATACTGCATGCATGTGTCGTCCATGTCACCGCTACCCATATCACCGCTACAAAGCGCTGCCTTGCCCTCGAAGTCGCCGGCAATTTCCTCCATAGCCTTCTTGACAGCCTTACAAGGACCGCATCCTGGCGCACCAATCTCTATTAGCACCACCTTATTGTTTGACAACACCTCAGTTATTGTCTGATCTGTAATCTCCTGTATCATAGCCTCTGATTTAATAGTGTTAATAAATCCTTCTTCGTATAATTTCTCTACAGCGTTATATATTCCGTCACTGTCAACATCATCAGTTACGCGCTTCGCCACAGCCTTGACATAGTCTGGAGCAGACCCCATAGCAATACCCATACCGACCGAGCCCAGCATCTCGACATCGTTTCCTCCATCTCCGAAAGCAAGTGCCTCGTCCATCGAAAGACCAAGGTACTCAAGCATCTTCTCTATTCCGACCTGCTTGTTCACCCCATTCGGGATGATGTCACTGAAAAGGTCACTCCAGCGCGGAGCATAGCAGTCTGGGAACATCGGAAGCACATCTTCATTCTCGTCCGGAGAAAAAGAAATCATCAGCTGATAGACATTCTTGTGCTCATAGTCACGCAGGTTCACGATCTCCGGAGCCGGGAAAGCCAAGACTTTGAACAGCTCCTCCATCTTGTCGTCAGCGAAATTCATCACCACAGCGTCATCAGTCACGAAGCATGTAGAACGCGGATTCTCGTCAATATAGTCGAGCCATCGAGCCACATCACTCTCTTTCAGCGACACACCATAAACGACTTTGTCGCCTATTGTACACAAGCCTCCATTGACCTGGACAATGCCGTCGAACATGTGCATATAGGGCTCAAGCCTGTCCATGCTCACGCGATGCCTACCGCTAGCAATAAAAAGCTTCACACCGCTCTTGCGCAACTTCTCCAATGCCTTGATGGAAGAAGCGGGGATCTCGTGTGTCTTAAAACTCAGCAAAGTTCCGTCTATGTCGAAAAAAGCGGCTTTTATCATCTGCTTGCCTACAAAATTATATAAAAAATTCGTTTTGCAAAACTATCCGAATATTTCTTTCATCACGATTTCAGTTGCACCGCAGTTCTGCTGTACAAATTTACGGGCTTCTGCAGAACTGTTTTTCAATGCCGAGCCATTTGGATCGAACATTTCATCAAGTAGAGGGAACAAAGTCTCCTTGTTCTCTATAGGATGAGCCACACCGGCCTTAACCATCTCAACGGCCTCACGGAAACGCTTATAGTTCGGACCAAAGAATATCGGCA
Organism: Paludibacteraceae bacterium; assembly: GCA_045641625.1. Lineage (GTDB taxonomy): Bacteria > Bacteroidota > Bacteroidia > Bacteroidales > Paludibacteraceae > UBA1723. The sequence goes on from JAZUHH010000095.1 coordinate 61,203, forward strand.
TTCCATAAACCGCAGGCTCCAAGGTGTTGTGGATTCCCACACCGAAACCGCCGCCCACATAACCGATATTTCCGTACTTGTAAACAGAAGTAAGGATGCCTATGCAGTCAATGATAAGGCAGTCCGCATCCCTAGCCTCGTCCGGATTTGTCTTTGTATATCGAACGTACTTCTTACCCTCAAGTTTCCTGCATATCTGCAGAACGTGGTCCTCGCTTGTCACGTGTGGGGCAAGAATCATCTTGATGTCATGATTCTGGAAATACTCGCACAGAAGGTTCTCGTCAGGCTCCCATGAGCTTCCGGCTATCAATACAAGCTTATCCCCTTTGAAAGCCTCTACGATCGGAAGGTCGTTGCACTGGCTTGCGATCTCTGCCACACGGTCGAAACGGGTGTCACCTACGACAGTCACATTCTCAACTCCTACTCTTTTCAACAGATTGACCGAATTGTTGTCCTGAACAAAAAGGCGGTTGAATCTCTTCAAGAAAGAGGCGTACCACTTTCCGTACCACTTGAAGAACAACTGCTCCTCGCGGAATATGGCAGAAACTATATATGTCGGGATCTTCTTGGCGTATAGAGCGTTCAGGAAGCACAACCAGAACTCGTACTTTACAAAAATAGCTGAATGCAAAGGAACAAGCTTCAGGAACTTTCTGGCATTGAACCATGTATCCATCGGCATATAGCATACAATGTCGGCAACATCATAGTTCTTTCTGACCTCATAACCGGAAGGAGAGAAGAACGTAAGGATCACCTTCAGTTCGGGGTGCTCCCTCTTGATACGCTCGATGATTGGACGTCCCTGCTCGAACTCACCCAACGAAGCGGCATGCACCCAAACATACCTACTGTTCTGGTCAACCTTCTCCTTCAGCATGTCGAACACAGAGCTGCGTCCGTCAATAAACTGCTTGGCCTTGACGTTGAAGAAGTGAGCAATGTATATTCCCAACCAATAAATGAATATGCCTAAGTTGTAAAGTATCATTTTGATTATATTTGACTCAGCTTGTATCGTCGTTTTTTCAATTTGAGAGCCAAAGACTTACGTCTTCAGCTCCCAATTCTTTATCATTTAATTTTCTCGATTGCCGCCTTTGTTCTCCTTATTGTCTCCTCCTTACCAAGGATCTCGATAATGTCGAACATGTGAGGTCCGCGTGCTGCTCCGATTATCGAAGTTCGGAACGAATTCATCACAACACCAGTCTTGTACTCGTTCTTGGCAATCCAGTCCATAATAATTGGTTCGATTGTCTGAGACTTGAAGTCGTCTATGCCGTTAAGGATCTCAATCATATCAGCCATTAGCTTTGGCGACTCCTCTTTCCAGTGCTTCTTCAAAGACTTCTCATCGTACTCAGTTGGAGCCTCGAAGAAGAAGTTTGTCTCCTGCCACAAGTCAGCGACGAAAGAGATACGAGTCTTAACCATAGAAACCATCTTTACAAGAGTCTCCTTTGTTGGTTCATAACCTTTTGACTTTAGCAATGGAGCATACATTTCAGCTAATTCCTCGTCGCTCTTCTTTGTAATGTACTCGTGATTGAACCACTTAGCCTTCTCATAGTCGAACCTTGCACCGCTCTTGCTTACATGGTCAAGAGAGAACAACTCTGCAAGCTCGTCAACAGTGAACAAGTCTCTGTCCAGACCAGGATTCCATCCAAGCAAAGCTAGGAAGTTGACAACAGCCTCTGGCAAGTAACCACTCTCACGATAACCCGAAGAAGTCTCACCGCTCTTTGGATCGTTCCATAGCAATGGGAACACAGGGAAACCAAGCTTGTCTCCGTCTCTCTTGCTCAACTTTCCGTTACCAACTGGCTTTAGAAGAAGAGGAAGGTGAGCAAATCTTGGCATTGTATCCTCCCAACCGAAATAACGGTAAAGAAGAATGTGAAGAGGTGCAGAAGGCAACCACTCCTCACCACGAATAACGTGAGTGATACCCATCAAATGGTCATCAACAATGTTAGCCAAGTGATAAGTTGGAAGGTCATCAGCAGACTTGTAAAGAACCTTGTCATCAAGGATATTCGAGTTGATTGTCACGTCACCGCGAACCATATCGTGAACAGTAATGTCCTCGTCAGGCTGAATCTTGGCACGGACAACGTACTTCTCGCAGGCGGCAATCTTTGCCTTGACCTCATCCTCGCTCATAGTGATAGAGTTCTTACCCATTGAACGAGTCTTTGCATCGTACTGGAAGTTAGGGATATCGTTGCGAAGTTTCTCCAATTCCTCCGGAGTATCGAATGCGATGTATGCGTTACCGTTGTTAAGAAGGATATCCACATACTTTCTGTAGATGTCACGTCTCTCGCTCTGACGATATGGGCCATTCTCTCCACCAACGCCGACACCCTCGTCAAATTTTATGCCAAGCCACTTGAAGGACTCGATGATATACTCCTCAGCTCCGGGAACGAAACGTGTGGAGTCAGTGTCCTCGATACGAAGAAGCAGGTCTCCGCCGTGCTTCTTTGCGAAAAGATAGTTATATAGTGCAGTTCGCACTCCACCGATATGAAGCGGTCCTGTTGGACTTGGTGCGAATCTTACTCTTACTCTGCGATTATCACTCATTAGTAATCAGTAATTGAAAAGTTGATAGATGAATGTTACTTGCTTAGAAGGTACTTCTTGAAATCCTCGAAGTTCTTGGTCATGGAAACGCTTTGCTTCTGGCCCTTCATGAACTCCTGAAGCTTTGCAGGAATCTTGACCTCATCCTTGATGATACCCTCTACTGTATCCTTGAACTTTGCCGGGTGAGCTGTCTCAAGGAACACACCAACCTCGTTAGGCTTAAGCATCTCTGTCAATGCTCTGTAGCCAACGGCACCATGAGGGTCTAGCAAGTAGCCTGTCTTCTTGTAGCAGTCTGCCAAAGTCTCGGCAATCTGCTCGTCAGTGTATGTGCATCCGCTGATTTCCGCGCTGATCTCTGCATGGCTCTCGTTGTAAAGGTCATATATACGGGCAAAGTTGCTTGGATCACCAACGTCCATAGCATTTGCAATAGTCTGGACAGAAGCCTTAGGCTCGTACTTTCCTGTCTGCAAATACTTGAAGAATATGTCGTTGCGGTTATTGGCTGCAATGAAGCGAGAAACAGGAAGACCCATTCTCTTGCCGAACAAACCTGCTGTAATGTTTCCGAAGTTTCCTGAAGGAACACAGATCACGATGTTGTCCTTCTTGCCCATCTTGTGCAACTGTGCAACTGCATAAAAATAATAGAATGCCTGAGGCAAGAAACGCGCAACATTGATAGAGTTTGCACTTGTAAGCTTCATGTGGGCATTTAGGTCTGCATCCATGAAAGCAGACTTGACCAAAGCCTGGCAGTCGTCGAACACGCCGTCAACCTCAAGCGCTGTGATATTCTTTCCTAGAGTTGTGAACTGACACTCCTGAATTGGGCTGACCTTACCCTTTGGATAAAGGACAAACACACGAATACCCTCAACTCCAAGGAATCCGTTTGCTACAGCCGAACCTGTGTCTCCGGAAGTTGCCACCAACACGTTAACCTCCTTCTGACCCTCCTTAGCGATAAAGTATCCTAGAAGGCGTGACATGAATCTTGCACCTACATCCTTGAACGCAAGTGTTGGTCCGTGATATAGCTCAAGACTGTAGATATTGTCATTGACATGAGCCAAAGGAATATCAAATGAAAGTGTGTCGTAAACGATCTTCTTTAGAGACTCTGCGTCAACATCCTCTCCAAAGAAAGCGTCTGCCACAACATAAGCTACCTCCTGCAAAGTCATGTCCTTCATATTCTCGAAGAACGAATCAGGAAGATGCTTGATTACTTCGGGCATAAACAAACCCTTATCGGAAGCAAGACCCTTTACAACAGCCTGCTGAAGTGTAGCCTTGTCTGCCTTCTTATTTGTACTATAATACTTCATCTTTAATATTTAATTAAGAGCTAACAATAATAATGTTAATCTTAGTCGTTTAGCAATGCTTTGATAAACTCGTCTCCGATCAAAGTTCCGTAACAGCCATCTGCACACGAGAACTCGTCGTACTTCTTTACAGAGTCACCTTCTTTTCCTGGCTTGTAGATCAGGAATGGGATAGGGGCTGAGATATGAGTCTTCAAACGACATGGAGTCGGATGATCCGGAAGAATTGCAATAGCCACCGGCTCGTTCCAATTCTTAACTTCCTCATAAATAGGTTTCACGATTCGATTCTCAAGGTACTCGACAGTCTTAAGCTTCAAATCTACATTTCCCTCGTGGCCCGCCTCGTCACTTGCCTCGATATGCAGGTAAACGAAATCTGACTTCTTTAGGGCATCTATTGTAGCCTGTGCCTTGCCTTCGTAGTTTGTGTCAGCAAGACCTGTAGCACCCTCAACCTCTATGATGTCAAGACCGGCATACTTACCTATACCGCGGATCAAATCCACTGCAGAGATAACTGCACCGCTCTGAACTCCGAACTCCTCCTTTAGTGTCTTCATCTGTGGCTTGTAGCCTGCTGACCAAGGCCAGATGCTGTTCGCAGGATCCTTGCCTGCCGCGATGCGCGCCTTGTTTATCGGATGATCGGCAAGAATCTCCTGAGACTTTATGATCAACTTGTTCAACAGGTCTGCTGTGGCCTGAGCCTCTGGAACATCTGCCTTGACAAGCACATCCTTGTATGGAGTTCCTGGAACATCGTGAGGAGGTGTGCAGGACACTCTCTTGTCTCCGCCCTTGATCTTCAAAAGATGGCGGTAAGAAATTCCAGGGAAGAATCGGGTAATCTCGTCTCCCAACTTCTCGTTCAAGTAGTCAACAAGGACATAAGCCTCTTCGTCCGAAATATGACCGGCAGAATGGTTCTTGATAATTCCATTCTCGATGCAGATGATATTGCAGCGCATGGCCATCTCTCCGGGTTCGATATCTACACCCATACTAGCGGCCTCAAGGGAACCTCTGCCCTCGAAAACCTTGTGGACATCGTAACCCAAGACCTCAAGATTAGCGATCTCGCTGCCAGGATGGAATCCCTCTGGGACAGTGGCAAGCAAGCCACACTTCCCCTTCTCGGCAAGCATGTCAATAGTTGGGATATTTGCCGCCTCGAGTATAGTCTTGTTTCCAAGCGAAGGTATGCGCTCGTCAGCCATACCGTCACCTAGAATAATCAAATGCTTCATAATTTATCGGATATTAGCGATACTGATGATGTCGGCAAACACTCCGGCAGCAGTTACTGCGGCACCTGCTCCGTATCCGCGTATCATCATCGGATCCTTGTATCTTGCTGTGTTAATGATAATCAAGTTGTTGCTACCCTCAAGGTCATAGAATGGATGGCGCGAGTCAACAGCCTGAAGTCCGACCATAGTCTTTCCTCCGTCAAGTGTTGCAACAAATCTCCATCTCTTGCCCTCTGCAGCGATAACCTTTCTCTTCTCTTCGAACTCTGCGTCGAACTTCTCGATCTTAGCCCAGAAATCGTCAAGTGTACCCTCGAAGAAGTCGTTAGGGATAAACAAGTTCTTCTCAACATCCTCCTGGCTAACCTTCAAACCACTTTCACGGGCAAGGATGACCAACTTTCTTATCACGTCCTTACCGCTTAGGTCGATACGAGGATCCGGCTCGGCAAATCTTGCCTCCATAGCCATTCTGATAGCCTTGCTCAAAGGAATCTCCTCGCTGATTGTATTGAAGATAAAGTTCAATGTACCTGAAAGGACAGCCTCCAACTTCAAGATTCTATCGCCCGAATAGATTAGGTCTCCGATAGTGTTGATGATAGGAAGTCCTGCACCTACGTTAGTCTCGAACAAATACTTGATGCCTCTCTTGCGGGCTGTGTTCTTCAAGTTTATATAGTTGTCATAGTCGCCTGAAGCCGCAATCTTGTTTGCGCAGACTACAGAGATATTATGCTGAAGCAAGTCCGAATACATTGCTGCGATAGCCGGAGCGGCTGTACAGTCAACGAATACGCAGTTGAAAGCGTTAAGCTCGAACAATGCCTTCTTCAAAGACTCTGGAGTGGATTCCTTACCCTCTGTCTTCAAAAGTTCGTTATATTTTGTAAGGTCAACGCCGTCACGATCCAAGATGAACTTGGAAACATCAGCAACTCCCATCACGTTCAACTTGACACCGTTCTGGTTCATGATAAGTTCCTTTTGCGAGTGTAGCTGCTCAAGCAAGCTGCCGCCGACAGTTCCTGTTCCTACCACAAAGATGTTCAACTCCTGATACTCAGTCAAGAAGAATGACTCATGGATTGCATTCAAGGCCTTCTTGATATTCTTCTTTTCAAGCACTACAGTGATACTTGTCTCAGAAGAGCCCTGGTTCATCGCAACGATATTGATGTTGTTTCTGCCAAGTGCATTGAACAACTTTCCTGCTGTTCCCGTAGCGTTCTTCATATTCTCGCCTACGATAACGACAGAAGCAAGATCTCTCATTGTCTGAACTTTGCAGGCGTTCATACCTGTCAAACTTTGGCTCAAGCTGTTGAAGTAGCCCTCGAACTCGACTGGAACGCAGACCGAGAACGAACCTCCGGCTGCAGAAAGAGAGAATATTGTATAAGGGACATGGTCGCTCTCTAGCACCATTGCCGCCTCAGAAACCATACGTGGAAGGTAATCCGAAGGAAGGCCTGTGAATGTGTACATGACACAATCGTCCTGACTTGCAATACCTTTGATAACCTTGTCCTCTGGATTTGGAGTAGAGGAAATAACTGTTGTGTTTCCGTTGCAGATATTCTTCATTGAAAGAGGAATGTTTGCCTCTGCAAGTGGAGTAATGGCATCAGAGAACAATGTTCCGACACCGTTGATAGAAAGCTCTCTTGCCTCCTCGTAGCTCATGTGCTCGATTAGGTATGCCGAAGAAATCTTGTTTGGATCTGCGCTCATAAACTCATCGTTCTGCTTCCAAACCTGCATCTCCTGAGCTCCCAAGAACTTTGCTATATAGGCAGCTGTAAGGTCCGAAGATCCACGTCCCAAAGTTGCTACCTCGTCGTTATTTGTTCCTGCGATGAATCCCTGGCACACTACAGTTCCCTTGATCTTAGAGAAAGTTGCCTTGATCTTCTCGGCTGTGCTCTCCTCCTCGATAGTGTAACCGCAATCAGCATCTCCCTCGGCAATGATGAAACGAGTAGAGTCAAGCATTCTTGCTCCGATCATCTCGCTGACAATGACAGAAACCAAACGCTCTCCATACGAAAGGAAAGTTGCAAGAATGTTGTCTGTCCAGTCACGGAAGATTGTTAGGGCCTGCATCATGCTGTCCATTTCTGCATATAGGCGGTTAAGTTCGCTTAAGGCTGCAGACTGGCGATCCTCGGGCACAACCTGACGTGCCAATTCGGTGTGACGGGTCTTCAAATCCTCATATCTGCTGATTATCGACTTCGAGTCGCCTGTTGACGCCTCCTCAACGACCTCACCTAGAAGGTCCGTTACTCCGTCCATAGCCGAGACAACAACAATTGCGTTCTTCTCTGACTCGACTATGCTTTTCACCTTTTTTAAATGTTCAGCGGAACCTACAATTGCTCCACCAAATTTTAGCACTTTCATATATTAAATTGTATATATTGTTGCGAAATCGAATGTATATTCTTTATCAAGGTGCAAAGATACAAAAGATTTTAGAGAGAAATGGCATTTTTTATAATTTATTGGAAAGAATACCTGTAGCATAGTATTATCAAAAACAAACGCGGGAAGTTATTCCTTCTCGCGTTTGTTTCTTCTTTTCCATTCCTGATCCGGATCATATTGGGGAATATCAAAAATCCACACATCTCCAAGCGCCAAAAAGCCACCATAATTTAAGCATTCAAGCAAAAAAAATGCCAACATCAAGCTAAGTTTCTTCATTTCACTACCATTTTATGATGGCAAAGACAAACAATAGAGAGAGGAATCAACACAAAACAAAAAAACTCGTCACTGGAAGGTGACGAGTTTTTCGCTTTATCAAGCACTTACTTCAACTTGGCATTGTATTTTGTTACCTGAGCGCCCAAAGTGAACAAGTCCCACAATGTTCCGAAACCTGCCAAACCTAGAGTCAGGAACCACAAGATACCTGTTCCTACCTTACCTAAATAGAAACGATGAATGCCACTGATTCCAATAATGCTAAGGAACAAAAGCAAATAAGCTACACCTTTTGATTTCATAGTCAATAATTTTGTTTGTCACAATTTATATAAGGCATTATGACTCAACCTCTAAAGAACGGATGCAAAGTTAAATAAAAAAAGTTATACAATGATCCTCATAATAAAAAAACTCGCCGCCTTTCGGCAGCGAGTTCCTAAAATATATGATAATTCAAATGAATTACATACCAAGACGCTTCTTAAGAGTCTCAAGACGCTCAGAAAGCTCCTTTGGAAGGTGTCCAGCGAACTTAGCATAGTGCTCCTCGATACGCTCAACCTCATCCTTCCACTCGTCAACGTTAACAGCAAGAACCTGCTCCATTGTCTTCTCATTCCAGCAAGAGTCAAGACCCTCGATGTTGATAGCACCCTTAGCAGGAACCTTTCCGATTGGAGTGTCAACTGTCTCACCCTGACCGTTGCAACGATCGAAGATGTAAGCAAGTACACGGCTGTTATCACCGTAACCTGGCCACAAGAAACCAGCTGGAAGAGCCTTGTTGCTCTTGTCACGACGGAACCAGTTAACGAAGAAGATCTTAGGCATGTTCTTACCACCCTTAGCCTGTGGCAACTTCTCCATGTCGATCCAGTGCTGGAAGTAGACACCCATGTTGTAACCACAGAATGGCAACATTGCGAATGGATCACGACGAACACCAGCCTTCAAACCGATAGCAGCAGCTGTAACCTCAGAACCTACGATAGATCCCATGAACACACCGTGTGCCCAATCCTCAGCCTCGTGTACCAATGGAACTGTATTAGGACGACGACCACCGAATAGGATAGCATCAACCTTAACACCCTTTGGAGACTCCCAGTCTGAAGCGATACCTGGACAGTTAGCAGCAGGAGCAGCGAAACGTGAGTTCTTGTGAGCAACTGGATTCTTATCCTCGTCACGAGAAGCAGGATCGTTTACGATGTTACCCTTCCAGTCGATTGTACCCTTAGGACAGTCGTAACCAATTCCTTCCCACCAAATATCGTTATCTGGAGTCAAACCTACGTTTGTGAAGATTGTGTTCTTGCAGCAAGAATCAAGAGCGTTCTTGTTAGTCTTAGCTGAAGTATATGGAGCTACACCGAAGAAACCAGCCTCTGGGTTGATTGCGCGAAGGTTACCCTCCTCGTCGAACTTCATCCAAGCGATATCGTCTCCGATAGTCTCAACCTTCCAACCTGGAATAGTTGGGATAAGCATAGCCAAGTTAGTCTTACCACAAGCTGATGGGAATGCAGCACAAACACACTTAGTCTCCTTAGTAGCCTCCTTAGTAAGCTTAAGGATAAGCATGTGCTCAGCCAACCAACCCTCTTCCTGTGCCATCTTAGAAGCAATACGAAGAGCGAAACACTTCTTACCAAGAAGAGCGTTACCACCGTAACCTGAACCGTATGTCCAAATCTCGTGCTCCTCAGGGAACTGAACGATGTACTTGTCATCGATTGGAGCGCAAGCCCACTTAGCATCCTTAAGACCCTCTGGCAATGGCTTACCAACAGAGTGGATACATGGGATGAAGTCATTCTTCTCCTCGATTAGCTTAAGTGCACCAGCACCCATACGAGTCATGATCTTCATTGAACC
>JAZUHH010000096.1:0-28614 GCA_045641625.1 Paludibacteraceae bacterium
TGGCTGATGATCTGGCCAATGATGATGAAGATTGATTTCAAGAGTGTAATGAATGTAGGACGTAATCCAAAAGGGATTATCATCACTTGCGTAACAAATTGGATTATCAAACCATTCTCTATGTTCTTGATTGCAAAACTCTTCCTGCATTTTGTTTTCAAATCCTTTATAACCGAAGAATTGGCAAATGAATATCTGGCAGGAGCTGTTCTGCTTGGTGCTGCCCCTTGCACCGCAATGGTGTTTGTGTGGAGTCATCTGACGAGGGGCGATGCTGCATACACACTTGTTCAGGTGGCCATCAACGACCTGATTATTCTCTTTGCCTTTGCTCCAATAGTGGGATTTCTCCTTGAAGTGGGTGGTGTCAGCATCCCTTGGGACACACTACTGCTTTCTGTTGTACTGTTTGTCGTGATTCCTCTTATTGCAGGAGTCATCACACGCTATACAGTAATAAAGAAGAGAGGGAAAGATTATTTTGAGAAAGTGTTTGTAGGTAAGTTTGGCAACATCACCACCATTGGACTTCTGCTTACTCTCATCATCCTCTTCTCTTTTCAGGGTGATGTCATTATGGAGAATCCATTTCACATCTTCCTCATAGCCATACCATTGACCATACAGACATTTCTCATCTTCTTCATTGCCTACAGTTGGGCGAAGGCATGGAAACTGCCACACAACATTGCATCACCAGCAGGTATGATTGGTGCAAGTAACTTCTTTGAATTGGCTGTTGCTGTCGCCATCTCTTTGTTTGGCTTGCACTCAGGAGCATCACTTGCAACCGTTGTTGGTGTCCTTGTAGAAGTGCCTGTCATGCTGACTCTAGTTAAGATTTCAAATAATACAAGACACATATTTAGCAATTAGAATCATGAAAAGAATACTAATATTGTGTACAGGAAACAGTTGTCGCAGTCAAATGGCAATGGGCTATCTGCAGTCTATTGACTCAACTCTTGATGTCCATTCGGCAGGTACAAATCCTACATCATCAGTAAATCCTTATGCTGTTAGGGTTATGTTTGAGGATGGAATAGATTTGAGCAGTGCAAAACCCAAGAGCGTGGAATTGTTTCTTGACCAGGAGTGGGATTTTGTGATTACCGTGTGTGGGGGAGCTAATGCTTCTTGCCCAGTATTCTATGGAAAGGTAAGAAAACGTATGCATTTGGGGTTCGATGACCCTGCGTCTGCAGTCGGAACAGAAGAGGAAATATTTGATGAGTTCCGCAGAATTAGAGATGAGATAAAGGCCGGGATGCAGAACTTCTACATTTCGGAAATTATGGCAAATAAAAATTGTTGTGTATGATAAAAGCTTTTGCAGATTGGCTGATATATGACCTGTTTGGATTGGATGAATCAACAAGGTTAGGTGAAGCGCTCAACTTCTTCGTTTATGACTCGCTGAAGATTGTGATATTGCTTCTTGGTATCAGTATTGTTATGGGAATAGTCAATGCCTATTTCCCTATAGACAAATTGCGTAATTTCCTGACATCAAGAAGGCTTTACGGGTTCCAGTACTTGTTGGCGAGTGTGTTTGGTGCTATTACGCCTTTTTGCTCATGTTCTTCCATTCCCTTGTTCATCGGCTTTGTCAAGGGAGGAATTCCCCTGGGTGTAACATTTGCTTTTCTGATTACCTCTCCATTGGTTAACGAGGTTGCAGTAGCTATGTTTCTTGGTACGTTTGGTTTCATGGTGACTGCCATATATGTTGTTTGCGGAGTTCTTTTGGGAATGGTCGGTGGCTTTATTCTTGGGAAGATGAATCTTGAGAAATATCTGTCTCCATGGATTATTGAGCTTCAGCAGAAACAGATTAAGGCGTCGGAAATATGTGAAAAGGAGCACATTCCGTTCTTGGACAGACTTCCAGGTATAATGTCAGAAGCCATTCGAATACTTAAGGGTGTGATAGTTTACGTTTTTATCGGTATTGCCATTGGCGCAGGAATACACGGATATGTTCCCGAAGGATTCTTTGCCGAGTTCATGCAGAAGGCGGGCGTGTTCGGAGTCCCTGCAAGTGTTCTTGCTGCAGTTCCCATGTATGCGAATGCTGCAGGTATAGTTCCAGTTGTCCAGGTCTTTGTAGCAAAGGGAATTCCATTGGGAACAGCGCTGTCCTTTATGATGAGTGTTGTGGGGTTGTCTTTGCCCGAAGCCACTATGCTCAGCAAGGTTATGACTTGGAAGCTCATAGGAATATTTTTTGGAACAGTTGCCCTTATGATAATGGCTATTGGGTGGACATTCAATGCTATATTGTGACAGCTTTTCTAATGCCATAGACTAAAAAACTGGGCACATAATTATATACATGTCTTTATTGTTTGAAAAATAAGTATTTATATGAAGGATGTAAAGATAACAGCAATTCGCAGAGTTACTTACGACGACCTCGTTGCCAAGTACGAGAATCCTATCGAACACACATGCGATGTAGAGGAGGGCATGACTTGGGTGAGCAAAGAAGGTAAATATCCTCAAGGACTTTGCCCCGAAGCATGGAAGACGATGAAGGAATTTGTTGAGGCTCTCGCTCGTGGCGAAGGAAACTTTTATGATGGCTGGATGAAGAATCCATACAGTGCAATGATGAGCTGCAATGATGGGTTTCGTCCTGTAAGCTTCTTGATTGAGGCTCTATGACAAAATAATAGGGGGGTACACAAAACTGTGTGCCTCCCTATTCGCTTAATATTTTAGAATTGCAGATTACTCTGCGAAGTCAACCTTTCCTGTGTGTACGTTGTAGTATGCACCAACGATTGAAAGCTCGCCCTTCTCGACCAACTCCTTAACCTCTGGATTGGCAAGAATACGCTCAACCTGCTTCTTAGTGTTTAGACGGATAGCCTCGTCAACCTGATCCTTCTTTCCGTAGAACTCTCTGACGTCGCTGCGGATTGTGGCAAGCAACTCGTCAACCTTGCTGTTCTCTACAGCCTCCTCTGGCTCAGTCACTGCACCTGTTACACCACCACAAGACTCGTGGCCCATAACGATTACAGACTTAACCTTCAGGTGCTCGATTGCGTAGTCAACACTACCCATAACAAGGTCGCCGTTTACAGAGTTTCCTGCTGTACGGATAACGAAGATGTCTCCGATTCCCTGGTCAAAGATGTGCTCAACTGGAACACGAGAGTCAGAACAAGCAACAACTGCACAGAAAGGAGCCTGGTGAGGAGCAGTCTCGTTCAAACGCTGGCTGTTGTCATGTGGATTGACAGCCTTGTCCGAAGAGTAGCGCTCGTTACCTTCCTTCAAACGTGCGATAGCCTCTGCAGGAGTAGAAACCTCCTTTAGCTCAACTGTAGTTGTCTGCTCTGCCTGTGCAGTAGCAACCTCTGCCTGCTGCTTGCAAGATGACATTGTCATTGCGATTAGAGCTGCAACAGCAAAATAAAATTTCTTCATTGTTATTATGTATTGTTTTTTATGTTTCCGTTTTTGCGGTGCAAAATTACATAAACTAACTTTAGAGTGTTATTTGGAAGTGCCACTTTATTCATAATAATAAAGTATTTTTTTCTTGAATAAACATTGCAGAGCCTTAGTTCCTTTGGTTGATGTTAGAAAAATACTGAGCATAATCTGTTAAAATATGTTAAAGCATTGACTTTATAATTGAAGAAAAGATCACTTTGCTATGATTTTTTATATCTTTGCCGAGAATTATTTTATATCATCATGTACCAAATTGCAAAGACAGCAACGTTACCAACATGTCCGATATGTCATTAATGTTCACCAACTGCCCTTGCAAGATACCTGCATGGTAAAAACTAATCACTAATATTGTAAAACTATGAAATACAGTAATATTTTTCTAGGCTCGCTTTTCGCATTAGTCCCTTTCGTGTCTTTTGCACAGACATCTCAAGATACTGTTTCCAAGAAGGCAGATTTGGATGTCTATTCAGTCAATTTCGATAAGGTAGCACCAAAGATTGACCAGTTCATTAACGAGAACTCCTTGATTGTAAACAGGAAAACTCAGAATTACGATAAGATTTATTACGACCTGGTAATGACAAACTCTCAGTACAACGATATGAAGATGAATCTTGAGGGTTGGAAGTGTGCCATTATCAATTCTGAGGAGACTACGCAAAACTTGAGAAACAAGTTAAGCAGATTGCGTTCCGATATCAATAGTTGGAAGAATGAAATCAATGACCTTGAGAAGCAAATTGGAGCGACTCAAAATGATACTGTTATAAATTTTCTGGATGAAAAACTGGAAAAGAGGTACAGCTATCTGAACAGCAAGGTTGAAGAATATAATAATGTGTGCTCGGAGATAGGTCTTGTAACTTTGAAACTTGACATCATGCGAGACGAGACTACGCCCAGACAGACCAAGGTGCATTTCGTGAATATGCCGGGCTTCGAGTACGACTTCCTGATGGTGGGTAATCCTAAGCCGGGCTTCTCTGCCAAATACTATAACGGATACAACTTGAAGTATCTGTTCACAAAGGGCAAGACATTCGTAAACCTTGGAGTTTATAAGGCAATGGATGTAGCCAAGACTGATACAACAACCTTGACAGATGCGTTTAACATCGCCTTCGGTCAGGACTTCTATTCCCGTCATTTCGGACGAGGCTCAAGAAAGTGCTTCAACTTCTATTCCGGATACAATGTCGGCTTTATGGCGTACAGAGGAGAAACGACTTCGACAAAAACTTTCTATGTCTCTCCTACAGTGGGCGTAGAGCTGTTCAAGAACCGCTTTTTGCTATGGGATTTGAGAGGAAGCTATTACCTTCCGTTCAAGCACAATTATGATTTGAGGGGATGGCAGATTTCCTCGAATATCAATATAGCGTTCTAATTTGTTCATAGTTGAAGTTATTGAAGGTGTGTCAAGTTGGTTTGATGCACCTTCTTTTTGTTTTTGTATTCATAAAATCATTATCTTTGCACGCAGTAATTTAGAAAATAGTATTCTATGGAGGTTATACCATCATTTCAAGTTGATCATACTGGTTTGAGACCAGGAATTTATATTTCAAGGCAGGACAAAGTGTCCGACGATGCGGTGTTTACAACCTATGATATTCGTATGACAGCGCCTAATCAAGAGCCTGCTATAGCTCCTGCCGCTATTCATACTATCGAGCATTTGGTTGCCACTTATTTGCGAAACCTTGACGGTTGGAAGCAGAACATCATCTATTGGGGGCCAATGGGCTGTCTGACAGGAAACTACCTTATCGTTAAGGGAGCCTATTCTTGCGAAGTTATACGCCAGCTTATGATAGAGGCGATGCAGTTCGTTGTTGACTTTGACGACGTTGTTCCAGGAACTACACCTGACGCTTGCGGAAACTACCTTTTGCATGACCTTCCTATGGCTAAGTGGGAGGCAAAGAGATATATCGGCAGACTAAAGAACGAGTTCTGCTGCGAGTACAAGATGCTGGAGAGGCCTGACGTTGACGGCAAGGCTTTCCATGACGCATAACATGAAAATCCGTTCATGATGGGCGCATATAAAATCAACCTTCTCATTCTGCCGAAGTTCGACATCGGACCTTTGGGAAACGGAGTGTGCGGAGAGGGAGAACTGTTCTATCAGGAATATCTGGCTGGAGGAGAAGAGTTTGAAGTTCGGGGACTTTTGCCCGGAGAAAAACTCTATTTCAAGGATGGCGTAGCTCTTGCTCTGACTCATGCAGGCAAGGTCAACACATCTGTAGCTCTTGCCTCGATTCTCGCAGACTCCAGATTTGACTGCAGTGGAATGGATACTCTTTCGGTCGGATGCGCAGGCACGAACTATGAGCGGACTGTTATGGGTGACGTGATTCTTGCGAGCGCCTTTGTCGATTATGACCTCGGACATCATGTTGCTGATTCCAAGGGCAGACTTTCATGGTTCCCGGACGAAGGCATCTGCTGTTACGGCTGTGTCAAACCGGACGAGTCCAGAATCAACGGCATCTATTCAAAAATCAAGGAGATCCGATTAAAGACAACTGACAAGACAATAGCAATGCAGCAAAAGTTGTCCGGAGTCTCTGACATAGAAAAAAGATCTTGTTTTTTGCCTTCAGTACGGAAAGGAACGTTCATGACTTCCGACAATTACTGGAAAGGACAGGAAGGACATGAAATAGCAATTCACATAAACGACTACTACAAGTGTCCGGACGAATATATGGTTGCCGAAATGGAGGACATCGCTGTCGCCAGGGTTCTCCAGAGATACAATCTCGAAGAAAGGCTCCTTGCTTTGCGTGTGTCAGTCAATCTTGACTGCTATATGTGCGGCGCAACTCCCGAAAAATTGTGGAGCGGAAACTCCTTCGAGGACAATATGATGGAAGAGGACAATGAAGAGGGTGGAGACATCTTTGACACGGCAATGCACAACCTCTTTGAAGTGGGCAGGGAGATCGTGGATACAATAATAAAAAAGTAGAGGCAATGCAAGAATATACTGAAGCAAACAAAAAATCGAAAAAGTTTCTAAAGTTTCTTGGTTTTGCTGTGTTGTTCCTTATCCTTTTGGTGTTTGGTGCCGCCTACGGATTGGTTGAATACGCATTGGGAAAGGGTGAGAGACAGACAAAGGAAGAAATCATTTCTGATTTCTCGGACATAGTGGATCCATCTTGGTTGAACAATATAACTATCGAGGAACACAAGTCTCCTGTCTTGGGAGACATGGCTTACAAAGTCATTAGTGGAGATAGCACAAAAAGCAAAGGCAATGTAGCAGTTTTGGTTCATGGTTACAAGTGCGAGGCTCTGTACATGCTGAAGCTTGCGTACATATATCAAGGCTCTATGAACTATGATGTGTATATGCCCGACCTCCATGCGCATGGAGATACTCCGGGCGACTACATTCAGATGGGTTGGCTTGACAGACTTGATGTCGAGAAGCTGATAGACCAGATTACAGATTCATATCTGGCAAAAGGCATACAGCCGAGCATCGTCGTTCACGGAATCTCTATGGGTGCGGCTACGGCAATGATGATGAGCGGCGACTCTCTGCCTTCTTCGGTAAAGTGCTTTGTCGAGGACTGCGGATACACAAGCGTATATGACGAGTTCAAGGGAGAGCTGAAGAACCGGTTCTCTTTGCCGGAATATCCTCTGCTTCCGATAGCGAGCATGATCTGCAAGGCAAAGAACGGATGGAGCTTCAAGGAGGCCTCTTCGTTGGAGCAGGTCAAGAAATGCAATAAGCCTATGCTGTTCATACATGGAGACAAAGACAAGTTTGTGCCAACTGAAATGGTTTATGAGCTATATAATGCTAAACCAGGAGAAAAGGAATTGTGGGTGTCAGAAGGTGCAGCGCATGACCAGACATTCAGCCTTTACGCATTGCCTTATAAGGTTAAGGTCAAATCTTTCTGTGACAAGTATATGAATAGTGCAGCACATTAAATATGCAGTGTTAATATGAGTAGAGTAGTATCATCAATACTTGTTTCAATGCCCTTGGTTATGTGCAGTTGCCCCGGTGATAATTGTGTAGAGGAAAACGAACCTAGCGGGTATGTCGTTAAAATGAAGAATGACTATACTGACAAGGTAATAGTGCGCATGTTTATTAGTTCTGTTACTAAAGATACGACTTATTGTTGCGAAACATTACAAGGTCATACCATTAATATTTGTGGAGATTATTATTTGCTACATTGTTCTTATGATATTGTAGCATATACAGAAATTTGTTCAAAAGACTGGAATGAAACTATGATGGATTCTATTTCTAATTATATTTTGGATACAAATCCTTTTAGTGAAGTCTATGCTTGTAATAGAAAATATGAGCAAAATGAACTAAAGGAAATAATAGAGTCAAATTCACTAGGTAAGTTGAATAGATTAAAATGAATGAATTTGGCCTTGCATAATAATTAAGGTGTTCCGTTGCCTGTTTTTTTTTGTCCGTAGTTTTGTTCGTTTGCTGAAAAAATACTAATTTTGCCACAACAAATAATAATCCTATATCGTATTGTAACAAAAAATGAACAAACTTGCATCTTTAATGGTGGGTTTGATATTGGGGACATCTGCATTCGCCGAGAAAAAACAGTATGAGGTGAATGGTATAAAGTTTAATATGGTTTATGTAGAGGGAGGCTCTTTCTCTATGGGCTCGCTGATGGATGACAGGGATGCCGAGTCAGACGAGACAAAGCACAAGGTTGTGCTTACAAACTACTACATCGGGGAAACCGAAGTTACTCAGGCATTATGGTCAGCTGTGATGTCGAGAAATCCGAGCTATTTCAAGCGTGACTCTCTGCAGCCGGTGGAGCGAATCTCCTATGCAGAGGCCAAGGAGTTTATTGAACAGCTGAATCTGCTGACTCATGAATCTTTCTGTCTGCCTACGGAGGCGGAGTGGGAGTATGCTGCCAAAGGCGGAAACAACCACGACGAATATGTCTATTCGGGATCTGCGCAGATTGATTCCGTAGCCTTCTACGGGAACTCAAGGTCAAATCTGAAGCAGAACGCGACTGACGCAACTTATCCGGTGGGTACGAAGCGCCCCAATTCCCTTGGCATCTATGACATGAGCGGAAATGTGTACGAGTGGTGCTCGGACTGGTACTATCGCTTCTATCCAACTGACATAGAGGTAAATCCCAAGGGACCGGACAATGGAACTTTCCGCGTGGTCAGGGGAGGGTGCTGGAGTTCAGATCCTTATCACTGCCGCACTTCAAAGAGGGTATATGTCTCTCCGCGAAAGAAATACTCGAATATAGGAATGCGTCTTTGCCTTAGAAAATAGAAATTCCCTAATACACCAATACATAGTTGAAAGGGGGTCGGCTTGAAAGCATAGCCGGCTCCTTTTTTGTCGTGTCGGAACTTGTCTATGCATGGCATGAGGCCCTAAATTTCCTGTTATAGTTCCGAATTCCGGAAAGTTTTGTATCTTTGCATGTCTTTAACTATAATGATGGAAGTATATGAAAATTGCAATTCCTACGCGTGAAGGTATGGTTGACGACCATTTCGGACACTGCGCATACTATACGATCGTAGAAACTGACAACGGCAGAGTGTTGTCCTCTTCGACTCTGGACAGCCCTGAAGGATGCGGATGCAAGTCGAACATTGCAGGCAGGATGCAGGAGATGGGTGTAGTCGTGATGCTCGCTGGAAATATCGGAGAAGGAGCAATAAACAAGCTTTCAAGTCATGGAATAGATGTGGTCAGAGGTTGCAAAGGAGATGTCATGCAGCTTGTCCAGGACTATCTGCAGGGAAAGGTTGTGGATAATCCGCAGGTGTGCAGTCACCATGATTGCCATACTCCGACATTCAAAATGGACTTAAAGTTATAGAAATACGAGATTTATTCGTAATTTTGCACCCCAGAACAGATACAAAAAGAAATAATATGATACAGATTTCGGACAAACAAAAGAGCAATGTGGTATTGGTACTGCAGATTCTGTTAGGTCTATTGTTTACATTCAGCGGATTCGCAAAGGTGATTGATCCGCTTGGCGGCTGGTACAAGGTGGATGACTACCTTACAGCTTTCGG
Source organism: Paludibacteraceae bacterium (assembly GCA_045641625.1). Classification (GTDB taxonomy): domain Bacteria; phylum Bacteroidota; class Bacteroidia; order Bacteroidales; family Paludibacteraceae; genus UBA1723. Next base: position 9,562 of record JAZUHH010000096.1, read on the forward strand.
TTGGGATTTCCTTAAAGTGTTGGGTTTTGTTGGAAGCGTTGCGTTGAGCATTGTCGAGTTTGCTCTTGGTATATGCCTTTTGTTGGGATCGAGAGCAAAACTTGTCGCTCTTGGTGTCGTGATAATGATGGCTTTCATGACTCCGCTTACATTATATATAGCTATCTTTAACCCTGTTACTGACTGCGGTTGTTTCGGCGAGGCATTGAAGATCTCAAACTGGGCGACTTTCTGGAAGAACATCGTGTTCTCTGCAATGGCTATCCTTCTTTATATGTGGGCTGACCACAGCGAGCGCAACAACAGCTGGAAGAGATTCTATACAATTGTTGCCTACACTACAGTGTTCCTGATTGGCGTTTCTGTCTATTGCTACAAGAACCTGCCTATCATTGACTTCAGACCTTATGCCATTGGCGTGAATATCCCTAAGAGCATGGAAATTCCAGAGGGTGCGCCGTCTGACAAGTTCGAGACTTTCTTTACATACGAAAAAGATGGCGTTAAGAAGGAGGTCAAGTTTGAAAGTGATGAGTATAAGGCTGTCTCAAAGGATTCCACTTGGACTTGCACAGACTCAAGAAGTGAATTGGTAGAAAAAGGTTACGAGCCACCTATCCATGACTTTACTATGGAGGATCCTGAGGATGGCGACCTTACAGAGGATGTAATGGCAAACGAGGGATATACTTTCATTGCAATATCATCCAAGGTTGAGAAGGCTGACTTGGAACTTGCCAAGAAGCACAATGATGTGTTTGAGTTCGCCCAGGCTAACGAGATTCCTTTCTATATGCTGACTGCAACAGGACTTGGTACTGACGAGTTGGCTGCCTACAAGGAGATTACAGGTGCAGATTACAGGGTGCTTAACGCTGACGAGATTACGCTAAAGACAGTCGTGCGTTCAAATCCGGGTCTTGTACTTATCAAGAACGGTAATGTAGTGAATAAGTGGGCTGTAAAGAACATTCCTGATTTTCAGGCTCTTTTGGACAAGGCAAACGGAGATTTGTCTAAGGTCAAGGAGATGCAGATGGACGTTCCGAATGACTATTTGACAGCATTTTTGTTCTTCCTGCTGTTCTTCGTAGGTTTGGTTGCCGTAATCCAGGCGGTGGACAAGTTTATTAAGTAATGTTCCAAAACTTAAAAATACACTACACTTTGTTTGTATTTTCAAAGTTTTTTTAGAACTTTGCACATAATTTGAATTTTAATAATCAATAATATATTTGAACAATGGCAAAAAGTGCATTGCAAATCGCAAGAGCTGCATACCAGCCAAAGCTTCCAAAGGCTTTGAAGGGTAACGTAGCTATCAAGGAGGGTAAGGCTACTGAGTCTGTAGCTGATCAGGCTGATATCAAGAAGCTATTCCCTAATACATACGGTATGCCTGTAGTTACTTTCGAGGCATCTAACACACCGCTTTCATTGAAGGATATGAACGTAGGTGTTATCCTTTCAGGTGGTCAGGCTCCTGGTGGACACAACGTAATCTCTGGTTTGTTCGACGGTCTAAAGTCAATGAACAAGAACGCTAAGCTTTACGGTTTCCTTGGTGGTCCTTCAGGTCTTGTTGATCACAAGTACATCGAGCTTACTGCTGACATTATCGACGAGTACCGTAACACAGGTGGTTTCGACATCATCGGTTCAGGTCGTACAAAGCTTGAGGAGACTGAGCAGTTCGACAAGGGTATCGAGATCTGCAACAAGCTTGGTATCAAGGCTATCGTTATCATCGGTGGTGACGATTCAAACACAAACGCATGTGTACTTGCTGAGTACTACCTACAGAAGAACACTGGTATTCAGGTAATCGGTTGTCCTAAGACTATCGACGGTGACCTTAAGAACGACGAGATCGAGACTTCATTCGGTTTCGATACTGCTTGTAAGGTTTACTCAGAGGTTATCGGTAACATCATGCGTGACGCTAACTCTGCAAAGAAGTACTGGCACTTCATCAAGTTGATGGGTCGTTCAGCTTCTCATATCGCTCTTGAGTGTGGTCTTCAGACTCAGCCAAACATCTGTATCGTATCAGAGGAGGTTGAGGCTAAGAAGATGACTCTTGCTCAGATCGTAAACAACATCGCTGACACTGTAGCTGCTCGTGCCGCTAAGGGTAACAACTTCGGTGTATGTTTGATTCCAGAGGGTCTAATCGAGTTCGTTCCAGAGATGAAGGTTCTTATCAAGGAGTTGAACGACCTTCTAGCTGAGACTAACGGAGATGTTCCTGCTGCTGTTAAGAAGCTTTCTTCTAACTCGGCTTCAGTTTACGCTTCTCTTCCTGACTTCGTTCAGAAGCAGCTTACTCTAGAGCGTGACCCTCACGGTAACGTACAGGTTTCTCTAATCGAGACTGAGAAGCTTCTTATCGAGATGGTTAAGACTGAGTTGTCTAAGAGAAAGGCTGCAGGTTCTTACTCAGGTAAGTTCTCTGGTCTAGGTCACTTCTTCGGTTACGAGGGACGTTGTGCAGCTCCTTCTAACTTCGATGCTGACTACTGCTACTCACTAGGATTCAACGCAGCATGTTTGATGGCTGCTGGCAAGACTGGTTACATGTCTTTGATCAAGAATACAACAGCTCCTGCTGACCAGTGGATCGCTGGTGGTGTTCCTGTAACAAAGATGATGAACATGGAGAAGCGTCACGGTGCTATGAAGCCAGTTATCCGCAAGGCTTTGGTTGAGCTTGACGGTGCTCCTTTCAAGAAGCTTGCTGAGAACCGCGCAACTTGGGCAATCGAGACTGCATTCGTTTACCCTGGCCCAATCCAGTACTGGGGACCAACAGAGGTTTGCGATCAGCCAACTAAGACTCTTGCTCTTGAGCAGGCTAAGTAATTTGATTGCAGATTACGGTCAAAAGTAATAATAGAAGAAGGTCGTGGATATTTCCACGGCCTTTTTTTGTTTGTCTTATTTTTTATGTCCTTGAAACATAAAAAATAGCTCTATTTCGAAATTGTGCATATTTTTGTCCCTTAAAAATTGTAATCTAAAATTCTTTTCCCTATTTTTGCTTTGTTGATTGCTTACTTTGGGGCAGCTGACATCAGTTTTGACTATATTTATATAATAAGGGAAATGAAAAGACACATACTTTCGATAGGATACATTTTTGCGATGTTGCTTGCGTGTTTTGATTTGAATGCAAAGGTGACTATCAGCGAAATTATGCCGTGTAATGTCTCCTCTCATATAGATGACAAATTCAATTTCAACCCATACGTTGAGTTCTATTCGGACTCAAAAGTCGATTTGTTAGGAGCTACAATCACTCATATAAGGGATGCAAAGGAGATGTGGTCCTATACTGTTCAGAAAAGCCACATCATCCCTTCTGGATATAGCCTTCTTTTCTTCGGTGCTGACAAGGAGAGCTCGCCAGTTGATGGCATCAACCTAGGTCACATGCCTGAGAAGTTCGAGTACAAGGGAAGTACATTGACAATTTCCAAAGGAGATAGCGTTATTGCCTCGATTTCTTATCCTGTTCAGGTTCCTGGTTTGTCTTATGGACCAGAGGGGTATATGGTCCCTTCTCCGGGAGAGGAGAATAATGTAGGTTATCCAGATTTGTCAAAGCGTGCCGCGATGCCATCGTTTGATGCTACTTCAAAGCCGGGCGTTTATCTTTCGGAGTCGTCGATGGAGATCACAATCGCTGTTCCCGACGGAACTTCTGTTTACTATTCGACAAATGGTTCCGAGCCAAAGAAAGACAACACTGGTGTTAAGAAATATACCGAGCCTTTCACAATCAAGAAGTCTTGTGCGGTAAGAGCAAGAGCCTACAAGTCGGGCGCTTTGTTCAGCAAGGATTTGGTCGGTTCGTTTATCCTTGAGAATGACGACTATGACATGTGTGAAGGTCCGGATCTTCCAATCGTGCACTTGATTACAGACAGTACATATTTGTACGGAAAGAAATTGGGTATCAGCACGAAGGGTTCGAACGGTATCAAAGGCGAAGGCTGTAATGACGTAGAGGCTAACTATAACCAGGATTGGGACAGACCTGCCATCTTTGAGTATTATGAGGATGGAGAATTGAAGTTGAGCCAGTTGGTTGAGATCGGAGTTTTCGGAGGTTGCTCCAGAAAGTACGATGTCAAGAGCTTGAAAATGAAAGCTTCAAAGAAGACAGGTAACAACAGATACGAGTACAAGGACTTCTTTAAGGAGAAGCATTTTGATGAATTGAAGAGTGTGCAGATCCGAAACGGAGGTAACGGATACGAGGGCATTGTGTGCAGAGACGGTTTCATGCAGTCTTTGTGCAAGGGTATGGGAATTGACTATCAGGCTTACCAGCCGGTTGCCTACTACATAAACGGTGTATATCAGAGACTGATGGGATTGCGTGAGCGTACAAACGCAGACTTCGTGTTCCACAACTACGGTTATGATGAGGATAAGCTTGATCACTTGGAGATTGCCAAGGAGCACATATTGGCTACTGTAGGAGACACTTCCCGTTACAACGAGATGATCAATTACGTAGAGAACCACTACAATGACGAGGATTTCTATGATCGCTTGGGCGAGTACATGGATATCGAGGAGTACATCAGCTGGCAGATATTCGAGGAGTATATAGTCAATACTGACTGGCCGGCTAACAATACTAAGATCTGGAGAAATACCAAGGACGGCAAGTTCCGTTGGATTCTGTACGATACAGACTTCGGTTTCGGTATCTATGGAGGCGGAGGTCCGAACTATACAGCAGAGTGGATTGATATGATCTCTTTCGCTTGCGGTGAGGGTTCGAACGTGAACTGGGCAAACGGTACTCAGGTAAGCAAGGACAACTATCAGTTCGACGAGAAGTCTAAGTGGAAGACTACGCTTATCAAGCATTGCTTGAAGAACAAGGACTTCCAGCGCAGATTCGTCAAGCGCTACCGTGAATTGATCGCAAAGAACTTCGAGCCAGAAAGAGTTGCTGCGGTATGGGATTCTATCGCAACAATGGTCGAGAAGGATTACTGTGCTACCAAGGATTACGATGATGTCTATTCTGCAGGAAAGTCACTGACAAGTTTCGCCAAGAAGCGTCCTGCCTATGCTTTGGAGCACTTGATGAACCATTTCGGAATGACAGATTCTCCTGCGAAGGTTAAGTTCAGTGTCAAGTCAGAGGAGCCTATCAAGGATTTCGCTTTCTTGTTCAACAAGCAGAAGTACAACAAGACTTCGTACGAGTACAATGCTTTGAAGGGTGAGAGCGTGAAGATTGAGCCTATAATTCCAAGAGGCTATAAGATTGACGGATGGGAATTGTCAGACAAGGTTTCAAAGACTTTCCCATTGATTACATCTTCTTCAATCTGGAAGTATTTCTATAAGGACACTTGTCCTGAAGGAGAGTGGAACAAGGTTGGCTATGACGACAAGTCATGGGAAGACGGAAAAGGAATGATGGGATATGGCGGAACAAATGAGTACAAGACTACTCTTGACTACGGTGGTGATGACGAGAACCGTTACTTGACAGGATATTTCCGCTATAACCTTAACTTTGAAAAGGGTGAAGTTCCTGAGTCAATAATCTTCAAGATTGCCTACGATGACGGTTTCGTTCTATATGTAAACGGAAAGGAGATCACAAGAACAAACCTTCCTAAGGATACTGCTATCTCATATTCTACAGAGGCTTTAGAGTTTGTCAATGACGTAACAAAGACAATCGAGCTTGACGGCTCTCTATTCAAGGAGGGTGCGAATGTTATCGCTGTAGAAGTTCATCAGGTTAATGCCAAGAGCTCAGATATGGTTTTCTGTGGAACAGCAACAGCTTCTATCGAGACAGGTGGTTCTTCTGACAAGTTCTTTGAGAGTGATATAGCAGGTGATATCGAGGTTGTACTTCTTGTTTCTCCTGATGAGAACTGTGTTACTCCTAAGATGTATGTGAACGAGGTCTGCGCTTCCAATACAGAGTACATGGACAAGTGGGGTGCTAAGCCAGACTGGATCGAGATCTACAACGCTGAGGATCATCCAGTGGATTTGGCTGGTATGGTGTTGAAGAACGTGTCAAAGTCAAACTCATATACTTTCCCGTCTGGAAGCAAGGAGACTGTAATTCCTGCCAAGGGACATAAGGTTGTCTGGGCTTCAAAGAATGTGGAAGACAGTCCGCTTCATGTCGGATATAAGCTAAGTGCGGCAAATGAATACATGATCGCATTATATGACGTAATCCGTGGTGAAGAGATCTTGGTAGATAGCATGACCTACAAGCTTCACAATCAGAATGGTTCTTACGGACGTGTGACAGATGGAGCTGATTCATTAAAGAAATTCTACAGTTGTCTTTCTTATTTGGACACTAGGCAGATTATTCCGTCTCCAAACAAGGCTAACGGAGAGCTTTGCTTGACTTATGCTAATGATGACGTGATAGATTCCTTGAAGGAAATAAAGGGTATTCAGTTGTATCCTAATCCTGCAAGCGATGTTGTGTTCATTGCTTTGGTAAACGATTTGAAGGGAGACTGGAGCATCATGGACTGCAACGGAAGAGTTGTGAAGAAAGGTTGCATAGTTGACGGAAAGACCGTGGCTGAGGTCGGTGATTTGCCTGCTGCAGTTTATACAGTCAGAGTCTCTACATCCGATAATGTGTACACTGATATCTTTATCAAGAGATAAGAAAAGACTGACAATTTCGGTTTTTTGTAAGTTTTTGTAAGTTTTTTTGAAAAAGTAGTGTACTTTTATTAGAAATTTGATAATTTTGTATCGTCTAAGTGATTATAAACACATATAAAAATTGAAATAGGTATGAAAGTGGTAAGATTGGCAGTTGCTGCTGCAGTTATGGCATTGCTTTTTGCTTCATGTAAGACACAGACTTGTCCAGGTTACGGAGAGACTGAGTCTAATCAGACTGTAGAGCAGAACGCTTAATTATTATAGGTCTCGATCATGAAGAAGAGGTTTGCGATATTGGTTCTATGTTTGACTTCGTTTCTAGCTTTGTCTAGCTGCAAGTCAGGTTGTGGTTGCCACGGAGATCCATTCGGAGAAGTTCCGGAGCAGTCAGAGATCAGTGATGTCGCATAGTATTCAGGATTGTCGGGATAAACATTAATCGAAACATTTTTAGTTTAAATATTTAATAAACAATGGTAAAAGTTGCTATTAACGGTTTTGGCCGTATTGGTCGCCTTGCATTTCGTCAGATGTTCGAGGCTGAGGGTTACGAGGTAGTTGCTATCAACGATTTGACTTCTCCTAAGATGTTGGCTCACCTTTTGAAGTATGATACAGCTCAGGGTGGTTTCGCTGGCAAGTTCGGTGAGGGTAAGCACACAGTATCTGCAACTGATGATTCTATCATCGTTGACGGTAAGGAGATCAAGATCTCTGCTTGCGCTAACGCTGCTGAGTGTCCATGGGCTAAGTATGGTGTAGATGTAGTTCTTGAGTGTACTGGTTTCTACACTTCAAAGGATAAGGCTTCTGCTCACCTTACAGCTGGTGCTAAGAAGGTAGTTATCTCTGCTCCTGCAGGTAACGATCTTCCTACAATCGTATTCAACACTAACCACAAGACTCTAAAGGCTTCTGATACAGTTATCTCAGCTGCTTCTTGTACTACTAACTGTCTTGCTCCAATGGCAGACGCTCTTAACAAGTACGCTGCTATCCAGTCAGGTATCATGTCAACAATCCACGCTTACACAGGTGATCAGATGATCCTTGACGGTCCTCAGCGTAAGGGTGATCTTCGTCGTTCTCGTGCTGGTGCTCAGAACATCGTTCCTAACTCAACAGGTGCTGCTAAGGCTATCGGTCTAGTTATCCCTGAGTTGAACGGTAAGTTGATCGGTTCTGCACAGCGTATCCCAACTCCAACAGGTTCAACTACTATCCTAGTTGCTGTTGTTAAGGGTAAGGATATCACTAAGGAGGGTATCAACGCTGCTATGAAGGCTGCTTCAACTGAGTCTTTCGGTTACACAGAGGATGAGATCGTTTCTTCAGACATCATCGGTATGAAGTTCGGTTCATTGTTCGATGCAACTCAGACTATGGTATCTAAGATCGACGACGATACTTACCAGGTACAGGTAGTTTCTTGGTACGACAACGAGAACTCATACACTTCTCAGATGGTTCGTACAATCAAGTACTTCGCAGAGATCAAGTAATACGGCTCTTAAGCTAAGAAATGTGGAGGCAATCTTCGGGTTGCCTCCTTTTTTTATTTGTTGGTCCATAGATTTTGCTTATTTATGTTGAATAACACAAATTTATTATAAAAAAGTGCCGAATTTTGAACATTCAATGTAAAAAAGCACTAATTTTGCATCCAGATAAAAATTAAATAACAAATGGAGAACAGACCTTTTAAGATTTTCTCTGGTACAAATAGTAAATATTTGGCTGAGGAGATTTGCGCACAGTTGGGTTGCCCACTTGGTAAGTGCAACGTGCAGCACTTCGCAGACGGTGAGTTTGGTGTAAGCTACGAGGAGAGTATTCGTGGTAACTATGTGTTCATCGTTCAATCTACTTTCCCAAATGCTGACAACTTGATGGAGCTTCTTCTTATGGTGGATGCTGCTAAGCGTGCTTCTGCTTATAAGATTGTTGCTGTAATCCCTTACTTCGGTTGGGCTCGTCAGGATAGAAAGGATAAGCCAAGAGTTGCTATCGGTGCTAAGCTTGTTGCTGATATGCTTGCAACTGCTGGTATTGATCGTCTAATCACTATGGATTTGCATGCTGACCAGATCCAGGGATTCTTCAATATTCCAGTTGATCATCTTTATGCATCTTCTATCTTCTTGCCTTATATCCAGAGCATGAAGCTTGAGGACCTTACAATCGCTTCTCCAGATGTTGGTGGTAGTAAGCGTGCTAACTCTTACGCTAAGTATCTTGGTGTTCCTATGGTGCTTTGCCACAAGAGCCGTGAGAAGGCTAATGTAGTGAGCGAGATGACTATCATCGGTGATGTAAAGGGTAGAAATGTAATCATCCTTGACGATATGGTTGATACAGCCGGTACTCTTACAAAGGCTGCTGACCTTATGACTAACGGTGGAGCTAAGAGCGTTCGCGCTATCGTTTCTCACCCAGTTATGAGTGATCCTGCTTCTACTCGTGTTATGGATTCAAGCTTGGAGGAGATCATCTTCACAAACTCTATTCCATTCCACAAGTCATGCAAGAAGGCAAAGGCTTTGAGCGTTGCTCCTTTGTTCGCTGACACTATTCGCCGAGTTCTTGATAATGAGTCTATTAGCGAGAATTACTTGGTGTAATAAATTCATAGCAGAATTATATAAGAGGTGCGTCCCAAGGGCGTGCCTCTTTTTGTTTTAAAGCCAGTTCTTTCATTTAGACTTTATTTTTTTTGAATTTTATCGGATTATTGCCTAACTTTGCCGTGTTTGATAATTGATATGGGAATGAATAGAATTTTAGCTACTATATTGACACTTTTTCTGGCATTTTGCTCTTATGCTGACGAAGCATCTAAAAAAGTAGAGTATAATGCTCCGATTCAGATGGCTCCGGCTTTCCCTGGAGGCGTTTCCGCACGAACTAAGTTCCTGCAGGACAATATCCAATATCCGGCAGAGTGTGCTATGGCAGGAATCGACGGAATTGTAATGGTCAAGTATATGGTCAAGTCGGACGGAACACTTGCCGAAATACAAGTTGCTCAAAGCAGCGGTAACGAATTGCTGGACAACGAAGCTCTTAGAGTTGTCAAGTTGTTCCCAGATCACACGCCGGGCAAACTAAGAGGAGAGACAGTTGATAGCTATCTGACTCTTCCGGTATCTTTCAGATTGAAATAGGACTAATATAACACATTGAGAAATAATGAGATTCTTCGTTAAAATCTTCACTTTTGCTTTTGTTCTGGCTCTTGTTCAGCCTGCATTTGCAAAGAAGGAGGATGAAAGCTATACCAAGGCTCTTGCCGAGCTTTCGAAGGAAAGGTACACATCTACAATAAACCTTTTGACTTCGTATCTTTCGACAAACGAGCAGGCTCCTTTGGCTTACTACTATCGTTCTATTGCCGAGTTGAAGTCAGGTGAGGCTGCCATGGCATTGGGAGACATAGATGTCGCTCTTCAGCTGATCAGAAAACTGCCCAAGGACAGCAAGATCAGACAGCCTGAAATGCTGTACCAGAAGGCTGAGTGCCAGCAGGCAATAGGCCAGACCGACGAAGCGCTTGCCTCTTTGGCTGAAGCCATTGCACAGTCTCCAAATTATGTTAATGCCTATGTTTTGAAGGCAAGGATAATGTCAGAAAATAAAGATTATGCCGGCGCAGACTCTACATTCGGAAAAGCATTGTCCCTTGATCCGCAAAACTATGATGCTCTCGTTTTGTATTCCAGGAATTTGATAGACGCCGAGAAGTATAAGGAGGCGATAGATAACCTTAACCATGCAATCACAATCAACAAAGATTCGAAAGATGCCTATTTGCTGAGATTCCAAGCAAACAAGCATTTGCAGAATTACGAAAGGGCTTTTGATGACCTTGCATATGTGGCGTCAAACGAGGACGACTATTCGCCTTACGAGAACGATATAAAGGAAGTGGCAATCAAGTGCCATACATATTCTCTGCCTTATATCAGCTCAAAGATCAACGCGAACGAGCATTCCATCATGTGGCTGCTTGTGCGTGCCGCAATCTATAAGTATGACGGAAAGTACCTTGACGCAATCAAGGACTACAACACTCTGGATGACAAGCTTGGCGAGAAATATGCCATCACTATGAACGAGGTGGCGGACTGCTATATGAAGCTTGGAGATACAGAAAAGGCCCAGCAGCTGTACGGAGAGTCATTGGAACTTGAAGAGACTGCAAATGCCTCTGCAGGTCTTGCCACAATCTTGAAGTACAAGGGTGAGTTGGACAAGGCCCTTGTCTATGCCTCGAAGGCTATCTCTATTGATCCGATGCACTGCGAGCACTACTACACTCGTGGTCAGATATACGAGTTGAAGTCTATGGTCGGAGACGCGCTTTCGGATTACGAGGTGGGTATCCAGATGTCGAACGACTATTCTCCCCTTTACCTTAGAAGGGGTTTGCTGAAGAAGTCTAAGAGCGACTTCAACAAGGTTGTGAAGCTTGAGGATTCGCCCAAGCCTTCGGACAACTGCAAGCCGGTGGCTTTGGTTCAGCTTGGTAAGGAGAAGGAAGGCCGTGCCTGGGTTGAAAGAATTATCAAGGAGTATCCCACATCGGAAAACTACTATGTCGCAACCTGTTTCTATGCTTGTGTGAACGACAGCGCCAAGGCTATGAAATCTTTGGAGAAGGCTTTGGAGAAAGGATACAGGGATTTCTCGCAGATAGATTCGGACAAGAATTTGGACAGTCTGCGAAAGTGCGACGACTTCGTGATGCTGTGCAACAAATGGAAGAAGGCGAGCGGAGTGACAACTTCATTCTCTGCCCAGCCGGAGAACGGACAGCCGATCAAGCCTAAGGAAGTGAAGGAAGTTAGGGTAGTCCGAAGCGGAAACGACTATTTCGTTCCGGTCATGTGCTGTGGAGTGAACATGTCCGCCGTAATCGACACATCTCTGCAGGTCTCTGAAATGTCGAAAGCCGATGCCGAGTTCCTTTCAAAGTATGGCTATGGCAGAATTAGGAATGACAAGTTCGTGGCTAAGCTGCGAATTTCTGATATAGATGTGGATGGTGTCGAGTTCCAGCTGGTAGAGAACAAGGATGCCGTGCTGCGTCTTAACGCCGTTGCAATATCAAAGTTCGGAATGTGCAGTATCAACCGACAGAACTCAACTTTGAAGATTGAGCGCTAGCCCTTAAATGGCATGATATTTGCAACTCTTTCAAGTGGAATATTAGTAGAAAATGAAAAGAATAGTTATTTTGTTGTTAGGCGTTATCAGCCTTTTGTTGAGTACCTCATCTTGTACAAGTGATCATGACCATTATTACGAGGGTGTTCCCATTAACAATGGCTACTACTATCACAACGGTTATTATTACGCTGATCCTGAGTTCATGTATCAGTATCCGCACGATGCAAACCACTATTACTATGGTCGCCTTGAGTGGAAGGGCGGAAACTTTGGTTGGGCAATTGTGTTGAGAGAGAACCCATACTATGGACTTGTATTGAGAATAGAGAATCCTTTGAGAGTGGAGGAGTGTCTTGGAAGACATAATCTTCATGACGGAGAGGTGATGGTAAGATTTGCCTTCACACACATGGATCCATACTATTACGATGGAGTGAACTATCCATTTGCTTTCGTAGATCATATATATTATACTCACAGATAGTTTATTTGGCAAAATAATATTATCTTTGCAAGTGAATTCATAAATAACATATATGGGATTTTTTAGTTGGTTTACAAAGGACAATAAGGAAACCTTGGACAAAGGTTTGGAAAAGACAAAGGAGAGTGTCTTTTCTAAGATAGCACGTGCCGTTGCCGGAAAGAGCAAGGTGGATGATGAAGTGCTTGATAATTTGGAGGAGGTTCTTATTACATCCGATGTAGGCGTTGACACTACACTTAGAATCATCGAAAGAATCGAAGCTCGTGTGGCCAGGGACAAGTACGTCGGAACAGACGAGCTCAACAAGATTTTGCGTGAAGAGATTGCCGCCCTGTTAGAGGAAAATAATTCAGACGACATAAGCGGCTATTCTTTGCCTGAGGACAAGAAACCTTATGTTATAATGGTTGTTGGTGTGAACGGAGTCGGCAAGACAACAACTATCGGAAAGCTTGCTGCAAAGTACACTAAGGCAGGAAAGAAGGTGGTGCTTGGTGCGGCTGACACATTCCGTGCCGCTGCAGTGGAACAGCTTGTCGTTTGGGGAGAAAGAGTCGGTTGTCCAGTCATTAAGCAGGAGATGGGCTCTGATCCAGCTTCAGTTGCCTATGACACACTTTCCTCGGCAGTTTCATCTGGAGCTGATGTCGTGTTGATTGATACAGCCGGACGTCTTCATAACAAGATAAACTTGATGAACGAGCTTACTAAGATCAAGCAGGTTATGAAGAAGATTGTTCCCGATGCGCCTCATGACGTAATGCTGGTTCTTGACGGTAGCACCGGACAGAATGCCTACGAGCAGGCAAAGCAGTTCACTAAGGCCACTGACGTGACGTCTCTTGCAATCACTAAGCTTGACGGAACAGCCAAGGGTGGAGTGGTGATCGGTATCAGCGACCAGTTCAAGATCCCAGTTCGTTACATAGGCGTTGGTGAGGGCATAGACCATCTTCAGGTGTTCAATCGCCAGGAATTCGTAGATTCTCTTTTCAAATAGACAATTTTAGAAAAAGATAGTTTCATGTAGAGGGCAGGCGGTTCAGCCTTCCCTTTATTTTTTGAATGTGACAATCCCATTTATTCTTTTCGGTTTGATATGAAAAACAAGATAGTAGAATTTGTAAATTTAGGTTGCTCAAAAAACCTTGTAGATTCAGAGAAACTAAGCGCTCAACTTCAGCGTGCTGGCTATAAGTGCCGTCACGATTCCGATAACATCATAGGAGATATTGTTGTGATCAACACTTGCGGATTTATTGGAGATGCAAAGGAGGAGAGCGTCAATACCATCTTGGAATTCTGCGAACTGAAAAAGAAAAAGAAGATCAGCAGGGTCTATGTCATGGGATGTCTGTCGGGCAGATACTTTTCTGAACTGCCAGAAGAGATTCCCGACGTTGACAAATACTTTGGGAAGTTCAACTATAATGATTTGTTGAAGGAGCTTGGTGAGTCATACGACGAGTTGATCTGTTCCGAGAGGACAATCACTACGCCTAGTCACTTTGCCTATTTGAAGATTAGCGAAGGATGCAACCGCCATTGCTCATATTGTGCCATTCCAATCATAACAGGAAATCACAAGTCTCGCCCTATTGAAGAGATTGTTGACGAGGTAAAATGGCTTGTCTCTCAAGGTGTTAAGGAGTTTCAGGTCATTGCTCAGGATTTGTCTTTCTATGGACTTGATTTGTACAAGGAGTTGAAGCTCCCCGAGTTGATAGAGCGCATCTCTGACGTTGAGGGAGTTGAGTGGATACGTCTTCACTATGCTTATCCAAGCCAGTTCCCTTGGGATATTCTTCGTGTTATGCGAGAGAGAAAGAATGTCTGCAAGTACCTTGATGTGGCTTTGCAGCACATAACTGACAACATGCTTTCCAAGATGCACCGCCATATTTCAAAGCAGGAGACTCTAGAGTTTCTTGCCCGTGTTCGCAAGGAAGTCCCAGGTATCCATATCCGTACCACTTTGCTTGTCGGCCATCCTGGAGAAACGGAAGAGGACTTTGAGGAACTTATCCAGTTCGTAAAGACTCAAAAGTTCGAGCGTATGGGCGCTTTCCCTTATTCGGAAGAAGAGGGTACATTTTCTGCCAATAACTATACTGACGATATACCTGAGGAGGTTAAGCAGGAGAGAGTTGACCGACTAATGAAAGTTCAGCAGCGCATCGCATTCGAGAGTAACTATTCCAAGAAGGATTCTGTTCTAAAAGTCATTATAGACAGGGAGGAGCCGGAATACTTCGTAGGCCGTACAGAGTTCGATTCTCCGGAGGTGGATCCAGAAGTTCTTATCAAGAAGGACAAGGATTTGAAGATCGGAGAGTTCTATGATGTCCATATTACTGACGCAGAGGAGTTTGAGTTGTTTGGAGAAGTGAGATAGTGGCCTATGGCGTTGCTTGATCGAATAAATAGATTCCTGAAGTCTTGGGCGATGGCTGTAGCGATGGTTGTAGGCATCTCCTCCTATCTGATATATAGGGAATTACCGTTGTCCGCAGAGACAAAGGCTTGTGTTCGTGCGTCCATAGATGTGCTGATTCCGACAATGGTGTTTGCTATGCTGTACGTAACGTTCTGCAAGGTGAATCTGCGCGAAGTGAAGTTCACTCGCTGGCATTTTGTCCTTTCTGTTTTCCAGATTGCCTTTATGGTCCTGCTTGCAGTTGTTCTGCATTTCGTTGCTGACGAGGTTGCCCAGGTGCTTCTTCAGTCTGCGTTCATCTGTCTGGCAAGTCCTACGGCTACGGGCAGTGTTGTGGTTCTCACAACTCGGTTCGGAGGAAATTCCGAAACTACTACTGCCTATACGATCATATCCAATTTGATTACAGCATTTTGTGTGCCGGTTCTGTTGCCGCTGATGTCTGCTCAGGAAACAGATGTTTTCGCAACTTTCCTTAGTATTCTTGAGAGGGTGACTCCGTTGCTTGTCATACCGTTGGCATTTGCATATTTGACGCAAAGACTGAAACCTTCAGTATCTGCATATCTCTCTAGTTTTCGTAACCTCCCCATGTACTTGTGGGCGGTGGCTATGTGCCTTGCCCTTGCGATGACAATGAGATTTATCCTGACAAGCCACTTCCCAGTTTCGGTTGAGATTGGAATTGCCCTTGTCTCTATGCTTGTGTGCTTCATCCTTTTCTTCTGCGGAAAGAAGCTGGGAGGAATGTACGGAGAAAGGATAGGTGCAGGTCAGGGATTGGCCCAAAGAAATACGGTCTTCATTATTTGGCTCGGTTCGAACTTCCTTTCGCCTATTTCTTCCATAGCGGGCGGATTCTACAGTATATGGCAGAACTCATTTAATTCATACCAGATGTACAAGTTTTCCAAGCATGGAAAGCTTTAGACTTTAACTAACGACAATTATGGAGATGTTTGGTAAAATACAGTCGTTTTTCAAGCGCATAACTCAAAGCAAGACTTTTAAGAATTCTATTGTCTTGATTATCCTGTTGAACTCCATTGTTCTCGGGCTTATAACAAGTGACTCCATTTGCGCCCAGTTCGGAGAAGTTCTGGAGTTTACTCTTTCGGCTTGTGTGGTAATTTTCACCATAGAGATTATCATGCGATTGATCGCTAACGGCTGGAGATTCTTCCTCAGCGGCTGGAATATCTTTGACTTTCTGTTGGTTGTTATGGCTCTGTTCCCAACAGGAGGGGCTGCCACTTCATTCCGAGTATTCCGTGTTTTGAGGGCGTTGAGACTTCTTTCTTCAATGAAGAAGCTTAGACATATCATCTCTGCAATCCTGGTCTCTGCGCCTCATGTGTTTTGGGCGGCAGTCTTGCTGATGATTGTATTCTATATCTTCGGTATTATGGGACAAAATTTGTTCCACGAGACTTTCCCTCAGTGGTTCGGAACATTGGGAGAGACTGTCTATACTTTGTTCCAGGTTACGACACTTGAAAGCTGGTCTATGGGTATCGCTCGCCCGGTGATGGTGGTTCATCCTTGGGCATGGTGTTACTTTGTGCCTTTTGTTATGATTTCTTCGTACATTGTCCTGAATGTAGTTGTCGGAGTGGTTGTGAATGCTGTTGGCAACCTGCCTTATGAGGACGAAGACGAAGTCAAGAGCAATGAACCAAATTATAAGAATGTCACTAACGAGGAGTTGTCAAAGCAAATTTATGCACTACAGCAAACTATAGAGAGACTTGAGAAAAAGTTAGAGGAGAAAAATGAGAATCAATCAAAGAGTTGATTTTTTCTCCCTTAAAGACGCCTTGTCAAATACAGGAAGCCCCAACAGACCATCATAAACACTAAGTTCCATCGTCTTCCCCCAATTTTTATCGTCAATTTCAAATAGCCTCGGAACTCGGAACTCCAGTTCTTTTGTCCCGTAGTCTGTCTTGATTACATAGGAAAAGTAATGCCTACTTTTGTTTCTGTGTTTTGTGACCTCGATTATTTCGTACTTTTCTAGTCTTGCAGGAACAGTTCTGTCAGCCCAGTGGTCGTTTATAAACAGAAAAGCCATCAATCCTGTGCTGAAAAGCTCGAAGCCTAAGACCAAGTATAGGCCTAAACCTCGTTTAATGAACTTGATTCCGAAAACTGCTAGCAAAATACCTGATAAAATAAAAGGCAGTATAATACTCCAATGTACTAGTGTTTTGTCAAAAAGGTTTGGTGAATATATGCACATAATCATAGATGAGGCTGTCAAAATAACTTCCCATCTATCTAATACACCTTGAGGTCCTCTCAAATTATTGTTAAATTTCTCAGTTAGTTCATCTATTACCATAAGATTTTCTCGAATATTGATGTTTTCTATGCAAATATATATACTTAATTATTGACGTGAGAGACATTTTTCTAAGAAAGTAATAAAAAGACGATTGTATAACGTTTGAGATTAGATAAAACTATTGACATTAAAAATTAAAGGTTTATAATTTTGGTTTTTGACGTTTTTGTTTGTCTTTGATATTAGTTTTTGTTTGCGATTTTGTGAAATACATATATCATAAGTCATTTGTAAAATCATTTTAGTTTATTGTGTGTGCAGTTTTGCGTCTTTATTTATTCTGTAGAAGGCATAAAAATTTTATTTAAACTAAATAAATCTTTACTTTTTTGTTTTGATAATGTTTTATATTCAATCAATACAATTTGTTTCCTTTATGTTATGTTTATAATTGGCACTTTTTGTTAAAGGAAATGCAAGAAAGGTTGCAAAATGACAGAAATGGTGCGATTATGTTTACATTATTCCATTTTGAGGTGGTGGCTGAAGGTAAATCTTTTGCATATCAAATGAAAATTCTTACAATTTTATGTTATAAGTGGCCTTAAAAGTCGCAATTTGTTACATAAAAGACATAAAAACTATATTTTTTCTACTTTTTCTATAATTTTTTTAGATTTTTCTTTGCATAAATGAATTATTACTGTAATTTTGCAAGCGAACAAGGGATGAAAGTGACACATTGAAGTCACCGATTTTCCAGTTTTAGAAAAAGATACATAAAACTTTTAAAGAAATTTATAACATGAGCAACAAGATGGTTGAGGATTTCATGGCGAAGATTATCGCTAAGAATCCAGGTGAGGAGACATTCCACCAGGCTGTACGTGAGGT
Organism: Paludibacteraceae bacterium; assembly: GCA_045641625.1. GTDB lineage: Bacteria > Bacteroidota > Bacteroidia > Bacteroidales > Paludibacteraceae > UBA1723. The sequence goes on from JAZUHH010000096.1 coordinate 27,520, forward strand.
AGTAGAGAGCTTGCTACCATTCATCGAGGCAAATCCTAAGTACAAAGAGGCTAAGATTCTTGAGAGAATGTGCGAGCCTGAGAGAGTAATCATCTTCCGTGTTCCTTGGATCGATGATAAGGGAGAGTTCCAGATCAACCGTGGTTTCCGCGTTCAGATGAACTCAGCTATCGGACCTTACAAAGGCGGTATCCGTCTTCACCCTTCAGTAAACCTTGGTCTTTTGAAGTTCCTTGCTTTCGAGCAGGTTCTTAAGAACTCTTTGACTACTCTTCCTATGGGTGGTGGTAAAGGTGGGTCAGACTTCGACCCTAAGGGTAAGTCAAACAACGAGGTTATGCGTTTCTGCCAGAGCTTCATGACAGAGCTTTCAAAGCACATCGGAGCTGACACAGACGTTCCTGCAGGTGATATAGGTACAGGTGCTCGTGAGGTTGGTTATATGTTCGGTCAGTACAAGAGACTTCGTAACGAGTTTACTGGTGTTCTAACTGGTAAGGGTCTTCAGTTCGGTGGTTCTTTGATCCGTCCTGAGGCAACTGGTTACGGTACAACATACTTCGCTCAGAATATGCTTGCAACTAAGGGTGATACTTTGAAGGGTAAGACTGTTGCTATCTCTGGTTCAGGTAACGTAGCACAGTACGCTGTTGAGAAGTGTACTCAGCTAGGTGCTAAGGTTCTTACAGTTTCTGACTCTAACGGTACTATCTACGATGCAGACGGTATCGATGCAGAGAAGCTTGCATTCATCTTCGATTTGAAGAATGTTAAGCGTGGTCGTATCAAGGAGTACGCTGCTAAGTATCCTTCAGCTAAGTACTACGAGAACCAGCGTCCTTGGCAGATTGCTGAGATCAAGTCTCTTGATATCGCTATGCCATGTGCAACTCAGAATGAGCTTGATGAGGCTGATGCAAAGGCACTTCTTGCTAAGGGTGTTAAGTGTGTAGCAGAGGGTGCTAACATGCCTTCTACAATCGGTGCAGTTGAGGCATTCATCGCTGCTAAGATTCTTTACGCTCCAGGTAAGGCTTCTAACGCTGGTGGTGTTGCAACTTCAGGTCTTGAGATGTGTCAGAACTCTGCTCGTCT
>JAZUHH010000097.1:0-20305 GCA_045641625.1 Paludibacteraceae bacterium
AAATAATACATTAAAAACAAATAACAATAAATAAATTATTTATATGTTATGTGTGTTAGTATTTAAAGTATAATTTTGCAGTCAATTTTTAAGGGAGAATTTTATGGGAGGTTTTGATTCAGAATTCATCTTTGACGCCGGAAGCAATCAAAGTGAAATTGATTCGTTGTTCGGAGATGATTCAACAAAAGAAAATTCAAATCCGTCTGAGGGTAACAATAACGACGGTAATGATAAAGAGGAAACAGTAGATCAAGAAAATGTTGCTGATGACGGTATCGTAGAAGAGAAGGATATAGACTCTTTGTTCGACAGTCAGGAGAGCGTAGGCAATGAAGAAAAGAATGTTAAGGAAGACACTAAGCAGTCTAAGGATGTAGGTAATTCTCCAAATGCATTATATTCTTCCGTAGCCAAAGTTCTTAAGGACAGCGGTGTCTATCCTAACATTACTGATGAAGATCTGGACTCGATCAAATCTGCTGAAGATATGGTAAAAATGTTTGCCAAGCAGAAGGAACTTGAAATGGATGAAACAACAAAAAGAGTTAACGATGCTCTATCATACGGCATGCAGCCAAAAGAGATACAGCAGTATGAGTCTACTCTTAGATATCTCAATTCCATAACTAATGAAATGCTTGAAGCAGAGGATGAGAAGGGAGACGACCTAAGAAAAAGAATACTTTATCAGGACTATAAAAACAGAGGTTACAGTGACGAAAAGGCAACAAGAGTATTGAAGCGTATTTTTGATTCAGGTCAAGATATCGAAGATGCAAAAGACGCACTTCAGTCCAATCTTGATTACTTTACAGACAAATATAATGATACTGTAAAGACATATAAGGAAAAGCAACAGGAAAAGATCAATTTAAGAAACAAGGAAATTGCTGATCTAAATAAATCTATAATGGACAATCCGAAAATCTTTGATGATATTGAGGTTGACAATAACACAAGAAAGAAGATCATCGATAATATTTCCAAGCCAACATTCAAGGATAAGGATACAGGCGAATACTATACAGCATTGGAACAGTTTGAAAGAGAGAACCATAATGACTTTATGAAGTATGTCGGTTTCTTCTTTACTATTACTGATGGATTTAAATCGTTAAACAAAATAGTAAACCAGAAAGTATCAAAGGCTATGGAAAAGAAACATCAGGATCTTGAAACTCTTCTTCAGAATATGCCAAAGAATTCTGACGGATCACTTAAACTTGTTGCTATGGATGACAACAATTCGTCCGTTATAGGTAAAAAAGGAAAGTTTATTTTTTAACTACAAACAGAATAATTATTTAAAACAATATGGCAGGTAGAATTAACAAATTTCAAATGGCTACTTTCCAGGGATGGAGTCCTAAGGTGACAAAGCTTAACCATATCAACGCTATTTATGGTGAGTCTGCTCAGAAAGCAACAGACCTTATGGTAAATCTACTTGGTTGGTACAAAGGCAAGACATTGGATACTTACATTTCAAAGTTCCCTACAAAGGAGTTTGATACAGATGATGAGTATACTTGGGATGTCGTAGGTTCGGCTAGACGTAATATCGCTCTAGTTTTTGCAAGAGATGAGAATGGCGTAGATATTACAGCGTCTACAAATTCAATGGTTGGTGCAAATGTATCTCATTTCTTCTTAGGTTTTGCTGAAGATTGGTTTCACGATGGAGAGGTTATCGTAGGTAACTTGAATGAAATCTATCCTATGCGAATCATCGGTAATGCTAAGCCAGAGGGTTCAAACTATGTATATGAGGTTGAGTTGATGACTTCTCATACAAACGGTATTCCTTCAGAGCGTTTGCTAGCAGGTGAGCGTTTCAGCGTTGAATATGCACCAGTTGAGCGTGAGTTGTCTCGTGAGGTTGGTGGTATTCGTCACAACAGTCCTATTTCATGTAGAAATGAGTTCTCTACAATTCGTATGTATCACAAGGTTTCAGGTGCTATGCTTAACAGAAAGGTTAAATGGTCAGTTCCTGAGTCTGTAGAGACAGAGAGCGGATACAAGATTGAGAAGCGTGATGTATGGATGCATGAGGTTGAGTGGCAGTTTGAGAACGAGTGGTCAAACGCAAAGAACAACATCCTTGCATTCGGTCGTTCTAACCGTAACGCAAACGGAGAATATCTAAACATCGGTAAGTCTGGTGAGGTTATCCGTATGGGTGCAGGTTTATACGAGCAGATGGAGGTAGCAAATACACGTTACTACAATACATTCAGTTTGAAGTTGATTGAGGATGCTTTGTATCAGTTGTCTATATCTAACCTAGGTATGGGTGATCGTACATTTATCCTACGTACAGGTGAGCTTGGTGCAATTCAGTTCCATAAGGCTGTTCTTGATACAGTATCTGGATGGACACCATTCACAACAAATGCTGATGCTCTTGGTATGATTCAGAAGACTAATTCTCCTCTTCATTCTAACGCATTGAGTGCTGGATTCCAGTTTGTTGAGTTCAAGGCTCCTAATGGTGTTACTGTAAAGGTTGAGGTAGATCCATTCTATGACGATCCTGTTCGTAACAAGATCAAGGTAAATGGCAAGCCAGCATTCTCTTACCGTTATGATATTTTTGATATCGGTACAATGGATCAGCCAAACATTTTCAAGGTTGCTGTTAAGGGTCAGCCTGAGTTCCGTGGATACCAGTGGGGTCTTCGTAATCCTTGGACAGGTGCTACTAACAATGACAATATGTCATACACTGAGGATTCTGCAAGCTTCCATCGTATGACTACTACAGGTATTTGTGTACTAGATCCAACTAGAACAATGTCACTTATTCCTGCAGTTCTACAGGGTTAATCAAATATATAATATAATGCAAGTGTGGGGCAACATATGTTGCTCTGCACTTTATAAATAAACGGAGAATAATACGGATAATATGAGTAACAATAAAAATGGCGGATTTGATTTTTCTGAAGACGAATCTATAGACTTGTCAAATCTACAGAAACAGACAGAAGAAAAGAAGACAACAAAAACTACAAAGAAAACTCCACAGGCAGATACTGATACGTTGGTCAGTTGTCTAAGGAATGAAAGAGTTATAGTTAGATTTCTAAAAAAGCAGTCTAACATGTACACTAATCCAAGACATGTATTTTCTGGTGGAATGGGAGAGAATTCTGTAAAGACATTTGTTGTCCCTAAACTTTCTTCAGGTTCTTATGTGAATGTACTTACAAATTCAGAAAAGGCTTTCCTTGAAAACTTCATGGGTCTTGAGTACGACGACCTTAGTGTATATAAAAAGAAGGACAATTTCTGGGACGACTCAAATGAGAACGGAATAAACACAGTACATTTGCTAAAACAAGACAACTATTTTAATCTTGCTGATCCGCAAGAATACATCAAATATAAAATTCTGTTAGCAAATAAGGATATGATTGCTCCTTCATTAAAGGAGTTGGAGGACAGACCAAAGGCAACTTATCAGTTTGTGATAATCAGTGAGGGAGAGGAGAATAAGAGAGCTCAGACTGGAATGTCATACACAATGCAGTGCTATAAGGAATATGGTAAGATTGAGGATAACATAAATCTAATGAGAACTATCATAGAGATTATCGATGGAAGACCTACTTCCTCAAACTCAAAACTAGAATTCCTTCAGGTTAAGTGTAACGAGATGATTCAGAACGACCCTAAGAGATTCCTGGCTGTAGTTACCGATCCATTGCTTAATACAAAGAGTATGATCAAGCAGGCTATAGAAGCCGGCATTATTGCAAATAGAGGAAACTTCCTATATCTACGATCTGACAATACTCCTTTATGTGAGCAGAACGAAGATCCTACATTGAGCTTTGCCTCTAAATTCCTTAACAATCCAAAGCATCAAGACATTCTTTTTGCAATACAGGCAAAACTAAATAACTAACAATATGAGTCCAGAAGAGTTTGATATAAGATTTGACATATTATACAACAATATAACCAGTAACCAAGCTCCTGGCTTGAACGAATACGAAAAGAGCATGTTTCTTACCAAAGCAATGAATGAGCTCATAAAGAACAAATTCTATGCCACAAGAAATAATGCAGGTGTTGGATACGACACTACGTCGAAAAGACAAATTGAACTTAACGGTCTTGTAACACTTTTTGACTGTAGTGTAATAGATGACAGTACAATAATAAAGCTTGATAAAAGAAGTATTGCATTCAACTATCCTGACAATATAATGTTTTCTCTTAATGAGGTATTGAATGCATCCGATTTGATACTACAGGTAAGATCTCTTGATTTTGAAGAGTACTCGACATTGATGAGCAAACCATATCAGCGACCATTAAAAAGACAGGCATGGAAGTTGATGAATAGTAATATGAATGGTAAAGCTATCGTTGAGATTATATTACCTAAAAGCGATATGTCGTCAAAAGGTATAGAATATACAATAAAGTACATAAGGTATCCAAAACCTATAATTGTAGGTGATTTATCTAAGTACAGTTCATCTATAGACGGATACAGTTCTGTTACAGAATGTGAACTTGATGAATCTGTTCATGAAGAGATTCTTCAAAGAGCTGTTGAGTTAGCTAAAACTGCATATATGTCAAATGCAAATGAACTTCAACTATCAACAACTATTGGACAAAGAAGTGAATAATTATGAATACAAGTGAATTCAGTGACAAGTTTGATGTAATGATAAATGCTTTTTTCAATACACTTGAATACTCAAAGGAAAACAGCAGGGCAGATATCAAACTTGACGAATACGAAAAGTCATTTTTTCTTACAAAAGCTCAAGACGATATTGTTGTATCACTATACAATGGAACAAAAACAACTGGTATAACTTTTGAATCAAAGGAAGAGGTAAGAAGATATCTTTCGCCATTAGTTAGTTCAGTAAGTATATACAACGAATCGGATGAAGTTCATGACAATATAAAACTAAGTGCTTTCTCTCGTTTCTATAAACTTCCTGACGACCTAATGTTTATAACATATGAGTCACTTGTTATATCAAGTAATATAGAATGTCTTGATGGTTCTACTGTAGAGATTATTCCTATGACACAAGACGAGCTTGCCAGGACCATAAACAACCCGTTCAGAGGTATAAGTAATTCAAGAGCATTCAGACTTGATATAAATAACAACTATGTAGAAATTATATCAAAGCACAATATATCAAAATACAACGTAAGATATATAAGATTCCCAAAACCTATAATACTTGAGAATCTTGATAGTCTTACTATAAAGAATACATCCGACAAAACAGAATGTGAACTTCCTGAATCTATACATAATGACATTCTTGAACTAGCAGTAAATTATGCATTATCAAGTAAGAACATAGGAAGACAAACAAGTAGTAATAATAAATAACATTGTTTAACTAAAATTTAATCAAAATGATTTTTTCAACAAATCAAAACCGTCAGTTTTATTTTTTGAAGACAAAGAAAACTAGTCCAGCTGACGTTAAAAATTTAGGTGATTTTTATGTTTATACTTCTTCAGACAAGAAGTATGGCTATGTAGTAGTTAAGGGTGCTGACGCAAAGACAACTCTTAAGACAGATAAGATCGAGAACGTATCTTACTTCAAGAGCAGTCGAGCAGACAGTATGGCAATCAAGAAGAAGTATGTTACAATTGCTTTGGCTGATTCAGACCCTATTCCTGGTCAGGATTACATCATGCAGATAAACTTTACTCAGGCATTTGGTAAGGCTGACGACCATGTATACCAGACATTCGGTGCTGTACATACATTTGCAGGTATGACTGCTTCAAAGTTCTATGCACAGATGATTGTTTCATTATACATGAATCTTTCTCGTGAGTTAGATCCTATGGTTAAGTTGTATTACACTACTTCTGATGGAAATGTAGAGGTTACTCCAGAGATATTCCGTACATTAAAGAACGCAAAGGCAGCTGCAAATTTGGAAGGTGCAACAGGTATTGTTGTTAAGGAGAATATCGATCTTGACCACTTTGAGGTTGGTGTTACATCTATCGAGCCTGTATTCTTCACTTGTACTCAGTCTAAGATTGAGAAGGATTCTGATGAGGTTGACGGTCTTGTTATTTCTGACCCAATTGAGGATGGTGCTGATGTAGTTAACAACGGCTATATCATTGCAGAGATGGAGTATTTCTATATGGGTGAGCGTGGAGACCAGTATCGTAAAAATGCATTTCCTAACAAGATCAACACAAAGCTTTGTATCGATCCTACTAAAAAGTACGATACACTTGATGCTCACTTCGCTTATGTTGGTGAAGGTACTAGCCCTCAGAAGTCTGAGAAGGATATCATCTTTGTTGCAGAGGCAGGAACATCAGCTATCAATACAATCTTCTCTGCTAACACAGACGGTAACATCTTAAAGATGCTTAACGATATTGCATAAAATTAATATTAACATAACCTAAAATTAAGGGGTAGGGTTAATTCCCTATCCCTTTGTTTTTAATAACACGTATAATATGATACATATAAATGACTTAAGAATTCTGCCAGACCATATTCATATGGTTGTAGATATAGAGATTATAGATAGCGAACTATATAAGGATGTTACATTAAGTGAAGTTGTTATAGATACAGACAACACGTTCAGTGGTACGCAATACGACCATAGTTCAAAATATATTTATAGACATATATGTCCAAGTGGAAGTAAGAAGGAGAGATTCATTATAGATTTGTCAAGTCTTAACTTTGTACCGGAACATATGAATATAGAGGATATAAAGGACGGAAGAATAGATCCTGCATTCTTCCTAAAGCATATGTTCTTTGTGTATGTAAAGACTAGCGGCAGTCCTGATCCTTCTGCTCCATGCTATGGAAACAGCAATATAGTTATGCAGACGGTTATAGACAACAAACGTATCTATAATATGTTGATTGGATTTACAGGTGAGTTGTCAGACAGATGTGAAATACCTAAAGGCTTTATGGATTACATTCTTTTGTTTAAGGCATTTGAAGTCAATGTAAGTACTGGTCATTATGTAAACGCAATAAAGTTCTGGAGAAAACTCCATAAAAACAGTTCCGGTTTAAAGCAAATTCATAAATGTAGTTGTCATGGATAACATAATTAATAATGTAACAGCAAATTCACTGAATAAATACTTCAATATTCTTTCAAAATATGGATATAAGGACAACAAGTCTACCGAAAGGATGGTATTGCTTTCTTTGTACGACGACATTCTGACTGGTGAGTTTAGAGAATTTGTTACCAATGAAGACTATAAGAAAATAACCAACGCGTTATACTGTCTTTTTGATGGCTGCTTGATAGAGTTTCCTGAATATAAAATATATGATACTGTAATACGTAGGTTTTATGATGGTCTTAGATATAGAAAATCTGAGGATAATATCATAAGAAAGTCACAAAGAAATTCTGTGCGTGAAGAGTGTTAGTTGTTATATATAACATTAAATCACAAACAAGCTTGCGATATTTATTATTTAGTAGTAATTTTGTCGCAAGCTTATTAATATAAATAATAATACAATATTTTTATGACATTAAGAGAGGTTGTTTACATGATAATGGATGAAATAAAACTACCTTCAGATGATAGTTATATAACAGAAGATCATGTAAAATTTTTGATAAACAAATACAGGTCCTATATACTAAAGACTCAGCTTGACAAACCAGGTAATGTTCTAAGCTATGACAATCAGCAGGAAATATGTCTGTCTTTGTCTGAGTCTTCAGCTAACTGTGGAGACTGTTATGACGGGTCTTATCTTATCAGTGATAAAAAGGTTCCTACAATACTTCTTGAGTCATCTATAAATATATATCCTTCCGACTTCTATTATTTCAACGCAAACATTATTTTCGTAAATAAGGAGAAGATGAGATATGTCAGCAATAACAGATATTCAAGAAACTTTATATATGCATCCATTGGTCCTGACAATAGGTTGTGGCTAAAGTCTACAAACCCTCAGTTCAGATATCTTGAAAGAATCACAATGAACTGCATATTCGATGAGTGGGAGGATGCTGAGTTGTTGCGCTGTGGAAACAAGTGTACCGTAGAGAAAGACAAGGCTGAGTGTATTGATGTTATGGATGCTACTTTCCCTATGGAGAATTCTCTTATCCAACTGCTTATTCAGTATTGTGTCAAGGAATTGTTAGGTGCTGCTTGGAGACCTAAGGATGATGTTAACAATGCTAATGACGACCTAAGTGATCTTGACACATACATACGAAAGAACAGCAAGTCATCGTTACAAAAACAACTAGATAATGACAATAACTAAACAGACTAAGACCAGGGTACACAAGTTTAGAAACTCTTATGGATTGAATGAGTGTGTTAATTTTCTTTTATCCACTACCTCATATAAACAATATGAAGCAACGGTAATAAAAGATATCATAAGGCAATATAATAAAAAGATCGCAGAAAAGATATCAGAGGGATATGATGTTACTCTGCCACACGAACTAGGTACATTGGAACTCAGAAAAAGAAAGACAAGGGTATACGAAAAGGATGGCAGAATTGTAAATGATATGCCTATAGACTGGAATCTTACTAGAAAGAACAGTGATCTGAAAAAGAGAATAAAACTTATAGAGGACTACGTGTTTTTTATAAGATACAACAAAGGTAAAGCCAAGTACAAAAACAAGACATTTTTTGTATTCAAACCTAACAGATCTATAAAACTTGGTCTTAGAGATAATATAAGGGAAAACAAAATAGATGCTTTTTGCTATGGTTACAGAGAGAAATAATTATGTAAATATACGAGAGATACTTTCAAGAGTAACTGAACATCCATTGATGAAGAATGTTACCCTTGATGCCGCATCAAGATATATATTGGAATTTATCAGGCTAGTTGGTCTTCCTAAGATATATATAGACAAGATAGTCACAATAGATATAAACGAATACAAAGGACTTCTTCCTTGTGACTTGGTTTCTATAATACAGGTTAGAGAATCTCATTCAAAGATATGTATGAGGTCAATGACAGACTCTTTTCCTAAAGGTTTAGAGGAAAGAAAAGAAAAAAAGATAACTGGCAATGATTCTAATGTAGACTTGTTTGCCGATATGGACAGAGATGATACTCATAAGCATTATGGGCATGATAAAGACTATGAAGAGGAAGATGATAGTATTAATACAAACAAAAACGATCATAGACATTTTCATAGAAATAATGTAGACATTCATCACAAAAGACACAACGAGCACTATACAGACAAATTTGGTCCTGTAATAGTTACAGTTAATAATGTAGACAGTAAAGGAGAATATACATTCAAGACACAAGGTGACATTATATATACGTCATTTAGAGAAGGAAGTGTTGATATAGCATACAAGTCTCTTCCTATAGACGACGACGGTCTTCCTCTTCTTATAGATAACGAAGTGTTCCTATTGGCTCTTGAGTTGTATATCAAAAAGAAAATATTCACTGTTTTGTATGACACAAGAAAAATAGATGTCAATATATTGAATAATGTAAAACAGGATTATGCAATGGCTGTAGGTCAATGCAAGTCTGAATTCTTGAATCTTAGTATATCTGAAGTGGAGTCGTTTACAAGAATGTGGACAACTCTTGTCCAAAGGGTTACTGACTTTGATAATGGATTCAAGAATCTTGGAAGTAGAGAACGATTAAGAGACAGATAGCATGATAGAGAAAGTTCAATTAAATATAAACGGAATGCAGATTGACCTTGACAATTCGAAGGCACCTGCTGACAAAGCTAGGAACATAAGGAATCTCAGATTGATGGGTGGAAAGTCTGAGACATTTGGACTTGTCTCGGAGTCAGGTCCTGGTTCTGCTAATATATATGTCAAAAATCCGTTAAAAGGTACTGTTTTGGGCTATGCTGTAATTGATAGATTTGTAGCAATTTTTACTACAGATTCTGAAGATGAAAACCCAGACAAAATATATAGATTGGATATAGAGCCTATTGGCGGTGGAGATCCAGAGCTACTACTACTATATTCTGGAAAATTAAACTATCGTGTCGATTCGCCCATCGACACGATAGTTTATAGAGAATCAGAAAACGTATTAAAGGTATATTGGATAGACAATATCAATCAGCCACGCGTAATTAATATAGCTGAATCTGATCCTGAAGTACTGTCAAAATACAATGACAAATCGTTTGATTTTACTCAAAGAATTGATTGTACTGAAACTGTTTCTATTACAAAAAATTATGACAGTCAAGGACTATTTAATGCAGGAACTATTCAGTATGCGTTTACATATATAGGAGAGTTTAATCAAGAATCAAACATATTCGACTTTACTCCTCTATACTATATTTCAAGCAAGTCAAAGGCGAATGCTCCGGACGAAACTGTATCAAACAGTTTTACTATAAATATATCTGGGATAGATACTTCGTTCAAATATATAAGAATATACTCTATACATAGAAGTTCATACAATGGATCTTCTGCATACAAGAAGGTTGTTGATATTCCTATAAATAATCGTGGCACAATAGAGTATACTGACAATAATATAGGAGGGGACTCGCTATCTTCTACGGACCTTTTGTTTGTTGGTGGCTCAAATATAACTGTTGGCACGTTTGAACAGAAGGACAACACGTTATTCTTGGGTAACATCAAAAAGACTAGTCAGTATGTAAATACAGACTATATAAGGAATGTGTTAAAAGAAAAAGGATTCTCTATTTCGATTGAATACAAGACGCTAAATATAGAAGACAAGGATAATGAATCTTACCATTACATCAATCAGCTTGGATATAGTTCAAGAGATATCAAGTACTTTAAGTATGGAGAAGCTTACAGACTTGGCATACAGCTTCAGAACAATTATGGAGAGTGGTCTAATGTTATATACATTACTACTGTATGCAATGACAGCAAGAAACCGATAAAAGATGATGACGGATATAGACTGCCATACATAAAGATGTCAGGCATAGATACAGAAGAGCTATCTAAATTAGGTTTTGTCAATATAAGACCTGTTGTAAGCTTTTTAAGCATGACAGAAAGAAATGTACTATGTCAAGGTATAGTTAATCCTACGCTATTCAATGTCGACTGCAGAGTAAACGACAGACCATTCAGTCAAGCCTCATGGTTCTTTAGACCTGACTGCAATAAATCGGTTGAAAACAAGATAATAGGAACTAAGAGGGGCAAATTTCATGAGTTCAGACATTATCATCCATTGCCTGATTCAGAGAGACAGAACGCTGAGCTACAGAACTCAAACAATCCAAGTAGCAGTCCAGTAATAGTAGACGGCAAAACAAAGGATGATTTTATAAAGAAGAATAGCCAGCATTTCTATGTAGACAGAAACATATGTACGCTAAACTCTCCTGAATTGGATTATGACGATGAATTGATAAACTCAAACTACGAAGGTATAAAATTCAAGTTGGTAGGAATAGTTCCAATTGACACTACGTTAAGTGATATGGACATACAGTCAAAAACACCTACAAAGAATTATAATACCGGATTTGGAAAGAATAATGCGGAAAAGGATAATCCATACGAAAGATTAAGACCTATTGGATTCAAGAAACCATACGGAAAGTTTTATGAAGGAAACTGTCTTGGAAGCGGTCCATATTGGAGAGACTCTATAGAGCATGTAAACAGAAAGAAGTTCTTTGAAAGTATGTTCTATCCTATGTGGAGTGATAGGACAACAGGAGCTGGCAGTGACGTGAGACCTATAGAATTGAACTATATAATATATCCTTGGCACAGAGATTTTAGTTTGAACAATACTCAGTATGCAGTAGATAACAGTGTAGTGTCAGCTGAATTAAAGAGAAAGGTTATGACAAATCTTAGATTCAGCAACAACTCCATATACTTCAACAATGCTGTGAATATGGAGATAGAGACGCCGGAGTTATGGATAAGCGATGAACTTGAGGTAATAAAGATAACTAATACATCGTGTGCTCTATACACAGGTAATGTTTCCTATTATGGAAATGTCGACTATGTAAGCATGTATACAAATATAAGTACTAATATATATGGATATCCTATATCGTTTGCAGGATTCTCTACCGGAGACAATACATTCGATGTAACTCACTTTAAAAATTTGGGAGAAGACTACTATTATTCATTTTATCCAAAAGTTTCAGGTAGTACAAAATCAATCTTTAATATAGATGATCTATATGATTGGTTTGAAACTAGTATGGATAAACCAGATACTACAAACATTTATCTGTATAGTACATTACACGACGGTGGTAATTCTGATAGTCGTTATTCATGGAAGATTACCGAGGATAATGGAAAGTTGTTTTTTGAAACAATATTCGACTCATTTAATAGTGAAAGTCCGGACTATAAGAAGTATGAGACAATGACGTCTACACATCCATTAAGGATCAAGTACAAATCAGGAAGACATTATGTATTTATGTTCAAGGATGATGAATTGGATTGCCAAAACATTCTTCCTACAATAAACGGTCTGAATAACGTAAACGACAACAGTAATATTACAGAGAAACAATACTTTTGGTTAAGTGAGAAAGTTTCAAAAGGAATATCACAGCATGATATTACAGATGATAGTATAGGAAGTGATATAAGGAATCCGTATTTGTTTATTGCAGAATTCTATAGGGATAGGGCAAATAGTCTTAATGGTCTTACAAATCACAGATGGGATGAAACTTCGGTAAGTGAAAAGAAGACTGGATGGGAAGTTCTTACAGAGGATAAGCTACAAAATCTTGAATGGATTGTCGCAAATTCTGCAACGAAACTATCAGACTCAACAAGTATAGACTATCTTGAAGGAGATACTTTCTATCAGAGATACGATTGCTTGAAAACATATCCATTTGGAGCAGACTCGACTAACAATATAATAGATATATGTTCATGTATGATCGAGTCTAAAATAAATCTTGATGGAAGACATGACAAGAATATAGGTCAATATAATATATATATAGACAAGTCAAATTATGGATTATTGAATAATGCATATTCCCAGTCCAACAATTATTTTAAGGGTATATACATTAACAATGACTATGATAAGTCTGATGTATATAACGATTATCTTACATGGACTATGGTAAAGGAGCCTGGAGAAATAGTTGACAAGTGGACAAATATAACGCTTGCAAACACTCTCAATGTAAAGTCAGATACAAGCGGTATAACAAAGCTTGTAAACTTCAATGACGACCTTATGGCTATATGTCCTGATAAGATATATAAGATATTATATAACGAAAACCAGGCTATAACAACTACTGATGGAGTACCTATTCAGATAGCTAATTCAGGTAAGGTTACAGGAGCACAGTTGATAAAGACCAATATAGGAACTTCAAATAAGTGGGGAGTTGTAAAAACTGACAGCAGTGTATATTTCTTTGATGAGAACAATAAGGATATTTATTCATTGATGTCAGAAAAGTCAAATCTTACACTATCAAACTATATGAGAAACGCTGTGTCAGGATGGCAGTCTGGATCCTGGACTCCGGAAGAGAAAAGTAAGGGTATAGTCAAGGCTATATGGGACAAGAAAAACAGAGATATAATGTTCCTTACTAATAACGAAGTGTTATCGTATTCAGAATCTTTAGGATCGTTTACTTCATACTACGACTATTCGGATCCATATCTTATAAATATAAAGGATAAGCATTATTGGATACATAATGATAGTACAGGTAATAGTATATGGGAACATAATACAGGAGAAAACTGTAGTTTCTTTGGAAACATAAAACCATATAGCATAGAGCTTCTTCTTAATGGAGAGAAGTATGTTAATATAGACAAGACATTTTTCAATATAGAATTCGTTACTGATCTGTTTAACGAAGGCAGTATAGATATGAATAATGATACAGATCTTTCAAAGTCGCCGTTCAGTTATATGTATGTCTATAATGAATATCAGAACAGCGATGACTTGGTAAGACTTTCTGAAGACAGATTCAAACCTGCAGGAAGCAAGGAGAAATTCAGATTCTGGAGATATGAATTGCCTAGAGATATTAACGATCCAAGAAGAATGAACAGATTCAGAAACCAATGGATTGCAATAAAGCTTTGGAGTGAAGAGTCGACAAAGAAAGTACATATACACAATATTAATTATAGTTTTTTAGTATAGTATGAAAGAAGAATATTCAAACTTGATAGACATCAATAAGTTCAACCAGCCTATGTATAACAAGATGCTTTCTTCGAGAAACGAAGACGACGAAGGATTAGATTGGCTTGCTGATTCAAATAGGATAAATCCTAATGCATTCAGAAGCCAGTTTACTCCACACACAGAAAAGGGAAAGTATGTTGACGTACCAAATATGATATCTTCTCCTGGAGAAATAGATCCATATGAGCTTTCAAGTATGCCGAATGCCTTTACATTCAAACCATTTGATACTAAGACTCCAGGAGAGACATCAAATATAAATGACAATGTACCTGTCGCCGAAAACAATAATACGACAGGACAGGCATTGTCTTATATTGGTGATGCGGCTGAACTATATGGAGATATAAGACAACAGTTGAACTTCAATAATGACAAGCAGTTATTAATGGCAGAACAGAACGGAATGTATACTCCTAACGCTGTAGATAACAATACTCTTATGACTGAGGCTTCACAAGACAATATGGGATACTTTAGCGGACGAGACATAAGCGGACAGACGAAAGGTCAAAGGGTCGGAAATGCGGCGGTAATGACAGGAAAGGGAGCTTTAAAGGGATTGCAGAAAGGCGGTTTGTTTGGTATGGCTATAGGTGCTGCTGTTGGATTGACCGGAGGTACTGTTTCAGGTATAGCAAGCAAAAGAAAGGAAAAAAGGCTTACTGACGAGGCAAACAGAGCTGTAGCTTTGTCCAATTCAAACAAGATTGCCAGCATAAACAATAACGCTGTAAATATAACTAACGACAATGCCGCTATACTAGAGAGAAACTATTATAATATGGCAGCAAATGGAGGTAGACTGAACAGAGGGCAACAGCTTGACTTGGACCCTTCAGAAATATCTGAACTTATCAGAAAGGGATACAATATTAAATTCGTAAAATAACAATAAACAATAAATATAAATACTATGTTTTTAACTACTGAAGATTATTTAAAGATAGAATCGTGGCTAAAGAAAAGGTCTGTAAGAGATACAGATTTTGAGTTCGCAAAGAAGATAGATGGAAGCGAACAGATTGCCATAATTCAGAACGGTAAAAATGTTAGATGCAAGTTGTCTGATGTTGTAGCATCGACAGCCGACATTAATGTAGTAAACGATTCGTATATAAACGGATCTGACATCACAGAGCAGTACAAGGTTCCGTTTTTGGACGTATTAAACAAGCTTGATGATGAATATAGAAAACTTGGAATTGTAGTTTCGTATCAGGAAGAAGGTGGAAGCTGGAAACTTATGCAGTACAATTCAGATTCTATAAGCAATTTGTCTTGGCTTGATCTGAACAACTGGAGCGATATTACTGATAGAGGTATAAAGCTTTCTGCAAAGTATATAGCAGGATTCAATTCAAATGGTGAGATAACCAAATCAGGAAAACTTGAAGTATTGGATGGTAAACAAAAGGGTAATGAACTAATGACTCTTTCAGGTTTGAATGACTATTTCAATAAATTGTCTTTTAACAGTCTATTGACAGAAGACAGGTCTATTATAGGTTCAATCAATGAACTATATAATGCTATACTTGATATAGAGCCTGCAGAAAACAATTCACTTACCTTAAAGGAGAATGGTTCCATTTCATATCCTTTGTGGTTTAACATCATATCAGAAAATAGCGTAAGTGATATTGATACTATAGATAGATCAAGAAATGCGGTTATAAATATAGATAGTTATCATAGAAATAATAGTGTACATAATTTCTTTGATAAATATAATACTATAAATAAAGGAATTGTAATTCCTAATGCAACTCGTACTACTGCAGGAGTTATGACTGCCGAAGACTACAAGTTCCTTCAGGATTTGATGGTTAAAGATTTTGACAGCCCTCAATCAAGTACATATGGGTTTGAAGTTGAGTCGGGGAAACTATATCTTATAGACGTTAGATATTTTATCGACAACTATAATGCTTCTGACTACCCGTCGATAAAAAAAGCATGCGCATCTATAGTTACCCATATACAGGGAACATTGGTTGCAGATGGAACTTCTGACGTAAAGCATCTAAATGTCAAAATTGCATTTTTTGCAGGAATAGATAGTGTAAATGATTTCTATTTAAGCTATGGTATATTAGAAAATAATAGTAAGGATATTGACAGTAATTTTATAAAGGATCATATTAAAGTCGGATATGATAGAGCAAAAGCGATTAGTAGAAGTGTATTATTATACTTTGACTCAAAAGCTGATAGCTATAGTACAGGATATACAGGAAGACTTTCTATAACAACAAGTTCTGGAGTCAATAGAAAGTTTGAGATAAACCCTCCATTAGTTGACACTATAGAATTACAGGAGTATAAAGTTATAAATAAATCAGTATCTGTTGGTAATACTGTTGAATATCCTGCGTCAAATGTAAAGTTAAGTGTACTTGATAACAAAGTTACCTTAAATAACAAGTGGATTGATGATCTATATAAGTCATTAGTATTGAGCAACTGTACTTCTGATACAAATGAGCCTACGATGGAATTCAATAGCGCAACTGTAGGAAGGACCAATTCAGAGGATATGCTTATAACAAAACAATATCTTGAGGGATACTTGAAATATCAGTTCGATAATGAATTTAGAAGTAAAGAGTATATAAAAGATGATGTAGGAACTAAAACTGAAGATCAAACAAGTTATAAGGATATTGTGTTGCTAAATACAGTTTTAAAGAATGGAAACAAAGCATCAGTAAAAGGTTCTGGAATAATATCTATTGTATATACAAAATTAACATTAGGAGTAAAAACTATTGTTGATTGCGTAAACTATCAATTTGATATAGACATGGTTTTTGCGTTAGGTGAGGTTATTGTATTACCGACAAATGCTACAATAATACCGACAAAAGCTTCAATAAAAGATGTGCTGGGTTGTGCAAAGGTTGTTGCAAGAAACAAAACAACATTAAGGTCAAGCAAGTATAATCAACTTACAGATAGAAATGGCAGTGAGCTAAAGCTTCCTCACGAACTTACATTCAATCATGTAGCTTATGAAGATACCACTACAAGATCAAGTCATTATTGTCTGTATTTTGAAATACCTTCTGGAAAATATCCAGCTGATATATATAGTGCATCTGTCAAAATTACAGGTGTTTTTGATAACAATGAATTTTTGTTAGATCATGCAGCAGAGCCAATGTATAATCCTGCAAGACCACATGCAATTATAGATTATCAGCCTTAACAATAAATTGTTGTATCATATCATTATTTTAAGTGACGTTAGAAATAGCGTCACTTATTTTTTTTTCTTTACTATTTATAATTAATTTTGCAGTCATTAATTCTTAAGAAAATTTATAATACTATGAAAATAGAAATAGTTGATACACCAAACATTAATTCTTTTGAAGGATTATTGGAGTCTGGAGGAGCTATGTTTCCTACAGGTATAACTCATATAAATTCAGGAGGTTCCCATGAATCTAATCCAAATGAAGGAGTTCAGGTTGGAATTGACAGTAATGGAACACCTAACTTAGTAGAAGAAGGAGAAACTATAGTTGGAGACTATGTGTTCAGCAAAAGACTGAATGTTCCACAGAAATTCCTAAAGGAAAATAAGTTTAAAGAAGGTGGTACGATATCGTTTGCAGAAGCCTCAAAGATTATAGAGAAAAGAAATATGATGAACGAAAATCCTAATGACCCTATAAATAGAAGAGGATTTCAGTCAGAGATAGAAAAGTTAAAGGCAGCTCAAGAGGAAGTGAGAGCAAAGAAACAGGAGAGGGAAATGATGGCTCAGCAAATGGCTATAAAAGAGCAGTATGAAAATCAAATGGCTGAACAGGAAATGATGAACGAACAGATGCCTGAGGAAGAGCAGATGATTGGACAGGACCAGATGCAGGGAATAGAGCCTCAGGGAGAGTATGGCGAGGAAATGATGGCATACGGAGGAAATCTGTTCAAAAGAGGAAGCCGAATGGATAAGATAAACAATACTGCATATGACAGAGACTGGTTTTTGAATCGTGCAATACAGAACGGTTATGTTGACTATGGCACAAAATTCAATGACGACGGATCGCTTGTTTTTAGAGATGGTTTAGGATCGTTCAAATATACAGATGGAGATTGGAGAGCAAACTTTGAAAATTTCAACAATATAGCATACAAGGCACAGGAGAACAGAGCCAGAGAATACTATAAGGCAGGACACAATGGAAGTGATGTTGGATTCGTATTCAACCCTAATGAATTTAATAAATTAGAGCCTAATATAGACAGACAGACTTCATGGGCATCTAATTTGAGATATGCACCGGCGTTAGGAAATGCCGCTTTATTCCTACATAGCGTACTTAGTAAGCCTGACTATAGTAGGGCAAGGATGTTATTGAGAGATAGCAACAATATGGTTGTACCACGTATAGACTACGATGGAACATATATGAGATATAATCCGTTCGATAGAGAATATCATGCAAATAGAATGGAGTCCAATATAAACTCAATGCGTACAAATGCTCTCAATTCATTCAATCCTTCAAGATTTGCAAATGCTATGGCTATAAATAATAATGGTATAGAAGCTCTAGGTAAACTATATAGAGAAGGCGAGGAATATAATTTCAATATAATGAGAGATATAACAAATGCCAACAATGCAATAAACGCACAAAGGGCAAGTATAGCTGCACAAAATGCATCCAACTTTATGACAGCACAAAAGGAAAGAAACGCAAACAAACTTCTTGCATATAATATGATGGATCAGATTGATGCAGACAAAAGCAAGACTATTAGCGCAAACTTTACAAATATGCTTAACAGTCTTGGTCAGATAGGAGAGGAGATATATAGTAGAGATGACATGAACTGGTTGATAAGCAAAGGGTATTTTCCGTCAGGATATACACCTAACAAGGCGATGGCTAAGGCGAATGAGGAGAAGCTGAATAAATCATCTAATGGAGGTAAACTATTAACAAGAAGAAAGTAATATGGCAAATTTTAATTTAGTTGCAGACACTTCCTTCAAGGCAAGAGGGTTTGACGAATTGATCAAACCTTTAGCTATGTATAAGGAGGAGTACGATAAAAATATGGAGGCTTTTGACAAGATGCAGACAGAAGCCGCTACCATAGAGTCTATAGCTAACGCAAATACAGACCCTATGGCTTATAATCAATATAAAAGATATGCTGACGAACTAAGGGAACAAGCCAATATAATAGCTGCTACAGGTCTTAATCCTAATACAAGAAACAGACTGTCTTCACTTAGAACAAGATATGCATCTGAAATAATTCCTATTCAGGCAGCAAGTGCTTTGAAGAAAGAGCAAGTCAATAAGCAAAGAGAATTGAAGGCAAAGGACAGTACTATATTCTTTGATAGAAATGCCGACCTTGACAGCCTTGACAATTATATAGGAAAGACAGATGTTCCTTATAATTCATACAGTGGTGCAAGTATTCGCGATGCAGTATCAAGAGAAGTTGCACCTATTGCAAAAAGACTTAGTGATGTAAGAAAGGGTGTTGTAAGTCCTAAAAAGTTTGCATTGGACGCTGGAACCGGATTGTATTTGGAGAGCAATGGATATAGTCCTGAAGAGATTCAGAACATAAGAACAAAAATAGAGAATGGAGACACAAGTACAATAAACAATATTGTTGACAAAATGCTTGTTGATTCAGTTAACTCAGCTTTAGTTTCTCATGGAATAAATTCATCATCTCCAAGAGACGTATATAACAGAGGTATGGAATTTGCTATAGAAGGTCTTTCTTCTGCTATTGGAGAGGAGAATCTAAAGCAATTCACCATTATGGCTGGACGAGCTCCTAAAGGCAGAAAGCCAAGACAGAATACAAAAGTGGTTACAACGCCAGGTAAGGTAAATACCAAAACAATTTACTTTGGTAAGGATAAAGCTCTTGGAAAACAGAGAAAAGAAAAGAGAGATAAAATTGAAGGTTATGGAATAACATATAACAACGGAAGAGTTTCTGCAGACAATATTGCAGATAAGTTGAAAATGAACCTAATAAAAGACGGAAGGTTTGAAAGTAAAGATTATTAT
>JAZUHH010000098.1:0-9279 GCA_045641625.1 Paludibacteraceae bacterium
ACTTTCAAATTTCTTGCTTTTTGAAAATTGACTGCATATTGCAAGGTGATGTTTCGGAATGGCTATACCTTTGCAATGTCGATAAGATGGTAGCCCACTCAACATGAAATGATTTCCTACTATCGATACAAAACATATATTATAATATTTATGGGCTATCCATCTGGATCGGCAGAACGGTAAGAAAGATTAGAATAAATTGTATTAGTATTAAGTGTGGGCCCGAATATAGACGAGACGTCTGTAGTCGGGTATTTTTTTTAATTCATAAACAACGTTCGACGATGTGCAAACGAGTCAATGCACAATGCACAATGCACAATTAACCCACTTTGTTTCATATAAAAGAAAAGAGGAACTGCAAAAGTTCCTCTTACCATATCCAAAATCTTTCAAGACTGTTACTTCTCAGCTTCCAGCGTTCCAATGCTCTTCTAAAAAATAATAAACCACTAAAAACTTTAATATCTAAACACCGCACTGTGCCTGCACATACAGCATTCTGCAGAACAAGCCAATTGAAGAGCAAACAAATCACGAGAGGGCCCGGTTCCCACCTGCATCTCTCTACGGAAAAAAACTTTGATTGACAGATATTGGAATAGCAGATGCAAATCTATATCTTTTTATCGAATAGACAGCCATAATCCGCAATATTTTTGCAGATAAACACAATATCTTGCGACTCTTAGGCCTAACTTGCACATAAATCCTGCAGAAATCCCTATTTGTCTGCTTATATACATGTTTATCGGAAATTATCGTTATCTTTGCGCAATAATTCAGAGTAAAGCCAATGGCACATGGTGACATCAAACATAGAATCAGCAGCTGCACAAGAAAACTGTTTCTTGTTCCGGTCTATTTCTATCGCGTCTGCATTTCACCACTCTTTCCTCCGGTGTGCAGATTTACGCCTACTTGCTCGCAGTATTGTGTGGAGGCAGTAATGAAGCACGGAATCTTCAAGGGATTCTATTTGACCGCGAAGCGCATACTTCGCTGCAGGCCAGGAGGAGGAAGCGGCTATGATCCGGTGCCATAACCAAAACTTAAAACAGAATATATGTTCAGGATAAACACTCTTAGCGGACATCTGCTCATCATCAATGTGCTTGTATGGATAGCGACATCGTTTGCTTTGCCGCGTCTTCCCATAGAGACAAACTGGTACAATCTGCTTTCACTGCACTACTGGCAGTCAGCAGACTTCAATGCGGCGCAGCTTGTGAGCTACATGTTCCTTCACAGCAACACTAATTTCTATCACATCTTCTTCAACATGTGGTCTCTGGTTCTGTTCGGAGGAATGCTTGAGATGGCTATGGGACAGAAGAAGTTCCTTACGTTCTATCTGGTATGCGGTATCGGTGCGGCTTTGGTCCAGGAGGTCACTTGGTCGGTATCCCTTTCTTCGGAATTCAACGAGATATATTCAATACTGGAAAAGGGAGAGCCGTGCAACATCGGAATCGGGAATTCGGTGATACAGGTAAGGAACTTCGACGAACTTCGCGAAATGTACAACCCTATCACAACTGTGGGAGCTTCAGGTGCTGTGTTCGGGCTTCTTGTAGCATTCGGAATGCTGTTCCCAGAGAGGGAGCTGTTCCTGATGTTCATCCCTGTGCCTATCAAGGCAAAGTACATGACAATAGGATACGTAATCATAGAGCTATTCTTCGGAGTAAAGGATTTCCAGGGCGACAACATAGCACACTATGCGCACCTTGGCGGAGCCTTGTTCGGATTCCTGCTTATCTACTATTGGAAAAAGAAGGGCGAATTGACAACTTACATGTAAGAGAGGCATGAACTTGATTTCACTATATAGGGAAGGCGACATGACGACAAAGCTGATTTTCATCAACTCTGCCGTATTCCTCTTTATGTGTGTTCTCATGCTCATAGACATGTTTGCAGGTTCACAGTCGGAACATTTCACACAAATTTTATTCTCACTAGGCGGGGACTTTCTGTCAAACATAATATATCCTTGGCGTTGGATAACGTACATGTTTCTGCACACTCATTTCATCCACTATATCATAAACATGCTGCTGCTGTCATTTGCAGGAAGACTGTTCTATGAATTCTGGGGAAGCAGGGACCTGCTGAACATATACATCTTCGGAGGATTGCTCGGAGGAATTGCGTTCACAATAACTTGTCTGGCAACAGACTCATACACTCGTCCTTTGTGCGGAGCTTCCGCTTCGATCATGGCATTGGTCTTTGCATGCGCCACCTATGCGCCGAACTATCAGGTAAGGCTTACTCTGATAGGGGATGTAAGGATAAAGTGGATTGCCGCCATGTTCCTGGCAGTCTCAGCTTTCAACATGCTTGGAAGCAACTGGCTCGGAGAGTTGTCGCACGCAGGAGGAATGATAGGAGGAAGTTTGTTCGCCCTACTTCTAAAGACCAAAGACATCAACGTGACTTCATGGATTGGCAATATAATAGACTTCTTTGCTAACTTGTTCAAGAGGGAGAAGAAGCCAAAAATGAAACTATATCGCAATCCAAACATGACAAATGGCAGACGCACTGCCGGCAGTCCAACATTTACAACAAACACTGAGGAGGAGAGGCTTGACTCCCTTCTTGACAAAATTAAAATGAGCGGTTTTGATTCCCTGACAGATGCAGAGAAAAGATTCCTCGACGGATATGGCAAACGAAACTGACAACAAAAAGAAAGGCATGATTGTAGATAAAACGAAGAAAGGGTTCTCCCTTATCTATCGCTTGTTTATATACGTTCCGACAGTGCTGCTGCTATTGTCGGTGCTGTTTGCGTGCCTTAGCCAGTATGTCGCTCCCACAAAGTTCATGCTGTTCTCCTATTTCGGACTTGGATTCCCGATAATACTGCTGCTTTGCGTTGTATGGGCTGTAACGCTGACATACCTTAACGCATGGAGGGCTCTGCTGCTTCATGCACTGTTCCTGTTCTGCCTGCCAATGGCGAAGAAGACAATACCGTTCAACGTGTCAACAAGCAGCTTCATAATGGCTAACGACTCGACAGAAAACAATGCCGACAGCACATTCAAGATATTGACATATAATGTGGAAGGCTTGTCCAAAGAAAAAGGCAAGAGTCCAATGGAAATTTCAGAGTACCTGTGCTACGAGGACGCTGACATTTGCATGATTCAGGAATTCTCTACATACATCACCGACGAGAAATACCCAAAGGCTTTCAAGAAGCTGTTTCAGAAATACCCCTACACAACAAGGGAAAACAACGAAAAGCTTGAATGGAGCGTCGTAATACTTTCAAAATACCCTATTCTTAACTCAGAGGTCGTGACTGAGGGCAACAAGAGCAACAAAGCCATTGCCGCAGACATAGTCATCAAGGGAGACACAATAAAGGCTATTTCCTGCCACCTGATGAGCAACAGAATAACACCGAGCGATAAGAATGCAATAAAGAAGATTGTAAAGGGAAACGATTCGGTTGACGACCTTGAGAATGCAGTCTCTACCTTCGACTCAAAGTTCCTGACAAGCTACACAATAAGGGAAAATATGGCAAGAGACCTGGCAAGGTACATAAACAGAACAAAGCAGAATATCGTGCTTGCCGGAGACTTTAACGATGTACCTATCTCGTATGCCTACCACAAAATCAAGGGAGACAAACTGCTGTGTGCAAAAGAGGAAGTCGGAGTTGGATACAACCACACCTTTAACGAATTCCCTTTCCTTTTCTGCATCGACCACATAATGTACAGCAAGTCATTGGAGTGCATCAGCTATTTCAGGGACAAAGTCAACTACTCTGACCACTATCCTTCGATGGCTAGGTTCAAAATCAAAAAGAAATAAACCGCTATGGGCTATATACTTGAAGCAAACAACATAAACAAGAGCTTTGGTGAACTGCAGGTTCTGAAAGACGTGTCTCTGAACATCGGAAAGAAGGAGATAGTGTCAATAGTCGGTCCAAGCGGTGCAGGAAAGACTACTCTTCTGCAGATTCTAAGCACTCTTGCCTCTGCAGATTCGGGACAACTTTCCATTGACAACACACAGATAACAAATCTCAAGGACTCGGAACTTTGCAAATTCCGCAACACAACACTTGGATTTGTGTTCCAGTTCCATCAGCTTCTTCCCGAATTCACTGCGCTCGAAAACGTCATGATTCCTGCCCTGATAGCAAGAAAGCCTGAAGCAGAGTGCAAAGAGAGGGCCAAAGAGATACTTACCCACCTGGGCTTGGGAGAAAGGACAGACCACAAGCCTAACGAACTGTCTGGAGGAGAAAAACAGCGTGTAGCCGTAGCAAGAGCATTGATCAACAATCCGAAGATCCTCTTTGCAGACGAACCTACAGGAAGCCTTGACACAAAGAACAGGGACGAGCTTCAACACCTTTTCTTCCAGCTTCGCGACGAACTTGGCATCACTATCGTTATAGTCACTCACGACATGACTTTGGCCGGAGGCTCGGACAGAGTGATAAAGATGAAGGATGGAAAAATTGTCGAAGATTAGCAGATACCTGACCGACAGAGTCTTGTCGCTTGTTGCCCCCCGATGCTGTCTTGCATGCAACGGTTGGCTGACCGACAAAGAGATGGTCCTATGCTTCGACTGTCTGCAGAACCTGAACTTCTATTCGCCCGAATACTACGACGCATTCAGTGAATTCAAACCATCAAAGAAAGTACCCGTATCGCCGCAATGGGAACACTGCTTCCCCTTGCTGACATATAGTCCAGAGACACCAGAGGCGCGCTTTGTAATCAACATAAAGGGACATTCCTCGCTCGACCAGAGACTGACCGCCGGAATTATGCTTGGCAGAAGAATAAGCCTCTATTACAGGCTAAATGGCAAACCTGTGGACATAGACTTTATTATTCCCGCACCGATTATCAGAGAGCGCGAAAAACGCAGAGGATACAGCCAAACATACGATGTCGCCAAAGGAATCGGCGCAGAACTTGGCATAGATGTAAGAAACGACATCATATCTAACGAAGGAACAGAATACCATATCAGGGAGTTCCTGATGCACGGAAGCGACAGAGACAAGCTGCGCAAAAACAAGTATGTGGTAAATTCCAATGCCGAAGAACTGGTCGGCAAGCACATTCTGATCTTTGACGACCAGATAACATCAGGCAGCACGATATACAAACTTTGCGACTTGATCCAAAGGGCAACCAAGGGGAACGTCAGATTCTCCATCGCAAGCCTTAGTTTGAGCAGCAGCTGCATGAAATAAGTAAAAGGGACAATATCATCTGATATCGTCCCTTTGTTGTTTGCCAAGCAATACCTTATTCCACACGCATATAAACGAAAAAAGAGCCTCGTTAAAGACTCTTCTTTGTTGTCCCGCAAGGACTCGAACCCTGACAAGCAGTGCCAGAAACTGATGTGCTACCATTACACCACGGGACAATTTCAAAATGTTTGTTGTCTCACAAGGACTCGAACCCTGACAAGCAGTGCCAGAAACTGATGTGCTACCATTACACCATGAGACAATTCAAATGTGCGTTCGTTGTCCTACTAGGACTCGAACCTAGTCAAACGGTACCAAAAACCGGTGTGCTACCATTACACCATAGGACATCCGTATGTGTTAAATTTGCATACCGTTCAACTTAACACGGCGCAAAATTACTACTTATTAAAATAATCTCCAAAGAAAAATCCGACTTTTTTAATCTAATTCATCAAAAATACCTTTTTTTCTTCGATCATAGTACACTTTGAAGCCGCTCTGACAAAAGGATTTTTTCATAGCCGACAAATAAATAAAGGGAAGAAGATCTCTCTCCTTCCCTTCCATTTACATACAGTGAAATTATTTGTTTAGATATTCTTTCGTAATTATAACCGAACCGTTCTCGTAAACTGTACGGACAATGTTCAATCCCTCGAAAGGCTTTTCACTAACTGCTCCGAGAGGTGAAATATAGTTTCTACTCAAAACTTCACCATTGGATGAAACATTGTCAACAGATGACGGTGTCTTCTTAACAAGTTCGATAGAGTTGATCTGAACTCCGTCTCCTCCACCAAGTGTCCAAAATCCTGCGATGTAGATGTGTGAAGGATCTAGCTTGTTACCTGAGTCTCCCTTCATACATTCGTCCAAAGTAATCTCTGCTACAGTCGCATTATCGGCAAAATCGAACGCATACGGAGTTGACCAGTAGCTGCTCTCGTCAAACAATCTGAATGAAGCTGCTCTGTTGCAAGGCTTCTCCAGCTTAACGATTATCTTCTCGTAGCCGCTCAAGTCAATAGGCTGGTCGTATTTCCACCCACCGAATCCGTACTGACCCGTAACCAAAGTCTTTGTCTTATAGTTGTATGAACCTGTCTCCCAAATGTTAGGGTTGAAACAGCCTCTTGTCAATGGGAAGAATCCCTGACAGTCAACAGGCTCCAAGGACTCAGCACAGAACTGAGGGAAGTTGACCTTAGAGTATTCCTTGTACCAATCCCAGCAGGCTTTACCGCAAGCATCCTCTGCATCCTGCTTTCCATAGAAAGCATAACGAAGCTCTCCGGTCTTCAAATAATGTTCAGTATCAATATAGTCATCTGTACCTGTCAAAGTAAGCGAAAGATTATACTTGTCCATTACAGCCTTGAAACGAACTCCCCACTTGCTTGTTCTACCAGTAGCCCAAGTTCCCAGATTCTCAGACTTCAAAGAGCCATCAAAGTTTGTGCCTACGACATGGCCCGGGCTCCAGTCACATTCTGTAACAACAATAGGATGAGTCTCGACTACAGGAACCTGCTTCTTGAACTGATCTATAAATCCTTGCTCAGAACCATACTCATCCGCATTGCCATACCAACCAGAATAAACATGCACTGCAAAACCAAGATTTTTAAGCGGATCGTTCAAAGGATAGTCCTTATAGCCTCCATACTGAGACTGATAGCCTGTACCAGAACCCCAGATTATTCCTTGATAACCATTCTTACGGATCACATCAAGCACCGGCTGGAAGAAATCTCTTGGAGCCCATGGTGCCTGAGCAGTCTCCACTCCATTTTTGTCATAGATTCTGACCGGCTCGTTGGCAAGCTCAAGAGAAATAACTCCTGCATACTTCTTGATAGAGTCGTTAGAAGAAACAATATCCCAAACTGTCTTCAAGTACTCGTTATATACATCTCCTACCTTTATCTCCTCAGGACATACTCCAGGCGGACGCATAATCACATACATTCCATGCTCGATTGCATCCTTAGCCAAAGGGAAATAAAGATTCTCGAGATGATACTTCAAACGCTCTTTCGAAAAGGCTGTAATGTCATTCTCTTTTCCGCTTGAAGATATATTCGGATCATTTGTCCAACATGGATCCATGTGAAGACGAAAGATGTTGCAGTAAACACCTTTGTCCTGTGAACCAAGAGCAGTAAATAACTTATGGAAATATTCCTTTACATTAGGTATTGCAGAAGGCGAACTATAAGCACCTGTCGTCCAATCCAAATTCCAACGACCACTATTGAAATAATTGTTGGGAGTATCCATAACTCCATGCAAAACGACTTGGTTTCCACATTCATCCACAAGCTTATTGCCCTCTACATGGATTGGAGGAGTTTGACCGAAACCCTCTGTCCTTCCATTTAGACAAGTCTCTTGTGCGTTTGCTCCTAAAGAGAAGCAAGACAAAACCAATACGGCTAAACTATTAAGTGTAAAATGTTTCATATGGTATTGGATTAAGTGTGTTATGGTATTGGGTTAATATTTGTTCCGAGAGCAATATTAAGCATTATCGAACTTAAAGCATCACAATTTATCAGAAAAAAAGGCGGCAGATACATTTTTCCACCTCAAATGTTACAACCAACCACTCCCAACACAGGCAAATCCCGCATAAATACAGGAAAAACAAAAGGCGCTAGAAAGAATCTAACGCCTTAACCATATAGAGATATAAGTCTATTTTCCTAGAACTTTACGTTCTTCAAGTCATCAATCAACATCTGAAGTGCGCGATGTCTGTGTGAAATCGAGTTCTTCTCATCCTCGGGAACAGAAGCCAATGTGCAGTCATAACCATCCGGAACGAAGATTGGATCATAACCGAAACCGTTTTCTCCGCTCTTCTCCTTGGCTATCTGACCGCAAAGATACCCCTCATAGTCATAGACTCCGTTTGCAGTAACAAGACAAAGATGGGAAACAAACCTTGCCCTACGGTTCTCCTTGTCAGCAAGAACTGACAGAAGCTTCTCGTTGTTTGTTCCGTCTGTTGCACCGGGACCGGCAAATCGGGCGGTATAGACTCCCGGAGCTCCATCAAGGGCCTCGCACTCCAAACCGCTGTCGTCAGCCAAAGTAGGCAAACCTGTCAGCTCAAAAATATATTGCGCTTTCTTTCTTGCGTTCTCTGCATAGGTTACTCCGTCCTCGTCAGCTTGAGTGAGGATTCCTATCTCCTTTTGTGTCACAATGCTGATATTCTCTGGCATCATAGAGGCAAACTCCATAGCCTTTCCCTTATTTTTTGTGGCAAGAACTATTTTAATTTGATCCATGTCTGTTTTATGTTGATTAAGAAATTTTTCCGCCATTTCTCTTCCGTGGTTATAGAGATCCGTAAGCTTCTTAGGATCTTTTTCCAGTCTTCCTACGCCTTTGATATCTTCGGGGCGAATAACTATAATTGACCCTTCGTTTTCTCTATTCTCAATCTCCTCCATCAGAAGATTATAGTCATGATTCTTGGCTCTAAGCTTGGCTTGAAGCTTAGGGTACTTCTTATATACAAAGTTCGGGAAGCGTATTCCTTTCTCGCTCTTTCTATAGCCCTTAGGTCTGGTAAGGACAACTACGCACTTCTCGTATCCCTGAGAGAATGCACGATGAAAAGGAATTGCGTCAGAGATTCCTCCGTCAAGCATCTCGACTCCGTCTATAGTTACCATCTTGCATGCGAAGGGAAGAGAACACGAAGCCTTGCAGATGTTGTTGAGCCTCTGACTGTCATTACCTTCTGCAACCATATATACCGGCTCTCCCGTCTGGCAATTGCAGGTTACAACCTCAAGCTTGTTCGGGTTTCGTGAATAGGCCTCGTAGTCATAGGGATATATTTCGTTGGGGAACTTGTCAAAAAGCAAGTCAAAGTCCATTATGGAACGCTTGGTAATCAGCTTATGCAAGCCGATATACTTGTATTTCTCCAAATAGTCAATGTCCAAAGTTTTAGTGCGCCCTTTCTGTCCGGACATGAAGTTGAACGCGTTGCCAGCGCCTGCACTAAC
>JAZUHH010000099.1:0-15243 GCA_045641625.1 Paludibacteraceae bacterium
AATATTGAAAATCATTTGCCGTGAGTGAACCGTAGGCTCATTCACGGTTTTTTTGTTTTGACTAACTATATATTATGGCATTTAAGAAACTGACATATTTGTTTGCTTCACTTGGACTAAGTCTTGGTTTCTCCGCTTGTGACAAAAAGGAGGATGTTGCCGAGGAGACTTCAAGTGTCTATGTCGCCTTTAACTACGATTCCATTACTCCGGACCGTGAGACGATTCACTGTGGAGCCATTTGGAATGATGGCAATGTAATTAAGTTGTCTTCGGGTCGAGAGGATGTCTATGTATATGATGTCTATATGTCTGCCCACGGAGATCTTTATGCTGCCGGCAACTTCGACAGGAATCCGTTGTACTGGAAGAATGGCGAGGAGCATATCCTGACTTCAGGTCGTGCGGCGACAGGTGTAGGCGTGTTGAACGGCAAGGTTTACTGTTGCGGCTACAATACGAATTTCGAAGGTGATCAGGCCATGATGTGGGTTGACGGAGAGGCTTCTGAGTTGAAGTATGGTTCTAGATGTAACCGTATGTGCGTAGGCAATGGCAAATGCTACATTGCAGGATACGGAGAAAGAATCATGGACGGAGAGATCAAGGAGGATGCCCTTGTTTGGGAGAACGGAAAGCCTATGTCTCCTCTTGCACAGTCCAAGAGTGGAGTGGATAACTACGCTTCAGCTATGGATGTCGCTTATGGCGACGTAGTCTGGATTGTAGGCCGTGAAAAGGCAAATACAGCCAGCTGGCTTCCAAAGGTTTGGGTTGACTATACTCACAACAATCTTACTAGTGCCGGAATGGATACTCGTCTAAATGCAATTGCATACGAGAACGGAACTTTCTACATAGCGGGCAATGACGGTTTGAAGGCTACCTACTGGACAGCAACGCAGAAGAGCAAGACTGAAAGAAGACTTGCCAATGTAAAGTCTGTGGTATTGGCTGACAAGGCTCCTCAGCAGTCAACTGTTTCGGATATTGCAGTGCTTGATGGAAATGTATATTGCATCGGTTACACTCGTCTTGCTGACAATTACCAGCCTAAGCTTTGGGTAAACGGTAAGGAGGAGAGCTTTTCTTTCCCTAAGTCATATAGTAATGTAGTTCCTCAGTCCATAGTGGTGGTGAAAAAGGAGAAATAGAAGGCTGATGATTGAGCAAAGCATACGATACGCGCTTCCGTACATATATTTTATGTTCTTCCTTCTTGTGATGCTCGGTTTGGAGCTTAACTTGAGGAGATACCAGCATAGAACAGACTATCTCTGTATGTTGGTGATGGTTGCGTTTGCTTGTTTCTTCGGTCTGAAGGGTTTTGTAGGACACGACAATATATTCTTTTATAACGCATTCGAGGACTGGCCGGTCCTCCAGAATTTCCACGGATTTGAAAATACCAAGGACGGTACACTTTATGAGCCTGGTTATACTTTTGCATCCATTCTTGCGAAAACCGTAGGAATGTCCTTCTGGCAGTTCCAGTTTCTTGGCTCTGCCATAGATGCGATAATACTTTATCACGTCTTTCGCAGGGAGGCTCCGATTTTCACGCTTGCATTGATCATATATATCGCTATGGGAGGAATGCTGCTTCACTTGGAGCAGATTCGTAACCAGCATGGAGTGGTGCTGTTCATGTATGCCTTGAAGTATGTCAGGGAGAAGCGTCCTTTGCCGTATCTGTTGATTTGCGGATTTGCGATATGCATGCACTACACTTCAGTGATCTATTTTGTAATATATCCGTTCCTTGCTATGGAACTGTCAAAGCGCACAAAGATCATTATCGTTGTGGTGTGTCTCCTTGTGTTCTTCCTTCAGATACACTATATCGACGGATTCATGTCGCTGATGTATAAGTTCTCCGGCCCTTCCATCCAGGATAAGATCGAGAGGTACTTCCGAGGAGAGCTGCTTGTCAGCAACTATGTTTTCTCTGTGCGTCATGTGATAATGCTGATGTCTGTTTATTTCTTCATCATAGCGCCGGAGAAGTTTGGACTTGACAAGATTGACAATACGCTTCAGAATGTTTTCCTTGCGTCGGTAGTCACTGTGTTCGGATTCTGCGAGTTGAATGTGCTGGAGAACAGATTGTCTCAGCTTTTCATCGTAGGAATTGCCGCACTATATCCTCGGATGCTCGTGGAACTTCCCGTCAAGCTGTACAAGCAGCTTATTGCGCTTGTAATGGTAGGCTATTCGTTCATGCGTGTAGGCTCTGCGATGAAACCGTATTATTTCGAGTACCATACCTCTTTCCAGGTCACAAAGGACGGTCAGCAGAAGAAGTGGGACGAGTACTGCCGCTTCGTGAAGATGACGACTGATGAGGCGCATAAGGTTCGTGCAACACAGACTGTGAAGGCCAAGACTCTTGACCAGCTGAAAAGGGACTCAAAATAGCGGTGCATACATTAAGTTTGCCCCAAGTTGTTAAAAAATGTAAAAAAAATGGGCATTTTGTCTATTTTTGTTGCAAACTCTAAAAAATAATTATACTTTTGGTCATCATTAAGATAATAACAACATAAAGATTACGGAAATGAAAAAGATAGCAGTTACATTATTTGTCTCACTTATGTCCATTGTGGCATTTGCGACAGCAACTATAAAGTTCAACGAGACAGTACATAACTTCGGTACGTTCCCAGAGTCTGCAGGAAAGGTTTCTTGCGATTTTGAGTTTACAAATACAGGAGATTCTCCGCTTGTCCTTCAGGATGTAAAGGCAAGTTGCGGTTGTACAACTCCTGAGTGGACAAAGACACCAATTGCCCCTGGAAAGAAGGGTGTTGTCAAGGCAACTTACAACGCTACAGGTCGTCCCGGCGCATTTACAAAAACTATCACAGTCAAGTCTAATGCAGGCGAGACTAAACTCACTATCAAGGGCGAGGTTCAGAACGGTAAGCCTGTGCCAGTTGGTGAGGAGCTATAATGTGTAAATAAACAACGTTTAGGAAAGGAGATGGAGCGATTCATCTCCTTTCTTTTTTGTTTTGTCTTTTATATTAAATAATTTTTATGAATGACTTTCCTCGATTTATAGCGCAAGATTAATAGTACGGCATTTATCTTCAAGTTTAACTAAAATGAAGTTCTTGTTCAGATTTCCAAGTTTATAAATATTTCTTTATGTTAGACTTCAAAAAAATGGTAATAAAATCCCCAATATAGGTATTGATATTGTAATGTGTCAAATATAACTTTGCACTCGAATTATAATCATTAAATGAAAATATAGATATATGTACATAGAAAGAATAAAATCTCCGGCAGATTTGAAGCAGCTGGACATAAATGCTTTGCAAGCAGTTGCAGACGAAACTCGTTCCGCAGTATTGAATCGTGTAAGCAAACACGGAGGACACGTTGGACCAAACCTCGGCTTTGTCGAAGCGACTGTTGCTCTTCACTACGTCTTTAATGCGCCAAAGGACAAATTCGTTTTCGATGTCAGCCACCAGTGCTACCCTCACAAGGTTCTTACAGGCCGAGCTTCTGGATTCCTCGGAGATGTTGAGGACATGAATGCCATAAGCGGCTATTCATCACCTGCCGAAAGCCCGATATATGACAACTTCGAGGTAGGGCATACTTCAACGTCAATAAGTCTTGCTACAGGTCTGCAGAAGGCTCGCGACATAAAGGGTACAAATGAAAATATCATCGCAATAATCGGTGACGGCTCACTTTCCGGAGGCGAGGCGTTCGAAGGACTAGACGAGGCTTCCGAGCTTGGTACAGGCATTATCATCATCGTTAATGACAACGAAATGTCCATTGCAGAGAACCACGGAGGAATCTATAAGAATCTTCGCGCACTAAGAGAATCAAACGGAAACTGCCAGCACAACTGGTTCAAGTCTTGGGGATTTGAATACAAGTATCTTGAGGAAGGAAACGACATAGAGAAGCTTATAGAAGTCTTCAAGTCAGTAAAAGATACAGACAAGCCAACCGTAGTGCATATACACACAGAGAAAGGCCACGGATTCAAGCCGGCTGTAGAGAACAAGGAGGCTTGGCACTGGGGAATGCCTTTCAACCCAGCTGACGGAAGCCGTCCTGCAGGTCCATCCTTCGAAAGCTACGAGGAGCTGTTCAGCAACTGGATGCTCAAGGAAATGAAGAACGACCCAACTCTAATCGCCGTAACTGCAGGAACTCCGGCAGCAGCAGGATTCTCGCCTGCCAAAAGATCGGAAGCCGGCAAACAGCACATAGACATGGGAATTGCCGAGGAACAGGCTGTGGCTATGGCGAGCGGTATGGCAAAGGGCGGACTAAGACCGGTCTGGACAGTCTATTCAACTTTCATTCAGCGCACTTACGACCAAATTGCTCAGGACCTCTGCATAAACTCCAACCCTGCAGTAATCAATGTAATGTGGGGCGGATGCGGAACTATGAACGACATAACTCACATCTGCTTGTTTGACATTCCGATGTTGACAAGCATCCCTGGACTCATCTATCTTGCTCCAACCACTTGCGAGGAGTATTTCGCCATGATGAAGTGGGCAATCCTTCAGGACAGGAAGCCTATCGCAATCCGTGTACCAAGCAATGGCGTTAATCATACAAGCGAAAAGATCGAGACAGAATTCAGTTTCGAATCAAAGTACAAAGTGGTAAAGAAGGGCACTGAGGTCGCAGTCATTGCTGCTGGCTCATTCTTCCAGAAGGGAGAAAATGTAGTCAAAATGCTTGCCGAAAAGGGAATCAACGCAACACTAATCAACCCTCGCTACTTGAACGAGGTTGACAAACAGACTCTTGACTCCTTAAAGGCAGACCACAAACTAGTAGTAACTCTCGAGGATGGATGCAAGGACGGAGGTTTCGGTGAGCGCATCGCTTCCTACTACGGAACTTCCGACATGAAGGTGCTTGTGGGCGGAATAAAGAAAGACCTTTACGACCGATTCGATGTCAACATGCTGTTATCGGACAACCGCCTGCTTGACGAGCAGATTGTGGAGGACATATTAGCAATTGTTAAAGCATAAGACTGTTGGTCATGGAAGAAATTTTTATTGACTCCATACAGAAATTCAACGACTACAACGGATGCGAGACACTTCATCCGCTTGTAAGTGTTGTGCGCGTTGAAAGCACAGAGCATATCAAGGAGTGTGTGATGCATTACGGACTTTACGCCATCTATTTGAAGGAGAATAAAGGTTGTAAACTTTCGTATGGACGCACTCCCTACGATTTTGACGAGATGACTGTGACTAGCTTTGCTCCGGGGCAATCTATCCATGTTGCACCAAACCCAGACATCCCTTTTGCCAAATTCACTGCCTTAGTGTTCCACCCGGACTTTCTCAACCGCACTTCACTTGGAAAAAACATCAACAGATATGAGTTCTTCGACTATACATCAAACGAAGCACTACATCTGTCTGCACAAGAGATTGAGATATTCCGTGGTGTTTTGTCGCTAATACAACAGGAACTGCAACACCCTATCGACAAGCATACTCGCGAATTGATAGTCAGCAATATAGAACTGCTTTTGAACTATCTTCTGCGCTTCTATGACCGACAGTTCATCACACGAGAGGAAATAAACCACTCGGTAGTCAAGAAGTTCGTCTCTTTGCTTGACGAATATATCTCTGAAAAAGCGGAACGTGAAGGGTTGCCTACTGTGGCATACTTCGCTGACCAATGCAACCTTTCAGCCGGATATTTTGGCACGCTTGTAAAAACAGAGACAGGAAGAACAGCCAAGGACTTGATCAATGACCATCTGCTAATTCGTGCCAAAGAACTGCTTGAATCAGACCAGAACACAATTACAATGGTTAGCCAACAACTCGGTTTTGAATATCCACAGCATTTTGTGCGCTTCTTCAAAGGTTTGACGGGAAAGACTCCTAACCAGTGGAGAGCGTCCTAATAAACGGAAATCATAATTTATAAAATAACATGAATAGAATTCTTTCAATTATTTGTACTATGTTAATTTCATTTGGTGCATCAGCACAACAGAAATCAAAAACTCTTGTAGCCTATTTCTCAGCTTCAGGAGTTACAGCTTCGGTAGCAAAGCAGATTTCAGAAGTCGCTAAGGCTGACCTATACGAGATTACACCTAAGGTGAAGTATTCTTCGGCAGACTTAAACTGGAGGGACAGACAGAGCCGCTCTTCTGTAGAGATGAACAACAAGAACTCTCGCCCAGAAATGGCAGAGAACATAGACAATATGGCTCAATACGAGACTGTCTATATCGGTTTCCCTATCTGGTGGAATGTTGCACCACACATCGTCAACACTTTCATCGAGGCAAACAACTTGGAGGGCAAGACAATCATCCCATTCGCAACATCGGGAGGAAGCTCAATTAAAAACTCAGTAAAAGACTTGAGAAGCACCTATCCTAGTCTAACAATCAAGGATGGTAAGCTATTGAATTCCCCAAGCAAGTCCGAGATTGAGAGTTTTGTAAAATAAACTTGACGGACATGAAAGTTGTAGTTATCTCAACAAGCCTGCGTACCAATTCAAACTCGGACGCCCTAGCAAATGAGTTCATACATGGCGCGCAGGATGCAGGACATAATGTGGAAAAGATATCCCTAACAGGCAAGAACATACAGTTCTGCAAGGGATGTCTAGCCTGCCAAAAACTGGGCAGATGTGTCATCAAGGACGATGTGAATGACATCATGGCAAAGGTTCTTGATGCAGATGTCGTTGTTTGGGCTACACCAATCTACTACTACGAGATGAGTGGACAGATGAAAACGCTTATAGACCGAATGAATGCCATGTATTCGCAGGACTATAAGTTCCGCGACGTATATATGCTAACTACTGCGGCAGAGGACGAGGATTTTGTGCCTAAACGTGCGGAGGCAGGACTTACAGGTTGGATTGACTGTTATCCGAAATCGAGACTTGCAGGCACTCTGTTCTGCGGCGGTGTAAACGACCCGCATGACATCGAAGGCAACGCAAAATTGAAAGCGGCATACGAAATGGGCAAAAATCTATAAGGAATGAAGAAATTACTAACCATATTGTTGCTTTTAGTTGGAGTTTCTATACAAGCGCAGAAAATTGACAGCACCATGATAGTGAGAATCAGTGAAATAGAGGTTTTCCCTGAATACCTCGAGGAGTATTTGGAATTTGCCCATAATGTCGGAGCTACATCTGTAAAGGAAGAGCCGGGTGTGATTTGCATCTACCCTATGCAGCAGCTTCGCAACGACTGTCAGATACGTATTCTGGAAATATACGCGTCGCAGGAAGCTTACCAGAATCACATCAAAACAGCTCATTTCCAGACGTATAAGCAGGGAACTCTCCACATGGTTAAAAGCCTTGACCTCGTAGATATGAAACAAATGGCACCCGAGTGTCTGCCGCTTATTTTCAACAAAGCAAAATAAACCAAATGCAATGAACAGAACAATAACATTTGTATTAACTACTTTTATTATGGCGACATCGGTATTTTCTCAAACTCTGTCAGCACGTCAAAAAAATTTGGCAACTATTGCGGCATTAGAAGCGCAGGGCGACCTAGTACGACTTGAACCTGCAATACGCGAGGCGCTTGACAAAGGAGTGACAATCAATGAAATCAAGGAGGCATTCTCTCAGCTATACGCTTACACTGGATTCCCTCGTTCTCTTAATGCTCTTGGTGTTTTGGGCAAGGTTATCGAAAATAACGATGGCAAGTGGCAGGAAGGCAAGCCTTGGACTCGCCCTGCTGAGTGGAATGATGCAAAGAAGTCCCTTGAAATAGGTACACAAGTCCAGACTAAACTTTCCGGCAAGCCATTTAACTATACATTCTGCCCACAAGACGACTATTATCTAAAGTCTCATCTGTTCGGAGACATCTTTGCCGGTGACCAACTGTCTGCCGCAGACCGAGAGATAGTGACTGTTGCCGCTCTTTCCGCTCTAAAGGGAGTAGCTCCGCAGTTGGCGGCTCATAAGGCGGGTGCAGTAAATATGGGCAACACTCAGGCACAAGTCGATGAACTTTGCAAATTCCTTAGCGAGAATGGATTATCTCAGTGCGACGCTGCCGCAGACGCTTGTGCCGGAAGCTGGCCAAAGGGAAATCCCAATGACGCATACGCCAAGTATTTCACAGGAAACAGTCATCTTGCTCCTATCCAGCCTAAGAATTTGACAAACGGAGAAAAAACAGTTCAAGGCTATGCCAATGTAACTTTTGAGCCAGGATGCCGAAACAACTGGCATGTTCATCATGGCGCACACCAGATTTTAATCTGTGTAAGCGGAGAGGGAATCTATCAAGAATGGGGCAAAGAGCCTATTCACTTGAAGGCAGGCGACATCATCGACATTCCGGAAGGTGTCAAGCACTGGCACGGAGCTACAGCCAACTCATGGTTCCAGCACCTTGCATCGCATGTTCACGTCAGCGATCCAGAAAGTAACGAATGGCTTGAGCCTGTGACTAATGAACAATATAACAAAGCTAACAAATAAAAAGAAATGGACAAGAATTTTATATTTACACTTGCTTCCGTCGCTTTACTTTGCGGCTGCAGCAATGAGCAGAAGAACACCGAGAGCAATATCGAAGGGACTACGGCAAAAACTTTGAAGGTCTCTGACTACAACATTCCATTCAGCGAAGTTACAACTAACCCCAAAGAGGGAAAGAGTGTTCTTATCGTCGAGGGTTCTCCTCGTCATAACGGCAACACTGACATGCTTGCCGACGAATTTGCCAAAGGTGCAACTGAGGCAGGAGGAAAGGTCGAGAAGATTTTTCTTGGCGACTATGACCTCAAGTTCCTTAGCGAAGAAGGTGCTGACAAACCGCATGAATCCATGCGCGAGACTGACAACTGGAAGCTTGTAGAGAAATTTCTGAATGCAGACGTTGTTGTACTTTCCTCTCCTGTTTACTATATGAATGTGACTGACCGAATGAAGACATTCATCGACGCAACCTATCTTGCTTTTGGTGACGAGAAGATGGGCGGCAAAGAATATTACTACATCACAGCCTGCGCTGACAACGCAGATGCGACTGCAGAAGATGCCCTTTTCGCTTTCCGTGGTTTCGTTTTCTGTCTTCCTTCCGCTACCGAGAGAGGTGCTGTCAAGGCTGTCGGAATCGGAAGAAAGGGCGCTGTCGAGGGAACTCAGTACATGAACGAGGCTTACGAGCTTGGCAAGACTATAAACAAGCAATAGCGGATGAAACCTATGAAGAATTTCCTTTCTAACGTATTGTTTGTTCTTGCGGCTTTCCTTATGGCGGCATGCCAGAGCGAGGATGCAGACGCAATGCCTTCGAACAATGACAAAAACACGACGGGAAACAGCAGAACTCTTATAGTCTATTACAGCTATACAAACAATACTGAGGAGATTGTAACAGATTTGAAGTCCTTAATTTCAGCCGATGTTATGTTTGTGCCCCCAAAGATATTTTCTTAATGCCTTTTATTTTTCTTTAAGTGTGAAAGATGTTCGTCTTTTTGTGTTTTGTGAATCTATAATTGAAGTAAATAACCGTGTGGGGTAAAAATGTCCGTAATTGTTTGTAAAAAGTTGGCTAGATGCTTGGGAATGACTTTTTTTGTATATATTTGCAGAAGTTTGGTAATTATCAAATTTTATAACCATCCTAATCTTTTAATATTCTAAAACTATGTTGCATTTGATAAGATTCATATTGTTTTTTGTTTTAGTTAGTATTTGTAATTTTTCTTACGGACAAACAAGCGTAGTTGCTGTTTTTGATGAAACAGATAATTATGAATTTTTGTCTCAGAATTTTCTAACTATGATTTCCAACAAAAATGATACAAAGTCTGCTATTTTTACAAAAAAGGAATATGATTCTAATAAGATAACTAGCCAACAGTATTGCATATTTATTGGGGCAGATTGTTCTTC
The DNA here is from genome assembly GCA_045641625.1 of Paludibacteraceae bacterium. Classification (GTDB taxonomy): domain Bacteria; phylum Bacteroidota; class Bacteroidia; order Bacteroidales; family Paludibacteraceae; genus UBA1723. Next base: position 9,934 of record JAZUHH010000099.1, read on the forward strand.
TCATTTAACATTTGATGATGTTTATTCAAATTTCGGTATTCAAATTGGTTATAATGGTAAAAGTGCATGGATTAAATGTGATGACGCTAATATGGATAAAGAAAAGAACTATGAATTTAGCAAGTTGCTGGAGGAATATTGTAAAAGATTCAAATTAGAGAAATTATATAAAGAAGACTATTTGTCTTATGAAAAGAGTAATATTGGTACTTCGGTAGGTGAGTTTTTGGGTAGCTACGGTGGTGGAATTATGGGATATTATTTAGGAGGTTATCTAGGAAGTATATACGATGAAGCGAGTAAAAAAAGTTTTGTATTAAAATACAAGTATCTGTTGGGAGAATTGATTTTTTACGATAAATATTTGGATAATTATTTAAAAGAAAAACCTTATAACAAACATTAATTTTTAGAAATGGATGTGTCTTTGAGAAAACTATTGTTAGTTTTCCTTCCTTTCCTTTTTATGGTTGGGTTATTTGGCCAAACCAATAAATTGGAATCTAATAACTTAATGATAGTTTATGATGTAAATGATGAATCTGATTTAGAATTACATAAACTATCTCAAAATTTTGTAACTTTGATATCTTCAAAAAAGGATGTTAGAGTATCTATTTTTACAAAAAAGGAATATGATTCTAATAAAGTAACAAGCCAACAATATTGTTTATTTATAGGAGAAAATTGTTCTTCCTCATTAAATTTTGATGACATCTACTCTGATATGGGGATGCATATAGGGTATATAGGTAAAAAAGCTTGGATTAGATGTGGCTCATATGATTGGACAAAAACAAAGTTTTTAACTTTTGAGACATTATTAGAAACCTATTGTAAGAAATACAATATGACCCAAAGGTATAAAGACGATTATCTTAATAATGATAGGATTAGAATATTAAGACAATTTAAAACGGGAAAAGAATCTTGGGTTGACAAAGAATATTTGGAATATGAATCTGAAGATAAGTTAATTGATAGATTATCAGGTGTGGGTGCTAGTCTTTTAATTTATGGAGATCCAATGATAAGGAAGTATCAGTACTTGTTAGCTACTTTAATGTTTTATGATAAGTATATAAATAAATTTTTAAAACCTAAAATTACTGCTAGTTCCACAAGTCTTAAATCTAATAAAATAGCAGCCAATAATAATGCAAGGTTTGTTAAATCTGATTTTGAATCTTTCAAGCAAGGTGTTGATTATTATATTAGTTTAAGTGCGGGGAAAAGTGGAAGTCGTATAAATGAAGGAAATGCAGGGAAGTATTTAAAGGATTTGCACGCACAGATTGAACAGTTCAAAAAAGACGTGAATTCTTATCAAAATAATAAAAATCCTAATGCAAATGGATACTTAGCTGAAGTTTGGCATAAGAATACTTTTAATATTGATGCGGTGGCAAAACAAACTGGTGAAATTACTGCTATTCCGCCTACTACTTTCGCTTCAGCCGATGTACAAGGAAATTGGGGAGAACAATACCAACTCAAATATTGTAAAGATGCATGGAATTCGGCAAAAGATCAAGGAATAACTTATAATGAAAGATTTCATATTTATAATAAATCCTTGGAAAAACAAGGGAAGACATCTATTTCTATTCAGGAATTTCTAAGGGATAGAGGTATAGATGAAAACATAAATGTTAATCTACCAATATATGAAGCGCAAGCACGTTTGATACCGTCAGACCAAATCGAAAATGCTAGAACTGCTTTAAAAAAAGCCATTGATAAGGAGTTAAATAATTTAAGTAATCCAAATAGAAAGGATTTAGTTCAACGTTATCAGGATGTTTTAAGTAAATTAACTGATCATATAGAGAGTCCTAATGGAGCAAAATCTTTGTCTTTATCTTTGGAAGAGAGTAAAGTTCTTCAAAGTTTAGCAAGAGAAGGAAATTTTAATCCTGAAAAATTTGATATTACTTTAGCTAAAAGAGCAGATTATTTATGCTTGACGAAATCGACTTTAAAATCAGGATTAAATTCTACGATTTATGATGCAACATTTAAAATTTTACCTGACATAACCGCTTCGCTTTCAAGTTTAATAATCAATGGTAAAATATCTCAAGAGCAAATTAATCAAATTGCATCTGAAGGAGGACAGGCTTCTGCGGAAGGTTTTTTATTAGGTTATTGTACTGCTTTGATAGAGAATAGTAGTAAAATTGGAGTATGGGGAAAAGAAATACAGTCTCTTGCTTTAAGTGGAAATCCAAATTTTAATAATGTAGTGGTTCTTATGGTTACCACTACAATTGAAACTATTAAAGATGCGATAAAGTTGCAAAAGGGATTAATAGATAAAAAAGAATTTATGCAAAGACTTGATAAAAGAGTATTTATTGCATCATGTGGTCACATAATAGGATTAGTGTCACAGTCTGTTTTTTTTGAAGCGCCAGTAGTAGCTTATATGGTAGGTAGTTTCATAGGCGTAGTTTTAGGTAATTTTGTATTTGAAGTGAAAGAAAAGGCTTTTATGTCTATATGTGTGGAATATGGTTATACATGTTTTGGTTTAGTAGAGCAAAATTACGAACTCCCAGTATCGGTAAAAAAATATATTGGTATGGATTATTTTGATATTGATGAAATGAAAATAGATACATTAGCTATTGATAATTTAACTATTGACAAATTAAAATTTGATCAATTCAATTTTGACAAACTTGACATTAAACTAGTCAAAAGAGGTGTAATTGGTATTAGAAAAGTAGGATATATTGAAAGCAAATAATAATTTCTTATGTTCTAAATTTAGATGAAAACAAAAAGTTCATAATCAGTCTTATCGAAATGTCTAAGAAACAATGATAAGTGAAAGTGAATTTTGTTCAGAGGTTAAAACAAAAGGAATATTATGTACTAACAAATGGCTATTCATACGATTGGGAAAAAGAAAAATATTTTCACTATAAATATACAGAGAAATTACATGAATGACCTTACTCGTTTTGTAAAAGCACAGGATTCACAGTACGGAAGTTACTCTCAAGCATTGGAAGAAATGAAGTCCGGTGGTAAAAGAAGCCATTGGATATGGTACATATTTCCTCAAATAGTAGGATTGGGTAGAAGTGAGATGGCACAACATTATGCTATTAAAGATTTGGATGAGGCTAAAGAGTTCTTGTCTCACCCCGTTCTTGGTAGTCGTCTGAGGGAGATTACATCAGTGGTTTTGTCTTTTCCCGAAAATGCAGAGCCTGATGATTTCATGATGTCCCATATAGATGCTATGAAATTGAAGTCAAGTATGACTTTGTTTAATATCATTTCTCCGGATGATATTTTCGGACAGGTGCTTGATAAATTTTTCGATGGTAAGCAGGATTATAGGACGTTAAGAGTTGTTGGTAAATAAGTGGTTCTTGACGTGTCATGAAATTTTATTTAATTATAGGACTTTGATTTCGGACTCTAAGTTCCTATTCATGCTTTTTTATTCGCATATTTGTCTTTATGTTTGCCTTTTTCCCAGAAATCTTTCTTTTGTTTAGTTTTTCCATCCAAAATGTGCAAAAAAAACAAATAAATGTAGTAATTTTGCCGATGTTTTTGATGAGGATGACTCTATATTAGGGAAAATATCAAGGAATGTTAGCAAGGTAACAAAATAAAAATTAGATACAATTTTATGATTAAGAGACTGTTCTGCAACTCTGTGATTGTGGCTTTCGCCGCTTTTCTTGGAAGTTGCTCACAAAATGTTAAGGTTTCCGAGGCTGATTCTCAGGTTCAGATTCGTATAGTCAAGGGAGATACTATCAAAGTTGGTTATATCGACAGCGTAAGTTTAAATATCGAGGCTTTGCCTATGTACGAGTATCCTGCCAATTCGCCAGTCGCAAATTGGGGTAAGCTTAAGGTGGCAAAGAACGAGAAGGGCTTCAGATGTCTTTGCAGCGAGAGCGGAGAGCCTGTCCAGCTAAGGGGTATGAGTACTCACGGACTTCAGTGGGCAGGAGTTGCTAACGTAACCAAGGATAACATCAAAGCTCTTCGCGAGGAGTGGAACTGCAACATTTTCCGTTACGCTCTATATGTTGACGAGGAGGGTGGTTACGCATATAACCCTACTTTCAGAAACAGAATCCTTGAGGAGGTTGTAAAATGGACTGCAGAAAACGGTATGTACCTGCTAATCGACTGGCACGTTCATAACCCAGGTAATCCGCAGGCAGCAAGATATCGTTGCCATCCTTCGAACAATATGGACCTTGCCGGTGACTTCTTTACATACTGCTCTCGCAGATTCAAGAACCAGAAGCATGTGATCTATGAGCTTTGCAACGAGCCTAATACAAACGAGAAGGGTGAGATAGCTCAGTGGAACCAAACAGTGAGACCTTATTGCGAGGAGATGCTAGAGATTATTCGTGCTAATGACCCTGATGTGGTTTCTGTTTGTGGAACTCCATGTTGGAGCCAGTTGGTTCAGGATGTCGTTGGTAACGAGGTGACTGATAAGGATGGCAAGCCTTTCGAGAACGTTATGTACACTTTCCATTTCTATGCTGCAAGCCATAACGATGGACGTGACACAAATATCCAAGGATCATACAAGGGAATCAATTTTATCAAGAGATTTAAGTCTGGTTCTCCTGAGGAGAATATTCCGCCACTGTTAGAGGCACTTCCTGTGTTCGTTACTGAGTGGGGAACAACAGATGCAAGTGGCTGGCATAACTTCCGTCCTGACTTGGCTGACCTTTGGTTGGATGTCTTCGCAGGAAACAACAGCGCAGGCCAGAAGGTTAGCTGGTGCAACTGGAGCTTCAGTGCCGAAGGTGGTGTTTGTGGAGCCTTGAAGTGGAACACAGGTAAGATTTCTCCTATGGATCCAAATATCCTTACAGAGAGCGGTAAGTATGTGTTCGAGAGACTACACGACAGAAAGTAAGACAGGTTTCTAATCATATATTATATAAGGAAGAGAACTCACAAGGTTCTCTTCCTTTTTGCCTGGTTTTCAGTCAGACCATGCAAAAATGCATTTTTTATATTGAAAAACATGTTTTTGCTTTGTTTTTTAGAAAAACTGTATTAACTTTGCACCCGATTTCGACAAAAACGAGATTTAAGATAAGATCTTTGACATATTTGCAAGACGAATAAAACAAAAACCGAGTTCAGAATACCGTAAGGTATTGAAGGACGCGAAGGAGAAACGAGAGAAGGGCGAAGGGTGGATACCTTGGCTCATGGAGGCGAAGAAGGACGTGATAAGCTGCGAAAAGCTGCGGGGAGCCGCAAATGGGCCGTGATCCGCAGATGTCCGAATGGGGCAACCCA
>JAZUHH010000100.1:0-16716 GCA_045641625.1 Paludibacteraceae bacterium
CATTATCAGGTCGTTGAACTCATCTACGATAACGACTATATAAGGTAGGAACCTGTGACCGTCCTGCGGGTTGAGTCTGCGCTTCACGAACTTTGCGTTGTACTCCGTAATCTTTTTGCAGTTTGCGTTCTTCAAAAGCTCGTATCTTTCGTCCATCTCTATGCACAGGCTCTCCAACGTAGGCACTGCCATAGACACGTCCGTAATGATAGCGCTCTCTGCCTCCGGAGTCTTAGCCATGAAGTGGTTCACGATAGGCGAATACATAGAGAACTCCACCATCTTGGGGTCAATAAGTATGAACTTCAGCTCTGCAGGATGCTTCTTATATAGTAGAGAAGTGATGCAGGCGTTCAAAGCCACTGACTTACCCTGTCCAGTAGCTCCGGCGCATATCACGTGAGGGCACTTTGCAAGGTCCACCATAAATATCTCGTTGCTGATGGTCTTTCCAAGCACCATAGGAAGCTCCATCTTGCTCTCCTGGAAAGTCTTGCTTGTCAGCATGTCGTACATAGGCACCATCTTGCGCTTAGTGTCCGGATTAGGCACCTCCACACCCACAGTACCCCTTCCCGGCATTGGTGCGATGATACGTATTCCGTCTGCGGCAAGACGCATTGCTATATCCTTGCTCAAAGTCTCTATCTTGCTGATTCTCACACCCTCTGCAGGAGTCAGCTCGTACAGAGTCACCGTAGGACCTGCCGTTGCCTTGATGTGGCTGATCTCCACGCCGAACGAGTTAAGTACCGAGATGATCTCTGCGCTCTTGGCCTTCACCTCTTCGTCCGATATGCTGTCCGTGTCAGGGTATTTTGTAAGCAGGTCAACCGACGGAGCCTTATAGAACTCAAGGTCCTTTGTCGGATCGTAAGGCTCGAGCATGTTCTCTGCAGTCTCGTCAGTCACACCGTTGTCGATTTCGAGTGTTGTCTCACCCTCCTCGTCCTCTGCGCCTGGCTGCTCGATCTCAGCCTTGACCACCTCAGGTCTGTCGATCTCTATTGTCATCTCCTCCCTTTTAGTCGGAGCCGGCTGTTCAACTTCCTCTTTTGCAGGCACTTTCTCTACCACAGGCTCGAACTCCACCTTCACTTCTGGTTCCTTCTCCTGCTTGGTTTCCTTCTGAGGTTCAGTTTCGACCTTCTCCTCCTCTACTGCCATAGGCTGGTTTGCCGGCGCCTCGTTCTTCTGCTCCTCCTCTTCCTTTTCCTTGGCTTCGTCCTGTTCAGCCTTTTTAGCCTCCATCTTGTCCTCCAAGGACTTGAACTTAGCCATGATCTTGTCCGCTATCGAAGGGAAGTTGTATATCACCACGGCTGTTGTCACAAGGATTATCAGTATGAATGTGAAGAAGTTACCGAAGAATCCTGCCATGATATGCGCCAAGGAGTATCCTATGGATCCGCCCCAGTATATAGACGAGTCCTCGTAAATTCCCTTGAAGAAGAATCCCAATGTCACACTGCCTATAACAAGTCCGAAGGCAGTAAGCTCTCCCAACTTGAAAAGGTTGAGCTTCGTGTGTATCAGCGACTTCACACCACACGCCATGATGAACAGACCTATCAGCAATGACGATATTCCGAACGTCTTGTTGATAAGAATGTCCGATATGTATGCACCCGTGAAGCCTCCGCCGTTTGAAATTTCGCTTTCTATTTCGCTTGTGGCGATGGTGTCATGTGAGTAGATCAGCGATTGGTCGGCATATCCGTTGATCAGGAATGAGATCATGGACACCAGCAAAAACAAGCCAAGAAACACGCAGACCAGACCTGCGACAATCCTTGTGCCCGACGAAGTGAAGAAACCCTTTAGCTTAGCCGCCTTCTCTCCCTTTGCCTTCGTCTTGGTATTTTTTTCATTAGATTCGTCTGCCATTGGAAAACAGTCAGTTATAGTTAAAATTATCCTTAAAAGTTCTTTGGAATGCAAAGATAGTAAAAATTATCGAGCCTGCCAAATCCATGCAGGCCAAATATGTATGTTTTTTTGAAAAAGTTTCGGGTCAAAGGGATAAACCGGCAATCCCTTTCCGCTACTCCGCTCCGTAAACGTATCTGTGCAGAGTCCTTGCCACCTGCTCCGCGTCAAGTCCGTTGTCCTGTGCCACAAGCAGGTAAAGCGGCACGCTCGGCAGGTTCGCTGAGTATGGCGGCTGTATGTACTCCTTTGAGAGTATCGAGAATCCGTTTCTGCCATAGAATCCGAGCCTGCGCCCTGACATCTCGTCATCGGGATGCTCAGCCTCGAGCACTATTGGCATGGAGCTGTGCATAGCCTTGAATTCAGATAGCGAATGGCTGCCTAATCCGCAGTTTCTTACCTTGTTCTCTATTGCGAAATGCTCTATGTAAACGAACTTGTCGAAAGTCCAGTATGATATGAACCCGACGCATCTGCCCTCGTGTCTTATGACCGATATTTCAAAGGGTGAGTCCCCTTCAAGCAGCTGCACCAGACAGTTCCACTCCCTCCTCTCCTCTTCGGGAAATGAGTCCGTATAGATTTTCCTTATTGCGCAAAGATCGGAATTTTCCATATTTGTAAATTCTTTACATGAACTGGCTCTTGATGTCCTTCATGCAGATTTCAAGCTCCGGGAAAAGTATTGAGTCGCTAATACCCATAATCTTGAGCTGCTGGATTATCTGGAGCTTGACCTTTTTGTCGATATAGAACCTTACGCACTCGTATGACTTGATCTTCGGCATCTCCTTGTTTCTTGATGCGCCGAATAGAATGAAAGCTCCGGACTGTATCTTTATTCTCTCGTTGTTGAGTTCTGGCAGTACGAAAAGTATCTTCTTCGAGATTGTCTCCACCTCGTCGTCGCTTATGTCCGCCATTCCCGAATGAGCCTTCAGCTCCCTTTTCCACTCGTCGCTCTGGAACGAGCTGTACGTGCATTTTGCCAGAGACGAGATCAGAGCCACCTCTCTGTCGTCATGTCGCTTGACCTCGTTCTTCTGCACTATATAGACGTCTATCATGCCGATGTCGTCCTTGTGGGCGTTGTCCTGGCGGCAGGCGAAGTATAGTGCCACGAGCAGGTTCTGCGTCACGTCCAGCAGTCTTGTCGGCAGTCCGTAGTGCTGCATCTTGGCAAGCTTAGCGAATACGCTCATTGTGTTCGGGAAGTCCGAGCAGCATCGTCTCTCGACCTCGCTGTACATCTCGTCCTCGTTCTCCAGGCACTTCAGGTTCTGGTTCCTGTATATTCCGGGCTCCTCCTTGAACGACACTGACGCGGATCCTCTGAAGAAAAGGAAGCTGTTGCTGTTCTTTTCTGTTATCTCGGTGATTTTGGTCAGCACATCCTGGAACGAAGACACCTTCATGAATGTTTCGGTCTGGGACAGCGTTCTGTCCTTGTAAAGGCAGTACATCAGCTTTCCGTCGTTCCTCTTGTACACCACCCACAGATCGACCTCGTGGTTGGCGAACTCCTTTTTTCCTCGCTCCAGTATTCTGTCGAGCTGGATGTATGATCCGCTGTTTATGAATCCGGACCAGCGTATGTCGTATATGTGTATCTTGTTGTCTTTGTCTCTGGTCACGAAGTCGTAGCTGCCAGAGGACTCGATTATCTCTTCGCCCCTGATGCTTCCCTCTCTGAGTATATCTACGTATGTTTCCGCCTCCACGCTCCTGACGTGGTGCCTGTACTCCTTTCCGTCGAAGTCCACAAGCCCCAGGTTCATGAGAATAGAGACCACCCTTCTGGTCGTCGTTTCGGACATTTTGAGCTCCGAACGGAGTCTCTCGTCGGTAATCTCCTGGGAATCCCCTTTGCAGAAGTCGATAATCTTAGCGGCAAGCTTCAGGTCCTCCACATTCATGGCTTTCGTTTTCATAGGCATCGGAATTATATGGTTCTGCAATAATAGGGAAAATTATTCTAAAAGAGAAATTATCTGCATGGAAAATGTCAGTACCTCAGGTATTTCACGGACTGCACGTCAATGAACACCTTTTCCGCCAGTCTCATGTATTTCGGAGAGTTGTCAACCACAGCGTGCAGCCTTATGCATCCGCTGAACACGTACTTGCCCATAGTCACCACATTGTTGGGTATGAATATTCGCTCCAGACTGCTGCAGTACGAGAATCCGTCCTAGCCTATGTTCTTCAGCGTGCCTGGCAGCTCTATATGCTCAAGCGCACTGCAGTACATGAACGCGCTGTCCGCTATGGATGTTATGGCGTACTTTCTGCCCTCTATGTCCACCGAGTCGGGGATGATGTACTCTGCCAGTTCCCTGCTTCTGCCTGTTATCTCGGCTGTCGAGTCCGGCATGATTCTGAATGTCAGGTCTGACGGGTTAGGCTCACCGAAATAGACCTCCTCAACATTCCCTGTTGCGTACCTTACGACTACTCCGTTCCTCTGCTTCACGAACATCTCTGTAGCCGATACTATGCCGCACAATACCACTGCGGCGAATAGCGAGACTGCTCTCTTCATATCGTTATAGTTTATTTAGTTTGTCCGGCAAAGATACAACATATTATGGAATTATGCTGTATTTTTCATGTTGCAGATTCCTGTCTTCTCCTATTCGCCGACGCTTTCTGACAACACCTCCATCTTGAGCATGTATTTCAAGGATGGAGCCTTGCCCTCTGCTGTGTTGTAGAGTGCGTAGTCCTCTGGCGAAGGGTTCCAGTCTATGACAAGGTATATTGACGGAGATTTTGCGTCATACATAACCAGAACCTGCTGTCCGTCCTCTCCCTTCTGGATGTTTTTGACTGCCCACAGCTTGTCCTCGCTCTGAGTGGCGTTCAGGTACAGGAACCTCTCGCCTCTCTTTTCCACCACTGCCGATATTATTCGGTTGTCGCGGTTGTGGAAATGTGCCATATAGTCCGTCATCTGTTCTTTTGTAGCTACGAACGAGTATTTCATGAGGTTAGTCACCTTTTGGACTGATTTAGCCCCTTGGATGCAGTAGTCGAGCTGTGGTTCCGTAGCCGTGCTTTGAAACATATGCTCCCCATAGACCGAGAAGTATCCTCTTTCACCGTAATGTCCCAGTTCCGGAATAATGTACAGGCATTTGTCCTTGGGCAGAATTCTGCTGCCCATTTCCAATGTTTTTGTTGTGTCGCGAAGCGTCTGCACTTTCGCTGTGGTTCCATATTTCCCCGACTTCCATCCGACTATCTTGGCCGAATATATAGTGCCGTATTCCTCTTTCGCCCTGTCATAGAACATAATGCCCTCCACTGACCTGATTCCGTACAGTGTATAAAGAAAGATGAATGTCGAAGATATTGTAATTGTTGACACCCAGGACGGGAATTTGAAATATGCGAGGTTCGAGTCCTGCTTGCCAAAGAACTTCCTCACCAGCCAGCTTATGACGAACACTACAGAGAGTCCGAGCAAAACCTCCGCGTATATGTTCAGGCGTATATCAAGGTCATGGTAGATTATGATCGACAAACTCAATAGCGTTGAGAATAGAAACAGTATCTTAAGTGAATTCAATGTAAAATTCGCGATACTGAAGTCCGGCCTGCCAAGTAACGTCCTCACGTACAATCCTGTGGCGAGTATTACAAGGAGTCCGAGCAAAACCTCTGCGTATATGTTTCCGCATATACCGAGCATGTAGTAGATTCTATAGTGAAACAGGCACAGCACAAAGAATATCTCCAGCTTATGCCTGAATATATAGGCGAAGACTCCTGTCTTATTCCCATTCGTATTTTTGAATTCTTCCTCCATCTCTCTTTGTTGTTGGGCTACCTCAGAAATGTCACCGACTTCACGCCCTTGAAGGCATTTTCTCCGGTCTTGAGTTCGCTCCGGTTGTTGTCTATATGTATTTCAGCCTTGTCGCAGCTGTAGAATGCTCCGTACTCTATTGTCTCGACGCTGTTGGGTATATGCACATTCACAAGCTCGTCGCAGTCCCAGAATGCGTAGTCTCCTATGCTCTTCAGTCCCTGCGGCATCTTCATGTATATCAGGCTGTAGCAGTCCTTGAACGCCTCGTCCCCTATCCTCTCAAGGCTCAGAGGCAGAGTCACAAGCTTCAGGCTCTTGCAGTTCTGGAAAGCGAAGTCGCCTATCTCGGTCACAGTGTTGGGCAGAGATATGTGCATCAGGTCTATGCAGTCCATGAATCCCTGGTAAGCGATCTTGGTCACCGTAAGCCTCTTTCCGTCCAGAAATACCGTCTGCTCCACGGTTATGGACTCAGCCCCCTTGTTCACGCACCTTGCCTCAGCCGTAGAGTCGGATATTGCCTGGTACTCGACATCCTCTGCTACGGAGTTGGTGAACAGGACAGTCACCGTCTGCCGAGCCTTTGAGCCTACGCAGAACAGCAGTAGGGAAAGATATGTCAGTATTCTCTTGCTCATGGTTATAGTTTCATCTTTATATACAAAGAAACTGTTTTTTGTCGGAAATCCGGCAGCTTTTGGTTTTGTTTGGAGTCTATTTGGACATGCACTCTATGAACAGGTCTATGTCGTGCTTCAAGTGCCTGATGTGCAGACCTGCCATGCAGTCCAGGAATATCTCGATATTCTCCTCCTCCCTTGCGTCTGTCAGTGCCTGGATGTACTCTGCCTTGTCCTCCTTCAGCACTTTAGTCGGCATTGCACCGTATTCCATCTGCAGCAGGTTCATGAGCAGTCGGCTTGTTCTTCCGTTTCCGTCAGCCCAGGGATGTATTGTCACAAGCTCGAAATGAGCCCAGAAGCTGAGGTCATATATTGCCGCCAGGTCCGACTTGTCAACCGTCTGGCGACGTCTGTTCAGTTCCTCGCAGAAAGCCTGCAGTTTCATCGGCACCTTCAGATACGACATGTATGACCTGCCACCCAATCCGGCCGTTACGTTCAGTTTGCGAAGCTCGCCTTTTGCCGAGTTGAAGTCTCCGCCTATGGAGTGATACTCTCCGCCGGTGCGTGCCATAACCTTGGAAGCAAGGTCAATGAGGCTGTCCACTGTTATCGGTTCGTGCTTTGCGCACCGCTTCATTCCATATTCGTATGCTGTCTTCAGGTCAAGGTTCATCATCTGCTCGACTATTGTGCGCCTGCCGCTTGTTAAGCCCTCGTCGAACAGCAGTTGTGCCTCCACTTCCGTCAGCGTGGAGCCCTCTATGGCTGTAGAGTGTGTGATAAGCGAGTACAGATAGAACTTGTCATAGTCCAACTGTTCGGATATTCCAAGTTCCCTGTGCTGTTCAAGCAGTTTCTGAAGTATGTTTCTGTTTTCTTCAGTCATAAGTTTTTCATTCTCCCTCTTTCGTGATACAAAGATATAACAAAAATGCTATAGTTCCCTATTTTTATCCATAAAAGCATATTAAAACAAAAAGGGGGGAGATGCGGCTGCTCGCCGCTCCCCCTTGTTCCCTTCTCTTTTCACTTGTTCTCCCGACTAGAAAGCCTCTGTTTCGGGATCCCACTCCGGATCGGGATCAGGCTCGGGCTTTGACTCCTCTGTTCCGGAGTTCTTGTTTGCGATTGTCACTCGCTTGATCCAGTTGTCGATGGCGTTCAGGAACTCTGTGATAAGCTCCAGGCGCTCCACCTCTGACTCGATGTCGGGGCTTAGCTCGTACTCCTCCACCTGCGCCTTGCTGATTATCGAGAAGATGAAGTCGTCCGTAGGCTGTCTCAACAGGTACTGGTTCGGGATGTTCGCGATCATCAGGTCCTCCATCTCCATGAACGACACCAGAGTCTCGATCTCCTCGACAAGCGAGGTTGCGTCCTCCACCATCTCGTCAGCCACGGCGTTGGCTGTACCCGCCCATGCTGTCACAAAGGCGCGCACACCCTCCACGAACTCGTGCTGGGCCGTTACGCCCTTGACTCTCAGGTTGTACGAGTGCAGTTCTCGCTCGGCACCCTCCTTCTCCAGCTTCGCGTCCTTGCGCAGAATTATGAAGATGGCGTGCATCTTGGCGCGCAGTTCGTTGACCTTTCCGTTCCACTCCTCTCTTGTCGCGTTCTTGCGGCAGTTGTCAAGGTTTGTCAGCTCGTCGGAAATGAGCTTCTGCAGTGCGGGTCTCTTGTTCTCATATACTCCGCGCGGCATGATGTCCAGGAACTCCTGGGCGTAGTGTGCGTGCTGCTTGTGTCTCAGTCTCTTGAAGTAGCTGAAACCCTCGGCACTTCTTGTCCAATGTCTCTTTAGATTCTTCATTTTAGTTTACGTTTCTGTGATTAGTTGATAGATTTTTTTTGTTGTTTCCGGCCAGGTCGAAGGTCTCGGGTCCGCGGTTTCCCTATCCTTCTCGGAACAGTGCAAAATTACTAATTTTCTGTGACATGAGCAAGGAATAAGCGAGTTATTTTCAGTCACATCAGCACTTTTTTTTCTGACCTTTTTATGTTTAAGTTTCAGTCTGTCCTATGTGCAATATCCTAAGCATTCGCTACCTGCGGCGGTGTCTGTTCCAGAGGCTGGAAGATTGCTCCGTATTCGCCGTGGAACTCGAGCTCCTGGGTCATTCCCACCCTGCATACGCGGCTCTTGGTTATCCTGCACACGATACGGTTCTTGACTCCGTAGTCGTTGGCGTACCTGTCCCTGTCGGGGCTGAGCCTCTTCTGCGGCATGTGCCTCAGGTTATAGAGCATGAGGGTGAAGTCAGCCGCCTCCACGATGTCGTGCGCCTCTGCCACAGCCGAGTTGTTAAGGCTAGGCACACCGCTGTCGCAGTTCCTGGAAAGCTGAGAGGCAAGCACCACAGGCACGTTCAGGTCGTTCTTCAGCTCCTTGAGCGCCTGCATGGTCTTCTTCAGGTCCATCAGGTTCTCGGTCGTTTCTCCGGGCTTGAGTATCTGCACATAGTCGATGAACACGGCTCTGACCCCGTACTGGTTGCGTATCTCGTTCACGTATGACACCACCCTCTCCAGGTTGAATGTCCTGCCGTCCGCCAGAGAAGTGTCGAGCATCATTCCGTTGTCCATAAGCTCGCCCAGCTCTATGATGCACTGCCTAACGAAGTAAGTCGAGAAGCTACGGCAGGCGAACTCCAGGTTCTTGCACACCTGCTCGACCGCATCGTCCACGCTTGTCCAGTATAGCTGCCATACGGGCTTGATGGCGTTCTCTATGGCATGGTCTATGCATACTCCGTTCAGCATGAACTGGTGGATCTTGTAGTCGATATAGATCTTTATCAGCTGTTTCATGGTCTGGAAGCGGCTCTCCTCAAGCGATATATACACGACCTTGCCCTTCTCCTGCGTGTTGAAGCAGAGTTCCCTCAGTGCCAGGTTCTCGAGCATTCGTGTCTTGCCGTGTCCCGTCTGTGCGGCTATCAGATAGAGCTTGTCGCTTTCCAGCTTGAACTCGTAAGGCTGTTCGTTCTGCTCCAGATCCTGCTTGAATACGTAGCCTGTTGCGAACCCCTTGGCGTTTCTGAATCCCTCCTGCAGTTCCTCGACGAAGTTTCGCTTCCTGTTCACGGTCTCCCTTACCGAGTCGTCGTGGCTGACGTTGTTTATCGTTGCCTCGATCTCGCCGATCAGGTCGAGCCTGCCCCTGTCGGTCTTGGCTGACGCCAGGTCCTTGCTCAGCTTCGCGACCTTCTCCTCTCGCTCCTTCTGCCGTGCCTCGCTGCACATCTGCTCGATGCTCTTGTTAAGCCACTCCGCGCTCAGCGAGAGAGTTATACCGAACCTCTGCTCGAACAGGTCTGTCAGCTTGTCCAGGAACATCTTTTTGGTGGCTCCCGACTGCACCTCTCCGGCCATGCACTTCACCGCCTCCTTCTCGAAGTCCAGAGCCTCTGCCATCTTCTCGTCGTCGCTCATCTGCGCTATGTGGTCCCAGTCCTTGTCGCCGATGATCTTGTTAAGTTTTGCGAAGATGTACGGCATGGACGAGTTCTTCATCCCCCTCAAAATATCGTACATCATGCTCTTGTCCTTGAGGGTCGAGAACAATATGTTGCTGTCAATTTTCTGCATCGTTGTCAAAAAGTTTTGTTACTGAATCTGGAAAGCTCATCATCTCTATGTTGATGTTCGGGGCGAACTCCCTGAACTGTCCGCGTATGGCATAGAAGAACTCGTAGTTGTATCCCTCGGTGTCGCGGTCAATCAGGACATGCACGTTCCTGTACCCCAGCCTTGCTATGCGCCTTACCGCCTCTGGTGTTATTGACGATCCGCCCAGGGCCATGCAGTCCATTTCGGGGCAGTTGCCTCCGTTCGCGTATGCGTTGCTGCAGGTTATTGTAAGGGCGTCAATCTGCCCTTCGACCAGGATAAGGCTGTCGGAATGAGGCACTACGGGCATGTTGTAGAGGTATCCCCTGCTCTTGGTCTGGTCGTTTGACGGGTAGAGGTACTTTCGCACCTTGGGGTCGTCGGTCACAGCTCTGAAGATTATGCTCACCACACGGTTCTCTGCTATCACGGGGATAGTCAGGTAGTCGTACCTGTCGTCCACATATACGGGTCTGCCCTCGTTGGTCAGCGCGTCGTCAAAGAACGGCTGAAGGGCGCATCCCTTGTGGAAGTATCCCAGCCTGCCTCGGTTTATCTCTATCTCTGACAGGCTTCTGCCCGTGCAGTAGCTGCGCACGTTCTGCACTTCCGGCGCACCGCTCAGCAGTGCCTTTCTGCACTCCTCGGCAAATGCTCCGAGCTTCCGGTACTGAGAGAATGTCCTGTCCATCTCGCCCAACAGCTTGGGGTCGAACTCCGGCTTCGGAACTCCGCAGATGTGAGCCATCTCATAGATAGCCTCGTAAGGCTTCAGGTTCGGATGGTTGAGCATGTAGAGGTCGATGTATGACATAGATGTGCCACCGTTCTCTATGGCTCCCTTGTATCCTTCAGGTATCACGGTCTTCTCCCTTTTTCCTTTGGTCGATGGAGTCTGGTCGAAGTGAAGAGGGGATGACCATTTTCTCCCCTTTGTGGTGTGCTTCTGCACGAACTGGTACTCTGGAAAGAGCTTTGGCACATTGTCAAAGACTCGGGGCAGCACCTGTTCCTCGTAAAATTGTGTAATCTGGCTTTTTGCCATAAATATATAAAATCTTTTGCCCGTTAGAAGCCGTTGGTGTGTGCCTGGGCTCGGCGCACTGGCTTGATGAGAAACCTCTGATTTGCGTTTGTTGGCACTCGTTAAACCACAGATTATCGTTTATTTGCACAGATTGTTTTGTTTCCGTGGGTTAAATTCCCCCCGGCTATCTTTTTCCCGTGGGTTCAATTGAAAATCGACGATGTGAAACGAGTCAAATCCACGGCTAGACAAAGAAAAGCCACTACGTGGCTACGTGCGTTATACGTTCGTATATATATTTCCAATGGCATTTTGACACGTTTTTGGTGCGTTGTCGCGTAGCGACATTTCAAGGTCCAGACGGGTGTTTTTCCCCCCCGGCTATACAATCAATCTGTGATAATCCGTGCAAATCTGTGGTTCAACCCAAACACAAATAAATCAATCTGTGATAATCCGTGCGAATCTGTGGTTACAACCCAACACAAATACAATCAATCGTGGTTACGCATCTGAGGTTTAAGCATGTGAAAGAACATACTGCTCAGCATGTCGGCGCACCAGTTTGTTTTTCGCCCAAGCCGTACAGGTACGTTTCATGTCGTGACCTGTGCGTCCGCTTCTCCGAACGAGCCGGAGACACGGATCTTGCGCTAAAGGTTTGCCTTCACGCGTTACAGTAATTTAATAATATACTTACCGGAAAAATGAAAACAAAAAATTTTCCGAATTAAGCACTAGGTTTCGGCTCCTGCTGTCGGGTTCGTCAACCCTCCGGCTCTCTGCCTTTTGTTGAGTCATGTGCGCTCGCAAACGAATGTCTGCGCCCATGCCAGGCTCCCAAATTTTGTCCGCAAGTGGACCAGAACGACCTGTGTCCTGACTTCGGTCGGTACTCTCTCTTGTGCAATCCGCTGATATGTTAGAAGTTAATTCTTGCGGAAGTCCGAAATTTTCCGAATTGAGACCTTAACAGACTTTATATCTGTGTCTTAACGACAGTGCAAAGGTACTACATTTTTTTGAATCTGCAACACTTTTAGGGAAAATTTTTGCATTCGGGTGCAAATTTTTTTTCTTCGTTTTTTCTCTTTTTTTTCTTTTCCTCTGAGAGAAAGGAAGTTCCGGACGACTGCCTTCGGGCAGGAGTCGTCCGGGGCTTGTCAGGAAGAAGTTTTTTATGCCCCTACCAGCAATAATATATATTATAAATATATTATTTGCAGGTGGGGGCTGTTATAAAAAACCTTCCTTGATGGACAGCCCTCCGCCACTCTTTCTCCGCCCGTCGGGAGACCGGACTTCCCTTCGGCAAGACGTGTTTCTGCGCCTTTGGCGGCGCAGAACTCTTCGGGCAGGTTCTTTTGCGCGAGGGGGAGAAACGAGCGCGCAGAGGACACATGGAGGGCAGGGAACGGACACTCCTCCACCCTTGCGGAGAATCGGCCGGAGAGGAGGCGGAGCTGAGACTCGCGCACCGTCTTTTTCTTTCACGCAAAGGTCAGAACACGATTAAAAATGCAAGCGTCAGGCTTGCATTTTCAGGTTTTGGGAGGGAAAAACTGAAAAATCGGCAGATTTTTGGTTTCGGAAAGGAATTTAAGTGCTACCTTTGCAGTGGAAAAGCTAAAGGAAACCAAACTAACAGGTTTCCGACACTTCAAAAAGAACATAAAGAAAGTATTTGTTCTCCGGGTAGTTTGTGAAAATTCATCCGGGGATTTTTTTTGTCTGCGTGCGGGGGTCTTGTCGGACGGACCTCCGTTTCTCCGTGCAGAGAAAAATAGGAGGATCGGGGTAAAAATGCAAGCCAAACGCTTGCATTTTTGGAGAATTTTTTGTAATTTTGTGGTCGAAAATACAGTTATTTCTTCTGTTTGGGAAATTGGCGTTTTTTAGTTTGGAAGAAGTAAGTAGCTTTAACTCATACAATTAAGAATAAAAACTTTTGGTGTGGGTTAGGGTTCTTATGTCCAAACAGGTAGCCAAACCTCCCAAAACATAGCACTCCCATGCCATTATTTGAGAAAAACCATGACAGGGAATAATAACGAAAAAGAATATAAAGTCCTAGACCTTTTAAGTTGTTTGCGGAGGAATCGGATTGTATTTCAAAATTGCTGGAAATCATAGCAGATACAATTTTTGAAAAACGTTGATGGCATAAAATGTCAGCAACGAAAAAACAATTTTAAGCAAATACAAAATTTAGTCAGTCTTAAAGCGCATGATTTCAAAATTGCGCTTCAAAGGCAAATAAAAGAATTCCCAAGCAATACCTAAAAATTATATTTACAATGGCTACAGTCGAAAGAGAAATAAAAGAAGAATCTGAAAAAATAAAAAAAACTAAAGCAATAGTCAAGGCGAAAGCAGAAAAAATAGATAAAGCCAAAACTTTTCCACAAGAAGAACTTTCTACGGAAAATTGGAAAGACAAACCTTTTTCTAACATAGAAAAAAATGTTAGAATAGGAACTCTATTTAGTGGAATAGGTGCAATAGAACATGCATTTCAAAGACTCAATATAAATCATTCTATTGTTTTTGCCGGCGATATTGAAGACAAATGCAAAAAAAGTTATTTTGCCAACTATAAGATAAACGAAGAAGATTGGTTTACTGATGTTCGTGATTTTGATGCGACAAAATACAAAGGTAAAGTTGATTTCATTATTGGAGGAGCACCATGCCAAGCGTTTTCTATGGTTGGAAGAAGATTGGGATTTGAAGATGCTAGAGGTACACTCTTTTATGAATTTGCTAGGGTTATCAAGGAAACAGAACCTAAACTATTTCTCTTTGAAAATGTGAAAGGTTTATTGAGCCACGATGAGGGCAGAACATGGAATGTTATGCATGACATTTTTGAAGATCTAGGTTACGATGTTCATTTTAGAGTGTTAAATAGCAAAGATTATGGTATTCCTCAACATAGGGAAAGAGTTTATTGTGTTGGATTTAGAAATAAAACTTCTTTCAAATTTCCATGCCCTATTGAGTTAGAATACAAAATGTATGACTTTTTAGAAGATTATATAGACACAAAATATTTTTTGAGAGAAAAGGGTATAAAATTCGTCACTAGTCACAAAAACAGAGAAAAATTCTATACTCAAATTAACGGAGATGTTGCATTGTGCCAAAAAAGAAACCAACAATTCAACTGGCACGGAGATTTCGTATATCATCCGGTATCAAAAGATGAACCGTATGAGGAAGGTTTCGACGAATTCATTTTCAACGTAAATGACGTAGAAGAAAAGTATTATTTGTCGGACAAAGTTGCCAAATATGTATTAGCCGGAGGCACAAAGAATTTCAAAACATCTACAGAAACAGATTTAGATGTTGCAAGACCATTGCTTCAGTCTATGCATAAAATGCATAGGGCTGGAGTGGACAATTATGTCACTCACAAAGGAAGAATTCGCAAACTTACTCCTAGGGAATGTTTGCGTTTGATGGGATTCAAAGATTCTTTCAAAATTGTCGTTTCAGATACAGCTATGTATCAGCAGGCAGGAAATAGTATAGTTGTTGATGTTCTAATTGCACTATTAAAACAATTAGATATAACTAAATATGGAATATGATAATAGGTGGCGAAAAATATAAAGTCCAACAAGTTTTTAAGGACTTTATGACAATCCCAGATAGTTGGGTATTGGGCAAAAACAAAGTAGGCACAGGGCATGGTGAAGCAAAATTCTATATTTCTTCCAAAGAAGAAATGCGAAACTTTTACGGACCTGCAGGATTTAATGTCAGAGTAATAATGTTAAAATCTGACATTTTAAGTAATATGCATGCCTTGGAGAATGAATACAAAAAGCCTTCTCAAGATTACATTGGAAAAGATAATTTTTCATCTTTGTATCAAGAAAGACTCAAAGATGTCGAAAAACTACCTGATGTAATCACCTTTCTAATTACTGACCAACAGCAAATAGACGGACCACGTGGCTATGTTAACTCGGATGACAATTACTACAAGCTAATTCGTAACATTGCACTTCCTTGGATAAGCTATATTTCTGCTATGCAATTAGTTGATAGCAATAACTGTACTATTTTCTATTGGAAAATTTATGTTGATTTTGACAGACTTGAAAAAACTCCTCTTGCATTAACTTATGGCAAGAAATTGGAAGATGTTCCGCCTATTATTACAGAAACACCAATAAAATACGTAAATAAAACATCTTCCTTTAGAATTGGACAAGATAAATATAGACAACTATTATTGGAGGAATGTCCTATCTGTCCTTTTACAAGAATTAGTGATGAACGATTATTGATAGCAAGTCACATAAAACCTTGGGTTGCTTCTTCAGATAAAGAAAAAATAGATCCTAAAAACGGATTTATTTTCTCTCCTTTATTTGACAAATTGTTTGACAAAGGTTTTATTACTTTCACAGAAGATAAAAGATTAGTTATTTCTGACTGGCTATCTCCATATACTATAAAGCAAATTGGAATTTACCAAAATCAAAAGATTGATCATTTGCCCTTAGATGATGAGAGAATGAAATACCTAACTTTTCATCAATCATCAGTATTTCATGGTTCAATAGAAATGTAATGAATTCAAAACTATTCAATTAGTTTATTCAAAACTCAAGCACATATCTTTGTGTTTGAGTTTTATTTTTCTACCTTCACACGCCCCACAAAAGCCTCCCAAGAGGCTAAATGTACGGGGCGTTTTACTTTATTTCTACACCAAAAATTCTCTCAAAAAAACACTCCTCCACCCTTGCATATCTCACAAAAAATCACTAACTTTGTAAAAATTGGAAAGGGGAAGGTATATCTTTTCTAGGAAATAACGGGTAGTAATTGAAAATATTGTAGTACTTTTGCATTCATCGGTCTGCAAAGGCCTAAAAATAGAAATTAACAACGAATCAGTAATGATAGATCTTAGAAATCCGAAGTTGAAAGACTTCAAGCACATTGAAGCACCAGCTCGAGAGTCTGCCACTCGAAAAGCCTTCGCATCTTTCTACAGAGTAAAGCCAGGAAGCTATGTCATTCCACGTACCGAGCATAAAGTAACGAAACTCCCTAAAGGTATTTTATGAGTACATACGACAAGGAATATGACGGACTTGCGGATGCCATTATAACGAATGCGATAGTGATGCCTGCGGTAGAACTTAGGGAAGGAGAAAAGTTTCCACCCTATTACTATACAGACAATGCAGCATGGGACACAGGGGCACAGTTTACCTTCATTTCTCCCAGAGTTGTGGAGGCGTTAGGGTTAGCACCATACCGAGAAGGTGAAATTATGGGCATTGGTGGTGATCAAACGGCCAAAACATATATGGTTCATATAGGTTTGCCTGATGGCTACCTTACACATGATGTTGAGGTGTATTGCAGTGACATAGATGATTTTGACATACTAATAGGCATGGACATCATCACATTAACCGATTTTTGCATAACAAACAAAGACAAGAAAACTAAATTCGCATTCCGAACACCTTCCGAAGGAGGAATTGATCTATAAAACTCTTATTACCTACCTTTCATCTACCATCTGTAACAATCAGAACAGCTGAAACAATACAGGAAATCTTTGATTTAGAGGTGCAAAAACACTACTCCACCCTTGCATATCTCGTGAAAAATCACTAACTTTGTGGTGTGATTGGAATGGGGAAATAATTTGGATTATACCGACATGTCGG
>JAZUHH010000101.1:0-3517 GCA_045641625.1 Paludibacteraceae bacterium
ACATGGCTACGATCCGACTTCTACGTTTCTTATTATTAGCAGTCATATACTCTACTAACTTATAAAACTTAACGCTCTCGTCACCAGCAGTAACTACAGGCTCGAGCTTTGTAGTATCGGCCTTAATCTTAATATTCTGATCTGCACCAACAAGGACATCAAAGAACTTATCCTGCTTAAAGTAAACGATGTACATACCTTCCTTCAACTTCTCATCACCCTTGAAAGTACCTACACCTGACTTATCCAAATGGGTTGTATCCTTAGAATAAGTCTTTCCATTATAGTAAAAAGCAAGATAGATGTCTGTATCCTTCATATCAGACATTTTCACCTGGATATTATATCCTTCAGCCATCGCCACAAGCGAACTTAAAATGGCAAATAATGTAAAGAATATCTTTCTCATCTCAATTTTCGACTAATATTTTTGACAGTTAATTTTGGTTTTATTTTGCGAAGGTACAAAACATTTAGGATTGTTGTGCATCAAAAACTAAATTTTTATGCAAACTAAAGAAAAAGAGCAGGGTAAAACACTAAAAAGGACTATTTCATTAAAGTAGCAAATCCACCCTTGCCTTTATCTTTCCATTGGCTATATTCTCCTCGATCTTGTCTAACATTGCTTGGCGGTTAGAAAAAACAGATATTAAATTGTTCTTCCAATCATCTAATGTTCCAAAATACTTTTCAAAGAAACTATTATATTTAGCATACGCAATTTCCATATCTACAATAGCTTGTTCGAACAATGATTCATCATTTAGAAACGTTGCCATATGTGCCTTCATTTTAATAATGGAACTTTGATCAGGTAGCACAGAACATCTTTCTTTAGAATATGTATTGATAACTTTAAGAAGACTATCCTTATGTATGTTTTTTTTCAAATCTAAATTCAAATAGATTTCAGCATTCTGGAAAATCTCTTCTTTCTTTTCTAGCATTTTGGAGATCGAAAGAGAATAATTAAGGCCCTTCGTGTCCTCAATCCAATGATAAAGAAAAGAAAATCCAAAACACTCCTTTACATCCTCTAGCCATAGAGGATAGATAACAAAATGTGGCTGTATTTCACCTCGGATCTTCCAAAGTTCAAAACCTATAGCAAAACAACCTACAATTTTATAGTATTTTGATTGAGTGACTGCCGTTAAACCATACCGGTTTATCCACTCGTTTTTTAAAATAGTAGCTTCTGTCATTCTTAAACTATAAATCGTCTTACCTCATTCCTTGACTTGCCGTCAATATCTTCTCCATTCCGTTCTCGCACTTTGTACGAAGCCAGTTCATCTCTTCCGGAGTCAGCTGTGCAAACCTTTCCATTTCGGACACTACTCTCAATGTATATTCCTCAAGGTAGAGAAGTTCATCCCTGTCAAGCAAAGAATAGTCTATCAAATCGTAATCGTAAGGGCAAAGGGTCAAGACCTCGAAGCCAAGGAACGTACCGAACTCGTTCTCCTTGACCTTCTTTACTCGGACCATATTCTCTATTCTTATTCCGTGACTGCCCTCTCTGTACAAACCTGGCTCGTCGGTAATAATCATATTCTCCTCGAACCTTACATCAGAACTGAAGGAAAGAGGTCCCTCGTGAACACATAGGAAATGACCCACACCGTGACCTGTTCCGTGTCCATAGCCTAGACACTCCATAGCAAGAGGCTTACGAGCTATCACGTCCACCATCTTCGAAGTCATTCGGTTCGGAAACTTAGCAATGGCAAGGTCTATGTGTCCTTTCAAGACAAGAGTATAGTCATGCCTTTGCTGTGGAGTTACCGCGCCGAGCGAAATTGTCCTTGTTATGTCCGTTGTACCGTCAAGATAGTTTCCTCCGGTGTCTATAAGGACTATATTCTCTGCCTTGAGGTCGTAATCTGCGCCTCGCACAGCATGGTAATGGACAATCGCACCATGGTCAGCATATCCGGCAATAGTATCAAAGCTCTCGCACTTATAGTCAGCCATCATACTGCGGTATTCTATCATCTTGTCGGCAATATCAGTCTCAAAAATTCCCTTTCCCTTGTTTTCCTCCAGCCATTTCATCATACGGACAAGGGCGACGCAATCCTTGAGCATAGCATTGCGAATACCGGAAACCTGAGTCTCGTTTTTTACTAATCGCATATATGCGACAATATCCGGACCCGCATAAGGGAAGTTGTTTCCCTTATCCTCTACCTCAGCCGCAGAGGAATGGGGTTCAAAGCTTATGACGTCGCTTCTCTTGAACTTCAAATGGTTCTCATAACTGTCCACAACCACACCGAAAGACTCAAGATACTCCTCTATCTCCTGCGACATTGCATCCTTGTGAACATAAAGGATAACTTTTCGCGGGCAAACAAGCAGATACGAGTAGAAGACAGGAGTATCCGGCAAATCCGAGCCCCTGAGGTTAAGCAGCCAAGCGACATCCTCGAGTTTAGAGATGAGCAGTCCTTTCACACCCCTCTCCTGCATCTTCATTCTAAGTCTGCTAATCTTGCTCTTGGCGGACTCGCCTGCATATTTCACATCGTGAATATATATCTTGTTCGGAGAGAACGAAGGTCTTTCGCCTAACCAGAATTGCTCATACACCTCAGACCTTAACTGTCTTACGGAATAGCCTTTCTCCTCGCAAGTCAGCATAATCTCCTCGGCATCGGCATAGCTTGTTACATTTGCGAACAGACCGATTGGCATCATGCTGCAAAGCTTCATCGCCCAAGTCGAGATAATCTGGTTTCTTGTTCCGTCCTTGTCAATCGGTGCAACATTTATGTCTGTAGCGATAGTCTGCTGTTCTGCCTGGATATAGTAGCGAGAATCGACAAGAAGAACCGCTCGCTTTTCTCCCACGATGAGGACTCCCTCCGAGCCTGTAAAACCCGAAAGGTACTCTCTGAGCTTATAGCATTCCGCAGGATATTCGCTGAGGTGTGCGTCGCTGCTTGGAATAATCACACAGCCGAGGCATCTGTCCTTCATTAGACTTCTCACCTGCTCAAGTTTCTTCTCTATTCTCATAAACTCAATGTGTTATTAGGTGTTCTATTCTTGTTCTTTGAACGGTTCCAGATGCAGGCCTATATGCGTACTGCCGCCGAATCTTTCTCTCAGTCTGGTCTCTATGCTAGTAGCCTTGTCATGGGCTTCACGCAAAGTCATGTTCCCGTCAAGTCGCACATGCATCTCTATGGCACAGTTCGGGCCTATTTTTCGGGTGCGGAGATTGTGTATCTCGCCTATTCCATCCTCTTTAGACACAAGCTCGACAATCTCTTTCTCTATCTCATCGGGCAAAGACGCCTCTGTCAGCTCTTCCATACAAGGGCGAAGCAGTTTGAACGCCACACGAATGATGAACAGGCTTACGATCAAAGCGGCTATCGAGTCAAGCACATACCAGTTTGGACCTAGCATGATGGCTCCTCCAATTCCGACAACAGCACCTATACTTGAAAGGGCGTCGCTTCTATGATGCCAGGCATTAGCCATGACAGCCTGGCTGTTGACA
>JAZUHH010000102.1:0-3385 GCA_045641625.1 Paludibacteraceae bacterium
ATAGCATAGAGTTCGATTTGTAAGTATGTAAAAATTGATTGCCTGGCTTGAAAATTTTAGAAGACTAACTATTGATTACGAATTTTACTCTGAGTCTTCTGTCGCAATGATTCAATTAGCCTTCTGCTTTTTGATCCTTAACAAAATTTTCCACTAAAATTTAAACAGCTTCTAAACTAAACGAAGTATTAGATATTGTTTCAAATTTAATACTTGTTTTGAACTGAGTATTGAATAATAAACAGGCAAGTGTATGTTTTATAGTTCTTTTTGCTCTTAAAAATAAAAATTGCATAAAAAATAATCACAATAAAGAAAAAAATTATATCTTTGCACCCCGTATGGAGCAGAATAACGATTACATAATCGATTTGCGAGATTTGGAGCAAGGAACTCATCATTTTACCTATGAGCTGGACGATGAATTTTTTACAAAACTGAATGGTCCGGAATTCCAAAAAGGTCATGTGGTAGCTGAACTGGACTTGCATAAGTCTTCATCTGCATTCTCTTTTGATTTCACTTTCGAAGGTATAGTTGTTGTTAAGTGTGACTACTGCTTGGATGATATGGAGCAGGATATCGACACAGACGGACATTTGGATGTGAAGTTTGGCGAGGAATTCAACGATGAAGAAGAATTGATTATTGTGGACGAGAACGAAGGTACAATAGACCTTTCGTGGTATATGTACGAGTTCATAGCTCTGAACATTCCTCTTAACCACTTCCACGAAGAGGGCGAGTGCAACGAGGAAATGATGGAAAAACTTAAGAAGCATATATGCTACTCAGTGAATGAGGAGGAAGAGGGGGACGATAGCGACTCTGCCAACCTGGCAAGTGATAGTGCAGAGGAAGAGAGAGAAATAGATCCTCGTTGGGCAGCATTAAAGAATATTAAAATAGAAAACTAAAAATAATTTAAGAAAATGGCACATCCTAAGAGACGTCAGGGAAAGACTAGAGGAGCAAAGAGAAGAACTCATTACAAGGCAGTAGCTCCAACTTTGGCAGTTTGTCCTAACTGTGGAGCACTTCACATCTTCCACACAGTATGTGGTGAGTGCGGTTACTACCGTGGTAAGGTTGCTATCGAGAAGGCTGTTGAGGAGTAATCTCATCTTTTCGAAAGGATATGTAAGAGGTTGTTAAAAGCAACCTCTTATTTTTTTGTTTTATTTCTCTAATTTTTTTTACTTTTGCCATTAATATAAAAGAAGTTATGAATAGACTATTATTGTTTTTTTTCACCCTTTTGCTTAATGTACTCTCGTTTGCTAATTCAAACAAGAGTATTGCTGACACTTTTTCTGTTACCAATCACGATATTGTCAAGTTGTATTCTGAAAAACACATTACAAACTCAGGTAACGAGAAGGACAAATTTTTTGCTGAAGTAAAGGCAAAGTCTGTCAAGGCTAAAACTAACCCCAAGGCCCATATTTCAAAGCGTGACTATACTTATTTGAATGATGCCAATAAGGCAAATATCACGGTTGAACTACTTTACATCCTAAAGAACGGGAAAGGCAGAATTGTGTGCGGAAGTCGGACAGAATCAGCCTCAACACCGAAAAGTCAAGGCTTTGTTTCTGCTCAACCTATAGACAACGATTTGTGTGTAAAGAAAATACTCAAAGTCAAGGACGGAGACACCTTCGACTACCTTGCTTGCAGTGGAAAGACAATGAGTGTCAGACTAAGCGGAATAGATGCGCCGGAAAAGGGAAATAATGCATACTGCGGACAACCTATGTCGCAGAAATCAAAGGAGAAATTGAGCGAGCTTTTGTCAAGGGGAAATGTAAAGCTTGTCCGTACAGGAGTGAGCCATAATCGTATTGTCTGCGAAGTATATGCAGGTGATGTGAATGTATGCCTTGAGATGGTGAAGTCTGGACTTGCGTGGAGAGAACCTCACTTCGACTCCAAGAACAAATATGTTGAGGCTGAAACAAAGGCAAAAGAGCAGAAGATAGGCATCTGGTCAACAAAGGAAAAGCCTCTTGCCCCTTGGAAATGGAGACGCCTTTCAAAGATTGAGAAACAACTGTTATGTAGATAAAAACAACTATATGAATAAATTTAGACTATTTGTTGCTGCTATTGCATCGGCTATATGCGGAAGTGTGATGGCTGATAGTGCACCTGTGTTTGGTATGCCTGGAAGTAATGTTATGCCAATATCTAACAATGACATCAGGTTGGTAAGCGAAACTATCGACTTCTATCTGTTAGGTGATGAATATATGGTAGAGGTTAACTATAACTTCTATAACGAGGGCAAAACACAGAATGTCGAACTTGGTTTTCCAACGGAATTGGAGTGCTGTGTGGATTATCGTAATTTCAAGGCTTCGGTAAACGGTCAAAATGTCGAGGTTAACAGAAAACCAGGAGCTTGGTCGTTCATAGAAAAGAAAGGTGAAGAAGGTGTTTATCCAGCATCATTAGACCAGGATGGTAAAACCATTCCGTATTCAGAGTATTCAGATTGTTTTCCTCATTATACAGTAAATAATTCATCGGTTAAAGGAGGAAATAGTTTTGATGTATTTAATGTGACATTCAAAGGTGGAGACACAACGAAGGTGATGAACTCGTATGAACAAAGTTATGAAAATCTTGGACATAGTGAAGGATTTTTCTTTTGGTATATACTTGAGACTGGCAGATACTGGAAAGGCAAGATAGACGAAGTAATTGTAAGAGTGCATACTAACAATTATACTCCAAGCAGAAATTACACCTTTCCTGTAAGTCAATATGATAATTATGTTAGGGTGTTCAAGGATATAGAGCCGGATTTTAATTTATACTTCCACATACCTAAATTTTTCAATACAATGCCGGAGGCAAGCAGCACATTGAAGGCAGGCAAGAATAATTCTTATGGTGTCGAGAACCTTGTAGATGGAAATCCTGCGACGGCATGGGTAGAAGGTGTTGACGGGTACGGAGAAGGAGAGACGTTGGAATTTTGTAAGGCTTGTAATGACGAGTATGATTGCGGAAAAGAAACCATATCCAAGATACATATCGTAAATGGTTACGCCAAGAACGAAACAACTTTCAAAAACAACTCAAGAGTAAATGAACTTGAGGTACGTGTCAGAGAATTGGTGGAAAAAAGTGTTGTTGAAGCTCCTAACAGCCCCTATTTCAACATAGAAGATGCTGGTGATTGTTATACACTAGATAGTTCATTTGTATATGCGGATCGTTACTACTATTTTGTTCTGGACGATACAATGAAAGAGCAGACACTAGATTTAGGAGGAGCAAAAGAGGTATATAAGGTGACATTCAAAATTGTTTCGGTCTATAAGGGAGACAAATACAAGGATACTGCTATTTCAGAGATTCGTTTCTCTAATTAAAG
>JAZUHH010000103.1:0-10867 GCA_045641625.1 Paludibacteraceae bacterium
CTGGGGCAAGGTCATCGCCAAGTACAAGGGTGCTGACGACGGCTGGGACGGTACCTACAACGGAAACGACCTTCCAAGTACAGACTACTGGTACGAGGTTGTGATCCGAGAGATCGACAAGGTTTACACTGGTCACTTTACTCTAGTACGAAGATAATTTTGATCCAATAAAAAAAATTGAAGGGGAATTCTTTTTCATGAATTTCCCTTCCTTTTTTCCAAAAAAGACACATCTCAAAAATGATATTATTAGAGAACCTATTGACAACCATAAATTGAATAAATTTTCAAAAATTATTTGAATAAAAAAATAATCTTTTCTAATAAATAATCCTGCGAAAGAACAAGAGAAATAATTTTTGAAATACATTTATATTGCACTGCTTAGGTCAAAGTACCAAACGAACCCAAGCATGGCTACGGAGCAAAAGCAGTTTATCGATACGTTTCTAACACAAAAGGAAATCAAATTTGGAAATGTCAATAAAATCCAAATACATCTATAATCAAATCTGCACAAAACGACAACAAACAAACGAGTTTGCACGACATAAGCACCATTCAGCCTTTATATGGCACTCTCAAAAAAATAAAATCAGTACAAAACGAACAAAAATAGTTGTCAAATGACAAGAAGACAATAAAAATATAGTATCTTTGCGACCACTAAGTTAAATTTTATACTTACAATAGGCTAGATATAATGTACAGAATAGGTCTTGATGTGGGTTCCACCACAGCAAAAATCATAGTATTAGATGACAACAACAAGGTTGCTTATTCCTCTTATCGCAGACATCAGGCAAATCCAGGTGCTGTGATCAAAGAGATATTAAACGACCTAAAATCCATAATAAAGGAGTCTGAGTTCTCTTTTTCTGTGACTGGAAGTGTGGGATTGGGATTAGCTGAAAGATGCGGTTTCAATTTTGTACAAGAGGTAGTGGGTGCTACTGAATATACAAAGAAACTTCACCCCGATGTCTGCACGCTTATAGACATAGGTGGAGAGGATGCGAAAATTGTATATTTGAAAGACGGCAAAGTTGACGGCTTGAGAATGAACGGAAACTGTGCCGGAGGTACAGGTGCATTCATAGATCAGATGGCATTGTGCCTGGGCGTTGACGTAACCGAACTTAACGGATTGGCAGAGAATGCCAAGGGAATATACCCTATCGCCTCAAGATGCGGTGTATTCTCAAAAACTGACATCCAGAACCTGATTGCAAGAAACGCAACAAAGGAGGACATAGCGGCAAGTATTTTCCGCGCAGTTGCTGTACAGACTGCCAGCGCCCTAAGTCATGGATGCGAAGTTTTGCCCAAAGTTCTGCTTTGCGGAGGCCCTCTTACATTCATCCCTGCATTGAGAAAGGCAATCGCAGACTACTTCAAACTAGACCTTGACAAAGACGTCATTTCTCCTGAACTTGCAAACTATGTACCTGCATGGGGAACAGCACTTGCAGAAGCCGGAGAAAAAACATATACCATAGATTCTCTGTCATCAATTCTTGACAGCAAAGAGAATCAGGCAATAAGAAAAGAAAGCATATACAGTGTTGCCCTGCCTCCGGTATTCAAAGGAGAGGACGACTATCAGAGCTGGTTGAAGGATAAAGCCAACGACGACATCAAATTCAAGTCTTTGAAAGACATTGAAGAGAAAAGCTATCTTGGTATTGACTCCGGCTCAACAACAACAAAGATTGTACTTACAAACTCTAACGGAGAGATACTTTTCCGCTACTACGCACATAACGGAGGAAACCCTGTACAGGCTGTAGCGAAAGGACTTGGAGAGCTAAAGAAAGCAGCCGACGAAGCAGGCGTAAAGGTCAATATCGTTGGCGGATGCTCTACAGGATACGGAGAGGATTTGATAAAGGCTGCGTTCTCTTTGAACTACGGAATGATAGAGACTATGGCTCATTACGTTGCCGCAAAAAGTATCAGTCCTAAAGTATCGTTCATTCTTGACATCGGTGGCCAGGACATGAAGGCCATCTATGTAAACAACGGAGTTTTGACAAGAATGGAGATCAACGAGGCTTGTAGTTCAGGATGCGGTTCGTTTATCGAAACTTTCTCTCAGACTCTTGGATGCGAGATTGGCAACTTCGTAAGGGAAGCGACAAAGAGCGAGCATCCTTGCGACCTTGGAACACGATGCACCGTATTCATGAACTCCAAGGTAAAACAAGTGCTTCGTGAGGGATATTCACTAAGCGACATATCAGCAGGTCTTGCGTATTCAGTTGTCAAGAACTGTTTGTTCAAGGTGCTTAAGATAAAGAACTATGACGAACTAGGCAAGCACATTGTCCTTCAGGGAGGAACAATGCGAAACGACGCTGTTGTTAAGGCATTCGAGAACTTGACAGGCAAGAGAGTATGCAGAAACAACATTCCGGAGCTGATGGGTGCCTATGGATGTGCGCTTTATGCAATAGAGCAAAGCAAAAAGGACAACTGCACAGAGGCAAGACCATTGGATTCTTTGATGAATGCTGCAGAATACGAGATCAGACCTCTTCAATGCAAGGGATGCGAGAACAACTGCCGCATTACGCAATACACTTTCAAGAACAGTAGCAAATACTATTCAGGAAACAAGTGCGAAAAAATATTCACTAACGGAGGAAACGAGACAGAGAAGGGTGAAAACATGAGCGACATGAAGTATCACCTGACATTCGATCTTCCAGAAACAGAAGGAAAGAAAGGTTTGCCAATAATTGGAATTCCTCGCGCCTTGAACATGTATGAGGAGTATCCTTTCTGGTATTCTATATTTACAAATCTTGGATTCAAGGTTGTTCTAAGCAACACATCAACATATGTCAACTACGAGAAGGGTGTTCATTCAGTAATGAGTGACAACATCTGCTTCCCTGCCAAGCTGATCCATAGCCATATTTATGAGCTTGCAGAGAAAACAGACAGAATATTCTACCCTCGCGTAGTTCATGAGAGAACTGAGGACAACAACGCACAGAACAGTTACAACTGTCCTATCATCATCGGATATCCAGATGTCATAGACTCTGCAGTAAGTGTGAAGGTTCCAGTTGACTCCCCTATTGTAGCATTCAAAAATGCGAAACTGCTTAGAGAACAGCTTCTTGAATACTTCATCCACACATACGGTCTTAAGAGAAACGACATACTTAATGCCATTGACCAAGCTGAAAAGGATTGGACGAAGTGGGGTGAGGATTTGCGCAGAAACAATGTAGAGACACTTCAGAATGCAAGAAAGAAGAAGAAAATGACTATACTTCTTGCAGGAAGACCATATCATACTGACCCATTGGTTCAGCACAGAATCTCAGAGATGATTGCTAAACTTGGTGTGGAAGTTATTACAGAGGAAATTGCACGTGGTGGTTCTGTTGTTCTGCAGAGTGAAACTCCTGAAGCTTTCCATATCAGACAGTGGTCGTTCGTAAATAGAATCTTGAATGCGGCACAATGGGTTGCTGAGCAGGACAACGATGTTCATTTTGTAGAGATGACTTCATTCGGTTGTGGTCCTGACGCATTCCTGACTGATGAAATACGTAGCATTCTAGCTCGTCATGGAAAGTCTTTGACTTTGCTTAAGATAGACGATGTAAACAATATCGGTTCATTGAAACTCCGAGTTCGCTCTCTTATTGACAGCTTGAAATACGAGTACGAGGCAAAAGGCGAAATCAAGGAAAGACAAAAAGAGCCATTCGTTAAGACAGGTATATTTGCCAAGGGAGACAAGGAAACTAAGACAATACTTGCTCCATTCTTTACAGAGTACATGTCTCCGCTTCTTCCTTCTGCATTCAAGGCTATTGGCTACAACCTTGTAGCTTTGCCAATGGGAAATGCTGAGAGTAACGAAGAAGGACTAAGGTATTCCAATAACGAGGTCTGCTACCCTGCCACTCTTGTCGTAGGAGACTTTATCAAGGCACTAAAGAGCGGCAAATACGACATTAACAACACTGCAGTAACTATTACTCAGCTTGGACAATGTCGTGCTACAAACTACCCTGCCCTAATCAAACGAGCTTTGGTAGATGCAGGATTCTCGCAAGTTCCAGTAATATCTCTTGGAATTCCGAACGAGGAGGAGTATCCTGGTTTCAACCTTCCTTACATGACTGCGGCTCCGATAGTGCTTAACTCTTTGTTGTATGGAGACTGGATTTCAATCATGTACCATGCAATTGCCGTTCGTGAGAAAAACAAGGGCGAAGCAAAGGCAATGAGAGACAAGTACCTTGAATTGGCTAAACCGCTAATCGAAGCTAAAAAGAGCAAGAAGCTTATCGGTTTGCTAAAGCAGGCTGCTGAGGAATTCAACTCAATAGATGTGTATGACAAGACATATCCTAAGGCTGGTATTGCCGGAGAGATATTCTTGAAATTCAACCCATACTCTCACAAGCATATTTCTGACTGGTTGATGGATCATGGTGTAGAGGTTCTTCCTCCGACATTCCACAACTTCTTCCTAAAGATTCTTGTAAACATAGAGTTCAATAGAAAAAACAAGATTATTCAAGACAAATTCTTTACAAGTCAAGGATTTATGGACTTTGTTTACAGAGTCGTTTACCATCGTGTAAAGAACTTTGAAAAGGCTGCTTCAGGTTTCCGCTACTACGAACCTGAGCCGGATATCAGAACAATAAGCAAGTGGGCAGAAGAAGTTCTTTGTTTGTCTGTTCAAAGTGGTGAAGGTTGGCTTCTTCCGGCAGAGACTATCCAGTATATGAAGCAAGGATGCAACAACGTGGTAAGTCTCCAGCCATTCGGTTGTATTGCAAACCACATCTGTGCTAGAGGTATCGAGAAGAAAATGAAGACTCTATATCCTCAGTTGAATATGTTGGCTCTTGACTTCGACGGAGGTGTCAGCGAGGCCAATATTGCAAACAGACTTTTGCTATTCATAAGCAACATGAAATAAGTCGAAATACTTCATTAACAACAAATAGGGTGCGTGTCACGTTTGACACGCACCCTTAATTATATATGAATGTAATGACCAAAAATTTGAGTTTTTTATACGCTAGGAAATACCTCTTTATTATGAAAAATTCTATAATTTTCAACACAACACTTCACTTATCTTTTTCAACCATAGACAAATGGCATAATAATTGCAAGTTGTTAAATGGAGCAAAATAAATATTTTTCAGTATTCGCTTATTGCAGAATGTATCTCAAACTTGTAGTTCAAAGCTTCAGCGATATTATTTTTGAACTCAGCCAATGTTGAAAATAGATTTTCACGTTGAAACTATAAACAAATCTGCATATAAGTCCTTTTGCACTAAATCAGACATTGCTTGGTTATAGTTAATTTCAGCTTGCAATCAAGATTCCCTGTCACAAAAGATATCAGGAAACAAATGCAAGAAAATACTGGATATAATTCAACATAAGTTAGTTTTTTACAAAAAAACATAGATAAGTAACTAATTTTGTATAAATTTGCTCTCGATTGATATGTGATGATGTGAGACTTCCCTTTAGATAACTAACTAACACGATACTTATTCTGTATGAATAAAAAATTACACTATCTATTACTAGTCATTGCTGTGCTTTTTTTATTCGGCAACAATGAGTCGGCTCAGGCTGCCGGAGCACCAAACATAGACATGAAAGAAGGCTTCTCCGGGTGGGAGATGTGGCACGGAACATTCGACCGTGACGAAGACAGTATATGGGTGTATAATTGGGAAACAAAAACTGAAGTTTCTGATGTAAGAATCACACAGATAAATTCAGACAACAGAACTCCCGAGCCAATAATTGCCTGTAACATGCAGTTGAACCCTTTCAAAGACGGACTGATGCCCGTTAGAATTGGTCGTCCTAATCTTACAAGAAACATGGAAGGATGCGAAGGTTTTCTGAGTGGAAACAGAAGAGCAAAATGGGCAGGTGCAGATATGGCTCAGTATTCGTTTGTTGTTACTGAAGATACCAAAGCCTTGCTTCTTGACTTTGCGGCTGTCTTGCACCTTCCTATCGGTAAAAATGCGGGAGAACACTTGGGAGACCACATGCCATACTTCTCTATAGAAGTAGAAATGGAAGATACTGATGGCAAAAAGATACCTTTGCCTTGTGGAAAAGTTGAGTCAAACGCCAGTACGTCAGGTCTATTGGAAAGAAACCCCAGCACTTGCAAAGAAAGTAAAGCAGTAAGCTCGTCAGGAACAAACGTACCGGACGAATATGTGTATCTTCCTTGGACACAAACAATCTATGATCTGCAGGACAGAATAGGCTATAAAGTAACAATTACAGCCAAGACTCATGACTGTCATGTAATCAGCAACGGAAATGAAGTCGCTGGAGGTCATGAAGCATACGGCTATCTCCTTGCCAGAGCAGTGGACCTAAAGCTTGACGTAAACAACTGCAAATCAGACAACAGCAACCCTAGAATCAAAGCTCCAGAAGGATTTGCATCTTACGAATGGACAATCAACGGAGAACCCAATGCCATGTTCAAGGTTCTTAACGAAAAGGGAAACGAAGTAGAAATTGCCAGAGAACTAATGAGAGATGGGGTTTCATACGAATGTACAATGCGAGCAAACCTTGAGACTTGCGCTCCTATCGTGCTAAAGACAAACCTAGATCCTGTAAACGTAATTCCAGACATGAGCTATAACAGAGGCTGCAATGGCGAGGTGGAATTCACAAACAAGTCAACAGCAGAAGGAGACGATCCGCTATTCTCGTACAATTGGTCATTCGGAGACTCAACAACGAGTGTAAAGGAAAATCCAACACATGTATTCAGCGAGCCAGGACTTTATAAAGTAAGACTGACAGGTACAACAAAAAACGGATGCAGTGGATTTAAAGACTTCAACGTAAGAATACCTGACTTCCCTACTGCAATCCTTGAAAAAGGAGACACTTTGTGCAAGGGTGACAAGCTCAGACTAAATGCTTACATTATAAATGACAACTATTCAATAGTTTGGTATGACAACCAAAAGAATGTAATAGGCAACAACACTCCAATCCTCGAAACTGATTTGGAAAGGAGTGAATGGATTTACGCCAAGGTTACTGACCAATTCGGATGTTCAGTAGAAGACAGCACATACGTGATTATTGTGCCGAAGCCGGTGCTTTCAATGACAGTATCTCCTAAAGACACAATTTGTCGAGGAGACTCTGTTGTCCTTCGCGTCAACTCCGGACTGCAGAAATGCAACTTTGGATGGAGTACGGGAACAAGCGGCGACACTTGCAAAAGTATTCCATATACAACACAAAACTATACCGTTACTGCAACCTCTGTTCAATTTGGATGTATTACAAGCTTGAGCAAAGAGATTGTTGTTCTGGACGCAGAACCTGTTGGCATTGACGGACCTCGATATATCTGCAAGGGCAATGATGCCATACTGAAAGGCAAGAATGCCAACCACTACTTCTGGATAATAAAAGACAACGACGGAAATGAAATATCTGTGGAAGCCGACTCTATGAATTTCAGACCAGAAAAGGAGACTGACTATTTCGTTGTCGGAAGGGATAATAACGGATGCGAAAGCAAAGCAAAACATACTGTAGGCATCAAAGAGAGCCCTATTGCCACAATCATTGACTCAACGGACAAAGTTTGTCCGAATGAATATGCCTCAGTGACATTGATGACAAAAGCGGGATACACATTCGACTGGAAAGACGGAGAAACAACTACATACACTAAGAGAAAGAAAATTCAGGACAATGAGGAATGGAAAGTAGTTGTCACACTTGACGGATGCAAAGATTCGTTGTCTATTCCTGTGTATGTTTATCCTCTTCCGACAGCAGACATCAAAGCATTGCCTGAAATATGCGCCAAAGACACAGCAACAGTCAGCATCATTTCAGAAAGCGATGATGTAGAATGGCTATACCCTAACGACTACATAGAGGTCAACAAAAAGACAATGAGGTATGTTCCCAACGGAGACATATCGTACCAAGTAGTCGTCAAAAGCAAGGAAGGCTGTGTCGGAACAAGAACATTCGAGCAGAAGGTCCTTCAGCCATTCGAGGTCAAGATTCTTGCAAAGAGCGCTGTATGTTCCGGACATAAAGTTCCACTGTCAACAGAAAGTCCTAACATAGAAAGCGTAAAATGGTATGCCAACGGCAAACACTTTGCATTCCAGAAAGAGACTGACTATACAGTTTATGAGCCGATGAAATTCATTGTCGAGAGTACAGACATCAATGGCTGCCATAACAAGGACTCTGTTATGGTAGATACTCTTCCACGTCCTGAATTGAAGATTTCCGGCGACTTTGAAGTATGCAAAGGCGAAGTAGCACAACTTGTCGCAAGTGGTGCAGAAGAATACTCCTGGTCCGAGAATGGTGTCAACAAGTCAGAAAACTCTCATGTAAGTACGCTGATGGACAAAGACCGCACAACTCTTATTTTGGAAGGTTGGCTGCAAGGCTGCAAATCAGAGAAGAAGGCATACATCTCTACCCTGCCGGAACCTGTCATCAGAATAACAGGAGACAAGATTGTATGTCCTGGAGGAAAGTTCACCCTTAAAGCTAAGGGCGGTGTTTCATACAAATGGAGTACAGGTGACGAAGGTGACGAGACAACACAAACTACACAAATCGAAACTACATACTTCGTTACTGCCAAGGACTCTAACGGTTGTTCAGGCACACAACCATACACTATGAAGGTATATGAAAAGCCAGTAATAACTATTGAAGAAAAGAGTGAAACAGGATGCGTTGGAGAAGGAGAGAAAGTGACGTTGGAGGCTAATGGTGCACTATTCTACAAATGGTCAGCAGATCCAATGCCTAGCGACATGGAGGAAGGCCATAGCGCAGACAAAATACAGACAACAATCTTCGAGCCTACGTTCTTCTATGTAACAGGAATTGACGATAGAGGTTGCGAAGGCAAAACAGAGAAGAAAGTTGTAATGAACTCCCTAAAGGAATTCAAATTTGAAGTTTCTCCTAAATGGATAGACGAAAGCAATCCAACAGTGAAGCTGAAAGGTGTAAGTCCTGTTGAAGCTGAATGGAAATGGAGACCTTCCGAGATGTCTGACGAGCACATTGGACGAGTATTGACATACACATACAACACCAAAGAAGTTGCTGACAGTGTACTAGTCAATGTGGAAGTTAGGGATGCCAACAACTGCTACTATACAGGACAGTATTCACTTTATATCTGGAAGGATATATGGTGTCCGGATGCCTTTACTCCAAACAAAGACGAGACCAACGAGAAATTCCGTTTCTTCGGAGGCAAGTACATAGACCAATTCCATTTCATAATCTATAACAGACTTGGCGAAATCATGTTCGAGGGCAACTCTTTTGAAGACGCATGGGACGGAACATGGAACGGTGTAGAGCAACCTTGGGGAATATACGGATGGTCTTGCACATACAACTGCTCGCTCAGAGGAATGGAAAAGAGCGGAGAAAAACGAGGTTTTGTAACCCTAATCAGATAGAAAGGAGGATATAGAAATGAGAATCAAATCAATCAAAAATATCCTTGCTGCACTACTGACGTTCATTTCGTTTACAGCAATAGCCCAGGACTACACATTCTCCAATCACAACGTAGTGCCTTTTAGTCTCAACCCCGCATTGGCAGGAAACGCTAACAATGTGCGTTTCGGTCTCAACTATCGTCAGCAGTGGCCATCGTTGGGCAACAAGTACCACACTGTTCGTGCATCCTATGACCAGAACTTCTTCAAGCGCAAATGTTGTCTTGGTGTCAGCTATGCTATGGACAATCAGGCTGCAGGAATATATGTCACACATGATTTCGCGGGAACCTATGCCCACTGTTTTCAGCTTAAGGAAGGCTATTATTTGAGACTTGGTGTCCAGTGCTCCTACCTACTAAACAAGTTTGACTATGAAGGTCTTAGCTTCGAGGATCAGTACGACTATGGTACAAACAACATCAAGGGAAGTTCGACAGAAAACTTCGACAATGTAGGAAAGACAAAATGCGCAGACTTCAACGCCGGAGTGGATTTCAACATCGAAAACAAGCTGAATGTCGGCGTGGCAATGTTCCATACATCCGAACCAGACAATGGCTTCATAGACAAAGAGGAGAATGTTCTTCACAGAAAGTTCGTGTTTCATGCCAACTACGTCAAGGACCTTGTAACAGGAAAAGGTCTTCACTCCGGACTTGGAGAAACATACCTCTTCATTAACGGAACATTCCAAAAGCAGGACATTTGGAAACAGGCAGAGCTTGGTGCCGGACTGTTCTTCGCTCCATTCATCGCCGGAATTACAGGGAAAAGTGATTTGAGCGAAATAACAACAATGAGTTTGATGATAGGTACTTCGATAAAGACATTCCAGCTTTATTACATCTATGATTTGTTCATTTCTGACAAGAGAAACGGATCATGGAGCCACGAAATCTCTATGATGTACGTATTCAGGACTAAGGAGAGATACCCTTGTCCGGTTGTATATTGGTAAGCTCTGCTTTTTGCATGATATAGCTATAGGAAAGGCAGGAACATTGTGGTGTTCCTGTTTTTTTATATAAACTTGTTACAAGCAAAAAAATAAAAATCATAAGGGACATCAAAGCAAACAAGATACAATTATATAAACGTAATTTTTACTGACATTAGTTTTATAAACGAAAATAATATTTATTTTTCACTGAAAAACAGTTTCATATCAAAAACACAAATGACTGTTCCTCTTACAGTTAATTAATAGTGAAATATGAAAATAAAAAAATACCTCCTTAAAGTCAAAAGAAAAAATTGAAAAACGGAGGCAGAATATGAAACTATCTTTAATGGAAAAAGAAAAAAGT
>JAZUHH010000104.1:0-14061 GCA_045641625.1 Paludibacteraceae bacterium
GACCAGAGAAACGGCAGAGGCGTGAGACAGGGCAACATGTATGCCAAGAACTTCAACAACAACGTGGTTCCAGTATATTACTATGTCAAGGAGAAGTCCATAGACGCCAAGCTCTACGACCTTGTGCATATCAAGGCCAACTTCATAAACCAGATAAAGAAGAACCCAAACATAGAGCGCACATCGGAGGCTGTGGAGCTTTCAGACAGCGACCTTATCCAGGCAATAAGCATAGCTTTCGGTAACAAGTACTTCGAGCAGCAGCTGAACATGAAGAAGGACCTTACCCTCCTTGAAAGGCAGAGCAAGGCCTTCACAAAGAGAATGGCAAGCCTGAACTCCAAGATCTCACAGCTCCAGACACAGCGTGCCGGATACTTCGCCGACACCAGGAGCCTGCAGGCAGAGATAAAGTACGCAAAGGAGAACGGATGGCACGATTCCAAGGAAGGTCCGAACTCGGCCGCCATGAAGATAAACGGCAGGAACTATCCCAACGAGCCCAAGAAGAACGGTGACATCATACTTACATGCCTTCAGCAAGGCCATGTATGCGAAATGGAGGCCTACGGCTACAAGGCGGCACTTGTAAGGGTGAACCTTATGGAGGCGGACTTCGTGATAAAGGGCAGGACCGGAGAATCCAATGTCGAAGGCCTTAACGACAAGATACTGGCACGATATACGCGCCGCCTCACTCTCCAGGATGATGTAACCCATGCCGGACTGACATTCAGATCCATCATGGAGACTATCGAGAAGGACTCCGCAAATGCCGGAAAGAAGCTAGGACAGATTGCGGACCAGCTTGAGATTCTTACAGGCGAAAGGGAGTCGCACTCAACCTTCGCTGAAGCGGAGAGGCTGGAGAAAATGAAGGCGGAGAAGCTGTTTGTGGATGCCGTATGCGCCGGAACGCTGCCTATAGACAGCAACCTCTACGGCAAGCTCTCGAAGGAGTGGGAAGGCATGAACCCCGATGCCATAAGGTATGGCGAGCTTCAGGGCGCATCCTCAAGGGACTGCATCGAATGGTTCGGGAACAACGTGCAGGAGCTGATACGGAAGTATGTGGAGGTGGCTGAGGAGATCTCAAGCGTTGTGGTTGCCCACGACAACTGGCAGATTACGCCAAAGTATTCCCCTCTCGCAGGCAGAGAGGTTTCGATATACGGCCCCCTTGTCATCGACTCGGAGATAGCAAGGTCCGTCCTTTCCCCCATAGCGGAGAAAGTGGGGGTGTACCAGGTGGGGAAACTGGCCGACAGGCTTGTGAAGTCCATGTACGACCGTATAACCGAAGACCAGAGCCGGATTGTAAAGGTTGTGTCCTCAAACGATCCCGTGACACTAGGCAGGTTCGCGGACCCAAGGTCCGAGGTATGCCGTGAGACCAACGCCCTTGCCGGATGCGACGTCATGGTCGCAACCTCCAGGCCTATGGACTTCTTCAGGGACGACAGCACCGAACTCATACATGTGCAGACGGACATCAAGGATGCCGTGTTCAACCTCTACGAGAGGAACAGGAAGTGCGATTCAGCCGCCTATCCGGATCCCGTAAGGTTCGTGGAGGATGTCAGAAGCGTGGAGGAGACAGTAAAGTCCCTTGCAGGCATGAGCTCAAGCGTAACAGTCTTTGAGGCCAGGAGCAATGATGACAGGTCGGTTTCCTTCAGCGAGACAAGGGAGTTCCAAAAGACTACGGACGAAAGGATGATTGAGGCTTCGCGAGCCTTTCTGGAACGCAGATACGACGAGCACGGCAACGAACTGTCGGACGAGTTCCTGACAGGCTTCGCAACCTTTGCAAGCAGAGTGGACCTTTATGTATCGCTGGATCTTGCAAGGAAGGCCGCCATAACGCTCAAGTCCGAGGAACTGAACGGCATTGTGCCTGCAAAGGCTTCAATAGAGCAGTCCGCAATGCTGTACTCCATGTCCATGAAGGACCTGGTGGAGTTCCCGACTCCCGACAACAGGATACATCTCCTTGCAGACAGCGGGAAAGGACTGGAGAAGGTTGTTCCGGATCCCTTCATATATGCCGCCTCTGCAGGAAGCTTCCTTAACCCTCTGTTCTCCGGAGACCATATCGCAATAACAATAGACAAGGAGGAGATAAGGCCTCTCCTTGGCAGCAGGGAGCTGTGCGACAGCCTTGCCGTATGGCAGGACCTGGAAAACAACAACGGGAACAGGGCATATCCCATGCTCAAGGATATTCTAAGGGAGCAGGGCATATCATTTGCAGAGTCTGTCCTTCCCGACATGGAGTTCAAGAAAAGGCAGATGCTTCTCGACATAGTTGCCGGAGCAAAGCCTATAGGTATTGATGGAGGCTACAGCACACCTTCCTCGCAATATGTGTTGCTCAGCGTGCCTACCGAATACAGACAGTTCGTGGATAAGGCACTTCCTATGAGCGTGTACAGGATTAAGGAGTCCGGAAGCGAAAGGAATGTGGCGTTCCCATCCCTCGCTCCAAGACTGGACATCCTCTCAGGTCAGAGGCAGGCGACATTCCTGGGAGAGACGGTTCCGGCCAAGCAGATTTCGATAGAGGACAGCAGGAGCTCAAGCTACAACATGCTTAGGGACTGCCCAATAGGAGTAAATTCTGTGGCTGTAGGCTATGACAGGAGGGAACTTCAGGCCAAGCTGGTCGAAGAGCAGGGCAGGGTAAGAGCCGAAAGGCTCGAGGAATCCCTGAGGAACGGAAGGTTCTGCGGCTACTCTCTATCTCCTGCGGACATCTCAAATCTAAGGAATGTGGGGCAGCTCAACCATACGGTGGAGATCAACAACCTTCTGGCTGTGGAGAAGAAGCCCATGCTCCTCTATATCGACAGGATGTCATCGACAGTAAGGCCCTATGACCCTTCATCCCTGATGATAGACAATAGCAAGAAGGAGGCCCTGAATCTTTCCGATGACGATATGGCAAGAATTCTTGAAGGAAAGCAGATCGAGTGCATGGTTAACGGACAGCAGGCATACCTGCTGATAAACCCTAACGAGAAGTCCGTATCCGCAACTCTTGAGAAGGCACCTTTCAGGGAGTCATGGGAAATGCCCGGGACGGAACTGAAGGCCTCCGAGACAGAGAGTGTCTATAAGGACTACTCTCAGGATGACTCGGAAGTGAAGAATGGACGGAATCTGGGTGTTTAGAAAACAAAAAATAAGGATAAAGGTATTGGAATTGAATCCTATACCTTTATCCTTATTATCCTTACTATCTTAATGCTTCTTTTATATAACAATGTAAACAAAGATTACATTGTTCTTAATATATTGGTTATTTCATTGTATATTTTTATACACCACTCTTTCTTATTATTTCTTTGAAGATATGCAGGATGGTATGTAAGATAGCAGTCTATCCCTTTCTCGTCCAACATTGGATTAGTTAATTTTGCAAATTTTTTTACATCGACGCCTTCAATAAAAGAAGAGAAACAACACTTTCCAATTCTCTTCTCCAAAGAATCTACATACCTACGACTGTTACCACAAAAACAAATTATAACATTAGGCTTACATATATCAATTTCTCGTATTACGATGTCTGTCAATGAATCATTTACTTGATCGTCAAAATCTCTTATTCCATTGCCTTCTGCAGTGACATATCCGACTTTACCTACATTATTAGAGATAAATCCTACATTGTTTAAACGACCCAAGGCAACCATGTTTCGATACAAATTCCATATTGGAGAAGGGTATCCTAACTGATTATTTACAAATTCATTATAGTGTTTAGATATTCTATTAGGAATGTTGTCTTTATCAAAATATCCATTCTTATATTCCTTGCCTTTTAACCATCCATAAGTTTCTTGTCCCATTACCATAACTCTTTTGGAAGCGTTAAAATATGCATCAGAGGCTACTATCAAATATGGATTGGTTAATTTGAGACTATGAAGAGACTCATTATAGAGCATTGCCTTATTGCAAAATTCTTCATTGAATTTTTCATTGTATAACAACTTCAAAGCCTCATTCATTTCATTATTGGGCAATGTAAATTCATCTAGAATCATAAAAAATAATTGTTTTTGAGAAAAGAGGAAAAATGATTTTTCACTCCATCACATTTTCGATATTCGGTATAGTTACGTATTCTTTGTTGTTTTTTGCAATAATCTGCAAGTTGTGAAGCTTACACTAGCAAATATATAATGCTGAATGTGTTATCACTCCGTCCATACAGCCGGATTAAATATCTAACTTTTCTGCTATTACTTCTCCAAACACAGTTTTGTTCTTATTCATTTTATAGAACTCGACTTTATTTCTACTAGTTATTATATAGCGTTCCTGTGATTCTATATCGGGATTTATGCTATACTGATGACATTCCTTGTCTTTAAGTATGTTGATTATAGCCTCTTGATCGTGAGAAGAACAATTAACCCCAAAATATACCGCTGCAATAGCATTTTTTAGTTCGATAGATTGATATGATCCATTACCACTAATGTCATAGTATAAAAGTCGAAATTCATTTTCATACTCCCAATTCTTGCTCTTATAAAAGAATGCCGCACTAGAATCAATTTCATATTGAGGCTTAATGATGCTATTCATTTTATCTGTATAAGTAACATCTCTTAGGTACGAAACCGTTTGTTTATCTTCTCCTAAACGTGTGATTTGTGGAGGTAAGATGTATTTGATGCAAATGCCCTTATGAGAATCTGCGTAATGTGCCCAAAGTAGTTCGTTCAAATATTCCTCCTTGTCGCCATCATGTTTAGGACGCTTATTCCCTTCTTCATCTCCCATTAGAA
Organism: Paludibacteraceae bacterium; assembly: GCA_045641625.1. Lineage (GTDB taxonomy): Bacteria > Bacteroidota > Bacteroidia > Bacteroidales > Paludibacteraceae > UBA1723. Next base: position 4,803 of record JAZUHH010000104.1, read on the forward strand.
AGTAATTGCTTTCAAAACAAGCTATTTTTAATGTATCTTTATATGCTTCTTTGTAAAGTTGTGCAACTTTATCATCATTATCAAGTAACGTAAGAATCGGGCAATCAAATATGTCATTAAATTCCGTAGGGGATGACAAATTTAGTGTTTCGTTTATAAGACTTTGGTACAAATGAGTTGTGCATTCGTGGAAAGCATATCCTGTAGTATGGACATAACTAGTATTGTTCGACAAAGCAAAAAAATGAAACAAATATCTTTTAAACGCATCTATTGCTTTATGTCTATATAAATCTCCTTGCTGATGCCAACAAAGTCCTATATTGGAATATAATACAGATGCTTCTGGATGATGAAATTTCACCTTATTCTTATAATATTCTGTCCAGCCGATGAGTGTCTCTATTTTATTGACTTTATCATTAGTAGATTCATACAGTGCAACAGAATAGATAATCAGAGCATGGCCAAACGCAGTTTTTATATATTCATCAAGAACCTTACACCAATTAGTGTATCTTGATTCAAAGAGTTCGATTACTTCATTACAATTGTCTTGAGATACTTTTTCTGTGTATTCAGTGACAAAGTCTCGTATTTCTTCTAATATGTATTCCATAATTGCTACTGTTTAAAATCTTCTATATAATTTATCTCCAAGTCTTTAGCAATACGTTTGTTTTGCTCAGACATAGTACCTGCCAATACAAGTATTGAACTGTTTTTGTAAAAGGCTGATTCAATGTTTCTCTCTGCATCCATGACAGCCTTATACTTAACACATTGAAAATTCCTCGCGTAATATCCTCTTGTGATGCTGTGGACGGTTTTATTTTCCACAGCAATATGGTCATCATTCTTCTGCACTAGTAAAACATCTATACGATCTCCAGACAATAATGTGTATTCAGTTTGCGCAGACTTCACATCGTCAAAACCTATTAGTTTGGAATTGTAGGTTATGGCTTGTTTTATAGCTTTGTGCTCTGGACCTTCTCCACCATGTCCATAGATAGTAACGGATTTTCTCAGTTTATTGGTGTACGCTGAATCAACAATAGCGGCAGGCCTGAGTTCCAATGCCTTTAGAACCCAATTCCAATCAGGATAACTGTAAACCTTTTCATTATGACCATTGACAAAGGTAATTTTTTCCTCATCGGTTAGTTTGTCGTATGTCGGATATACATATGAGAATCCATCAGAAGGAAGACCATTCTTATTTACAACGAGTGCATTCAAACTAGGGATGGAGTGTGCGTATGTATTCTCCAAAGAAGAAATTACATCCTCGACATTTCCCAATAATGTTCCTATTCCCGAATAGGTTTCATACCCTAATGTAGAAATAAGTTCTTTATATGTTACTTGTTTTCTTATTTTTGCATGATGAATAAGAAAAGGAATTGCCTTTCTGATATTTTCGCGAGTTTTGTCCGTATGGATTATTTCGTCTATATATATTTTTTTTGTAGCCATTTTCTACATTAATGTTATGTTTTTATCATGCATTATCATGAAAAACTATTTAAGATAAAGAGATCAAATCCCAACGAATACAAAGTTAATTCTTTTTATTAGTCTGACATTATATTATAATATAAAAATTACCAATCATGTGTTTTTGATATGATTTCAAATACAATAATTAGAAAACTATATGAGAGTCATTTCCTCTTTTCAAGTTGCAAATATCCATACATTTCTCCAATTATTTTTCTTCTAATCCTTACCTAAAAAGATTCTCATTCCGAAAAACTAACCAATCTTTATCCCCAATACCCCCGATTCCCCTCAAATTTGGGTTAGAACCCAAATCTGGGAGTCCAAAATATTTTTTTATGAAAGGCTGGAGCAGTAATTTTGCATCGTTGAAACATTATAACAAATATGGCGGAATATAAAGACATAAAAGAGGTTGGGGAAATGCCGGTCCAGTACGGGATACGTAACAGTCACAAGGAGGAGCTGGCGGACATGAGCCCGGAACTGAAGTCCGAGTATCTACAGAAGCTTGCCGACGAGATCCGCAGGCAGAGGGACGAGATCCTGAAGCAGAAGGAGGTCAGGGAGAAGGCGATGAAGGATAACAACTCCGAGCTGGAGGAGCTGGACGTGAGACTTCCCGAACTCAGGGAGAAGCTCGAGAAACTCGAGGCCAGGATAAGGGACAAGGGCATAGATCCGAGCGACAGGGGTAACGCCTATGTCAAGCAGCTTGAGAGCCTGAAGAGCCAGATCGAGGCCGACAAGGCCCTGAAGGAGCAGCTCAAGGGCGAGAACACAAAAATAGGCGAAGACCTTGCAAAGAGCGACACACTTGTAGCGGAGCTGGACTCCCAGATGAACCTTCTCGACAACATGAGGCGGAGGAACAACGAGGAGAGGATAGAGGCAGCAGAGAGGAAGGCCATGAACAGGGAATCCGACGCACGCCCCGTCCACCAGCAGAACGCGGTGCTTACGGCACTCGAGGCAATGATGGCCGCAGCGGACATGCACTCCAGGAAAAGCAGGATGGGAAAGGAGGCGGCGGACGCCATGGCCCAGCAGATAGAAAGGGAGGAGGCGTCAGTAAGAAAGGAGCTGGGCGCCGGAGACAGGAACACGGAGTTCGAGGATGAGGAGAAAAGCCCGCTGAAGGCGATGGACGAGAAGGATACAATAGTGTTCATGGCGCACGACGGTGAGAAGGACATCATAAAGGTCATGTCACCCAGGGAGGCGGACGCCTACAGCAAGTCCGAGGAGTTCCAGAACATCAAGAGCAGGATGGAGAAGGAGGCGGACCTGCCGTCTGACCAGAGGACAACATCCATGGTGACGCTGAAGGCCGACGACAGGGAGGCGCTGCTTAAAGCCCTCGAGCCCGTAGCCGGGAATGCGGTGAAGTACCCGCAGGATCTTCATGAATATGTCTCCACAGCCGAGAAGATGGCGGCAGTAAAGGAGACTCTCTTCGCAAACGCCACACTTGACGACTCCATGGGAGGCATACACTACGCACAGTACTCCCCGGAAATCGCAATGAAGCAGGCTGAGGAGATGGCGGAGAAGCAGAAGGCGGAAGCCCTGGAAAGGGCAACTGACATGACACATCCCGTCATCACCCCCGAGGAGGAGGCAGAGATAAGGGAGCTTCAGGAGGAGGCCGTCAGGGAGGACAGGAGCGAAGTCCTCAAGGATGTCAGGATGCCCTCAGAGGAAGGCGGCAGCCTGATTGTCGAGGACGACGACAAGGGCCTTGACATCTGGTCGGACCTGAAGGAGAAGTGCAACGTTGACAGAAGCTCCCTAAGGAGGGAGGACCAGGCAAAGCTCCTTGCGGGAGAAGTTACCTCGAAGTATGTCACGGAGACAGGGGACTCCATAAGGTTCAGACCGGTGGCTCACCCCATAACGAACAGCCTCTCGGTGGAGATAGAGGTCTATCAGAAGGTTCCCCAGTACGAGAAGCTCCAGAAGAGCTTCGGACTCAGCGACGCTGACATAGAGAACCTGAGGAATGTTGGAACCCTTGACCACCAGGTGAGCTACTGCGGGGCCGAAGGCCTGCTCTACAGGGACAGGGAGACAAACAACTTCATCTTCGTTGACCAGAGCAGGATAAGGATAGACAAGAAGATACAGGAGTTCCTTGGAGAGGAGAAGACGAACGAACTCAGACAGGGCAGGCCCGTCCACTGCGCAAACCTCAAGGACAAGCAGGGGCAGCCCTATACGGGATGGATAATAGTCGATCCCACGAGACCGGACCAGCTGTGCGTGACACAGCAGAGACCCGCCTTCGTGGACAAGGACTTCAAGATACAGGTAGCGAACAACAATGACGGAGGCAGGGCGGAGAGCGTCAGGAACGACAAGGATGCGGCCCTAAAGTCAGGCCAGACAGAAAATGACGACACCAAAGTCCCGGATACTGGAAAGCGCCAGTACAAGGACTACTCCTCTGAAGGGGATTCAGTAACAGAAGAAACAAATAAAAAATCAAAGAAAAATGGTATTTAAGTCGGCATTTGAAATAAGGGAGACCTACCGGACCCTTCTGGACGCCTTCCTCGAAACCTCCCGCAAGTTCGAGGCCCTGGTCAGCAAGATAGACCGCAAGGAGATCTTCGTGCTGTACTTCTCCAATCCTGAAGGCTACAGCTACACCTGCAGGCTCATGGACGAGATAAAGGCCTCGGAGCCCAACAGGGTCATCCTCCGCAACTCCATCGTCAACTACATCTGCTCCGACAGGGATAACGACGACACGGACCACGGATACGCCAACTACTTCGTCGAGCTGATAGACAAGTGGTCCGCCGTGGTGGGGGAGTACCTAGACATCTTCGAGTCCTTCAAGCAGGGCGTGAGCATATCCAACGAGATAAGGGACACCAAGGGCTTCGCGGCACTGCTCGCCTCGCTAGAGGAGAGCTATTCGAACAGCGAGACGACACTCTCGGTATGGAGGAGGAACATTGCGGCAAGCATCTCGGAGCTGGACTTCATACATGACATAAACGACTTTGTGGAATCTCAAAGCTAGGATGGACATGGAAGAAAGAAAAACCGGCGACAAGGTGGTGTTCCTGAGCGGAACGGCACCGGAGAAGATAACATTCTACAGCGCCTACACCTACCCACGCAACCCTAAGACAACCAGAGATTCAAGAAACAGGGAAATTGTTTTGTCTGATGATGAGAAGGACTTCTTCAGGGAACTGATGTCATTCAAGGACACGAAGCCGCCCTTCAACGGCCCCTCGGAAAAGATAAGGAGCGCCATAGTGAACAGGGTGAAGAAGGCAATACTCGACATAGGCTCCATCAAGAACACCATAGTGGTGAACATGCCCAGCTCGAGAGGCGCGGAGGCGACGGAAAGGAGATGGAGCGCAGTAAACGACGAGCTGAAGGCCGACGCCAACAGGATACATGTCCTGGAGAGCGGCAGGGTTTTCTACTCGAGACCCAGGGAGGAGGCCCATGCGGTGAACTCCAACGGCAACAGGGACATGGACTACGAGGTGCTGAAGGACCTTGTCCTGAACTGCGAGGACGAGGTGGCGGGCAGGAACGTGATACTTCTCGACGATGTGGTGACCACCGGAAAGCACTTCGCGCAGATAGGGCAGAGGCTGAAGGATATGGGAGCAAGGTCGGTAACAGCCGTGGCGCTCTGCTGCACAGCCCCCAGGCCCGGACACGACGACTCGAGATACCGCTACAACCTCGTGCATGACGACTACTGCAGAAGGCATGCCGCAAAGTTCAGCCAGGTGCTGGACCCCTTCGAGGACCAGAGGCGGTACCATGAGCTCTACTACAGGGAGAACCCGCAGCTGTCGCTCCTCGACAGGCCGATGCCCCTGGAAGACAACAGGAAAAGACAAGCGGCAGTGCTTGAGCTAAAAACGGCAGAGCCGATGAGCATGGCGGCCGAAAATGAAACAGAATATACAAATAATAATTACAGCATGACAGATAATATTGAAACAAAGGGCGCCGCACAGGCAGAGAGCGCCCAGACAAGGAAGAACTCGCTACCGCAGGAGTTCAAGGTGGCATACGCCAATCTAAGCCCCATAATCGGCAAGGAAGGCAACGAGGTCAAGGTTGTGGAGCCGAGATTCGCGACAACACTGAGCCTCTCGACAATCTCCAAGATGACTCCGCGCATAGTTGTGGGAAGCGACCAGAAGGAGCACAAGATGCTAGACCTGGCAATTGTTCCTAACAAGCAGTATATTGAAGGCAAGACCTCCCCTTATCTTATCATCGCCAAGAGACATGGCGCGGAGGCACACTACAACGGCAAGGACCTGAAGTTCGTTGACAAGGACTCAGTCCTAGAGTTCACAATCAACAGAAGCCAGCTGATAGCTAAGTCCTCGCAGCTCGGCAGAACACTCCAGGACAACGTCCAGCTGCATATAGGCAGGTCCGGTGCAGGCTCGACATGCGTGACGCTGAATCCGGCGGAGTTCCCGGGAACGGACAGGAAGTCCCTCGAACTTAGCGGAAGCGTGACGGTGGTGAACAGCTTCGAGAGAACGATCAAGGCAATGCAGGCCATGGAAAGAATCGGGGAGAACAAGTTCTCGGACAAGTATCTCGGCACAGCCTTCGGATGCGAGATAAAGGACGCAGACGGCAAGACACTCCTAAACCAGTTCTCCGGAGAGCCCGTGATGGCATACAACATCAAGCTCAACGCAACGGACATAAAGTACCTTCCGGAAGCCGACAAGTTCGGAAACATCTCCCTCGCAGTGGTAAGGAGAGACCTTTCGGCGGAGGCACTGGCCGAGAAGGGGCTCCACATGGAGGAGGGTTCCATATATCCTGTAAACGAAAGGGGATTCAAGCAGCCAAACTACCACATCGTGGCAGATCCGAAGATATACAAGAACGGCGAGCCGAGCGTGAACATCGTGGCTGTAGTAAAGCTAAACAAGTCGGAGCTTGCAGGCCTGCCAGTGACAAGCGAGCAGTTCACGACAAAGGAGGGCAGGGAGGTCAGAAACTCCTTCATACACCTGTCCTCCGACAGGTTCGGACAGATAAAGCCCAACCTCAAGGCCTACGAGTTCAACAACATTCCATGCAACGACATGAAGATCTCCGCAAGATTCACGGCATACTCGCCGGCCATAACACAGAAGGAGAGACAGTCATGGGAAGCCAGAAACCCAAGACTCTCCGCAGAGGACTTCGCAGCCAAGGTGGAGAGGGAGAAGTCACTTCCCAACCAGTACGACATCTACCGTGAAGCGGTGGCGGCAATGCAGCCGAAGCAGAAGCAGGAGAAGACAGTTGAAGCGGCAGTGGACGCCAAGGCGGAACAAGCTCCCGAGTTCATAGTCCCTGACAGCGCTCCAAAGCGCGAGTACAAGGACTACTCGATAACAGAGGAGGAGCAGAAGGCCCAGTCCAAGGCTCACAAACTACCGTTCTAGACCCTATCTATACAGACAAACGCTTTTTTCACTATATTTTTCCTAATGTAGTCCTATCTACATCATTTATTCCCTTTGCCCTGAATGTTCAGGGCAAAGGTTTATTTAGCACTCTATGGATTATACCAACACTCCGATTCAGGAGCTGAACTCCAGAATAGACATGATAGAGATGGCTGTCGCCCTCGGCTACCAGGAGGACCGCGCAAAGTCCTACAGGGGAGGCAAGTGCTTCGTGCTCGGAACCAGGGAGTCCCACGACGACAGAATCTTCATACAGCCCTCGCGCACTGCCCCGGGAATGCAGCACTTCTCGTCCGTGACCTATGACAACGGAGGAAACGGTGCGGCAATGCTTGTCAAGCACGCTCTCCAGAGGGGATTCATAGCAGACCCTCTGGCCGGTTCCCAGGATCCGCGAGCCTCCGACATAAACCGAAAGATAGCAAAGGTCATGTGCAACTATCTTGCAATACCGGACGAGGACAGGCAGAGAATAAGGACATACATCCCCGAACTTAGGAAGTCCGAACCCTTCAGGGAGGAGACGGCAAGGCAGATCATGGCTCCCGCAATAAACCCCGGCATCTTCGCACGAAGGGGCATAAGGAAGGAGACCTTCAACTCCACATCCTTCAAGGGAACCTGGTGCAACGTGGCGAAGGGCACCCCCGGCTACCGCAGGGAATCCGACCTCTGCTTCCCATGCTACCGCAAGGACGGAACAATAGGAGGTCTGAACTTCAGATACTTCGATCCCTCTAGAAGCCATTCCTCGACAATACTGCTCTCGGGAAGCGAGAAGTCAAACACCGTATGGCACTCCAACATTCCCGAAAGGATCGACCGCATACTCATAGCCGAGAGCGAGTTCGACTGCATGGCCCACTTCCAGCTGAACGCAGAGAAGTCACAAAACACGCTCTATTTCTCGCATCAGGGAAACCTCATCCCCTCGCAGATAGACTGCATGATTGACATCATGGTGCAGAATGCCGACAGGTTCACCCAGGACTTCAAGCTCCTGCTCGGAGCCGACAACGACCTTGCAGGCTCAAAGTACGACCTCCAGATACTCAAGGCTATAGCCGAACTCAAAAGGGACACCTTCCGGATGGAGCTGCCGCTCAACCACGTCCCTAACAGCAGGGAGCTTCTGATGGGCGAGTTCAACGACCCGAATGTCATCGTGACGACAATAACCGTCTCCTCCGAGAAATACGACAGGTTCAAGTCCCTGACAAGCGACTATATAAACGAGAACACAAACTCCTCAATCAAGGTCATGTTCTCGGACGACCTGAAGACTGTGAACATCGCAAGACCCGTGAACGACAAGTTTGCAAACGCCGTGCTGTGCGAGATCCTGACAAACAGCAACCTTCTCATCTCAAACGTGAGGAGAGAAAAGGCTGTCCTCAAGGACTGGAACGACGACCTCAAGCTTCTGAACAGGATCAACGACTCCGTATGGAGCGACTTCAAGCTTCCGAAGGCTATGGACTACAAGTCCTTCCGCGAGCTGTCGCAGGACTACAACTTCGACCTTCATGTCCCGGAGCTGAAGACTCTCTTGAAGGATGTCATAGCAAAGCATCCGGACTGTTTCCTCGAAGTCCCGAAACTGGTGGAGGAGCTCCGGCAAAGCCTTGAGAACAACGGACTCGACCAGGAGACTCTCGACAGGGTAAGGCAGGCAAAGGCTATGTTCAGACATCAGTAGCCAACCCATTTGACTAAAGCTATTAAAATACACTATCGAATAAAAGAGAAGGCAGGTTCGCTGTGAAGCGAGCCTGCTTTTTTGTATCTTTGCACGGAATTAGAGAAAAAATAGAACTTTGCTTGCGTGAAAACACAGGCATAAGTCACTTTACAAAGCTAGATAACTTGTGCTAAAGCACAGAAGAAGGCATAGTTGCTGCGAAGCAACCATGCCTTTTTTACTAGGGTAGTGGTATTCTTTCTCTACTGATGGAGATACTGGGATAAACCATGTAATCAGTCCATACCTTCCCTCGCTCTCTTTATTTTTCCTCGACAATATCCTTGAATTGCGAGAATATTGGATGATGCCTGTATGCATATTCTGTTCCTACCGGTACATATAGGGAGCATTTTGAAAGTTTGCAGTTCATGAACGCATTTGCTGAGATTTCAACATTTTCTATATGTTCTATCCTGCACTGAATCTCTTTTAAATTAGGGTAACCCCAAAAAGCATACTCTCCAATTGTCGTTACCGATTTAGGAATAGTAATGTCATTCAAACTAGAGCAACCAAATAAAGCATACTCTCCAATTGTCGTTAC
>JAZUHH010000105.1:0-32916 GCA_045641625.1 Paludibacteraceae bacterium
TGCAATTCTTGTCAAAGATCCCTTCTCTGTGGCGAACCTTCCGGCTCATCTCTTTCGGCCTCGCTCGGCCTCGCTCGCATCGTTGTTTCCCGATTGCGGATGCAAAATTAGTGCTTTCTGCTTTACTGACCAAATGTTTTAGGAATTATTTTTTAGAAATGTTTATAAGTAGTTGATAATTACTCAAATATTTTTTACAAAATAAAAACACTCTACACTTTCAAATATAACAACAAAGGCGACCGAAGCCGCCTTTGCCTTAATCTTTATCTATATTAATAGTATTCTACTTCACAACTTGAAGGGATAGCATCTTCACCAATCTTACAACCCTTTGGCACTCGTATTGTCTTGAGACTGCCACAACCCCAAAATGCGTTCTCGTCTATTTCAGCCACCGAACTTGGAATTTCTATGCTCTCAAGTCTTGTGCAGTCCATAAACGCGTTCTCACCGATATAAGTCACCGAGTTTGGAATTTCTATGCTCACTAGGCTTGAGCAGTCAAAGAATGCGCTATATGCGATTTCAGTTACTGTGCCCGGAATTTCTATGCTTTCAAGGTTAGAACATCCAACAAACGCTGTCTCTGCAATTTTAGTCACGCCGTAAGGTATGGACACCTCAATACATTTGGACTCGTCTCCCACCCAACCATAGCACTTTGTTTCGTTATCATAAACTAACAGTTGTGGAGGCAACGGACAATTATTGAATGTTCCGACACCGATGAATGTCACCGAACTTGGAATTTCCACACTTGCCAGTCTTGTGCAGTCCATAAATGCGTGCTCGCCGATATAAGTCACCGAACTTGGGATTTCTACACTTCTAATGCTTTCGCAATACTGAAATGCACCACCACCAATCTTTGTCACTGAACTTGGAATTTCTATACTTGCCAACTTAGTACAGTTAGAAAATGCACCGCTGCCCAATGCAGTCACTGAACTTGGGATTTCTATGCTTGCTAGCCTTGTGCAGTCGGAAAAAGCCCAACTTCCAACGGAAGTCACATCGTACACACTGCCCAAATGTTTCACTTGCGAAGGTATTTTTGCTTCGGTAGCCTTTTTGCTTGCAATACCACTTACACTTGCAGTTAATGTTGTTTCGTCATATAGAAAAAGAAGACCTGTTTCTTCTGCAGGCACAACTGAATCTTTATCTATTCTAATGCTGTCAATATCTTCGGCAACATACTTTATTTCTGTGCCATCCTTCAAAACTACTACTACATTGTGCTGTGCAGACGCAATGCACGAAAACAGAGCTACACAAATGGGAAGTAAAGCTTTCTTCATATTCTTATTTTATATTATTCCTTGATAAACCAACACATAAAGAGCAAATGCCCTCTTGAAACTTTATGCAAAGGTAAAAAAATCAATAACAAAAAACGACATGAACAAAAATGATGATAAAACTGAATTGAAAAATTCTCGATACCGGAAATATATAATAAGATTTAGGAGGAATTCTTGGAGCACTGAAATCTAAAATTTTAGAAACGCTATTCTTTTTCTATCTCAACATTTTCTTCTTTTTATTCGCCATTACTCACTTTAAACATTGATTTATATTAACTTTGCAATATAATATAGAATTTTGGAATGAGAAAACTCAAACAGACATTCAGGAACAGACTCGCAAATCTATATCCAGAAGAAGAAATAAACGAACTTTTCTTTATGGCTATGGAGCACATTCTCGACAAATCCAGGTCACAAGTCATTTTTGCACTGATGGATAATGCCGAAGAATCGACTATTGAAACTGCGAACGGTATTCTCGCCAAACTCGAAAAGAATGAGCCTATACAATATATATTAGGGGAGGCTGAATTTATGGGACGCACATTCAAAGTAAATCATAGTACTTTGATTCCCCGTCCCGAGACTTCTCTTTCAGTTTTCAACGCAATCAATGAAGCGAAAAGAATACTCGAATCGACCTCTAGCGTTTCAATCATCGACATAGGAACCGGTTCGGGGATCATAGCCATCTCCATTGCTCTGGAATTGGGAGAAAAGGCAAATGTTACTGCAATTGATATTTCTTCCGAAGCCTTAACAGTAGCAAAACAAAATGCAGAAGATTTAGGTGCAAAGGTCGAGTTCAAACAAATTGACGTACTAAGCAAAGATTTCCAATCTCTGGGCAGTTACGACATCATAATCAGCAATCCGCCCTACATTCGTCCTAGCGAAATGACAGAGATGAGAAGGAATGTGCTTGACTACGAACCTCACACTGCCCTCTTCATTCCAGAAGACGACCCTTTGCTATTTTACCGAGAAATAACTAACTTTGCCTCGAATAATCATTTAAACAAAAGCGGAACTGTTGTGTTCGAGATTAACGAAGCGTTCGGCAAAGAAACAAAAGAAATGATGAGCAGACATGGTTTTGGAAACGTGACCATCACAAAAGATGACTACGGGAAAGACCGCTCCATAATAGCACGCGTATGAAACAAAAAAGCTTTGAAGAAGCTCTATCCTCTCTTGCATCTCTTTGTGCCGAGAGCGAGAAATGCAAGGATGACATCACACAGAAGGCCTTCAGATGGGGACTTTCCAAAGATGATGCCCAGAAAATTGCGGAACGACTTGAGGAAGAAAACTTCATAAACGAACTTCGCTTTGCAAGTTTCTATGCCAGAGACAAGTACCGCTTTGCCAAATGGGGAAGAAAGAAGATTGAGTACATGCTCAAGATGAAACATATCCCACAGGAGTACATAGACAAGGCACTGAAGGAAATACCTCAAGAGGACTACACAGAGATCCTGACAGACTTGCTGTGCTCCAAGGTCAAGACGACAAAGTTTTCGTCCGTACAGGAACTGAGGGCAAAGCTGTTCAGATTCTGCGCTTCAAAAGGCTATGAAATAGACGACATATCAAAAACAGTAAACAATGTAATAAAAGAAATAAAAATTAAAGAAGATGAAGATTAAAGGTACATTACAAAATATCCCAGCCTGGCAGAAATTCATGCTTGCCGTATTCCTGGTCATAATGGCGTTTATAGTCAGTGTGCTCCTGATGACTCCTACAAAAATGATTGTTGGGGATGAATGTTGGCAAATCAGAATCGAGCAGCTTTATTCCTCCGTGCTTCTTTTTATTGCAGCACCTATACTTTACAACCATCTAACTTCTCAAAAATCAATCTTTGAGAGAGTTGGCATAAACAACAAGCCAAACAAAAAGGCTGTCATGTTCACAGTTTTTTCAATGCTTTTCATCTCAGCAATAATAGGATTTCTTGCAAAGATGAACCAGTCAATACCATTCCCTGACTGGATGGAGGAAAGCATAAGGTCTATGGAGGACGATGCAGCCAAGGTTACTCTGCAAATCATTGCGACCAACAATCCTTTGACTGTACTCTTCAACATGATTCTTATCGGTTTGATTCCTGCTATTGGGGAAGAGTTGGTGTTCCGCGTGCTGATACAGAACAAGTTGCAGCAAAAAATGGCAGTATGGCTTGCAATAATAGTCACTTCCATCATATTCAGTGCCATGCATTTCCAGTTCTACGGATTTATTCCTCGCTTCGCTTTGTCTGTTTGGCTTGGAATCCTATACTTCTGGGGAAGAAGCACATGGCTGAACTCCATTGCCCACTTCACAAACAACGCAATGGGAGTAGGAACTTACTATGTGTACAAGCTGGCAACTGGAAAATGGCCTTCGGTAAGCGAAATGGAAGCAATGGACACTAACGAAGATTTAGGAATCGTTTCGTACATTGTTATGACCGGATTGTTTGCTCTATGTGTATTCATGATATACAAGAACACAAGAACCAACGAAGAAACAAACAAGGAAACACAACAAACTGAAACATGCGACTAAAACACATTATACTTTTCATACTTCTTATGATTACAGGAAGTGCAAATGCAGAAGGACAGTTGAGCAACGGTCAACGACTTGAACCAGATAATTTCCATTTTATCCAATGGTTTGGCAGAACTATACGGAACAAGGATTATGCCGAGCTCCGATACACAATGGAAGGTTTCTTTATGGCTTTCAGTGGCTCTTCCTTGTCTATGCAATGCGAAGAATCAAAAGATACATATCTCGGAGTTATTGTTGATAAAGGCGAAATGAAGAAAGTGCGACTTGATAAGGCAGATGTCGTACTTGCAGAGAATCTTGACAAGGACAGGCTGCACTTCATTCAGGTTTACAAACTTACAGAGTTTCAAACTGGAAGCGTTCGTATCATGTCTTTTGACATAAAGGAAGGTGGCATAGGTATAAACGCAGATTTAATAAACCCAAACAAAATCATATTCGAGTTTATCGGAAACTCTATAACTTGTGGCTATGGAAACGAGGGCAACTATGATGCAGAGCACGCATTGACTGGTTTCCACCCAGAGAACGAGAACGGATACTTGGCATGGGGAGCTTTGGCAACCAGAAACATGGAACACTCGCCATTATATAGTTCTGTCTGTTATTCGGGTAGAGGACTAATCTATAATAATGACGGCTCTACAAAAGGTCTTATTCCTGAACTTTATGAGGAAGCCATCACAAACGGACAGAAGTTTAATCCTGACCTAATCGTTGTGAATGCTGGAACAAACGACTTCTTTGCTCTTGGTCAGGGAACTGTTTCGTTCACTATGGACGAATTCTCTGATGCATACCGCAAGTTCATTCTAAGCATAAAGAATAAATTTCCGAATGCAAAGATTGTCTGCGTAACTGGACCGATGATGAACGACAGCTATCCTAAGGGACAAAATCATTTGACGAAGATTATCAAGGCAACAGACAAGGCGGTGAAAGGTCTTAAAGATGTGCAAAGAATAGACCTTACTCCGCAAAGTGCTCCTTTCGGAGAGGACTTTCACCCTAACTTAGAGACTCATAAAAAGTTGAGCGAAGAGTTTATAAGAAAACTAAGATGGGAAATCATCATCTTCGACAACATACCCGTACTACACAAGAAAGGTGAGAAGTACAAACTAAAGTTCCCAAAAATCTAAAGCAATGTTTATATCGACGATGTATAACGAGTCAATGAAGCGTCTCATTTCAATTATATGTTTGGCTTTTCAGTCGCTGCTTTCCTTTGCATGGACTGTATCCGGTCGAGTTACTGACATGGACAACAACCCGTTGCCCAGCGCTTCCATTGAAATTCTCGGCACAAACGAAGGAACAATAGCTGATGCAAACGGAAGATTCGAGATTAACATTAGTTCCGACACTGCTGTCGTCCTGTCCATCTCGATGATTTCCTACGAAACCATCCAGCTGAAGGTAAGCGAAGGAACTCTATATCAAAAGATCAGGCTTAAAGAAGAATCAAAAGTATTCGATGACTTTGTGACCGTAGGACAGCGAAAGCAGAACAACACAGTCACACTGATCGACGTAAGCCAGATGAGGCACGCTCCGTCGGCAACGGGCGGAGGTATAGAGCAGCTTGTTCACGGAAACTCTGGAGTGGTTGCGACAAACGAGCTTTCCAGCCAATACTCTGTGCGAGGAGGCAGCTACGAAGAGAACGCAGTCTATGTAAACGACATCGAGATATATCGTCCTCAGCTTGTCCGCTCAGCCCAGCAGGAGGGACTGTCTTTTGTCAACCTTGACATGGTGGACCAGGTTTCTTTCTCGAGCGGAGGATTCTCTTCCGAATACGGAGACAAGATGAGCTCTGTACTGAGCATAAAGTACAAGACTCCGAATCGACCCTTCGAGGCAACTCTAATGGGAAGCTTCCTTGGAGCAAGCGCATATATCGGAAGCACTACCGGAAAGTTCTCGCAGATGCACGGATTCCGCTACAAGAACTCTGCCTATCTGTTCGACTCTTTGGACGAGAGAGGTGACTACAACACTTCCTTTATTGACTACCAGACATACCTGACATTCAAGGCCAATCCGAAGTTCGAGATCTCCGTGCTTGGAAATATAGCAACGAACAACTACAACTTCTATCCCGAGGACAGGAAAACAGACTTTGGAACGGCATTCAACACAAAGACGTTCCAAATCAACTTCGAGGGTGGAGAGGAGGACAAGTACAACAGCTTCTTCGGCAACATGTCCTTCAAAATCAAGCCGAACAAACGCACCACCATATCTTTTCTGACAACAGCCTATAATTCAGACGAGAACGTGACTTACGACATTACCGGAGCCTATTGGCTTAGCGATGCAATGGATGAAAAGATGAACAGGGACCATGAGAAAGGTATTGCCTCGTATCAGGAGCATGCGCGCGACAATCTGAACACTACAATTCTAAGCCTCGGCCATATTGGTGAGTTCAAGTTAGAAAAAAACACGATCAAATGGGGAGTCTCCGCGCAAAAAGAGACTATGAAGGACAAGGTGCAGGAATGGGAGAAAAGAGACTCTGCCGGATACTCTGTGCCTATGAGGAATGATGTCATGTCCTTGTATTCCAACCTTTTCTCTAACTCAAAGATTGAAGCGGTCCGAACATCCGCCTTTCTGCAGAACACACTTGTCGGACAAACCAAGAAGGGAAACTTGATATTCACTGCCGGCATACGTTTCAACTACTGGAACTTCAACAACGAGCTGCTTGTCAGTCCTCGTGCCTCGCTTGCATTCTTCCCTGAGAAAGCGCCCAAGTGGGGATTCCGTATGGCTGTCGGCAGATACTTCCAATCGCCTTTCTACAAGGAAATCAGAGATACTGTAATACAATCGAACGGAAATGTCGAGGTTACTTTGAACGAGAACATCAAGGCTCCGCGCTCCAACCAGATTGTGCTGTCTGCGGACAGGTATTTCTCGCTATGGAAAAGGCCTTTCAAGTTCACTACAGAGATATTCGGAAAGTACATAGACCGACTTATCCCGTACAGCGTTGACAATGTGAAGATTGTCTATGAGGGAATAAACAACGGAGACGGATACGTGATCGGCGGAGACATGAAACTATTCGGAGAATTCGTGCCTGGTGTGGACTCTTGGATCAACCTTTCACTGATGAATGCCAAGGAAAACATCTATGGGGACGGAGCAGGATACCTTAGGACTCCGAACGCAAGAGCCTATAACATCTCATGCTTTTTCCAGGACCAGTTCCCAAACATCGACCAGCTGAAGATGAACCTCAAGTTTAACTTTGCAGACGGATTCACCTATGGTCCTCCGAAAAGCGAACGCAAGAACGCCATATACAAATCCAAATCATACAAGCGCGTAGATATCGGTCTTACATACGGATTGGAAAGGGGCCGAGACAAGATCATGCAGAAGTCATTCTTCAAGCCTTTCAGGGCCATGTCGCTGTCCTTGGACTGCCTCAACCTGTTCGACATTCCAAACAGGTGCAGCTATGACTGGGTTTCCGACCCTTCGGGAGCGCAGTACGCAGTACCTAACAATTTGACAAGAAGACAGTTGAACGTAAAGCTTCTTCTGGATTTCTAAGATACATCTCTAAGGCTGCCCGACGATGGAAACGGGCAGCTTTTTTTGTTCTTTTCCTTCACAAGAACATGTATTTTTAATTCCACAAAGGTTCCTTGCCTCAAGGTACTTGACAATCCGTCTGCCAACCGGACCGACCTCGAAATGCACAAAGTGTAAACCATCCCAATTACTTCGGCAGTGGATTCGACAAACGAGAAATGAACATTCATAAAACCGCACTCGTTTTGCAAAAAGAGTTTCTTGGCATGAGGTAAAAAAGCATCAAAAAAGCTAAAGACAATTTCCATTCCCAACTTTCCGGAGACACAAACAAGACTCTGTAATTCCGCATCGGGAACTTCTTGAAATATCTTGATGGGATAGCGACAATTTTCATATTTACGTCCTTTGAAAATCAAAAACATATTACGTCCTAATTATCCGCCAAAGTTTTTGGGTATCTTAACAAAAAGTTACTATCTTTGCCCCTATTATGAAGATGAACAGATTTTATTTCTATATATCGGCGCTAATATGCGCCATGCTGTCCATTGTGGGCTGTTCTACAAAGAAGAACACAGCAATGAGTCGTGGCTATCAGGCTATGACAACAAAGTTCAATGTTTACTACAACGGAAACGAAGCGCTCCAGAAGGGCAAGAAAAAGATTGAGGAGGCTTACAAGCCTGACTACACCCGCACGCTCAAGATGTATGCAGTAAGCGACGAGACTACAAAGGACGCAGCAAAGGGAGACGCATCACGTGCATCTGAGAAGTGCGAGAAGGCCATCAAGCTTCACTCCATGCGCAAGAAGCCAGTGAAGAACGTCAAGAAGATGAAGGATCCGAAGTATGCGACATTCTATGCACAGGAGGAGTTCAACCCTATGATGGACGACGTATGGATGCTTCTTGGAAAGTCGAAATACTATGGGAACGACTATCTTGCAGCTTCTGCGACATTCACTTACGTACAGAACCACTTCCAGACTAATGAGGATTTGGTTACACAGGCTTCGCTATGGAAAGCCAAGTCACTGAAGGAAATGAACTGGATCTATGAGGCAGAGGAAATCCTGAACAACATAGACGAGGACAAGATCACATACAACGTCGAGGGACTTTACAACTCGACAATCGCAGACATAAAGCTGGCACAGGGATACGAGGACGACGCTCTTCCCTACTTGCTAAAGTCCATCAAGTCAGCAGAAAACAGAAGCGAAAGGGCAAGATTCCTGTTCATCATAGCACAAATCTACCAGAACCAGGGCAAGAACAAGGAAGCCTACGCATACTACGACACAGTAATCAGAAAATCTCCGAACTACGAGATGGAGTTCAACGCAAGAATCCGCCAGACAGAGGTTTACACTTCGGGTTCGGGTGAGGCAAAGAACGTGATCCACAAGCTTGAGAAGCTTACAAAGGACGAGAAGAACAAGGATTACCTTGACCAGATACACTACGCAATAGGTAATGTGTATATTCGCGAGAAGGATACAGCTTCGGCTATCAAGAACTATCGCCTGGCAGCAGAGAAAAGCACAAGAAACGGAGTCGAGAAGGCTGTGGCACTCTTGACTTTGGGCCGATTGTACTGGAACAACAGGGAGTACATAAAGGCAGAGCCATGCTACGCCGAGGCTTCGAGCATATTGTCGAACAAGCATCCTGAATACGAGGATGTTTCTTCAAAGGCACTTAAACTTACAGAGTTGAAGCAGAACTACGACATCGTACACCTGCAGGACTCACTGCTTGCTCTTTCAACAGCTTCGCCAGAAGAGAGAATGGCTGCAGTCCAGCGTGAAATCAAGAAAATCGAGGAGCAGGAAAAGGCCGAGAGAGAAAGACAAATCGCCATGGAGCGAGAGCAGAAACTGCTTGACATGGAAATCCAGAAGGTCGAGAGCGAGAACGTCAACTCGAACAACGGAAAGTCATGGTACTTCTTTAACCAGCAGACCGTATCCAAAGGTAAACTTGAATTCCAGAGAAGATACGGACAAAGACGTCTTGAGGATAACTGGAACAGAAAGAACAAGAGCAGCGTAAGCTTTGACGAGCCTCTTGCCGAAAACAACGAGGAGGAAGAGGTAAAGCCGTCAGATCCAAACAACCCTCAGGACAGAAGCGAACGCTCTGCCGGAGAAAACCAGTACGGACAGAACATGAAGAATCCGGACTACTACTTGCGCCAGATACCTATGACTCCAGAGCAGAAGGCCGTGTCCCTATCCCAAGTTGAAAACGCACTGTTCGCTGAGGCTCTGACTTATAGCGAGAAGATCGAGGACTACCCTCTTGCTCTCGAGACATTCGAAGAGTATATACGCAGATTCGGAAACAAGGACAAGGCAGCGGACGCTTTGTTCTACAGCTACAACATAGCACAGAACTCCGGAAATGCAGCGAAAGCCGAGGAATACAAGAACAAGCTTATCGAAATGTATCCCGACACCAAGTACGCACAGATTCTTGGAACTCCGGACTACCAGGAGAAGCTTATGAGAATGAACAAGCTTCAGGACTCAATATATACCGAAACTTACGAGGCATACTTGAAGTCCGACTACAACAAGGTCAAGGCAAACGCAGAGTTCATGGAGAAGAACTATGCCGTATCAAACCTTATGCCGAAATTCATGATGCTAAAGGCATTGTCTCACGGAAAGCAGGGCGAGCAGGACTCTCTTCAAAAAGAGCTGAAGACTATCATCGCAAAATATCCGAACAGCGATGTAACATCTATGGCAAAGGACATCATCGCCCTAATCGAGCAAGGCGGAGTAACCCAGGCAGGAACATCATCGTCCCTTGCAAGCGAGCGTGAGCAAATGCTTGTCGAAAGCACGGACGGAGACCTTACTGCCCACAAGAACGAATTCACATTCAGTAAAGACGAGCCTTACCTGTTCTTCATAATCACAAAGGAGGAAGAGGTTAACCGCAACCAGCTACTGTTCAATGTCGCAACATACAACTTCACCAAGTTCCTTGTAAAGGACTTCGACCTGAAGATACGTCAGGGCATTGTTACAGTTTCCGGATTCGACAATTTGGACGAGGCGTTGTGGTACGCAAACGGTGTGAAGGCAGACTCCGCACTAACAGCCCAGCTTAACGGAAAGGAACACACATTGCTTGTCATTTCCGAAGACAACAGCAAGCTGATAGGTCGCGGCCACACAATCGACGAATACAAGCAGTGGTACGCAAACAACATCACTAACCGCAAGCAGGAGAAGGCAGACAACAAGGTCAAGCTGATCGACGAGAACAAGAAGGCAGAAGAGGAGGCAAAGACTACAATCCAGGTGAGCGAAGGACAAGACCTCACAAAGGTTTCCGTAACTCCGGCAACAGAGACAAAGCAGGAACCAGCCTCAACATCCGAACCGACTCCTGCCGTGACTCCAGAGAACAATGCCTCGGAATCTCAGAACGCAACAGAAAAGGAAGAAAAGCCAAACACACAACCTCAAGAGACAAAGGAGGAGGTAAAGGCTGAGCCAAAGAAAGACGTAAAGAAATACAAGAACCTTTACACTTTCGACCGCAATATGAAGCACTACTTCGCAATTCTTGTTGCCAAGGGTGTTGTCAAGAGCGAAGGTGTAATGAAGCTTTTGAACGACTTCAATGCCGATTCAGCTCCACTTCTTAACCTAAAGGTTGCAAAGACAGAAGGCAAGAACCTTCCTTTGATCATCACTGTCGGAATGATGGCTGACTCAAAGATGGCTCTTGACTATTTGAAGCAGATTGTACGCAACGCACAAATCAAGAATTTGCTTGGCGACGCTGTTTACAAGCATGTGATAATAACAGAGGAAAATCTTGAAGCCCTAAAGACAAGCGGTAACGTGAGCGCATACATGGAGCTGTTCAAGAAAGGATACTTAGGCAAATAATTAATCTTCATATCAACAACTAACAGGGAGGATAAAGGTATGAGTCAGGGAAAGATTCTATGGGCAGACGATGAGATAGATATGTTGAAGGCCCACATAATATTCTTAACACAGAAAGGTTATGAATGCGAATGCGTGACAAACGGAATGGATGCCATTGACGCATGCAGGTCATCACACTTCGACATTGTCTTTTTGGATGAGAACATGCCGGGAATGAGCGGTCTTGAAGCACTTCAGCAAATCAAGGAGATAGACCCTACGGTGCCAATCGTGATGATCACAAAGAGCGAAGAGGAAGACATCATGAACGAGGCTATCGGCAAGAAAATCGCAGACTACCTTATCAAACCGGTAAACCCAAACCAGATTCTTCTATCCCTAAAGAAGAACATCAAGGGGAAGGAGATAATCAACACGGTAACAACAGACGCATACAGATCCGAGTTCACAAAGATCAGCATGCAGATTAACGAGTCAAGCTCGTTCGACGACTATGCCGAACTTTACCGCAGACTTGTGTATTGGGAACTTCAGCTTTCCGATTCTGCAGTCGATATGGATGAAATCCTTAGGATGCAGAAGGACGAGGCTAACTCCGCATTCGTAAAGTATATAAAAAAGAATTACGAAAACTGGTTCGAGGAAACAGCTGAAAGACCTTTGATGAGCCAGGATGTGATGAAAAAGAAAGTGCTTCCTCTGCTTGACAATGGCGAGAAGGTGTTCTTTATTGTGTTCGACAACTTCCGCTTCGACCAATGGAGAATCATCAGAGAACTTTTGAGCAAAGACTTCCTATGCGAGGAGGAAGGTCTGTACTGCAGTATGCTTCCGACAAGCACACAGTATTCAAGAAACGCCATATTCTCAGGTCTGCTACCGGTGCAGATCAAACAGCTATACCCACAATATTGGGTAGAGGAGAATGACGAGGAAAGCAAGAACATGTACGAGAGCGAGCTGATCGGAACATTCTTTGAGAGATACAGAAAGAAGTACACGTATTCCTACAACAAGATCAACGACTCAGGGGCGGCCACAAAGTATGTCAGCGAACTGAAAAAACTCAAGGACAAAGACTTGAATGTCGTTGTGTTCAACTTCGTGGACATGCTTTCACACGCTCGTACTGACAGCAAGATGATTCGCGAATTGGCAAGCACAGACGCCGCTTACCGTTCTCTAACAGAAACATGGTTCAAGCACTCTGCCATCAAGGAGTTCTTTATGGCCTTGAAGGAGCTTGACTGCAAAGTGGTGCTGACTACAGACCACGGAACAATTCATGTCAGAAATGCAATCAAGGTTATCGGAGACAAGAACACAAACGCAAACCTAAGATACAAGGTCGGCAAGAATCTGGACTACAACGCAAAAGAGGTGCTTGCAATCAAAAAGCCTGAGCAGGTAGGTCTGCCTTCGCCTAACATTTCGAGTGCGTATATCTTCGCCACAAACGATGATTTCTTTGCATATCCGAACAACTACAACTATTATGTGCAGTATTACAAGAACACGTTCCAACATGGAGGAGTGTCGCTTGAAGAGATGATGCTGCCAATAGTGACAATGAAGAAACTTTAACATTAATATTCAAGACTATGCTAAAAACACTCAGACTCGCATTCATTGCGATTATCATGATTGTTGCTGCGGCTTGCACAAACTCTTCGCCAGAGTCTGTAGCATCAGCATTTATGGAGGACGTAAAGGTTGGCAATTTTGACAATATCGAGACTTTGCTTGACATGGAGGACGAATTTGCCGCATCAAAAGTCGATGCATTGAAGACAAAGCTCTCTCAAGCTTCACGTTTTAGAAAGATACAGTCCTACAAGGTTGCCTCGGTTGACATGAACAGCGACGGAACTGCCGCTACAGTAAAGTTCACTGTAAAAGAACAGTCACTCACTGGTGCCGAAAAGGAAACTACAGAAACAGTAAAGACAAAATACAAGAAAGGCAAGTGGTACGTGCGCATGTAGTCGTACCGCTCAATAGACAAAGAAAGAGGTGGAACAAATCGTTTCACCTCTTTCTTTTGTCTATAACCGGACGCACCTGATAACCATAGTACAGGCAGACATCATCGACTCCGTTCCATGTCGGAATAAAGCCCAGCCTCCAAGCATATTCCGAATAGTAGATATTCTGGGTAGATGACCAAAAATAGCCTCCGTCATCGGGATGCTTGTGCTCGTTGTCGTACTTGTAGCCATGAGCTGGCAAACAAAGGGAATCTCCACTCGGACCTACAGCAACCAGAGCTTTCAAAGATTCATTCCAATGCTTCTCGCACTTCCTGAACAACTCCTCATACTCCCCGAAGGTCGGAGTTCTCCATCTTCCACCCCATACATGAGTGGCATAATCGTATTGTGTTCCGGAAATCTCTTTAAGCATAGTGTCCTGGTACATATAATTGGTAGGAAGATAACGGCTCTTGGGGGTTAGTTCTCCATAGGAAACGAAATCGCCTATCGTATCATTGGGGTCTGCACTGACATTGGATGTTGCCCAAAGCACAGACAATCCCAAATCCACATATCCATGCCCATCCATCTCTCCTCTGACAGGAAGAGAGTCAGCCTCAACCTTGCCGCTTTCACTTTGAAAATGGAAGCAAGACTGGAAGGCAAAAAGGCATAGCGATATGTAAACTAAAGCGAACTTCATTAGTTATTGGCTTTCAACGCATCCAGCTCCTCTTTCAGGAATTTACCTGTGAAGCTTTCCTTGCAGTTTGCTACTTCATCCGGAGTGCCGACGCACACTACCCTACCTCCGTCACGACCTCCGCCAGGACCCATGTCTATTATATAGTCTGCAACCTTTATAACGTCAAGGTTATGTTCGATGACAACAACAGAATTTCCCTTGTCAACAAGCTTTTGAAGAACATCGAGCAGCACACGAATATCCTCGAAATGAAGTCCCGTTGTCGGCTCGTCCAAAATGTATAGAGTTGTACCTGTATCCTTTTTCATCAGTTCCGTAGCCAACTTTATTCGCTGGCTTTCACCTCCGGAAAGTGTTGTAGAAGGCTGCCCAAGCTTTATATATCCGAGTCCAATCTCCTGCAGAATTCTAACCTTGCTATATATTGCAGGGATATTTTCAAAGAACTCCACAGCCTGGTTTATTGTCATGTCAAGCACATCGGCGATGCTCTTCCCCTTGAATCTTACCTCTAGAGTCTCTCGGTTGTATCTCTTTCCGTAACACTCCTCACACGGAACAAGCACATCTGGCAGGAAGTTCATCTCTATACTCTTGTATCCGTTACCTAGACAAGCCTCGCATCTTCCTCCCTTGACATTGAAAGAGAATCGTCCCGGCTTATATCCTCTAATCTTGGATTCCGGAGCGGATACGAACAACGCACGAATATCCGCAAACAAATTAGTGTAAGTGGCTGGATTCGAACGAGGAGACCTGCCTATAGGACTTTGATCCACATTTATTATCTTATCGACATTGTCAAGTCCGTCAATCGCATCATAAGGCAACGGATCCTGCAAGGAATGATAGAACTTCTGACTGAAGATCGGGCGCAAAGTCTCGTTTATCAACGTACTCTTTCCGCTTCCGGACACACCGGTCACACAAAGCAGAAGTCCGAGAGGGAATGTTATTGTCACTCCCTTCAAGTTGTTTCCTCTTGCCCCGTATATGGTTATCGCCTTGCCGTTGCCTGTTCGTCTCTCCGCACGCGGACGAATCATCATCTCTCCGCGCAGATACTTGGAAGTTATTGTGTCGGTCTTTAGCATATCCTTAGGCGTACCCTGGAATACGACCTGACCGCCGAACCTTCCAGCCTTAGGGCCTATGTCAACGATATAGTCCGCATTTATCATCATATCCTTGTCATGTTCCACGACAATAACGGAGTTTCCTATATCCCTCAAACTTTTCAATGAGTTCAGAAGCCTTACATTGTCTCGCTGATGAAGACCAATACTTGGCTCATCCAATATGTAAAGCACATTCACCAGCTGCGAACCGATCTGCGTTGCAAGCCTTATGCGCTGGCTTTCTCCTCCCGACAAGGATACCGAGGCACGATTCAGGTTCAAGTATTCCAAACCTACGTCAAGCAGGAACTGTACACGGCTCTTGACCTCTTTCAACACTTCGCCTGCAATGTGCTTCTGCTTGTCCGAAAGCTGTGCGATGACATCGTCTGTCCACTGCTTAAGCTCAAGCAGATCCATCTCCGCAAGATCTGATATATTCTTGCCTGCAATCTTGAAGTGCAGGCTTTCCTTCTTCAATCTCTTTCCCTTACACTCCGGACATACGCAAGTCTTGCTAAACTGGGCAACCCATTTCTTTGCCGATGCCGAAGAGTCCTCATTCTCCTGCTCCAGTTCGATGTACCTTAGCACACCCTCGAATGCAAGAGGTCGTGTTACAGTACCGTTGACCTCGCTCTTCAACTGAATAAGTTCGTCGGTACCATTGAGAATGACATCAAGAGCCTCATCCGAAAGGTCTGAAATAGGATCTTTGATATTAAACCCGTATTTCTCTCCCAAGGCCTCTATCTGGTAGAAGAATATATTTTTCTTGTACTTGCCAAGCGGAGCAATTCCACCGGCATAGATACTTATGGACTTGTCTGGAATGATTTTTTCAATATCGGTCGTTGTCACGTAGCCGATACCATGACACTTCTCGCAAGCTCCATGAGGAGAGTTGAACGAGAAGTTGTGCGGAGCCGGCTCTACATAGGAAATGCCGGAAGTTGGGCACATCAAGTGACGGCTGAAATGGCGCACACTGCCGTCAGCCTTCTTCAGTACCATTATCGCACCCTCGCCAAGTCGCATCGCAATCCTCACTGCGTCTCGAATACGCTTCAAGTCCTTATCATGGACTATCAGCTTGTCAACGACGATCTCTATGTCGTGGTTCTTGTAGCGGTCGAGCTTCATTCCGTGAAGAATCTCACGCACTTCGCCGTCCACACGGACATACATGTACCCCTTTTTGCGAGTCTGCTCGAAAAGCTCCTTGTAATGTCCTTTTCGGCTCTTGACTACAGGGGCAAGAATCATTATCGGTTCCTCGTTGTAGTCGGTCTGAATCAAATTCAGAATCTGCTCCTCGCTGTACTTAACCATTGGCTCGCCTGTCTCGTAGGAGTATGCAACTCCTGCCCTGGCGAACAAAAGACGAAGGAAGTCATAGATTTCTGTTGTCGTGCCGACTGTGGAACGGGGATTCTTGTTCGTTGTCTTCTGTTCAATAGAAATAACCGGACTCAATCCCGTAATCTTGTCAACGTCGGGACGCTCCATATTGCCGAGAAAGTTGCGGGCATAGGCAGAGAATGTCTCGATGTACCTGCGCTGGCCCTCGGCAAATATCGTATCGAAAGCAAGAGAAGATTTACCGCTTCCGCTCAATCCTGTAATCACAGTGAGCTGGTTTCTTGGGATAGTCACATCTATATTCTTCAGGTTGTGCACTCTCGCTCCAAGTATCTCAATCTGCTCCGTTTCTATTCTTTCGTCTCTATTACTCATGATTATTTCTGTTTGACATGCAAAGATACTATTTTTTGAACAATAGACTGCACCATAAACTAACGAATAGAGCAACAAAAAGAACTGACAATGCAACATTTTCATCAAAAGGAACAAAAATCGGCAGACAGTCCATTCCCTGCCAGCAAAAATCAACTCAAAACTAATTTCTGACAGACCAAATGAAAGTTTATATTTTCAATTATAATATAAAGTGAAATATGTATAAAATGACCAGTGTTTGTGAACATTTTGCAACTCTTTGATTAACATTTTTTTAATAAATTGCTTTGTAATATGGCAATACTTTTCTAATTTTGCACTCGATTTCATTTAAGATACAAAAATTAAGATGACAAAAGCAGAATTAGTAAATGAGATATCAGTACGTACTGGTGTTAACAGAGAAGACACTCTAGTCGTAGTTGAAGGTCTTATGTCGGAGATTAAGAGAGCAATGAGACACGGTGAGAACGTGTACCTTAGAGGTTTTGGCACATTTGAGATTAAGACTCGCAAGGAAAAGATTGGTCGTAACATCTCGATGAATAAGTCAATTACTATTCCTGAGCACAACATTGCAAAGTTCAAGCCAACTCCTAACTTCCTTTACGAGGACAAGGAGTATATGAAAGGTGTTACAACTAAGTAATTAGGTGAGATCTTTCCCAGATAGAACAAGTAAAAACAAACAAATTTAATAATTATCATTATGCCAAGCGGAAAGAAGAGAAAGAGACATAAAATGTCTACTCACAAGCGCAAGAAAAGACTAAAGAAGGATCGTCATAAGAAGAAATAATCTTCTTGTCGAATCACTCTTTTGAGTTTTTTTCGGAGAAAAGAACTAAGAACAAACATTGTTGCCTTATGGTATCTTGTTTGTTCTTTAGTTTTTTAACTTTCACACACAACACAACTACTTCCTACACCGTTTAATTGACCGCACAACACAATCTCACTACAAACACAGCACACTATTCACACACAAACTACTCAAAAGCAGTGCGTTTGATATTATGTTTAACACATATCAAAAACACTAGGTTTTGAACAACGAATTAATTATTAACGTACAGGACGAGGGCATCGATATAGCTCTGCTTGAAGACAAGAGGCTCGTTGAATACCACAAGGAAAGTGGTATGGGCAAGTATCAGGTGGGGGATATATACCTGGCTAAAGTCAAGAAAGTCATGCCCGGCCTAAATGCGGCATTCGTAGATGTCGGCTTCGACAAGAGCGCTTTTCTCCACTACCAGGACTTGGGAGCTCAATTCAAGGCTGTGTACGCATTCACCAAAGGTGTCTTACTAAATAGTTCGGCAAGAAAACCTCAGGTGCAGGATTTCGCAGACGTTCCCATCCTTGAGAAAAAGGGAGAAATAAAAGACGTGCTTGCAGTGGGACAGGAAATATTGGTGCAGATTGTCAAAGAACCGATCTCTACCAAAGGACCAAGACTCACAACCGAGATCTCTATCGCAGGACGAGCTCTTGTTCTCATCCCTCTTTCTGACAAGATTTTCCTTTCTCAGAAACTCAAAGGCAATGCTGAAAAGAAGAGAATCAAGCAGATTCTGACAAAGATAAAGCCTAAGAATTTCGGTCTTATCGTCCGCACTATGGCGGAGGGCATGGAGGAGGAAGATTTCCAGAAGGAATTGGACTTCTTGCTTGAAAAGTGGAACAACATCGTGGCAGGAATATCGAGAGAGAACCTTCCAAAACAGCTCCATCAGGAGGCTGACATTATTACCGGACTTCTTCGCGACTCATTCTCTCCTTCGTATGACAGCATCGTTGTCAATCACGAGAAGGAATACGAGATCGTAAAGAACTACGTTCGACGAATAGCTCCGGAAAAGGAGAACATCGTGGAACTGTACAACGGCAACATCTCTCTCTTTGACCATTATGGCGTAACAAGACAGCTCAAGAGCTCTTTCGGCCGCATGGTATCGTTCAAGAACAGCGCATACCTTGTCATCGAACACACTGAGGCACTTCACGTTATCGACGTAAACAGCGGAAACAAGACAAAGGCTTCAAACGATCAGGAGACTAACGCACTTGAAGTCAACCTGGCTGCGGCAGACGAAATTGCTCGCCAGTTGAGGCTTCGCGATATCGGAGGCATCATAGTAATCGACTTCATCGACCTACTGAAGGGAGAGAACAAACAGGCTTTGTTCGACCGCATGAAGCAGAATATGGCAAAGGACAAGGCAAGACACAACATCCTGCCTCTCAGCAAGTTCTGCCTTATGCAGATCACTCGCCAAAGAGTGAGACCGGTAATGAAGATCAATACTAACGAGACTTGTCCGACTTGCATGGGAACCGGAAAGGCAAGGCCTTCGATTTGTTTCGAGACTGACCTTGAAGAGGCTATCAGGACAATGAAGGAGGACCGTAAGGTTAAGGATTTCTCGCTACACGTAAATCCTTACGTTTACGCATACATCTCTAAAGGCTTCTTCTTCAACTCTTTGAAATGGAAGTGGAAGAGAAAGTATGGAAGCTTCTCGGTTTATCCGGATGAATCTCTCGGCATGCTTCAGTATGTATTCAGAGACTCCGACCACAACGACATCACCAATCCGCCAGAAGAGGAGGAAATCTTTGAGGAAGATTAAAAAATTAAGGCGCAGAATAAACTTCTGCGCCTTTTTTTGTTGTTCAGCACTAAACGATAAAATAAAACATCGTTTCTTTGTAATCTAATTCTAAATTTGATATATTTGCATATCTTATTCTTAGAAGGGAAGGAGGCAGACATGTGCGAGATCAGTCATAATCAGCAGAAAAAAGACCAAAGAGAATGGGCGATACTTCGCTTGTTCCGCTCCTCTTTTACTTCTTTCCCGATTGGCAAAATCGACAAGAGCGAATGTCCGGACTTCATCCTTCACACAAACGGAGGCAGAAAGATTGGAATAGAACTGACTGAATTGAAATACGAACGCGATGATCTGGAGTTCAACCTGAGAGCACACGAAGATTTCCTGACAGAAATAATGCACGGAGCTCAGCAAATAGTCGAGAAGGAAACTTCCCAAAAACTCATCGTTGACGTTCATTTCAAGGATGAGCTTGGTCCTTCAATATCAGTTCCAAGAGACAGAAGATCCATGCTGCTGAGCGAAGGCTTCACCGAAAGCATCGCCAAGATTGTGCTTGACAACATTCCAAATTCTACGGGCAAGGAATATCTGATCGACCGAACAAGCAAGTACGGAGACTTAAACCTGCCATCTAAAATAGAGGAGATAAGAGTCAGGAACATGACCGGCAGATACGAGGAAGGGCTTTGGTATGCAGGAATCTCCACAAAGATTAAGCCGATGAGCATAGAGAGCATAACAGACCGAATCAAGGACAAGGACGAGAAGATTGTGCACTATGAGGCAAGCGACGAAAACTGGCTGCTGATCATACAGAACAGTTTCTTGATGTCAAGCCGCTATAATTCCCGTGATGTCCAATTCGCTCTAAGCCATACTTACGACAGCAAGTTCGACAGGATATTCGTGTTTGAGAGAATAGAGGGAACCGTTAGCGAATTAAAGATTAACAGGATAAAATAAAACAAGGAGAGGCAACAAAACCTCTCCTTGTTTGTTAGAAAATAATCGTTATTATCATCTGTCGAATTTTGAAAATTTTATTCATATTTTTTTATGCAAACATATTAAGTTCCCCTATAAAATTATATATTTGCATATTAAAAATAATGTAAAGCCATGAGACAATCAGAGAACCCATTATATTCGGCAGAAACCATTGCTTTCTTCAAAGCGGTCAACTTGTTTTGCTCTGCTATAGAGAACAGCCAGGATAAAAGCAAGAAAGTCTTTGTAAAAGATTTAATGCTTTCTCTTTCATCACTTTACACAGCGGCTCTCACACTTCCGGAGTTCATGGATGACTTTATGGAGGACGAGTTGGAAACTTATGTCACAGAGGAACTTTACATGGCTGTAGAGGAGATTGTCAAGCAGAAGCTTGGCACTGACGACAACTATTTGACAACTCAATGCGCAGAGATGAAATATAGTGACACGCCTGTCCTGCACAACATTTCCGAAGATGTGGCAGACATCTATCAGGCGGTGTGCGACGCACTTAAGAGACTACAAAGCGAACAGGAGCAGATCATGACTGCCGCTATGGTAGAGTGCGTGGCAAGCTTCAAAGAATATTGGGGATTGAATTGTGTGAGGGCTTTGGAAGCTCTGCACACTCTTGCTTATTCTTCTCAGGAAGAAGATGAGGAAGAAGATTTCTAACAAGGATTTGGATTTATAATGAACATCAATATATTTAAACCAAGTATAAGCAAGGACGAGATAGCGGGACTTCCAATCGCAAAGTTTCGCGGGGAGTGCATTGTTGTCAATGATGAGAAAGGAGCTGATGAGGCGGCCAAGTTCTTGCTTACTCAAGAGGTAATTGGTTTAGACACCGAAACAAAACCCGTTTTCAACAAGGGAGGCATGAACCCAGTTGCTCTGCTTCAGCTCAGCACCTTGGACAGATGCTACCTTATCCGCCTGTGCAAGATCGGAAACATTCCTGACTCTATCAAGAAAGTGCTTGAGAGCGAATCCGTCAAAAAGATCGGACTGAGTTTCGCAGACGACATTTCTGCACTTCAGCGCAGAGAAAAAACCAAACTGAACAACATTGTAGAGTTGCAGCAGATGGCTCCTAAGTTCGGAATCACGGACAAGAGCCTTGCCAAGATGTATGCCATAGTCTTTGGCGAGCAGATTTCCAAACGTCAGCGACTTACAAACTGGGAAGCTCCGAAGCTAACCGAGAAGCAGGTGCAGTATGCCGCATTGGACGCATACGCAACACTGTCCATATATCTTTGCCTTAGCGACGTGGAGAAAGGTGTCGATGTAGAGGACCAGCCCCACTTTAAGGAGCGCAGAGAATACGAAAAGGAGCTGGAAGCTCGCAAGGAGGCAATCTACGCGAAGCTAAATGCACGCAAAATAGAGACTGAAGACCCGACCACCGAGGAATCCGGCATCAAGGTACTCGAGAATCTGTACCTTAGACTTCAGGGCAAACCGCTTACAAACATGGAACTGCTGAAAGCCGCTGGTTCGGGAAGAAAATACTACAGGCTTTCCGGAGAGGCAGGAACCTTCATCGGCACAATAGGAGAAAGCGTTGCAGAGAACGAGGCTTTCTTCACAATAGCCGCAAGCATGAAGAAGCACAAGATTCTTTGTCCTCGCATCGTAATGATCAGCGAGGACAGGCTGTGCTACATTCAGTCAGACCTGGGCGACACATCTTTGCTTGAAGCCGTAAAGAGCGGCGTGACGAAAGGCAGATTCGAACCTAAGGAAATAAGCCTGCTGATCAACACTATCGAGCATCTGCCAGAAATTCAATTCCTTGTGAACGAGGATTTGGACTACTCGGTATGTTTCCCAGACTCAGAATTCACCAAAGAAGCCCTAATGGCAGACCTTGAGAAATTCAGAGGCTGCTTCCTGAACCATCACAAGAATGTGTCATACGACAGAGAAGCTATTACTCGGGACTTTGAAAAAGTTTGCGAGGATTTCGTCATGACTAAAGGCAAATATTGGGGATTCATGTACCGTGACTTCCAGACTCGCAACGTCATGATGCGCGGAATAAACCCTGCCTTCATAGATTTCCAGGGAGGCAGATTCGGTCCATGCCTTTACGATGTGGCTTCCTTTGTCTATCAGGCAAGAGCTAACTTCCCGGACAGACTGAAAGCCAAGCTTATCGAAGCATACATCAGGAAACTAAGTAAATTCGTGGATGTAGATAAGGATGAAGTCAGAGAACAGCTGGACTTCTTTGTCTTCCTACGAATGATACAGGTTCTTGGCGCCTACGGACTCAGAGGCTACAAGGAGGGAAAGGCAATGTTCCTTGAGTCCATTCCCCAGGCATTGGAGAATGTGCGTCCTTTCGCATTAAAGTACATAAAGAAATACCCGGAACTGGGCAGAGTTCTAAAAGATATGACTAGATCAAAATATGACAACTCAACTCTCTGCGTTAGAATCATGAGTTTCTCGTTCAAGAAAGGAATACCAGAGGACAACTCGGGCAACGGAGGCGGATATGTGTTCGACTGTCGTGCCGTACATAATCCTGGGAAATATGACGAGTACAAGCAGAAGACCGGACTTGACGAGAGCGTAAGGAAGTTCCTAGAGGATGACGGAGAAATCCTTACATTCCTTGACAGCGTCTATGCGCTTGCAGATGCACACGTAGAAAGATACATGGAGCGAGGATTTACTAACCTGATGTTCTGCTTCGGATGCACAGGAGGACAGCACAGATCGGTTTATTCTGCTCAACACCTTGCCGAACACCTGTCAGAAAAGTACGGAGTACAGGTAAATCTCGAGCATAGGGAGCAGGGAATCACACAGAATTTTGAGTTGAGAGAAGAATAATCAAATAGCATTTATGGAAAACGAATACGTAGAAATATTTGGTAAGAAAGTTAAGAAAACATGGGTGATTGCACTTATGTTTCTGGTGCTTACTGTGATTATCATGTATATGTTTCCTTCAAACGCCAAGGTTGACTTCGAGAACGAATATGAACTTGGAGAAGTTTGGCGAAAAGAGGACTTGAAGGCGGCCGGCGACTTCGTAATCTACAAGGACGAACAGTCTTTGAAGGCAGAGATTGACAGCACTGTAATGGCAAACTACCAGCCATATTTCAAGGATTCTTCGGAGATCATAAACTCCGTGATGCCTAAGATTATGGGCAAGACAAACACACCATCGGATGTCGCAGACCTTTACACAAAGCACATTGTCAAGCAGATACGAAACATCTATCAAAGCGGAATCATGTCAACCGAAGACTTTGACAGATTCAAGGACAGTGTCAAGGCCATCCGCGTGTTCAGCAGTTCATCTAACGACACAAAGGCCTCTATCCAAAAGAAGCTGACTTCTCTAGACAAGGACAAGCCAAGCATTTACACTCCCAAAACTGCATACCAGAGAATCATCAAGACTGCTCCGGCAACCCTTGACATCTCTATTCTCAAGAAATACGACCTTGACAAACTGCTGATCCCAAACCTTTTCTATGATGCAAAGAGAAGCGAGATGAGTCGCATAGACATTGTGAACAAGATCTCCACTACAAAGGGAACAGTCAGCCAGGGAGAGACAATCATCGCTTCGGGAAAGAAGATCAACCGCAACGAATACGACAAGATAAATTCATACAGAATCTACATCGAGCAGAACGGAAGCTCCGCAACAAAGATGAGCGTCAAGATCGGCCAGTTCCTTGTTGTTTTGGCGGCTCTGATCACGTTCTTCCTTTACCTTACACGATTCCGTGCCAAGTTCGCCAAGGACCTTAAGAACGTGCTGTTCATGCTGCTCATGATATGCTCGCTTTGCGGCGTCACTTCTTTCGTTGTCTATAACTTCGAGACTTACATCTATGTGATTCCGTTTGCACTGCTGCCTATCGTCACGACAGCATTCTTTGACACGCGAACAGCCCTGTTCATGCACAACACAACTGTGCTTATATGCTCCGTCATCATCCATGCGGGAGCGGAGTTCCTTTTGATGCAGGTTGTCATCGGTATGCTTACCATCTGTACACTGAACACAATCTATGAACGCAAGCAGCTGGTCAGATGCGCGCTTTACGTGTTCGCCGCATACTGCCTTCTTTATATCGGATGCTCGTTCATATATTCGTCACGATGGATTACGACAAACAATCTGATGGAGATGGTTTATTCGGTTTGCTGGGACTTGAGGTTCTTTGTATTCAACTTCTTCCTTCTGCTTATCGCCTACCCTATCATCTATATCATAGAGAAGATTTTCGGCTTCACTTCGGATGTGACTTTGGTAGAGCTTGCCAATACAAACAATCCTTTGCTTCGTCAGTTCTCGGAGTCTGCACAGGGTAGCTTCGAGCATTCGATAAGGGTTTCCAACCTTGCCGACGCAGTGGCACAGGCTGTAGGAGCAAGCCCGTTGCTTGTTCGTACCGGTGCACTTTACCACGACATAGGAAAGTTGAAGGATCCTATCTATTTTACGGAAAACCAGCGTGGTGTGAACCCTCATAACGAGATTGACGACAACACAAAGAGTGCGCAGATCATCATCAGCCACGTTGCATACGGACTTGAATTGGCAGAGAAAAACGGACTTCCAGAGAAGATCAAGGCATTCATCAGAACTCATCATGGAATAAACCAGGCAAAGTATTTCTTTACAATGGAGCAGAACAAGAATCCGGAGGTGCCATTGGACCCTACTCCTTTCACTTACCCTGGTCCAAGACCTGACACCAAGGAGACTGCAATCCTAATGATGTGCGACTCTGTTGAGGCTGCGTCACGAAGCGTCAAGGAGTTCACAGAAGAGAACATCACTAATCTTGTAAACAAGATAATTGACGGTCAGGTACAGGAAGGTGCATTCATCAAGGCTCCTATCACATTTGCTGAGATCGACAAGATCAAGCGAACAATGATAGAGAAGTTGAAGTCCATGTACCACACACGTATTTCTTATCCGGAATTGAAAAAGAAACAGCAATAATATCTTATACAAAATGGAAATAAAGAACGAAACATCTTTGACTTATAAGCAGTTAAGCAAAGTTGCACTGGACACAAAACGCCATAAGATTATCAAGACACTAATGCTTCTCTATGGCTCATCCTTCGTCTATCAATTTTTTTCAATTTATACAAGTAGCGGAGAAATTGACGCACTCTCAATAGGATTTATACTATTTGTTCTTTTCTATCTAATTTGGGTTCCTCTTAGAACTAAATCATTATACAAAAACTATTGCGGAAACTCAAACTTCTCTGTATCTGTTACCTTCAAAGATGACGATTTTACACTTTCCACAAATACCGGAAATATTATAAATGCAACAGGAACATTGAAATACGAAACTATTTCAAAAGTAGATATAAGGAAAGAATATATAGTATTGTACATTTCAAAAATGGAATTTATTCCTTTAGACAAGAAGAACTTCCGTTCCGAGGAAGAAATGAACGAAGTCATTACAATAATAAAATCAAGAATTAAAAATTAATTATGTTTTCCAAAATTACATGTATTGTAGGTAGGAACTTATATATGTTTGTATGCCTTTCGATACTTACGCTTAATTCCTTTTATGTCTGCGCAAAAGACGAAACAATTAAAAATGTTGAACAGTATCTTCCGTTACTTGAGCCAGAAGAAAATCACATTTTGACAAAATCTACACAAGAAATCATATTCAATAAAAGCGGAGACAAAGTTTCTGCAGAAATGTCAGTTTCTAAGCAATACACATCTGTGCGTTACGGAGACTATTATGCCACTCAAGTAGCATATGACAACGAATCAAATAAAATTTATAGCGAGGTAGTGACAGCACCAAGAATAGGTATTAGACACTCTTCTAACACTACAAGTGATGGTATTTTTTATGACGGATATAACATCTGCACTTTATCATTCAATACTATCAATAAGGGAGACATTGCGACAATATCTTACAAGTTAAACTATCCTGAAATGTTTTACTTAAGCCGTGTCTTATTTGCAGAAGACTTATTTACATTAAATAAAGTTGTAAAGATCACTATTCCATCTTGGTTAAACATGGAGATTAAAGAATTCAATTTTAACTCCACTATAAAGAAAAGTGTAATGAATAAGAAGAATGAAACTATCTACACTTATTCTATGGACAACATGAAAGCATATAAATCAGAGAATAGATCAAGAAGTATATCTTGGAATCAACCGAGCCTGCTTTTTGTTTATAAATCTGCAAATATTTCAAAAAATAAAGAAGTCGAGTTTTTCCCGACAGCACAAAAGCAATATGAGTGGTACCAATCATTGATAGCTCAGAATGTTGAGATAACAGATAGTTTATGTGCAGAAACTAAGCAAATCACCGCAAAATGTAAAACCGACAAAGAAAAGTTGACTACAGTCTATGAATGGGTACAGAGCAATATTCGTTACATTGCATTCGAGGACGGAATGGCAGGATATAGACCTCAAATTGCACATGAGGTTTTTGACAACAAATATGGCGACTGCAAGGGTATGGCTAATCTTCTCTGTAAAATGCTTGGCTGCGTAGGTATTGATGCTCGCTTGACATGGTTAGGAACAAATGATATTCCATACGACTACAGTACTCCATCTCTTGCTGTAGATAATCACGCAATATGCGCCGCCATCCTAGGAAAAGACACTATTTATCTTGATGCAACAAATCAATACTTACCTGTAGGAGTTTATCCAAGTTCTATAGAAGGAAGACCTGCTATGGTTTCTAACGGGGTAAATTGCATCTTAACTCGTATCCCAGAAGTTTCTCCTAAACAAAATACAGATAGTGTATCTATTAAATTTGCTATCGATCAAAACAAATTAAAAGGTACACTTAAAAATACATTCAAGGGAGATAATAAAGCACGATTCTTATCTTTATTAGAAGACAATGATAACGAACTTATGAGTACCCTACATTCATCGGGATTTATAGGATTGCCAGAGAAAGAAAGAAATATCAAAGTTTCTTCGCTCAGTGCTTCGGATTCTACTATTAGCATAGAATACCCATTCGAAGATAGATCTGACCTAATTCTTGCTGATGGCAAATATTATTTATCTATGGATCTTTGGCAAAATATGATATATGGAGATGTAGATATAGAAAAGCGCACAACTGATCTTTTCTTAAAAAACAAGAAAGTGTATTCTTATGTTGCAGAATTAGAGATTCCTGCTAATTACACCGTTTCTTACAAACCTGCTAACAAGAATATAGACAACCCTAATTTTTCTTTTAACACTCAATATATTATAAAAGGAAACAAACTGACTTATAAACGAAACTTGACTATCAAAAATCCACTCATAAAGAAAGAACAATTTAAGGAGTGGAATAATGATATCAAACAAATAAAGGCGAGTTATTTAGAACAAGTTGTTTTGTCAAAAACAGCAGACAAAAAACAAGTTAGCAAGTCTAAGAAAAACAATAAGAAGTAATGAAAAAAAGTTATATATTGATGCTACTAATGATGTTAGTAACATTATCTTCGTTCGCTAAAAAAAGACTATCTGACGAAGAAAAAATAATCAACGAGGTATGGGCAAGAACAGATATGCCAGAGTTCGATAATCATAATGTTGATCCTAAATACAAGGATGAACGCGTTGTTGTATTGGCTGAATATCACGAGTTAATTGGTGATGCATTCAATAATAACACAAAGATAGCCTTAGCGAATATCAAATACAAAATGCTAACTCGACAGCTTTTAAAAATCAATGACAATAGTGCTATCGAGGAGTATTCTACTATCAAATATAAGAACAATAATGATGGGCAGAAGAATGTAGTAGGTATTAGAATTTTCAAGCAAAATGGCAAGGTCGTTAACCTAAATTCTAATGACTATATTAAGTTAAACTCTAACCTCAAAGCAAGGAAACAGAATAGTGATATTACTAAAATCGCTGTACCTAATCTACAAAAAGGAGACCTTTTAGAGTATTTCTTTTACTCTGAAATGGAGTCTTATGGCTGGGATAAAGGTATAGACCCTATGACATATTTCTTGAGTTCTAACGAAGCAACTCAAAGTTTTCGTTTTCACGGAAGTTTCGATTCTCCTTCAAGAGTAAGATATACAACTTCTGACGACAATATCATTGTCAAGAATAAAATCGAAAAAGATAGATACTTGGTAGATGTAGAGAGCAAAGATTTGCCAAAGCGCGAACAAGTAAAATTTACTAACAAATATCGCACAAATCCTTTCTTTAGAATCTTCTTCTCTAAAACTAATATGTTCTGCGAAGACCAATCTTTTGACAATAATTCAAAGGCTGGCGTTGTACGCAAAGCAGACAACAAAATCATCTATGGCAATGGCTTTGGATGGCTTTCTTTTAAATCATTTTATAGTGGGGCTACTTCAACAATAGAAGCAGGAATTTTAACCCGTTCATGGGCTCGCGACTACTTTAAGAAACACCCAAATCTAACTGAAGAACAAAAAGCAGATGCTCTATTCGATGTCTATAGAAATAAAGTTCTCTGCATTTATCCTTATAACGGATATAGTGAAATTTCTTTTTTAAATAGATTTGTCGAACTACTATCCGAGTTTAAGATTCAGAAAAGCCTCGTTCTCTTACCTAACAACAACTACTTTTCTGCAGACAATGTAATAAGAGGTTATGCAGACGAATATGACTATGCCATAATGATAAATAGTACGGGTAAATTATATTATAATACTTTTTCTGACTATCCAAGTGCATCGGACAAAATGCCTCAATACGAAGGAGAAACTGCTGGTATTTGCAATTTTACAGGAAAAAGGCTGAAATTACATTTTAAAGCAGACAATAACGAAATTTCTACTAAGAAAATTCCTATTGCAACACCAGAAGAAAACAAAACAACTTACACAATAGATGCTAAAATATCTGACGAAAATCCTTTTGCTCTAGATGTAAATCGTGAGGTTGCTCTATATGGAAGCGGAAGAAATGGAATGAGAAAGAAGTTAGGTACTTTTGTCCAATATGATTCCACTATTAGAGCATACTATGATATAAAGAAGACTGCTATAGAAGATCTTCGTGCATCTAAAATGCCGTTCTCAGTACCCAATTATAGAAACTATACAGAAGAAGACAAAACTAAGATAGAAAGAATGTACGAACGAGAGGCAAAGAACTATTTCAACGGCAATGTAGAAAAAGTCTATAGCTACAAACTTCACTCTCTTGGATTAGTACCAAACGATACTGTATTACGATATTCGTCAAACTGCCGAGTAGATGCAATGATAAAAAATGCAGATGGAACAAAAGTCATTTCTGTAGGTCACCTATTGGCTGAAAAAAATTCTTTTCACTACGACACAGAGCGTAAGTCTGACATATACTTTAACAACACTTTCAAGGACGAGTACCATATCACCCTAAAAATTCCTAAGGGATATACAGTAAAGAATGTAAATTACTTAAACAAAAAGATAAATAACAATTGTGGAGGATTCGAGTCCAATGCAAAGATAGAAGGCGATAAGATAACTATAGATGTAAGCTGGAATATCAACGATATTTTTTACAAGAGCAGTGAGTGGAGTAAAATTTTAAGCATTCTCGACACATTCGACGAGTTTTATTCTTCGTCTGTGGTTATGTCTCGCTCCGAATAATTGCGACAAACAAACTTCACTACTTCTTTTTAACCAACAAAAAAGGAGATATGTCTATTAGACACATCTCCTTTTTTAAAACAATCTATTGTTATGGCACTTTCTTGAATAACCTTATTTCTTGTCCTCTGTAGTATGCTCGAAGTACTCTGCAAGCTCTCTTTCAACTACAGCTTCTGAACCGTACATCTCGTCGTGCTGGCTGCGGTCAAGACCAACCTTCTCGCTTTCCTTGCTTACTCGCATAGGGATCATCTTGTTTGTTATCCAATACAAACCGTAGCTAACTACGAAAGTATAGACAATCACACCGACCATTACCATTGTGTGGTTTAGGAAATAGTGCAAGTGAGAAATCTCTGCCTGAACCTCTG
This sequence comes from Paludibacteraceae bacterium, assembly GCA_045641625.1. Taxonomy (GTDB): domain Bacteria; phylum Bacteroidota; class Bacteroidia; order Bacteroidales; family Paludibacteraceae; genus UBA1723. The sequence continues at coordinate 30,541 of JAZUHH010000105.1, forward strand.
GCTCCTCGTGAGAGTAAACAAATATACCAGTCATCAATGTTCCTATGATACCACCAAGTCCGTGTGTTGGGAACACATCCAAAGCATCATCCAAACGACCAGACTTGTTCTTGTAGTAAACTGCTACGTTACAGCAGATAGTTGTCACGAACGAGATGAAGATACTCTCGCCAACACTTACCCAACCAGCTGAAGGAGTGATTGCAACCAAACCAACGACTGCACCTACGGCAGAACCCATTGCAGATGGCTTACGTCCTCTCAAGCAGTCGAATACAACCCAAGTAATCATTGCAACAGCTGAAGCAGTATTTGTGTTCAAGAATGCACGAATTGCCATTCCGTCAGCGGCAAGAGAAGAACCGGCGTTGAAACCGAACCAACCCAACCAAAGCAATGCCGCTCCAAGAAGAACAAATGGTACGTTAGCAGGCTGATGGCTTCCGCTCTCCTGTCTTCTGCCCAAGAAGATTGCTCCTGCTAGGGCAGCAACTCCGGAAGAGGCATGAACTACGATTCCTCCCGCAAAGTCCTTTACATGAAGGCTTCCGAACAATCCGTCAGGATGCCAAGTACAGTGAGCCAACGGACAGTAGATGAACACGAAGAAGAATATCATGAAGAACAAGTAGCCAGAGAAACGAACTCTCTCAGCAAATGAACCTGTAATAAGCGAAGGAGTGATGATTGCGAACTTCATCTGGAACAATGCGTATAGCGCAATAGGAATTGGCAATGCAGAAACAAAGTTGCTATCCGAACAAGCACCTCCGGCGTTCTGCATGAAGAAGTAAGTGGAAGGGTCTCCGATGATACCGCCTACAGACTTACCGAAGCACATGCTGAAGCCGAACACAACCCAAAGAACGCTTATGATACCCATTGCAACGAAACTCTGCAACATAGTGGAAATCACATTCTTCTCTCTAACCATACCTCCGTAGAAGAATGACAAACCCGGAGTCATCATCAACACGAAAATTGTGGCAGTAATCAACCAGGCTACGTTAGCGACAAGCTGTGCATCCTCACTCAACTCAACCCCAAACGACATGTCCACCTCTCCTGGCAAGAACAATCCCATAATGCTAATGATAAGCATAAAGGCGAACAGAATAATCCATCTCTTTTGCATAATTTATTTCTTTTTGTTAGTTTTACGTGAATAATTTAACTCTTTGTCTAAAATGTGTCTCATTTTCGCTTGCAAAATTACAATTTATATCGTTTTTGCTTACACTTTGTTTGTTCAAGATTTCTAAAAAAAGAACCTAAACTTTCAATTTTAGGTTCAAAAATGTATAAAAAAGAAAAAGTGTAAGCAAAACACTCGATTTTGCTTACACTTTGAGAAAACTAATAATTTCATAAGAACTGAAACAAAAAGAGGACATGTCGAATTGACATGTCCTCCTAATATTTAACTTAAATAAAACCTTATTCAGCAATCTCTACTTCTTCCAAAGAGTCGAAGAATGCTCCGTATCCCTCTGCAAATGACATGTTCAATGCACCGTCAAGGTCAACGAATACGTTATGTCCGCAGTTCTCGAAAGACAAATTGCTTGCATCTAGTCCCTCGATTTCCTTTCTGCTTCCATCCCAAAGAACAGACAACGCATAGTTAAGAACGTTAGTAAACTTGACATTCTCCAAAGAAATAAGCTTTACTCCTTCAGTGTACCCTGTATGAACGTATAGCGCAGAGTTGTCCTCGCCTTCCTTGTCAGCTGCATTCTTGAACTCGCAGTTCTTGATGTAGCTTCCTCCCTGGTTCTGAGTGTTGCTCTCGAATGTGATACCTCTCCAGAAACCAGCCTCGTCCTTAGTACCAGTGAATACTACAGGCTTCTCTGCTGTACCGTTAACCTGGATAAGACCGCTTGGAATCCATACACCTACACCGTTACCGAACTTGAATGTCACGCTGTCGTTGACAATCATCAAGCCTTCGTCCTGGATTGTCATGTCAGAGTTGATGATATAGTCATAACCCAAGTTGTTGAAAGTAACAGTCTTTTCGATTACATTTGCATAACCGGCAAACTCGATACCGTTAGCACCATTTCCATAGAATACGTTGTTAGCAGCGATATTCTCAAGGAAGCCATAGCTCTGCAATAGCATAGCAGACTTTGACGCATTGGTGATAGTATCGTTCTCGAATGCAGTCAATGCCTTGTCAGCGAATACGTTATATACACCGGCACCAAGAGATCCGTCAATCTTACAGTTCTTGACAGATACTGAACCTTCGTTTGTGATTGCCAAAACACCATTCTCTGCATCGCTACCACCGTTAAGAAGCTTGACATAAGTCATCTTGTTCTCAGGTCTGTTTGTGCTGAAGATAACATTGCTCCAAGAACCCTTTAC
>JAZUHH010000106.1:0-37660 GCA_045641625.1 Paludibacteraceae bacterium
TAATAGTCGTTATTATACAAAACACCTCCAATAAATTTCAAATTCAATCAAAAGTCTTTTTGAATCAAATTCACAAATTATTATTCAACCTTCATAATGATTGGCACACAAAAACAAAATACAGATTTGTATTCAAAGTAAATCAACATGGAATAAGAATCTTGGAATTCGCTTCAAGACAAATCAACACACGAATACACATTTCAAGAAAGGGCATAAAAGAAAAACGGAATAGGAAAAGCAAAATTGATTTTATACCCAAATCATTCTGAATAGCCTTTTGACAAATTTCTAAACAGCATAAAGACAAAAAGGGATGCAATTCAAAAAGAATTGCATCCCTTTTTATTTTAAGCATCATTAAACTATGCCCAATCTCTGATTACCAGTAAACAATTGGACAAGAGTAACGGAAGTGCTTCTTGACGAATACGTAAACGATAGAGAACTCCTGCGACCACGAGCCGTTCGACTTCTGGGAAGTGAACAAATCGTAAGTATAGTATGCCTGAAGTCCTTTATAGTTACCTCCGATCATGAAAGACACTGTATTAAGCTTACCGATAACCTCTCTGCGGAAGTCATGACGATATGCAACACCAAGCATCAAATGTGAAACGAACGCTCCGACATTGACATTGGCGACGTTGTACTCACCCTGGTGCTGATATGCCACAGTACCCATAACGTAGTTCTCGACCTTACCTCTGTTACCCCAAAGACCAGCTGTGGACTCGAGGTTGTGAAGGTAACGCACATGGAACGAATAACGTCTGTTAAGCTGATTGGCGTCATCATCAACAAATCCGTATGTAGGAGCAGCAATGTGATAGATAGCGGCACCTGCACTCAAACGGTTTTCCCACACATATTGTGCACCGAAAGAGAAATCAGGGAACACCTGAGTATCCTGCATATTGTCCTGCTCAAGACTGTTGTTTGCAACAGAACCGTTCTGCCACTGGTCACCAAAGATTATATCATCGCCAAGTTTCTTGACGAACATGGCAGCAGTAAGTCCTAGTCTCACATAATGGCCGTCAACAACACGAACGTTGTGTGCGTAAGTTACTCCAATCTCATGGCTCTTGAAATCCTTAGCCTGTCCGTCGAACACATAATGTGCACCGATTGAACTGACAAGCTTGAAGAAGTTCTGGTCATAAGACACACGCATAGTCTTGTACTCATTCTCGAGAGTAGGCCACTGCATGCGATAGTTAAGTCCAACTCTGTAGGCGTTTGCCTCGCCTACAGAACTTGGATTTAATGCAAATGGAGAAGTGGAATGACCTGTCAACTGATAGTCAATATCCTGAGCTGCAGCCACGAAAGACATAGACGCAGCCATTAGAAATGCACTTAACTTTTTCATTCTATTTACCCTCCATTATCTAATAAGTGTAACTTTACCTTTTTCCTCACCGCTCTTAGTGTAATCACCTACAGTTGACTTGTATGAACTTGACCAACCGTAAACACCTGCAGGGCAAGGCTTGCCGTTGAATGTTCCATCCCAAGCGTCACGAAGGCTGTTACCCTCGAATACGATCTCACCTAGACGGTTGTAGATTATGAAGTGGAACTCTGTGATCCAATCACCACCCTCGAACTTGAATGTATCATTCAAACCGTTGCTGTCAGGAGTAAATGCATCTGCAACCCAAGCCTTCTTCCACTTGTAGATATGAGTCTGATCCTCATACTTACATCCGTTCCAGTCAACAGCCTTAACTGTTACAAGGAATGAATCCTCAAGAACCTGGAATGTGTGAGTAGCAGACTTGCCCTTCTCTACACCACCGTCAGAAATCTCCCATGTCCAATCAACATCATAGATCTCGCTGTTTGGAACACGACCAGAGAAGCTAACCTTACGATATTTCTCGTCGATTAGAGTTGGATTGATTACATACTTGATTGAATCAAGAACATAGTTAGTAATCTTAACCGAATCATGAGAAATACATCCGAACTCATCCTTACCAGAGACATAAACCATAGTCTCGTCATAGATCTGAGCCTTGAAATTAGCTCTGTTAGGTTCGTTGTCGATATCACTTACAGCTGGATAAGAAGACCAGTCATAAGTCTTAGCACCACTAACTGTGAACTCGATAGAGTCACCCTGCTCAGGACAAACTGACTTGCGGCTTGTCTCGATGCTTAGTCTAGGCAATCTCTGAAGAGGAATGTTAACAGACTTAACCGAAGTACATCCCATAGCGTTCGAACCGATAACCTGGAATGTCAATGGTGTTGTCATGTTCTCACCAGTAATTGCGCTTGTGTAGCTTACTGTATCGATACCATTACCACGTGTCCATACATAAGTGTCAGCACCACTAGCAACTACCTCGTAATCGCTTCCGACACATACATAACCGTTTGTAGCGTCTGTACCCTCACCTCCGACAATCTTAGTTACGATAGATGGAGAAGGATTTACGATTACAGGAACAGTGATCTGAGCATCACATCCGTTAGCCATACCGTGAAGACTCAAGTACATTGTAGTTGGCTCCTTAGGAACAGCAGTGAAGAATGGGCTGCGGATTGTATCGTTAGCCTCTGTAATCCACTCATAAGTGCTAGCACCCTGAGCGATCAACTGAAGTGAAGCATGAGCTGTATCCTGACAAACTACGTCGTTTCCAGTGAATGAAAGCACTGGAGTAGGATAAATTCCGATAGGAATTGAGTACTCAGCTGTACAGATTGCATTCTTGGCAACCAAGTAGAATGTATCAGCCTTCGAAATAGAAGGATTGATAACCTCACCCTGACCAGCGTTACCAGAATTAGACTTCCAGTTGAATGACTTGAACTGAGCACTTGGATCGTACTTAGCCTTCAACTCAACAGAAGAACCCTCACAAACTGTCATGCTTGAAGCCTCGATGAATACCTCTGGCTTCTCGATAACCTGAATGTTGATGTGATCAACACCTGAACATCCGTTCTCGTCAGTACCTGTAACCTGGTAAGTAGCCTTGTTACGAGGACTAACCTCGATAGAAGTAGTTGTCTCACCAGTACTCCACTCGTAAGTCTTAGCACCGCTAACCTCAAGAAGAGCAACACCACCCTGACAGATAGTGTCAGGACCATAGATATTGATTGAAGGAACAGAATTTACAATAACTGGAACAGACTCTGTAGTCTTACATCCGTACATTGAAGTTCCAGATACATAGTAAATAGTGTCATGCTTAGGCTTGTCAATCATCTTAGTTCCAGCCTTGAATGCCGCAGCAGAATGAGGATCACCCCACTCGAATGTCTTGGCACCAACACCAGAAACTGATAGCTGAACGTTATCACCCTCACAAATCTCAGTCTTACCAGTAATTGTCAATACTGGAGCAGCCTGCATCTTAACCTTGTAAGAAGCTCTACCCTTACATCTGTTAACATCAGTACCCTCGACTATGAAGATTGTGTTATCCTTCTCAATCAACTGAGTGATCTCATCGCTCTGGCTCTGAGTACCCTCAATCCACTTGTAGTTCTCAGCACCTGAAGCCTTCAATGTTGCAACCTCGCCCTCACATACATACTGAGTATTGTCTGGAGAAGTGATAACAACATTCGGAGTATCACGTACTGTAGTCTCTACCTTGATTACATTAGAACATCCGTTCTTGTCGTAACCTGTCAAGTAGAAGTCTGAGCTATATCTAGGAGCTGCCTTCATGTACTGGTTCTTGTCACCAGATACAGTTCCCATTGTCCACTCGTACTTGTCAGCACCCATAGCCTCAAGTGAAAGAGAATCTCCAAGACAGATAGGTCTGTTACCGTATGTCCAAAGAACTGGCTTAGGAAGTACATCTACGAAGATTGTAGCAGTACCCTTACATCCTCTAGAGTCAGTACCCTCAACTGAGTACCAAGTTGCTGTGTTAGCAATCTGACCTAGATTCTGCTCCTTAGTCTGAAGTGAATCGTTCCATACATAAGTAAATGCGTTCTTAGCCTTTAGAGTAAACTGGTTACCCTCACAAACAGCACCTTCACCATTGTCACCATCAATCTCGATCTCAACTAGAGGAGGATTGATCTTAGCGACTGTCCATGTAGTTGTTGCCTCACATCCAGTAAGTGAATTCATACCTGTAACCTCGAATGTCTCTGTCTCTGTAATTAGAGCGCGAAGAGTATCGTTATTACCGTAATTCTTCCACTGGTAGTTATCGAAGTCAGAAGGCTTCAAACCGTGAGGAACAAGAGTAGCATAAGCATCTGCACACTGCTCCTTAGGACCGTCGATGAAGATGGCTGGCTTAGGCAATACGCGTACAGGAACCTTCAAGTGTCCATCACAAACAAATGAACCAGATGGATCGTGAACTGATACCAAGTAGTCCTTGTTACGAGTCACATTGGCAATTGTCAAAGTATTGCCAGTAGTTCCGTCGTCCCAAGTATATTCAAGACCATTTGTGCCATTGATTGTAAGAACCTCGATTGCCAAGTTCTCAGCACCCTCACATAGCTTAACAGTATCCTTGAATACAGTACCTGCTGATGCAGAGTTAACATACATATCAGGAGTTTCCTTGACATCAACATCTACATACAACTTACCAATACATCCGTTCTGCTCTCCGTACAATGTCAAGATACCAGAAGACTCAAGAGCGTCAACTCTTACACGTGGTAGCACAGAGATTGTATCCTGGCTACGTGTCCACCAGTAATTTGAAGCACCCGCACCGTTTAGAACTAATGCAGAACCTCTACATACTGAAGTTTCTCCGTCATAGGAAAGAACTGGCAATTCCTGAATTCTAACTGTGAACGAATCTCTGTTAGAACAGTTGTTAGAGTCAAGAGCTGTCACATAGAACTTCTTTTCTGCCTGAGCTCTCTGACTGATGTAATTGTCAGTTGACATGTTATCCCAACGGAATGAGTAGTTGTCACCATCCTTAGCTGGCTTAACATTCAATGTGAAGTCATTACCGTAACATACCATATCATCGCTTGAAGGAACGTGGTTCTCAAGAGCGAATGACATCTGAGGTGTTGAGTTAACCTTAACTCTCAACTGCTTCTGTGATCGACATCCGTTGATTCCAGTAACATTTACATAGTAATCTGTTGACTGGCTAGGCTTAACAACCTTAATCGCATTTGTATCACCAAGAGCTCTTGGCAACCACTCATAAGACTTGATGTTAGAACCTACGATATTGAACTCAACAGAATCACCGTAACAGATAGTAGTTGTATCACCACCAGTATTAGTTGCGATTGGAGCCTTGTTAACTGCCAATGAAACCAAAGCCTGGCTTGCACATCCGTCAGCATTAACAGCCTTGAACTTATAAGTAACATCCTTAGTTGCAATGCTGTTGATTGAATTAGTTCCCTCAGCTACCTCTGGAGCAACCAAAGTGTAGTCAAATGTACCACCGTAGTTAGGGAAGCTTGTTGTATCAGACAATGCAAATGAGAAGCGGTCATTCTCACAGATCTCCAACATGTACGAAGCACCTGTGTCTCCAATTCTTGAAAGTCCAGCAGGAGCTGTAACCTTAAGTTGAGGAGCAGGAATGACATCTATCTCGAACTGCTTAGAAACTGTACAGCTTCCATCAGTAGCAGTTACCATCACTCTCTCTGAACCTGGAGTGCGGAACTGAGTCTTAAGAGTATCCTTCAACTGGCTTGTCTTGCCTGTTCTCCACTGATATCTGTACTTAGCAGAAGGATCGTTCGGAGTAACAAAGAACTCAACGTCAGTATTAGCACAAACTCGAGACTCGTAAGTTGGCTCGAACTCAGGAGAAGGAACATATCCGAAGTGGAAGTTCTGACTAGCCTCACAACCTGTTGACTTAGATTTTGCAGTAACAGTGTACAAGTTCTTGTCAGTCTGCTCAATTGGATACATAGCCATAACATCGATCTCGTTGTCAACAATGAATGAGTCAACACCATACTGATCAACGAACTCTGGCAATGTCCAGTTGTAAACAAGGTCATTTGTTGCAACTGAGGCAGCGGCCTTGAATTCAACATCATCACCCTTACAAGAAGTAGTATCTCCTACAAGGAATAGAGTTGGAACATTGTTATGGTTGATTAGGATATCAGCCTCCTTGTTACAACCTGTCAAGTATCCTGTAACTACAATTCCCTCGTTTCCTAGAGGACGATAGTTATACTCATCAGTCTCTGAAAGAACATCTCCTGGAATAGAAGTAAACTTATAGTTAGAAGCTCCGGACATCTTCAAGTTCAAGTCCTCGCCTTCACAAACATCTACAATAAACTTCTTAGAAACAGAGTCAAATGGAATGTTCACTCTATTCTTGCCTGAACGCTGTGCGCTCAAATACAACTTAGGAGCCGAAACAACCTCGATTCTAGCAGAGTCAGTATTAGTACATCCGATATTGTCGGTTGCAACTACATGGAACAACTGGTAGGCAGGCTGAACAACTGGTTCAAATATTGGACCGTTGATATTCTGCTCCTTCCACAAGAATGTCACATTAGGAGTTGAAGAGGAAGCCTCGATATGAGCTGGAGTATTACCACAAACCTGGTTGATGTAATCAAGCTTGATATCTGGTTTCTTACGAACAATAATCTCCTTCTTAACCTGCTCTGACTCACACTTGCCATCAAAGCCCTTAACCTGAACATAAGCCGGACTACCTGTATATGTAAATGTCTTGCTATATGCAGTAGAGTTTTTGTCTGTCAAGTTATCCCAAATGTAGCTTCCATCCTTACCACCCTCAACAGTAAATGTGTATGTACCACCATCACAAACCTCAGAGCTTCCGTGGATAATTAACTTAGGAATCTCATTGACATTTACGATTGGATACAACTTAGAAGTACACTGAGTACCATGAGGTGTAGTCTTGATTGCTGTTACCTCGTAAGTTGTAGTAACAACTGGCGAAGCATTGATTGAAGGAGTACCAAGCTCTACAACATTCTTGATTGGATCAAACCAATTGAAATCATAAGCCTCAGAAGGAATGGTTGACTTGGCATACAAGTTTGTAGATGTACCCTCACAAATTGTAATACCATTGTTATCAATCTCAAATTCTGGCAATGTTGTAGGAGTAACAGTAACCTTAGCTGTATTTGAACATCCTAAGTTATCGTAACCAATTACATTGACATCGAACGGTGTATCCGATACCTGTGGTTGATATACCTCACCATTACCATTTCCTCCATCCCAAGAATATCTAACAGCACCAGTAGCAACCAAATAAGCATTTGTATTAACACATGGCTTATTCTCACTCTTGTCCAAATCTATTCTTACAGATGGATTAGGACGAATAGCAACCATAATACCAGTTGTATCAGTGTAACACAAAGTGTTTACATCAACAACACGCAACTGATACTTAGAATCCATTACTGGTGAATCAGTGAATGAATTCAACTGACCTGTAGTATTGTAGTCACCCTGCCAGAAGTACTCTACCGGATTAGTAGGTGTTGCACTTGGAACATTAGCAATAATCTCAACAGAAGAATTAGCACAGATTGTGTCCTTGTATGACAAGTAAATAACTGGCTTATTCTTGATCTGCAAATCAAAGTTCAACTTCTCTTCACAAACACCATTCTGGAATATAACGCTGTACTGTCCAGAAACTGTTGGTTTGTAAGTAGTGTGGTTCTGGTTTGCACTTTCAAGGACATCTCCGCTTGGAGTAATCCAACGGAAGTTGTCTCCTGTTGCAGCAACACCTGGAACATCAGCGCGATTAACTACCAACTCAACAGGCTCGCCCTCACAAGCAACCTTGCTACCAGCGTACTCAATCTGCTGATGCTGGATAACTCTGACTGGATAATTGATTGTATTTGTACATGCATTTGCTGGATCTGCTGACTGAACAGTCAAAGTAACTACAACGTCAGATGTACCTACACTGCAATCAAACTTAGCACCAACACCAATCTGGTTACCACACTGCCATACAATATTTGTATAAGCATCAGCATCTACGATCTTGAATGATGAAATACCATTCTCACAAGCCTGCTGGTCATAAACTACATCTGGATGAGGAATACCCTTATTAACAACCTTCAAAGTTGTATCAGACTGACATCCTGACGAGTTCTCAACCAACAACTTGATTGGAGTCATCGTATTAGAAGCATTAACAACCTGATTGATAGATGAACTGTTAGTGTCTTCATCCTTCTTGATCAAGTTATCATTCATAGTCCATGTGAATGAGTAACCGGCATCACCAGAAGCTCTGAACACAGCACCGTCGCTAGGACAGATAGCTGTATCTCCAGTAATAGAGAAATGAGGCTTTGGAGTAGTCTGTACTGCCTGAGTGTAGGTAGAAGACCAACATAGACGCTCATTTCCATCTTCGTCTAGATCTGGCAAACTAATATAACCCAAATAAGAGTAAACATCAGACTTAGACAAAAGAACACTACCATCAGACTTACCGTCTTCACCATTGATCAAGTTTCCATCTGAATCCATCCAGTAATACTTAGTAATTCCATACTGGTCAGTACAGTTCTTACATTCAGCCAAGAATGTCTGAGTTGTACCCTCACAGAAGTTAGACTTAGCATCCTTGATAGCCAAAACTGGAGCAGGAAGAACCTTGATTTCCTTAGAAGCCTTTCCTGAACACTGGTTATCATCTGTAACAGTAACTGTAGCAGTCTGTGTACCAGTACGCATCATATTGAACTTAACAACCTCTGTATTCTTGTTGTTAACCTCCCAGAATCCAGACCACTTATAAGAGACATCACCAGCTCCGTCACCTACCTTAGCAGTCAAAGTAACCTCATTCTGTGTACCAGCACAGAATACATCTCTACCATCAACCAATACGCTTGGAGAAACCTTAACAGGGATCTGAACCAAAGCATCGTTGTAGCAAGTCAAATCGCTACCGTCAATAGTATAAACCTTCTTAGCCAAGATTGTATAGTCAACTGGCTGGTTAGGAACACTGATCTGATCAGCCTGAGTTGGCTTACCATACAACTTCAACTGATTTGTCTCAGCATTCCAGTCATCGTCAACAATTACCTGATTGTCGTCAGTCTTGAATGCATAGAATGCATTTGGATCCTGACCTACAGTAATTGTGATATCATCTGGATTATTCTCATCCCAACAATAGTGAGTCTGACCATCAGAAAGAGTCTGCCATGCTGCAGAACCGATCTTAGAAATGATCTCTGGCTTCTTCTTATGAGATACGATGAAGTTCATCGAGCTTGAACACTGACCTGCAGTAGTTGCGATTACCTCATATAGACCTTCGTTAGAAACAGAGAATACACCGTCATTAGTTCCCATTCCAGTTTCTGGAATGCCGCTACCCTTTACAGTAACAATCGAACTAGAAGGCTCTGTAGTAGCAATCAATTCACGAGAATCCTCCTCACAGAAGAAGAATGTGCTACCCTGATTGATATCTACAGCAGCGATATTCTTTTCATCATCAGCCTTAGTCTTCAATGTGATAGTTGGTGTTACACCAGACTCGACAATGAAGTCAGCCTTATCAGAAGAACATACACCATTTGTAGCGATAGCGGAAATAGTGAAGTTTCCACCTGCCTGAGGTATAACTACAGTTGAATGTTCGTTTATAAACGCATCATTTGCTGAGTCATAAGCCTTAGGAGTTGCACCAATCCAATCAACCTTAGTGATACCATCAGTTAGAGTCTTGATATTGAATGCAATCTCATCACCTGGACACATACGACTGTTGTCCGCATCGGCCTCGATAGCGATAACAGGCTTTGGATTAACTGTCATTGAGTATGTAATTGCATTCTTACATACACCGTCAGTCATAGCCTTAGCCTGACCCTGCTCATACAATGTATAGTCGAATGACTTCTCTGCTTCTACGTCAAGAGATCTAACCTCAACCTTAGTTGAAGCAGGAAGATCATAGCCATATACATTAGAACCGTTAGCAACCCACTTAACCTTATTGTCAGGAACTCCATTAGAAGAAGCTGTCAATGTGACTGTGTTACCAGCACATAGAGTACCGTCAACCAATACGTTGATTGAAGGCTTAGCCTCAGTCAAGATTGTTGCAGAATAAGTCTTGCTCTTACACTCCTTACCATCAACAACTCTTGACAAGTAGTAGTCGTAACGTGTATTCTCAGTTAGAGATACAATAGGATATGCCCATCCAGTACCTGTTGTTGCAGTAACCTCGCTCTCAACAGAACCGGAAGTATTAGGCTTGATGTACATCTTGTACTCAGTACTGCTCTTGAACTCATTGCCCTTATCGATTGTAGCAAGAACAATTTCAGTACCTTCACCGTAACAAACTCGACCTGGATAAGTCAACGCTGGCTCACCAACCTTTACAGCATTAACACTGATATTAGCAGGATTCTCAGCATAACATCCATAACGAGGATCGTAAGCAGTAGCGTACAATTCGTAGTTTCCAGTTGCATCACCCTTGACAACCTGAGTCAAAGTATTGAATGTGCTTAGAACATTCTTCTTGTCCTGAGCATCCTGCGCTGAAGCGAACCAATTGATACGGTAATCGTCAATTGTAACATCAACATCATTAGTAGTTGATCTGAATTCTACTGACTCGCCCTCACAGTAAGTGCTGTAGTCTGACTCAAGAGAGATAATTGGACGCTCAACAATGTCGAAAGATTGGTTGACATGTGCACGACAACTACCCTTTTCAGCCTCAAGAACTACATCAACCCTATTGTCAACATTTCCAATAACGTGGAAATCCTGTGAAGTAGCATCTGCGCCAAACCAATAGTAATTATCAGGAACAACTGCACTCAAAAGATTTGTCTTGACGATAATATTCTCACCTCTACAAATCTTACCTCCTATTATAGAGCTGCCGTCTGCCTTAGTTACATAAAGAGCAACCTGAGGAGCCTCTGCTACATCAACAGTAAACTCATGACCTACAGTACATCCGGAAACTGTCTTTGCCTCCACATAGTACCAAGACTTAGTCTTAGGCTCGACATTGATAGTATTTCTTGATGCAGCATCAGGCTCAATTTCAGTTCCCTGATTATTTGCACCAAGATACCACTTGATAGTCTCAAGGTTAATACCTGAAGCACCAATAGAAAGTGGAGTTGGACCACTAGAAGTACAGATTTCTCTCTGGAATGGAGTTCCAGAAGCATCTACACTTGCATCAGAAAGTACAACATCACCAAATACATCAACATAGAAGTCGATTGGAGTAGCCTCACACATAGGGTATGTGCTTCTCTTGTACTTCAACTGATAATGAGTCCTTTCTGTGATAGACTGCTTAACATTCTGACCTGCTCCTATAAATGAAGTAGTATTGTCAGCGTTAACGCGGTACCACTCCTTTGCATATACATCAGCATCAGGAACGCCATTCTCATGAGTTGTCTTCAATTCGAACTCAGTGTTAGGACAAACCTTCATGTTCTGATCAACCAAAGCAACTGGCTGAGGAACAACATCGATAACTACGTCCTGAGAAACTGTACATCCTGCAGGAGAAATCGCAGCAACAATAATCTTACCATCAGCAGAATTTGGTGTGATAATATTTGAAGTAGAACCTCCAATCTCACACTCGTTTACATCAGTACACTTAACAGCATCTGGATTAGAAGCTGTTGAGTAGCTAATTGTAAACTTAGAACCAGCCTTATCAACAGCCTTAGCTGAAATGTTGATTGGCGAGTTATCAAGTTCACAGAATGTCAAGTTAGTAGGAACATCCACAAGTGTTGGCTGAGGGTATGTAACAACCTTAACCAAAATATCCTTAGCTGGACATCCATAAACATCCTTACCTGAAACCTTCAACAAATTATTGTCGATTGGGCCATTTACTGTTGTAGTGTTAGACCAAGTACCATTGTAAGGAACACCATCAATTTCATAAGTCTTTGCACCGTCGAAGATCAAATTAATCTCCTCATCGGAACAAGTCTTAGCAACGAATGCACCTTCCTCCTCAGTTGGAGTTATAGGACTAGTCATAGAAGCCCTTGTATAACTTGCTAGCTTAATAACTGGCTTCTTAGAAACTGATATGACTCTATATCCTTCAGCACTACACTTAGTACCCTTTGCTACAGCCTTAACATACAACTGACCTACGCCTACAAACTCTGACTTAGGAATAATCAAATCAGGATTATTGGCATCTGTTGTTGTTGTCTTGATATTGGTATAAGAAGTAGTATCGTCGATAGTATTCAAATATCCATATCTCCAGTTGAAGCTGGTAGCATTTCCACCGGTAGCAGTGAATCTAGTTTCCTCACCCTCACAAACATTATCAGTAGAAGCTATAATGTTTACAGTAGGAGTTGAAGTACGGTTGATAGCAACAGTCTTGATTGGACTGAAACAAACTACAGCATCAGTAACACCACCTACAGTGTAGCTCTTCTTGGCCTGAACATCAACTACATCCAAAGAAGCAGGAACCTCATAAGAATCACCTGTAAATGCACCCTGCCATATATAAGTTACACCTTCCTGCTTAACTGCATTAAGATTAACAGGAGCACCCTCACAACCCTCAACATTATCAGAAACTCCTACTGTAGGAACTCCATAAGTGTTTACGGTAACATACTTGACAGACTCACAACCTCCGATAGCGTTTGTACCAACTACCTTAACTCTTGTTGTTGCTCCAAATATGTCTTTGTAAGATTCACCAGTGTGCTTGTGATCGTTTCCTACATAATAGTCAAATGTAATTACGTCACCAGCAGCCTTCATTGGCGTAATCTCAGCCTCTGAACCGGCACAAATGTCAAGATTATTAACTGTGAACTTTGAAGTTGCAGTCTCGATTAAGTAAGTATTAGAAACCGAACAGCCGTTGTTAGTTGTTACAGTAACTGTGTACTCATCTCCATCGTGTGCATTGACATTTATATACTCCTGCTGAGAACCTGTTGGATCCCATGAGTATGAAACATCCTCACCTCTTGTTCCACCATTCACATCAGAATTAGCAGACAATCTGATAGGAGTATTTTCACAAATAGAAGAAACATTGCTCCAACCACCTGTACCATCAGATAACTGTGCTGAGAAAGTAGGAACTGTTGGCATAGGAGAACCATAAATCTTGAACTTCTTCTCTGCCTTACACTCTTCACTTCCATTGAATGTGTAGATAACAGTCACCGTCTTTGTCTGATCACCGATAGCAGGATTTTCGAACACAAGAGAATTACTTGATCCCATTGTCTCATCACCCCACTTGTAACCCTTGATATCTACAGTGTTTGAAGTTGCTGTAGCTGTTAGAGTAATTTTCTGGTTTTCTACAGAAACAGTGTTTCCATTTCCATCAACCTGAGCACAAGCTACCAACTCAACACTCTCGCCATAACCAGATACAGACTTGTTAGTTAGAGAGTTCTCTATTGATAGACGAACTGTAGGAACTGTAATAGCAGCAATATCTACAGAAGCCTCAGTCTTACAACCAGTTGATCCCTCTGATGCAACACAGAAGATCTTCTTCATTCCTGTTACAGGAGGAACAACTTTACACTTGTATCCGTCAGAAGGCAAGATTGTAGAATGGTCAGAATCATACCATACGTAATCATTGAATCCTTCTGTAGCAGACAACTCGTACTCAGCGCCACCACAGTGGTAAACTATATGGCCATTTCCACCCTCGATTGTAAGCGGCTCCTTAGGATTTACTACAATTGTAATATCCTGACGATCACTCTCGCAATTTCCATCTACAGAAGATGAAGAGAACGAAATCACATTCTCCTGAGTTCCTGTTCTAGGAGTAGCAACGAATGAGAAGTTAGCCTGGTCATTCGCAACACTTGCAGAAGGATACTGAACATGAGCATTTGGATCCGTAGAAGCAGAACCGAACGAAATGTTCTTTACTGTACCGTTTCCGCCATCTACCTGTGCAGAAACTACCGCAGTAACCTCATCACCCTCACAGAATGTCTTGTCAGTTACAAGCTGAAGACTACCATCCTCGGCCTTACGATAAAGCATTGGAGTGCTCATCTCTGGTTTTGGCTGGATAGTTACAGTAAACTCCTTAGAAGCAGAACACTCACCATTACTTGCAGTATATCTGTAAGTAGTAGTTACATCTGGCTTAGAAGCAGTAATTATTGAATAATCCTGTGAAGCATCTCCTCTGTTAATTGTTGCAGAGGACTGATTAACAGTTTCTGGGAAGTTGATAGTATTTGTGGCATCGTTAGGATCAATGATAGACTCTACGGCCTTATGACCATCGACTCTTGCCTCAAACTTGAACTTATCATTTCCTGAACCTCTCTCAGAAGTAGTAGGAGCACATGTTACAAGACCAACATCACCAGTTGCAGGGTCAGTCAATGTAATAGTTGGAAGTGCCTTAACCTTCAAGTTAACAGTACCTACCTTTGTACATACATTACCCTTGGCAACTACACGAACCACCTCAGAAGCACCAGCCTGAGACAAGTTTCTAGTGATCTTAGTAACACCACTCTCATAAACCTCAGAACCAGAAGGATTAGTAAAGTCAAATACGAATCCTACAGTACCGACATTAGGTTCAACAACGATTGGAGTTCCGAAACAAGCAGAATACTCATTTCCAACAGCACCAGAGAACTTAATGTCTGGCATCTTATCTACAGTTACATTGTATGGGAAGCTTGCAGACTTACATCCATACTTAGAAGTAACTGAAACACCGAAGTTATAAACCTTGGAATCATATCCACCAACTGACTTCTCAACATTGTCGTTAACCAACTGAGTATTGAAGCTTGGCTGGTTAGCAGAAGTACCAGTCCACTCGTAAGAACGAATTTCATCATCACTTACAGAAGGAGTACCGATATTAGCGTTAGCAGTAATAGTTACCTGAGTACCGTCACAAACTACACCACCAATGATTTCCTTGGTATTGTCTGAATAATCATACATTCTTACCTCAGAAACTGCAGGGACTGCAGCATTGACTACATCAAACTCAGCAGTACCAACACATCCTGAAGTATTCTTACCCTTAACAATGTAGTGACCTGCAGCAGGCTTAACCTCAATGAACTGACGTCCAGTTTCAGTCTCTGTCTGAGGGTTCACTTCTGTTGGTTTCAAATTACCCCAGTCAACAACATCAATTCCTACAGGAGCAGAAATCTTGATGTTTTCTGTTGCATTTGTACAAAGAACTGAATAACCGTTAGGATCCTTCATTGCATTTGAAGTCAACTGGAATGATGGAGCCTCAGCAATTCTTACAGGGAAATCGAATGTTGACTCACACATTGCAACTTCATCAGTAGTGAACTTAAAGTTGAATGTCTGATTTGAGCTTCCCATTACGATATTTCCGCTCATACCAGCTTCATGAATCTCTACATCACCACCTGGAGTAGAACCAAGAGCAACGTTAACGTTACCACCCTTATTCTTAGTAATAGAATATGTCAACTCCTCACCATTACATACTGCAGAATTTCTTAGAATCTCCACGCTGTTTCTAAAGAACTTGACAGTCATGTCAGGCTTCTCATATACATGGATATCATAAGACGCAACAGGAGAAGAACACATCTTCTTGTCAGTAGCAGTTACGTTCAATGTAGTTTTACCATCTTTCTTGAACTTCTTGATTGTAGATTTGCCATCCACAAATGCAAGAGTCACGTCATCAGTACCATCATTGTTTGAATCGTATGACAACTTGTAAGTGTAGTCAGTCTGAGGAGAAACAATCTCTACCTCGACATCGCTACCTGAACAGAAATTGTCAGCTACAGTGAAGTCAACTGTAGGCTCAGGAAGAATCTTGATTACAGCCTTCTCTGAAGGAGCAGACTTACATCCGTTTTCATCCTCAGCAATTACGTAATACTCGCCATCAGTAAGATTTGGTCTCTTAATATCAGAAAGATCTGTCAAATCCTGATTATAAGAATCCTGAACACCACCGTTGTACCAATAGATCTTGGTAATCTTATTTGCAGCATTGTAAACCTGACTAGCGATAGCAGAAACACCCAACTCAGCCTGCTTGCCGCTACATATTTCGATATCACCGAAATTAGCGTCAATCAACTTGTTGTCATATATCAAGCTTGCAGTCGGATTTGTAAAGACATTAACTATAACTGAACCCTCGATTTCACATCCGCAAGAAGTGACAATCTTAGTTCTGAACTGCTCAGCAGAAGTATTTGAAGTTAGAACAAACTGAGCAGGCACTCCTGAATTAACAATTTGGCTTGCCTTTACAGTTCCGTCAAGATTCAACAAATAGATTGTCTCCTGAGAACAAGTTCCAAAGTCAGCTACGTTAGAAATTTCGATTAGGTAATCGGAATTAGGACATACAGCTGAATTTGTAACATCTTTGTTATTCTGCTTAACAACAGCCTTAATCTCTGGCTTATTGTTTACATTTACATCAACACACTTAATTTCTCCCTTACAGCCTTCGAACTGACCGATAGAAGGAGTCTTAAGTTGAGCACAAGCAGCAATCTTATCGTTCTTAGCCGCTACCAAACCAGCGAACTGGTAAGAAAGAGCAGCCGCAGATCCAATCTGATCAGCAGTTAGGAAAGAAGAATTTACCCAAGTAAGTTCATCCTTGTTAGTTTCATTTGTTGGCCATACACCCTTAGAAATATTTGACTTATCAACACTAGCACCTGCGTATGCACCCATCGCATAGTTGAAATCATCAATAGTACCGGATGTAGGAGCAACTGTCAACTTAACCTCGCTCTTACCCTCACACAATTCGTTTCCTGTAGCAATAAACGTAGGCAAAGCAACATACTTGATAGTGATAGGATCACTTTCCTCACTAAGACATCCATTTGCATCCTCGACCTTTACTGTATAAGTAACATCGGACAAAATGTTTGTGACAACCAAATCAGCACCAATTGCTGCCTCTGTAGCATCCGCCAATGTCTTTGTTTCAGATACATTAGTGTATTTGTTAGTGAAGATGTACTTCTTAGCATAGTTGCCATTAGAAGCATCAACAGTTGCATTTGCTAGCAATTTAACCTCTGACTGGTTATCGCCAATAATTGCTCCGTTATTCTTACCACAAATGTAAGCCGCTCTATCAACTCCCAGTGAAGGAGTAGGACGACGCTTAGTTGACGACAACCAAGTAGTAGAGCTCTCGCATGTCGCGTCAGAATAAACAGCCTCTCCGTCAACATTTACATTATAGCCTGAATTTACAGCCTGGTAAGACTCACTAGTAATGTAATATGTCTTTCCTTCTACAGTAGCAATATTTCTAGTAGTAGAAGAAATTGTAGAGTTAACAGTTGTTCCATCAGAAGTAGTCAACTTGTATGTCTTATTCTGAGGAGCAAGAGATACATCCAAATATCCGTTAGAAGAACCAGCCTGACGAGACAATCTTACAGTACCAGTATTGTAATTTGTTTCATCGTCATGAACTCCGAAATAGAACTGCTCTCCCTCACAAGGTACCTTCTCGACATATTTGTTGTCCTTATAGACAAACTGCTTAACATCAAGAACAGGACTAGTAGCCTTAGCATAGTCATACTTACCGTAAGACTTACATCCGTAGCTAATGCTATTTACATCAGTGTTCATTACAGCAACATAAACCGGACAAACACCACTAGCATCAAAATCAGACAAGTTCTTAGTGTAAGAGATAGACTTTGCAGATTCACCAATGTTGTTGATCTGAACATGCTGATCACTAACCTCACTGAATGAATACTTGCCTTCCTTCATTGCACTGATCTCAAGAGTAATGGAACTCTTGTCCTCACAAACGAATGCCTGATTGCTCAAGAACTCGAACGCAGGAACTGGTGCAAGCTTAACGTCAATCTGATTAGAGAAGTCAGACCAACAACCTGTACCCTTATCCTTTACCTTTGCAAGACGAGAAGTAGGAGAAGTAATCTCTACAATATTCAACTTATAGTCAGGAGCATCAACTATGTCCTCAACTCTATTTCCATCATACCAGTGGAACTCTACATCTGTCTTTGCAGTATTAGCACGAAGATTTACCTTATCACCATCACATAGATAAACTACATTAGGCTGATCAGGATCTTTATTACCATCAACAGCATCAATATCTACAGTTGGCTTGCCATATACTGTAAACTGAACAGCTATTTCACGTGGACAACTCAAGTTAGTGTTTGTTACGAAATCACGTACACTAACAATGTACTGACCAGCAGAATCAGGAGCTACAAAAGTATATTGAGCATAATCAATATTTTCAGCAGTAGTAGCAGTAGCGTCAATAGACTTTTCGAAATTCAAATGTTTGTTCTTGTCATTAGCTGAGAATACAACTGTATGCTCCTTCATATCTGCATCAGAAGCAAAGAATGAAGCGTTCTTAAGCTTAGTTACAAGGACAACCTCCTCGTTCATACAGAAACCGGTAACCTTTGTAGACGGATCCGACTTCTTTGCAAAATAGCACTCAATATCAGGCAATTCATCTGGATGAACAAGTTCCTGAAGTGTATCTGAGTAACATGTTACTGTAGATCCGTCAACATTGTTTTTCTTTGAGATCCATGAATAAACATCATAGATACGAGTTTGATCATGAGGGAACTTAGATGAATTGAAATATTTGAACGTATGAGCTACACCATTGATGTCACCAGTAAATGAACCAGACTGGTAACCTTCCTTTAATGGATTTTTAGGGAACTCAACAGGGTCTCCATTTGCATCCAACTCAGCGTTAGCAACATCAGTAATGGCAGTGCCGTCAAGTTTCGACTTATATAGAATATTGCCTGACGCATCTACAACCTTACCGTGTTCATTAACGATGTTTCCGTTCTTATCAATTCTGTTTGTACCATCCCACAAATACTCGTCCCAATGGTAGCCGGACCACTTGTTACAAGCTGTACTACCATCCTGAACTGTAATCCTGATTTCAGATTCTTCACATGCCTTTTCGTGTCCAGACTTAAACTCAGGTTTGTCATAAGGATAAATCCATCCACCATTAGCAGAAACAGCACAACCATACTCGTCTTTTACATAACCTGTAAAGTAAGTATTTGTTGTCAAGTAGAACCTAGTACCCTTCTCAGATTTATCAATCTCTCCAGATGCAGTCTTCTGATGAACTGTAAATCTGTAGGAATCATTGTTATGAGATTGGTCATACTTAGTTGCAAGTTCCGCAGCTGAATAAACCTCATTTCCTATAGCTTCGTACTCAACTGGATAATGAACATTACCATTATCCCAAGCATCACCGGCAATAGGAACAAGACGAGTTCCTTCAGGAGCTTTACCAACAAAGGAAATCTCAACATAATCACCCTCACAAATGTAATTCAAATTACTTACTTTGACTGTAGGTGCAGTTCTTAACCTGTCAATTACGATAGGTTCAGAAGAAATACACTTTCTAAATCCAGTAGGAGAAGATGGATCAGGGAAGTAAGAAGTATCTATGACAGAGATGGTAATAGCACCCTTAGGAGCAGGGAAATGAGTACTCTTAGAAGGTCCCATTCCATGATCCAAACGACACCATCTTGTTCCAGTTCCCTTTGTATAGTCATAAAGACCATTTCCTTCAGTCAACTTTGAAGAATAAGTGATACCACTTACCTTTGTTACACCACCAACTGAACAGAAGAATGTATCACGAGGTGAAGAATTTGGCAACAACACACCATTATTGTACACACCACCCCTTGCATTACGAGCATAGATATAGTAAACGTTACCAGGACAGAACCAACCCCACTGAGGGAAATCCTGATCCTTATCCTTATCATCATAGAAGAAATTAGCCTTGCTTCCTGTAGGGAGACCATATTTCATCAAGTCATTAGGAGTTGGATTATCTATCAATACAGGATTATGAGAAGCATCCTCCTCTACTGTAACCAAATCGGCCTTCTTCTTATAAATATGAGCTGCCACATACTTACCAGTAGAAGCATTGTACAAAGCCCACTCGATAAGTGGTCCGTCAACTGGAGTTACAGAGATACTAGCATAGCTTACACAACCGTAATTGTCTCTCAACTCAACTCCGTATGGCTGACCAGCCTCATAGTTAGGAATTGGCTTGTAGTACTCTCCTTCAGAATTAGTACGGAACTTGATATTATCCTTGATGTTCTTTATTCCATCAGAAACAATTTCACCTTCACTAGGAGCTTCGAACTTACTAATCAAGAAATAATTATATTTACCTAGATCAGCAGGATCATAGCTTCCTCCAACACTTTCAATCTTAACATTAGAAGGCTCGTCTCCACATACCATAGCAGGATCTGTAACCGCTACGAATGAAGGCATCAGAATATTCTCAACAGAAATACCTATTGGATCAGAAGTACATCCGTTAATGTCAACCGCATCAACAGTATATGTACCAATTGGAGCACCCATGAACTCTGACTGAAGAGTAGTAGTATTTGGATTAGTTGATTCGGAAATAGTTCCTTCAACATTACCACCAGCACCTGTAATCAAAGGAGTGTTAGATGCATCGTACCAAGTGTACTTCGTATTATTAGAGTAAGAAGTAACCTTCAACTTAGCATCAACTCCATTACAGATATAAACTGTCTTAGTTGCCTCATCGTATCTTGTTCCTTCACCAGTAATTGCAAGTACAGGAGTAGGTGTAATAGTAAGCTTCTTGCTAAAGAACTTGTTACATCCCAAAGCATTCTCAGCTACAACACTAAACTCAATCTGACTAGCTGATGAGCTGTAAGGCGCACCATTTGGAACATCAAATGAATTAGTAACCTGACCACCAATAGAATTGATTCCTAGTGTTGCATCATATCCAACACCCGAAATATTCCAAGACACTTTGCATGTTACATCTTTCTCCTCATTACTTTTGTAAACATTTCCAGCTTCAGCATTCTTATCAGTCAACTTAACTCTGAAGAATGTGTTAGGACACACAGTAGCAATAGAATTTCCATCATAGTCAACAAATGAGATCTCGATATCAGGAGCAACAGAAGAAGTGAACTCGTAAGTTGCCACTTCCTTTGCACGACATCCCTTTGCAGGAATGAAGAAACCATTCTCTGAAGCACATCTGTTAACAGCATCAGCTGTAAACTCTGGAGTTCCAGCAGGAAGATCCTTAACATTTGCCAACTTCAACAAGAAGTATGGATTATATGTATCACCCTGCTTCGCATCCTCACCGGAACGAACAACGCTTGTCTTTGAACCATAAATGTTCTCATAAGACAATGTATAAGTAACAGCGGCATTGTTCATCATATCCACAGCGGTCTGTCTATCTGAATTACCATCAGAAAGACGAATTTCAGTATCAGCATCTCCACAAGAAGCCTTCAAATCGGCCAAGTGTGGAACAGGACGCAAACAAGGCAGAATAGAAACCTCGTTTGACAACTCAGACTGACATCCGTTATTATCGACAACAGTAGCAGAAATCTTCTGCTCTCTACCCTGAGCACTTACTGTGAAATTATCCAAAGCTGCAGCTTCACCAGAAGCAGGAGTAAAGTTATTGAAACTAATACTCTTGATATTGTTTGCAGCGTTGATCTGCGTATCGAAAGTATAGTTAGTCTTGATTACTGCAGTACCGTTTGTCTCACCCTCAGGGCCATCACCAATACACAAGTATGCACCCTTACCGTATCCATCAGCAGTAGCGTTCTCTGCCACCTGCAGTCTTACTGTAGGAATCTGGTAAACATTTGCAACCTTATATACAGTTGAAGAACAACCCTTATTAGCACCACCATTAAGGATCAATGCACCTGATACCTCGTGGTTGACAGCTGATGCGGACTTGAATGGACCGAACTTTACAGCTTTCTTACCTTGAGTCTGCTTTGTCTCACCTCCGACAGTAATATCAAAGAACTGAGTTTCTTTCAAAGTTATTTTGAATCCTGACTTCTTAGTTGTGAAGTCACTATCAGCAACCTTGACATTTAGATAATACTCATTGTTTGGACAAACAGCATCAACAGGACGTCCTTCACCATCAAGCATTGAAACTTCCAAAGAAGGAGCAGGATATACGTAAACTGGGACATTTGAATTTGCATGCCTACAAACCTTACCTGAAGTATAAGTCTCGTATATTCTCGCAGAATAAGATTCCCAACTTGCCTCAGCAATCATTGTATTGTCACCGATTACATGAGGACGTACAGAAGCAGTATTAACATTATTATCAGCAGAATACTTGCTGTCAGTACGAGGTGATACCAAAGTAATTCTCTTTATCATGTTGTCACCGACACAACCCTCGTTTGGTACAGCCTCGAAATTGAACTTGACAATTTCTCGAGTCACAACATTATGGTCAAGAGATACAGTACATCCGTTATTAGTCTTTACAGTCAAAGTAACGATGTTCTCATACTCATTATACCAAGTACCTGTAGAAGAATATACCTTTGCCTCATTAGGATTTGTTACAGAAGGCTCAAGTACGGCATTAGCATCACCATTCTTACTCCAAGTATAAGTATAGCCAGTAACGAAAGGAACGCTCAAAGTCGCACCTCTCTCAGTTGCATCCCAACGAGCAGAACTGCTTTTCGAGTCATCATCCTTACAAATGATTGTCTTTCCTTCCTTCTCTGAGTAAGCTGTTGACTTAATCTCAAGAGTAGGCACTGTAGCAACGCGGAACATGAACGATGCACTAGTAGAACAAGATGTGTTCTCGCGTGTTGCAATAACAGGAACAGTAACACTTCCAGCAGCATTAGGTGCAGTAATAGTAACACCATTCAAACTCTTCGCTTTTCCAGTAGAAGTAGTTGACTTGTTTCCGTCAATAGTATATGAAGTAATGAAACCTGTACCATCCGAGTAGTCAGTTTCATTACTTACAAATAGTTTCAAATTCTCGCCTGGACAAACAGACTCACCTGAATTTAGAACAGTAGTTCCGTCCTCACGATAAACAATAATATCAACAGTAGGAGCAGGAATTACATCGTAAGAAACCTCCTTATAAACATCACACTTCAACGACCCCTTAGTAGAAGCCATAACATAGAACTTCTTCTTACCGGTTGAAGCAAAAGCTATATCAGAGAATTCACATGAAGCCTGTCTTGTTGTTGTAGAGTAAGCTGTCTCATTCTTTGCAGCTCCGTTAAACACTACAAGCTTCTCTCCATTGTAATCAATAGCAGAAGTAGAAGTCTCCGAAGCATCAAGAACACGGTAAAGCTTAAAGTCATAGTCTCCGAAAGCTGTAACATTGATTGTGTTGGACTCACCCTCACAAACAACATTCTTATCTACAGAGACAGTATGATTAGGAGTACCGACAGCAGTAGCAGTAGCAAGGACAACCTCACTCTCACAACCCAAGTCATCAATATACTTGGCTGTGAATTTGTTCTCCTCTGTAATACTCTGATTTGAACCAACATTCATACTCTCTCCTGAGAAAGTATAAATATTATTAGAAGTAGGAGTAGGAAGTGACTTTGCAAGAGAGTTCAACTCAATCTTAGGAGCAAAGCTTACCAATCCATTCAAAGTACTGTAAGTAGCAGCATACGACTTATTGTCCTGAGTTACGGCAACAGCTACATCAACTGTAGGTGTAACTCCAGTCTTACACTGAGGATCAGGCTCTACAGCCAGAGTAATCATTGGCTTTGCTGCACTTCGAATAACGATTGTCTTAGTTTCAGCCTCACATCCCTTGTTAGACTTGGCAGAAACCTCAAGATTTATTTGATCGTTCTCGTTTGAACCTGCAGTAAAGACAGAACTCTTCAAATGACCTCCAGAAGCAATGTCATTTGCAGTGGTATTTACTGTACCGTCAGTTATCTCGATATTAGACAACGTAACACCAGCTGCTGAATTGTTCTCGATATCAATGTAATACTTTGTTCCTGGACATACTATATAATAAGAAGATGGTCCTGAAACATAAGTAGGGATCTCTTGATCCTTATAAACACCCTCAGCAAATTTAGCTACAATATTATAAGAAGGAACATCAAACTCACTTAATTGAGCAAGTGCAGAATTTGTACATCCTCCATTGTTAGCGAATTCTGCCTTTACATAGTATGTATAGCTAGAATTTGACAAATCAGGCAAAGGAACATTCTGCGTAATTGAAGAAGCCGAAGGAACAATGTCTGTATTTACATCATTAACCTTTGATTCCACATTACTACCATCGACCTTGACAATTGAGAAGTCAAGATTACGCAATGTACTTGTAGTGTTAAGCACTACATCTACATCTTTTCCTGTACAAGCCTCATAAAGAGGTTTAGCGAAGGTAGCCTTAGGTTTATCCAAGATGTAAACTTTCTCATCACGGCTAGCCGGACAGTAGTTATCTGAAGAAGAAGGTGTAACCTTGAAATTATACTTAACATAGTATTGACTTTCATTCGAATCCCAATTGTTGGCCTTGTCGTAAACCTGCTTGTGATCAGTTGAATGAGCATCATTGGAAACACCATTGATTGTCATTGAAATGTTACCGGCTCCGATAAGAACAGGCTCATCAACCAAAGTTACAGGGTTCTTTACATTATATTTTGCTTGAGCATAAATATAATACTCCTGACCAGAGCAGTACTTGTTCAATGAAATCTCACTTTCAGGGAAACCAACCGAGTTAGTAGTCAAACCTGTATTTGGAGTAGCAACAAAATTAATTGTTGTTGTTGGCAAACTTCTGAAAATAATCTTGTCAGTAAATCCGCACAACGCTTTTCCACTCTCAGTAGAAGAAACTTCCACATCATAAGTTCTAGATCCTTCTGAAGTTGTTTCAGGGATAGTATAGTTAAAACTGAAAGAGTTTCCAGACTGAGCTTCTCCTGACTTGACTGATTTTCCGTTGTCAAATACCTCGAATGTTGACAAAGAAGTACCATCATTCTTGATATTTACAGTAATGGTCTTTCCTGCACACAAAGGATTTAGCGTAACAGTATGCGAACCATCTGCATTAGGCACAGAAACGTAAGGAACAGTAGTAGATGTACCCTCATATACTACAGAGTAAGAAAGAACAGGAACCGGAAGTGACTCCAATCTACTTAAAGGTAACTCCTCTCTACATCCGTAAGTATTCTTTTCAGCAACAACCTTATAATAAGAAGGAGCAGCTATAGAAGGTAATATATATCTGTCTGATGCACTGTTGTAAGTAACATCATTCTGGATATCTTCAGATGAACCAGCCTGAGAAGGGGTAACAATTACAAAGTTTGGTTTTTCTACAGAACCTGCTGTATTTACAAACAAACCT
Source organism: Paludibacteraceae bacterium (assembly GCA_045641625.1). Taxonomy (GTDB): domain Bacteria; phylum Bacteroidota; class Bacteroidia; order Bacteroidales; family Paludibacteraceae; genus UBA1723. The sequence goes on from JAZUHH010000106.1 coordinate 25,329, forward strand.
TTCAATTCTACCCATGTTTTCTCACCCGGACAAACAGGATCACCTACTGTTGCATTCAAGACATTACCATGAACATCCAAATAAACATAGTAATAGTCGTAACACAAGTTACTCTTACCTGTAGGATCCTCATTGTAAAGACGAATCTCGTAATAATAATCATTATCACCTATCATCTTTAGTCCTTCATCATATAACCACTCAGCAGGGACAGATGGGAAATATCTAGTTTCACCGGCAACTGTTACAGGCGTTACTGCAGGTATCACTCCTGTTGTAACATCAATAGCAGCATTAGTACGCTTCTTTCTCTCGATTACAAAATAACCAGGATTTGTAGAATAGAAACTTGATCCAACTATATCAGATGAACAAAGAGTCTGCTCTACTCTCTTACCACCCTTGTCCCAAAGTTTCAACTGATTTAGAAGCTTGATAGAAGGTGTTGGCTTGAAATCATAACTGAAGTTCTTGTTGACAACACAGCCATGACTATTGATACTAGTTATAGTAACAGGGATGTTAGAAGAAGTTTCAGCATACGAGATGCCAAAATTTATATTATTCTTCTTACCACTACCAGCAGTTAATTCACTGGAAGCTATAGAAGGATTGACAGAAAAACCAGTCGGAATAATTGACAACTCGTAATCAACTCTGTTGTTGTCAATGACAGCACCTGTATTATCCTTGTGAAGAACGATATCTGTATAATTGCTTATCTCTACATTACCTTTGACCTCAGTAAACATACAGACAGGGTCTGCTGTAAACTTGATGTCAGGTTCCGGCATTGCATAATAAGTCTTTGTCACAGGAGTTGAAGAACAACCACCCTGAGTCTCAGCCCAAACAGAAACTTCATACTTGTTGCCATTAGCATCACCGTATGGAGTAATTGAGAAATTAGAAGTTCCTGTAGAATTTGAAATTGAACGTTCAGCCGACTTATTGTTCACCTTACAATAGGTGTAAACAATAGGATCATTCGCATCCAAATGGCTATTGGAAGCGTCAACCTTAGCAGCAAGATTCAGAGCTTGTCCCCAACATGCATACTTAGTTGAATCGAAAGACATAACAATTCTGTTCTGACTGTATATTTTGGAAATATCCGATCCACAATCAGAATTTTCATCAGTATAAGCCTTGACAACTAATTCACCAGACTCACCCCAATACGAAGAAGCCTGATACTGGGCAGGAAGGAAACAAGCATTTTCACCATCTGCAGAAACAGTAGTTACACATATAGGGTTAGCTAAACCTCTCTTGCACCACTCATACTTAGCATAACCCTTAGGTGCCTCGGCAACCATCTTGTCATTACAGTAAGAAAGAGTCAATCCCTGCTCCAAAATCTCACCTGTAAAATATATGTATGCTCCATGTCCACCAGGTCTGTTTGGACTGCTTGAGTAGTTACAGTCATTCGATGTAACGCAAATAGCAATACGTGTACCTTCTGGCAAATCAGCAATATCATAATCCAAAGTTTTCCAACCTTTCTTAGCTGACTCTCGCGATGCATTGTCTGCAGTTGACATAACGGTAGAGTTTTTACCATTATCCATGGCACCTGTTGCAGTACATGTATTCTTAACTGAATGCTTATGGCTACAAGAAGTATTACCAAAAGCACACTTCATATCAAAAGAAGATAACTGCATTCCAGCACCGCAACCACTACCGACTTTCTCCCATGTACTTACATGATTTGCGGTTACATTCTCACATTCATCAAAATCATCAATAGATTTGTCAGATGTGGTATATGCGGCAGTAACCGACACCGAATTACGACCTGAACAATAATGAGAACCACCAGGGGCAATAGCCACACCCAAATAGTGTATCAAAATTCGGCTTTGACCAGGCTTTTTAGTGAACTCATAAACCAAACGTTCAGCACAAGCATAGTTAGCTTTGTCATAATCACTTCCACTATATTGGAACTCTGTATTCCAAGAGTTATGATGTCCAGCAGCACCAAGACGACAAGATCGAGCATCGCTAGCCTTCAGTGGATAGCACTTTGGATAAGCTGTAGTCAAACCTCCTGATGGATTATGATACCATTTTTTGATATTATCCCAATCAATATATGTATCATAATACGATTCATAACCTCCTGCAGCCAACTGTGTCTGACCAATTGCGCCTGTAGGATAGTTATACAACATCACTCGGTAACAGTCAGAACTATATTTATATGTAACACTAGGATTATGTCCAGTTACGTGATTAGCTAAATCATAATAAGTCTCACTGCCACTAAATTTTTTCTTAGTAAAGAAACCTTTGGAATCTCTCCAACCACTAGGAACTGTCCATTCGAAGGAAAGTTTTCCTCCTGGTTTCTGATTATTTCCATATATGTAGTCACAACCGTTGGCGTCAGAACAATTCGCAACCTCTCCGTCTGGATACAAGAAATGTACGGCACCTGTGTAAACTGTCCAACCATTCAATCCATCGTGGAAGTCAAGGTTTTCTCTGTCCTGTGCCATAGCACCACCAGTGCCTAAAAGCACAAAGAGTCCCACAGCAGCATATTTCAGCCTCCGCAGAACAGATGTGACACTCTCGGTTAAGAGCCTCCAGCCCTTCACCAACACGGAGGATTTCACCTCCCTACTCTCATGTTGCAGACTAAAGCCGACGGAGACCTCCGTGCGGGTATCACGCAACCATTGGACGACTGCCCCAGGCGCAGCGTAAAGCCAACGCAAAAGCATAGTTATCCAATCCAAGAATTTTCGTAAAAATTCGTTCATGATAACAATTAGTTTATTTTTTATATTCATTTTTCCCTATTTACATTTAGTCCTAAAGCGATAAAATACCCAATATTAGTCCCCCGAAATAGTCCACACAAATATCAGATAATCAAATCGTTTTATCTAAATATTATATTCAAATTCATATTAAAAGTACGTGCAATCAAGGCATAATATACCTATACACGAGTGCAAAAATAAAAAATCTTTTTATAACTACCTAAACAATTTTTGAATTTTTTTCGACAAAAATATCGGTATATTATGCCAGACAACATAAAATCCCAGACGAAAACTTTGCTCATCTTTTACACTTTCATCTAAAAAAAGAGAACCTTGGTCGAAATTCCTAATTCATGGTAGTTGCAGGGAGAAAATACATTTTGAATTATGACTGGAACAAAAACAAGAATAAAGATGAATATTGAAATCGACCGTCAAAGCAATAGGAAGTCAGAACTGACAAATGTTTGTTCAACCCGCCAGGAATCACTCATGAAACAAACAAAATGGAAAACTATCACCAACGAGCAATGGAGACAAAAAACAACATTAGTTTCATCCGCAAATCATGACCGAGGTAACTTACACAAAGGACAAAAGGAGCTATGGGGTGATTTGATTGCGATTGTTGATTTCTTTACATAAAATAATTTTGCCACACCACCTATAATAACTATCTTTGTCGGAATTTAAGAAAATTGTATCTACAAACCATAAGGATATGCTATTCGATATTATTAACGCAAGTCTTGAAAACCTTGTGATTCACCACATAGGAAACTGGAACGAGGGTGAGGACAACAGCTACTCGAAGAACGTAGTGAGATTTGGCAATGACAGCGAAATGCCGGACCTGCTGAAGCAGTATTTCTTTGCTTCGTTCGGTCAGCCATGCCTATACAACTTTGTTGGTACCGCTTCACTATCGGACAACCGTGTCTATGAATTCACAAAGAGCATTTTCGAGGACACAAACCTCTTCTACGAAAACTCAAGGCTGATAGCAGACCACCTGTACAACAACAGCACACATCCGAGCATCAAGAGCGGAGAACTATATGTAACACTGTTCAAGGACGTGAAGATCTTTGACGCGGATGTTAGAGCACTCGGAATATTCAAGAGCGAGCACAAGGACACGTTCCTAAAAGTGTACAGCGAAAACGAGGACATCAATGTCGGATATGACGAAGGCTTCGACCTGAAGAAGCTTGACAAGGGATGCGTAATCTTTGACATAGAATCAGAGAACGGATATGTGGTAGCGCTTCTCGACAAGACTTCCGGAAGGAGTGAGCAGAACTTCTGGAAGAACAATTTCCTAGGCCTGGAAGTCCGCAACGACAACAACTTCCAGACCAAGGAGTATCTTAACCTGTGCAAGAGCTTTGTGCAGGACGTGTTCCATCCGAGCGAGGAGAATCCGGACATCGAGAAGCCCGACCAGAGCGACATGCTGAACCGTCAGATAGCATACTTCAAAGAGAACAAGATGTTCAATGAGGACAGATTCAAAGAGGACGTACTTGGCAACAACGAGGATCTGTGCGAAGCATTCAACGAGCACAAGGCAAGGTTCGAGGAGACCCATGACTGCATCCTTGAACCTGAGTTCGCAATAAATCCGGATGTGGTGAAGAAAAGCCAGTCTGGATTCAAGAGCGTGATAAAACTTGACAAGAACTTCCATCTTTACGTACATGGAAACAGAGAGCTGGTAGAGAGAGGCTTTGACAGGGAGAAGGGAATGTTCTACTACAAACTATTTTTCGAAAGCGAATCATAACAATACGATATAATGGAAAACGAATTTCTAGAGATTGAGGAAAAGGTTGTAAGTGTACTAAAGACTGTTTATGACCCGGAAATCCCTATTGACATATATGAGCTGGGACTTGTCTATGGCATCGAAGTCAACGACAAGCATGTAAGCATAAAGATGACCCTTACCGCTCCTTCATGCCCTGCCGGAGACTTCATCGTTGAAGATGTAAAGCAGAAGGTTGAAGGCATAGACGGTGTGGAGTCTTGCGACGTGGAGATCGTGTTCGAGCCGGAGTGGACCCAGGACATGATGACAGATGAAGCAAAACTTGAATTAGGTTTCCTATAAGAGACAAAACTATGTCAAAGCTAAGAATCTGCATAGAACTGTTCAAAAAATTCTTCAAGATCGGAGGCTTCACTTTGGGCGGCGGATATGCTATGCTGGCACTTGTCGAAAGAGAAGTTACCAAGTCTAAGAAATGGCTCAAGGAGGACGAGTTTTGGGACATGATAACCATAGTCCAGTCTCTGCCCGGAGTCTTTGCAATCAACACTGCTTTGTATGTAGGCTACAAGATAAGCGGCAAGAGCGGTGCGTTCGCCGCATTCATGGGCGCGGTACTGCCTTCACTGATAATAATCGGGTTGGCCAGCACACTCTTTATGGACATGAGGGAAACGGAGGTTGTGACACGAATCTTCAAAGGCATACGCCCATGTGTCGTGGCTTTGATACTAGCGCCTTCAATACGCATGTTCTTCAAATCGAAGCTTACATGGAAGCATCTGCCCGTACCGATAGCGGTATGCGCACTGATAGTCTTTGCAAAGGTGTCGCCGATTTATATCATAGCAGTGGCTTTGATTTGCGGCATGTCCATAGGTATCTATAACGACAAAAAGAATTCTGAGTCAAAGGAGGTGGGAAATGAGTGAGTTCTTGGCTCTATTGGGTAAGCTTTTCGTAACGTTCTTCAAGATCGGAACATTCGGATTCGGAGGAGGCTACGGAATGATAAGCATGATTCAGTTCGACGTAGTTGACAGCCGCAAATGGATGACAAACACAGAGTTCGCGGACATCCTTGCGATCTCGCAAATGACTCCAGGCCCGATATCCATCAACTGCGCCACTTATGTGGGCTATACGACAAGCCACTCCCTTGCAACAAATCCGGAAACAAGCGGCTTCATGGATCCCACTTGGGCGGGAATAATAGGTTCATGTTTCGCAACTTTCGCATTATGTCTTCCTACCATCATTATGATGATAGGAGTTATTCTTTGGCTGTTCAAGAATAAGGAAAACAAATATGTGAAGCATGCGCTTTCATCACTCAAGCCAGTTGTCGTGGGACTTATATTCTCGGCAGGTGTGCTGATGATGAACGGAGAAAACTTCATAGACTGGGTGAGCGTTATAATATGCGCTGTCGTGTTCGTTGCAACATATTTCTTCAGTCTGAATCCAATATACTTGATAATACTCTGCGGAGCTTTCGGCTACATCTACTACTAAAAATCACACAATATGAAGAAGATTTATTTCGCATCAGACTTTCATTTCGGACTTGACTACGACATCCCATCAAGGGAGCGTGAGCAAAGATTCGTCAAATGGCTAACCGAAATCAAGGACAGCTGTGCCGAACTGTATCTTCTTGGTGACGTTTTCGACTATTGGTTCGAATACAACGAGGTAGTGCCTAAGGGCTTTGTACGTGTTCTGGGCAAGCTAGCGGAATATGTTGATTCAGGCATTCCGGTGACTCTGTTCACAGGGAACCACGACATCTGGATGTTCGGCTACATGGAACAGGAATTGGGCATTCGAGTAATCCACAAGGAGACTGAGCTTGAAATTGCAGGCAAGAAATTCCTTATAGGACATGGTGACGGTTTGGGTGATCCAAGTCGCTCGTTCCGCTTCGTCCGTTCCTTCTTCAGAAACAAAGCGTGTCAATGGATGTACAAGTGGATACATCCTGACGTTACTATGCCTTTCGGTCATTGGTGGAGCCGATACAACCGCATGAAAAAGAAGGGAAACAAGGCAGAGAACTACCTTGGTGAAAAAAACGAATACCTTGTGAATTTCTCTAAGGAAACTGAGAAAACCAAACATCATGACTTCTACATTTTCGGGCACAGGCATATTGAGCTTGACCTGATGATCAGCAAGGAGTCAAGAGTAGTAATCATAGGTGACTGGATTCGCAACTTCACATTCGGAGTTATGGACCCAGAAAACGGCTCATTCTATCTGGACAACTACATTGAGCAGGCAGACCGAGCAAGCTGCTGTGATTTGTCCGACGTATGCTAACGAACAACAAGAGATGAGACAATACAATTCAGATAACAAGGAACAGTTCAGCCAATACGCTGAGCAACTTATCTGCACTGCGATAACGGAAGGAGAAATGCTCGACTACCATATCGTTAAGGGCGGTATTGACTATCTCATGGAACAAGGCGACTACGTCAACGCAGAAAAGTGCCTGTACTATAACATAAACAATCCAGACTATACAAGCCAAAACAGGTTTGCTTTAATTTGCAGAGGCTTGTTTCTATGCTCGCTTATAGATAGCCTGAAAGACAAAATATCTGTTTACCAAACAATACTGAACGATCTTAGCATATCCGATCCTGACATTGTAGATAAAGGAAAGGAAACACCTCTTTACATGATTCACAAATATGTATTGTACATAAAAGAGGCTTCGGAAACTTACGACTTCCGAGTGGAGACAACGCTCAGACAAAAACTGAAGGACAAATTCGAGAATCTGGCATACATTATTCCGTCGATTCCTTACTACAAGGCCATGTTCAGCATGTTTCAATATAGGTTCCCGAAACTTATGCTTGACATCTTGCACTATGCCGTAAAGGACGAAGCAAATGACGAAGATATATACACAGATGCCGCCCAAATTCTTACCCTGATAGGTACCAGGGAATCACTGGCAAAAGCCGAAAAGATACTCAACAATGTTCTTGACAGAAACGCATACAATGACAAGGCATGGTTCGAACTCGGAGAAGTTTGTCACGAATTGGGTGACTATGAAGGTGAAATGGATGCGTACAAAAGAGCTGAGATTATAAACAAGAATGAACCCAGCTATACCTTAAGAATAGCGGAAACATATTACGACAAGGGTAACTATGCAAATGCCCTTGAATACTTCATAAAATACGACAATTTCCCTGTCGAGGAAAGAAAATTTGAAGTCTATGATTTCATTGGGAACTGCTATATGAACATTGGGCAGTTCGAAGAGGCTATCGAATACTACGACAAGTCATTCCAGTCAACCGGAATAATGACAGGCCATGATATAAGCCAGGGCTTTTTCATGAAGCTTATATGCCTTATCAAACTAGGCAGAGCAAAGGAGGCTGAGGAGGAATACAACAAGGTGGATAGCGAATACAAAATAAAGACAAGCCTCTGGTCGAGTTTGAAGGCACAAATACTTCTGGCTCTAGGCAAACAGGAAGAAGCAGAATCATACCTTATGGAAATGGCTGACAACAACGAGTATGACGCATACACTTTGATTGAGCTAATAGAATTCCAGCTGAAGCATGAGACATACATTCTTGCACGCTTCTATATCAATATGCTTCTATGCTTCACAAAAGAGCTTAATAATGCGCTAATGTACGAAGCCGTTGTGGACTACAAATGCGGTGACAAGGACAATGCTGCAAACAACCTGAACACGGCTTTCAAAATAGACCCTCTTGCAAAAGAGAACTTCTACAGCTATTGTCCCGAAGCAAAGAAGGACATATACTTTCAAGACATGCTAACAGAACTTCCATTTTAACGTATTAAAATAATTTTGATATGAAAGATTGGTTTAACTATAACAAGAGAGCGACAATCGAAGTCAAGATTGCCGATCTTTCTTTAGGCGGTAACAACCCTATTCGCGTTCAGAGTATGGGCAATACCGATACAAATGACATCGAAGCCTCGGTAGCTCAGGCTGAGCGCATAGCTCAAGCAGGAGGCGAAATTGTACGATTTACAGCACAGGGAATCAAGGAAGCTAACAACCTTGGTCTAATACGCAAAGAACTTAGAAAAAGAGGCTGTAACGTTCCATTAGTTGCCGACATTCACTTCAATCAGGCAGCAGCTTTGGTAGCCGCTGAGAATGTGGAGAAAGTGAGAATAAACCCCGGAAACTATGTTGACTCGACACACACTTCAAAAACTTTCAACTATACTGACGAAGAGTATTCTTTGGAGATAGAGAAGATAAAGGAGAAGTTCATTCCTTTCCTTGACACATGCAAGAAAAACAACACGGCAATAAGAATCGGAGTGAATCACGGATCGCTTTCGGACAGAATCCTTTCCCGATACGGTGACACTTCGGAAGGAATGGTTGAGTCATGCCTTGAGTTCCTTCGCATTTGCAAGAGCCAAAACTTCTTAAACGCTGTGGTTTCAATAAAGGCTTCAAATGTTGTCATTATGGTGCGCACAGTAAGACTACTTGCTGAGAAAATGGACGAAGAAGGACTTAACTACCCTATTCACTTGGGAGTAACGGAAGCTGGAGAAGGTGAAGACGGGCGTATCAAGAGCGCCGCCGGAATTGCCGCTCTTTTGCTGGACGGAATAGGAGACACAATCAGAGTTTCCCTTTCAGAAGATCCTGAGGCCGAAATTCCCGTCGCAAACAAGCTTGCTGACTATGTGCAAAGACGAGGACGTCACGCCATTGTAAGGGGCGAAAACATTATAAACGACGCTATCTGCTCGGGCAAGGGAAGAACATCAAAGGCAGTCGGCAACATCGGTGGCGAAAATGTACCTGTGGTAATCACAAAACAAAAAGGCGACAACGAAAATGCCCAGCCAGACTACATAGTCGAGAGCTATGACTTCGACAGCATAAAGATAAACAGCGACAAGAAATTCCAAATTGTTAACTGCGGAGATATAGATCTTGCAACATCCCTAAGCGAAGACACAGTGATACTTGCCCGTCCATGCGGACAACACATTGTCGGAGAAATTCGCTCTTTAGTTAGCCACTTGATCAAGGCTGACAAGCCTAATCCGGTTGTTGCATTGATAGAGTCTCCAGCCGATAATATTGAGGAACTTCAGCTATTTACAGCAGCAGACATGGGCGCACTTCTGATCGACAGACTTATTGATGGAATATGTCTGATAAGCGATTTCAGAGAGTCAGCAACAGTCTGTCACGGAATACTTCAGGCTACCAGAAGAAGAATCTTCAAGACTGAATTCATCAGCTGCCCTAGTTGCGGAAGAACTCTATACGACATGCAAAAGACTCTTGCTAAAGTTAAAGAAGCTCTTTCTCACCTTAAAGGATTGAAAATCGGAGTGATGGGTTGTATAGTCAACGGTCCAGGGGAGATGGCAGACGCAGACTACGGATACGTAGGTTCCGGCCGCGGAAAAGTCAACCTATACAAAGGCAAGAACTGCGTAGAAAAGATGGTTCCTGAGGATGAGGCAGTTGACAAATTGATACAGCTAATCAAGGACAATGGCGACTGGATTGACAAATAATCAAACAATGATAAACATTAAAAATCGAGGTCTGGTTGATTTCAACCAGACTTTTATTATGGGAATTCTCAACGCTACTCCAGACTCATTCTATTCAGGAAGCAGAGTTGCGAAAGAGAATGATGCAATAATTAAAAGAGCTGAAAAGCTAGTAAATGAAGGGGCAAAAATCATCGACATCGGAGGATACAGCTCAAGACCTAGTGCAGATGAGGTAAGCGAACAGGAAGAGCTTGACAGAGTGTGCAATGCCACTGAAATCGTTAGGAAAGCTTATCCAGATATCTTGATTTCGATAGATACGTTCCGTTCAAAAGTTGCGGAGGTTTCAGTAAACTCATGCGGAGCAGACATAATCAATGACATCTCAGCCGGATCAATAGACAAAGATCTTCTTCCTACGGTTGCAAAACTTCATGTTCCGTACATTCTTATGCACAGCATTGGGCAGACTGTAGAGGCTCAACAGAAGGAGCATAAATATGACTCTTTTCTTGACGACATATTCAAGTTCTTTGTAGAGAAACTGAGGGAGTGCCGACAACTAGGAATTAACGATGTAATTCTTGATCCTGGGTTTGGATTTTCAAAGACTATGGAGCAGAACTACCAACTAATGGCTCATCTAAACGAGTTCAAGAATTTTGAAGATTGTCCTCTGCTGGTAGGAGTATCACGAAAAAGAATGGCATGGCAAGTTGCAGAAACAACAATCGAAGAAAGCCTTAACGCAACTACGGCGCTACATGCACTAGCACTATCAAGCGGAATGCCGATGATTCTAAGAGTTCATGATGTCAAAGAGGCTGTCGAGACAGTCAAAATTGCAGAAATGTTCCTAAAAAACAAATAACTGACTAATAAAAATATTCAGCCTACCACATATCGCATGTGATAGGCTGATTAGTTTTTATATTCATATTAGTTATAGTGATAAATATTCATTAAACAATGAAATAGAAATTATCTATTTATAAGTTACAAAAAGTATTATATAATTAAAATTTGAGTATATATAACCTTCAAACAATTATGATCAAATCAAAAACAACAAGACAAATGTACTATACTGATAAAACAATCTACTCAATCAATTCATCATATCCGTTTGAAATGGAATTGATCTTGCTAGCATTTCCAGTCTGCATAACTTGCTGATCGTTGTTCATTTCCTTCATAGACTTCTCCTCATCCTCAATAGCGGAAAATGAAGATACTTCTGCATCGTTTGAAGACATAGGTTCAACATCAGATGGCTCACTTTGCGAATCGTCCGATCTGTGTCCACCAAATCTGTTGATCATAGCATTAAGACCCTCTATCAAAGCCTCTGCCATCTTAGCAATATTTGAATCAGAGTTAATAGTCTGAACATGCAAATCAGAACAAACTATAGCCATATACTTATCAGTATTAGTGCGATAATAAGCTGATTTAGAGTAACCTCTTTCAGCAACGTCACGCAAATACTTAGCATAGAAATCATCTATAACATACTGATTGCTATTGATTTTCTCGAATATATGAGTAAGTTGAATTGCGTCAAATGCCTGTTTAGACTCGTTAGTGCTCCAAATGGCACAAAGAGCCTTAGCACTACCAATCCAATCACCGATAGTTTTATTCTCACGCTTACTCATATGTGCCTTATATTGGCTATAAAGCATATCAGCATTGGCTCTATAAGACTCCTCTGGTGGAAATTCACTGAATGTCTTTAGAATGGAAGAAATAGAAGTAAAATACTTGTTTTGTATAGAGATTAACTCCTGAAGTCTTTCACTTTGATTAGTATCAGTGACCTTATAAATATAGTTCTTTTCTTCAGTTATGGCATTTTGAAGTAATGTTAAAGAATGTTGCATATGAGAAGCAACACCATACTCAGCATTTATACTTTTCAATATCTGCTCAGCAAGAGCATAATGAGAAGCATTTGTAAGTCTCTTAAGTTTTGTTCTAAATATTACCTCTGCCATAGTTTTGAAATTGTTTTGTCATTATTGATGATGCAAAATTAGTAATAAAATTTAATAAACAAAGAAAATTGACAAATTTTTTTAAAATAAATGAAATATAAATATGAGTTAAATGTATTTATACATAGAAATAGAATTAAATAATGATAAAAGCAATTAGACTACAAAAGTCAAAACCGAGCTCGGTTTTGACTTTTGTAGTCTAATTGCTTTTATCATTATTTAATTCTA
>JAZUHH010000107.1:0-36283 GCA_045641625.1 Paludibacteraceae bacterium
CTAGGTAACTCGCCAGACCCACTAGACCTAATCGCAGAATATGGTGCAGACGGTGTACGTATGGGTATGATGCTGTCAGCTCCTGCAGGTAACGACATCAAGTTCGATGTTGCACTTTGCGAGCAGGGACGTAACTTCAACAATAAGATATGGAACGCCTTCCGTCTAGTTCAGGGTTGGGAGGTCAAGGATATGGAGCAGCCAGAGAGTGCAAAGAATGCAGTCAAGTGGTTCGGCCATAAGCTAAACAAGACTATCGAGGAACTTGAGGACCACTTCAGCAAGTACCGTATCAGCGAGGCCCTAATGACAGTATATAAGCTGTTCTGGGACGAGTTCTCTGCTTGGTACCTAGAGATGGTTAAGCCAGCATATCAGCAGCCTATCGACAAGGCTACTCTTGATGCTACACTTAACTACTTCGAGTCTTTGTTGAAGCTTCTTCACCCATTCATGCCGTTCATCACTGAGGAGCTTTACCAGGCTCTAAAGACTCGTGACGCTAAGGACTCTATCATGGTGAGCCTATTGCCAAAGAAGGAGGACTACTGCAACAAGTGTCTTGACAGAATGGAGCAGACTAAGGAGATTATCGCCGGTGTACGTAACATCCGTGCTGAAAAGGGTATCTCTCCTCGCGAGTCATTCAAGTTGTTCTATAAGGGAGAGCTTGATGCCAAGAACAACTCCATTATCGAGAAGCTTGCAAATGTCGAGTCTATTGACGTTACTCCTGCAAACGGTGTCGATGGTGCTAGCCAGACATTCATGGTTGGTACAATAGAGGTGACAATCCCTCTTGCTAACAATGTTAATGTAGAGGAGGAGATCAAGAAGATGGAGGAGGAAATCAAGTATCTTGAGGGATTCCTAATAAGCGTAAACAAGAAGCTTTCTAACGAGAAGTTTGTTGCCAATGCCAAGCCAGAGGTTGTTGCCAACGAGCGCAAGAAACAGGCTGATGCAGAGAGCAAGATTGCTACTTTGAAGGCTAACATCGAGAAATTGAAATAACGGACAAGTTATTTTGTATAGGCAGATGAGAGGGACTTTGACCGGTCTCTCTCATTTTTTGTTTGTGTGAGGTGAAAAACACAACAAAGTAAACAGTCTGTATTCCCCGTTGTTCTTTGTTAATCAAAATAATAGATATTATTGATGATAAATAGTGCAAAGGATAATAAATTTGTAGTAACTTTGCACAAAGATTAAAGTAAGAAGCAATTGAGATTATGTTGAGAATCAACTCGAAGTTGGATAAAATGACCTCTTTCCTTGTGATGGATGTTTTGGAAAAGGCTAACGAGATGCAGAACAATGGTATAGATGTTGTGCACCTTGAAGTCGGAGAGCCAAACTACGAGCCGTCTGTTGAGGTTATAGATTCTGCCAGGGAAGCCTATCTTTCCGGTGATACTCACTATACTCATTCGATGGGAGATCCTGAACTTAGGGAAGAGATTTGCAAGTTCTATCGTTCCGAGTATGGAGTAGAGGTTGATTCTGACCAGGTGGTAGTAACTTCAGGTTCTTCGCCTGCAATCCTTATGTCTCTTATGACAATCTGCGAGGAGGGTAGTGAAGTGATAATCACCAATCCCGGTTATCCGTGCTACAAGAATTTCATCCTTGCCGCAGGTTGTGTGCCCGTAGAGGTGAATGTTTCCGCAAAGAATGGCTTTGTTTATGATATAGACAGCCTGAAAGCCGCAATAACACCCAAGACCAGAGCTATTTTTGTCAATTCTCCGATGAATCCGGCAGGAACTCTAGTCAGCCGTGAATGTTATGAGAAGATTGCCGCTCTGGGCATTACTATCATCAGCGATGAAATATATCATGGACTTACTTATATAGGTGACAAGCCTTCCTGCGTATTCCAAACGACAAGGAATGCAATAGTCCTTAATGGCTTCAGCAAAAGGTTTGCAATGACAGGCTTTAGACTTGGTTATGCTATTGTGCCTAAGGAGTGTATTCGTCCAATGCAAATACTTCAGCAGAATCTGTTTATTTGCGCAAGTTCTACTGCCCAGAAAGCAGGAATAGCAGCTTTGAGATACGGAGACAAGGATGTTGAAGAACGCCGAAAAGTTTATGACGAAAAGCGAAAGTTTATGATTCGCCGTCTTAGAGAAATAGGCTTCGAGATTGAGCAGGAGCCAATGGGTGCATTCTATGTGTTCTGTAACGCAAAGAAGTTTACCAACAATTCGTTGCAGTTCGCTTTCGACGTATTGGAAAAGGCTCATGTCGGAATTACTCCAGGCATTGACTTTGGTACTGGTGGAGAGGGTTATGTACGTTTCAGCTATGCAAACTCTTTGGATAGAATCGAAGAAGGGTTGAATAGGATAGAGAAATACATAAATAGCCTGAATGGAGTGCAAAAAGGATGATATTATGAGAAAAAGAGATTTGTCTAAAGGTCAAGTTACCTATGTTGAAGTAGGTATCATGCGTGAACCGGAAGTAAGCGTCAAGCTTAACGGAAACTTCAAAGTGGATTCTGAAGGTGAATTCGCTTCTGCACTTCATGACAAGCAGCTGAATATAAGGTACTCCGATTTGAAGGCTGGCAGAGACTACCAGTTTGTATCCGACGGCAAAGGCTATTTTACATTAAGCCGAGTTCCTATCGGTGTTGATTTCCATTGGAGCGAGCTGAAAGAGTTCAATTATAAGGGAGACCTTGTTCTGCGCCGTACTTCTGACGACAAGATTCAAGTGATAAACAAAGTGGATATAGAGGATTATATCTGTTCCGTCATAGGTTCGGAAATGGCTCCAACTTGTCCTCTTGAATTGTTGAAGGCTCATGCCATTATATCACGTTCCTGGTTGGTGTCACAGCTTCAGCGCAAGTCTTGCGAAAGTCATCCTATTTATAGACGCTCTACACTCAAGCAAAGTGACGATGAGATGATTCAGATATGGGATGCTATGGGACATACTGAGTTTGATGTTTGTTCCGATGACCATTGCCAGCGCTATCAGGGAATCAATGATGATGACAGCGAGAATGTCAAGAAAGCTGTTGAACTTACTAAGGGCATAATCCTAAAGAGTGACGGAGCTGTTTGTGATGCACGTTTCTCTAAATGTTGTGGAGGAATCAGCGAGTTGTTCTCTACATGCTGGTCTGACGAAGATTTCAAGTATTTGTCTCCTGTCAGATGTAACATTGACCGCAAGGAGGATATAAATGAAGTTGGAGACACAATGAGCAGAAGGAAGTGGATGCTCGAGCCTCCAACAGACACATATTGTTCAACTAAGGACAGTGCAATCCTAAGTCGTATTCTAAAGGCATACGATAAGAAGACAATTGACGATTTCTATCGTTGGAAGGTTGAGTATGATGTAGAGGAACTGACAGAACTTGTTAAAGAGAAGATAGGTCTTGACGTTGGTAAGATCATTTCTCTCGACATCGTTGAAACAGGACCTTCCGGAAGAGTCAAGAAAATGCATATTGTCGGAACAAGGGGAAGCAAAGTCATAGGTAAGGAATTGCTAATACGTAAGGCTTTCAGCAAGACACATCTGCTCAGCTCTGCCTTTGTGGTTGAAAAGAAGTTTGACGGCTCGCAGGAGAAGTTTGTCTTTTACGGTGCAGGCTGGGGACATGGAGTAGGAATGTGCCAGATAGGAGCCGCTGTTATGGCAGAGAAAGGACACTCATATACAGAAATTCTTTCTCTGTACTATCCGAATTCAGAACTTGTAAAGATGAACAGATAAACAGATGAACAGATAAAAATAATGGTATGGGAAAGATAATAAGTGGCATACTTTTTTCAATATTATTGGTGCTTGGCGGTTTCATTTACTATAGATACTACTTCGTTTTTGCGGAGGGAGTAAAGTCAGGTCAGATAAACTTCATTACTAAAAAAGGTAACATTTGGAAAACATACGAAGGTCGTTTGATCCAGAACGGAATTAAGTCTCAAAACCAGTCAATCGGCAGCTATGTGTTCGATTTCTCTATAGAGGACGAGTCTTTGGCAAAAAAACTTCAGTTGCTAGGTGAAGGTACTGTAACCCTTCATTATCAGGAATATAAGTCTTCCCTACCTTGGAGAGGATATTCTAACTATGTGGTTGACAGTATCATTACTCTTCCATCCAATAAGGTAATAGAAACTCAGTCTCAACCATTGAAGAAACAAGATAATATGGGTGATTACCCAACTGAATGGTATGAATGATTCCGAATATCCATCGAAATTATTGGAGAATGCAGTAGCCCAAATAGCAACACTGCCAGGTGTCGGACGAAAAAGCGCATTGAGACTTGTGCTAAATCTGCTGAGGAGAAGTGAGGCTGAGGTTCTTCAGTTTTCTAATGCCTTTATACAGCTTAAGCAAGAGGTAAAGTATTGTGCGAAGTGTCATAACATTTCTGACACTGACGTGTGCAACATCTGTTCTGATTCCAGAAGAGACAATTCTGTTCTCTGCGTGGTCGAGAATATCAGGGATGTGATGAGCGTGGAGGCTACCCATCAGTTCAAAGGACTCTATCACGTACTCGGAGGGATAATTTCTCCTATGGATGGAGTTAGTCCGTCAGACCTGAATATTGATTCTCTTCAGCAAAGAGTTGTTACTGAGGGTATTAAGGAGATAATCATTGCATTAAGCACTACTATGGAAGGTGATACTACTGCATATTACCTTTATCGCAGATTAAGTCCAACAGGTGTGAAGATTACCACTATTGCAAGGGGTATAGCTGTAGGAGATGAGTTGCAGTATGCTGATGAACTTACTTTGGGAAGAAGTATTCTTGACCGTATTCCTTTTGACTCAATAAATAAATAAGATATGCTTGACAATGTTATAAAGAAATATTACGTTAGAATAGCAATTACTGCTCTGACTATTTTTGCCGGTGCAATATACGCTAATCAGTCAGTTGTTGTTCCTCCGTATGTGAATACAATAGTATATTTGATGATACTGGCCCTAGTTCCGTATTCAGTTTGGAATTTCAATAAAAAGATGAAGAAGATTCTAGAAATAGAGGACAAGGCTGTCAGGGAAAGAAATATCATAAATGCAAACATGATCAAAATGCTTTTGATATACGTTCCTACAATGTTGTGTTCAATAATATATTTTGTAGAGCCTAACGAGTCTTCGTTGGGTGCCGCCCTTGTGTCTTTGATTTTGTTTTTGCTATTCGCAAAGCCTACGGATAAAGTTGCATAGTTTTATACTAATTAAAAGAATATGAAAGTTGCTTATCATACTTTAGGTTGCAAACTGAATTTTGCCGAGACAGCCAGAATTGCCTCTGACTTGGAGCAGATTGGCTTTTATTCTGCGGATAAAGGCGAAGTTGCAGACCTTATTGTTATAAACACTTGTGCTGTCACTCAGGCGGCAGAAAGAAAGGATAGAGCAACTATCAAGCAACTTCAGTCGCAGCATCCCAATGCCTATACTGTGGTTATAGGATGCTACACTCAGATAAAGCCTGACGAGGTTGTCAGTATTGAAGGAGTGGATTTGGTGCTCGGAGCAGAGCATAAGTTTGATGTGGCCGAACTCTTGAAGGATTTCAATATGAAGAGAGAGGGTAAAGCCAAGCTTCTTCATACTCAGCGCAAGGATGTGGATGTTTTCTTTCCTTTCTGCACTTCCGGTGACAGAACACGATATTTCTTGAAGGTCCAGGACGGATGTGATTATTTCTGTACTTACTGTACTGTCCCAATTGCAAGAGGTAAGAGCAGAAATGCTTCTGTAGAACAAACTGTGAAGGAAGCGGAGAAGGCCGCAAAGGAAGGTGCAAAGGAAATTGTCATTTCCGGTGTTAATATCGGAGACTTTGGTAAATCTACAGGCGAGTCTTTCCTTGACCTTATTCGTGAACTGGACAAAGTTGAAGGCATTGAGAGATTCAGAATTTCAAGCATCGAGCCAAACTTGTTGACCGATGAAATTATTGATTTTGTGGCTAATAGCCGCGCCTTTATGCCTCATTTCCATATTCCATTGCAGTGTGGTTCCGATGAAATTCTTGAAAAGATGCATCGCCGATATAAGCGTGAAGTGTTCGCCCACAAGATAGAACTGATCAAAAAATCCATGCCTCATGCATTCATCGGAGTGGATGTGATTGTCGGATTTAACGGAGAAACAGTAGAACACTATAATGAATCGAAATCTTTCTTGGATTCTTTGGATGTGACCAGACTTCATGTCTTCCCATATTCGCCAAGACCTAATACAGCTGCCCTTGCAATAAAGCCTTATGTGCAGAGCGCTGAAAAGAAAAGACGTACAGAGGATTTGATTTCCCTGTCAGATTCCAAGATCAAGGCTTTCTATGAGAAGAATATAGGTAAGAAGGCTAAGGTTCTTTGGGAGGAGAGCAGTGACAATAAGAAGATGTACGGATTTACAGACAACTATGTGAGAGTAGTTTCTGAATATGATCCTTCTTTGATAAATAAAATTCAGGAAGTCACTCTTGGTGATTTCGAGGGAGAATGCCTTACTATACAATAGTTGGGCATTTTTTGTTGATTAATTCATTATGTTTTGACTCAAAATTCCCGTAAGTGTAAAAAAATGTAACTGGAATGTATAGAAATTCTTAGAAACTTACTAATTTTGCACTTAATTTGAGGCTTAGAATGAAGACTTATTCCGAAATAGTGATTCCAGTTGCCATGAAATTGGGTGCATTGATAGGTTTTTGCTATGTTTTCAGCATAGTTCTGCCTATGATGATCCCTTTTGTCGGATCCCTGTTGGGGTTGGTTCTTCTGTTTGCTCCGATAGTGTTGCTTTATAAGGCGATGAAATCGGTATGTAACGGCTTTGACCCCGAATGGACAAATGGCAGACGCTATAGCGCCAATCTGGTTTCCCTTCAGCTGATTAACTTTGGAGTGGTCACATTCTTTTTCAGCGGATTGATATATGCGTTGTTCATCTATGTATATACGACATACATAAATCCACAATACTTGGCTGACTCAATAGCTCTGTCATCTAAAATACTATCTGCAAATTTAACCATAGAGGAGCAGGTTCATGTAAATGAAGAGTTGAATAGCATAACTCCTTCATCTATGATCATAGCTGCTATTTTGTTCATGGGTTTTGTGGGATTGTTTTTGAGTGTCTTGGATGTTATCGCACTGAGAATCAAATATAGAAGATAAGATTAAGAAACGAGATAAATTTAAATATAGAGATGGATATTTCAGTAGTTGTACCTTTATATAATGAGGAAGAGTCTCTGGGAGAATTGTACGCGTGGGTTGACCGAGTGATGAAGGCAAACAATTTTTCGTATGAGATTATTTTCGTAAATGACGGCAGCACTGATAAATCTTGGTCGATTATAGAGGATTTGCATTCAAGCAACGAAAATGTTCACGGAATCAAGTTCAGACGTAACCACGGCAAGAGTGCCGCATTGTATTGCGGTTTTGAGCAGGCCCAGGGTGACGTTGTCATAACTATGGATGCTGATCTTCAGGACAGTCCTGATGAAATACCTGAATTGTACCGAATGATAATGAAAGACGACTATGATTTGGTTTCAGGTTGGAAGAAGAAAAGGTATGATTCAAAACTTGCCAAGAATTTGCCTTCCAAATTGTTCAATGCGACTACAAGAATGATTTCAGGCATCAAGTTGCATGATTTCAACTGCGGATTGAAGGCATACAAGAACCAGGTTATAAAGAGTATTGAAGTCTATGGTGAGATGCACAGATATATTCCGTACTTGGCAAAGAATGCAGGATTCAAGAAGATTGGCGAAAAGGTCGTTCAACACCAGGCAAGAAAATATGGAGAGACTAAGTTTGGTATAAATCGTTTTTTCAATGGTTATCTGGACTTGCTTTCTTTGTGGTTCCTATCGACTTTTGGACAGAAGCCAATGCATTTCTTTGGTTTTGTGGGCAGTTTGATGGCTTTGATAGGTGTAATTTCTATCCTTGTTGTGGGAGGAATGAAGTTTTATCATATTCAGACAAACACACCTGCTCCTTTGGTGACTGATTCACCATATTTCTATATTGCATTGACAATGATGATTCTTGGTACTCAGTTGTTCTTGTCCGGTTTCCTAGGCGAGATGATCTCAAGAAACTCAACATTGAGAAATAATTATAAAATCGAGAAGACTATTTAGTATATGGATATATTTTTAGAGATAGTAAAGATTTCAATCAGCGGAATTCTTGTTTTGCTATGTTCGTATTTGATGCTAAAGCAAATAGTTAGCAATGACGAGAAGAGAATGCGTCATCAGACTCGTATCGAGGCTGGAAAGGTGATGACACCGCTTAAGCTTACAGCCTACGAGAGATTGTCGTTGTTCTTGGAGCGAATTAAGCCAGAGAGCATGATCATCAGAATACAGACACCTACAATGACTGCAGGTCAGTTGCATGACCTTTACATTATGCAGGTCAGAGAAGAGTTCGAACATAATATATCTCAGCAGATATATGTGTCTGAAGATTTGTGGCGCTATATAGTTTCTTCTAAGGAAGGTCTGTTGCAGTTCATTAATACTTGTTCAAGCAAGGTTCCTCATAATGTTCCTGCTATCGAATTGTCAAGAATTATTCTTGAGACATATAGCCAGGTGGAGACTTCTCCGGTTGATATGGCGTTGCAATTCTTGAATAACGAAGTGAAAAGATTGTCTTGATATGGAATTGTATGACTCTATAAGATTAAGAACATCAGTAAGATCGTACGACAAAACCAAGGCTGTATCGAAGGATGTTTTGGGTTATGTGCTAAAGTGTGCTCAATTGGCACCTTCTGCATGTAACAAGCAGCCGTGGAGAATCTTGGTTGTTCAGTCGGAGGAAATGCTTGCAAAGATTCAAAAGTCTTATGACAGGGATTGGATCAAAACAGCTCCGGTAATCTTGGCTGTTACAGCAATTCATTCAGAGGCATGGCATCGTTCTTCATACGACAATAAGGATCACTCTGATGTAGATGCTTCAATAATGATTGAACATATATGTTTGTCAGCGACAGACAAAGGCTTAGGTACATGTTGGGTATGTAACTTTGATCCGAAAGTTGTTTCAGAGGTTTTGCCTTTGCAGCAGAACGAGGAAGTGATTGCATTGATTCCAATGGGTTATCCTTCAGATAGCTCTGTTTTTGAGAAACAAAAGATTCGAAAGGAACTAACTGAGTTCGTAGAGTATTTGTAATGAAGTTAAAGAATATACATATATGGTTATTTTTTGTTGTTATGTTGATGTTCTCGTCAGCATGCCATACAGAGTATTGCCGTGAAAACATGTATATTCAAGCAGTGCTGAAACTGTACAATTATCAGAGTCAGTCTCAACCTGTAAATATTTCGGGTGTGTCTGTCTATACGATGGATATTAACGGCAATTATTTTGCCAAGCTTCCGATAGATACAGTTACTTCTACATTACGTTTGGTTTTGAATCCAGAATCTGATACTTCCAGATATAGAATTGTAAGCAACTATATTAACAACGAGGAATTAGTGGTTGTTCACAAGAATACTCCAGAGTTTGTAAGTGCAGAATGCGGCTGCAGAGTCAAGAGTATTATAGACACTGCTTATGTTGCTAATCTTTCTTTCCAAGATTCAATTTCTATAGTTAATCATATAGTGGATGATGTTTATGAGAATGAGAATATTCAGATATTTTTGCGTATTGGTGAGTAGTCTTGTTCTTGTGAATTCTGCTGTTAATGCTGCAGGAACAGATTTTGAAACTTGGAACAAAACTGAAAGTAAAAAGCTGTATGGCTTTTCGGTATATGCAGATTTGGTTGGTCCGGTCATGACTATTGTTTCTGATAAGGTTGCGGATTTTAGTGTAGGCGCCGATGTTGATCTGTATCATGCTGCATATCCTACTTTCGAGATGGGATACTCTGCATATGATGCCACTGAAGACTATCATTATGCTTTGTTACAGCCGGAAGACTACAGCTATAAATGCAGTGGTACCTATTATAAGATTGGAGTTAAGTTCAACATGCTTAACGGCTATAGGTCGAAAAAGACCATACCGATGCTTTATTTGGGTGCAAAGTTTGCTTTTTCTCCTTCTCATTTTGAGATTGACAATGTGGCACTAAGCAATGAATTTTGGAATCTGGACAAATCGGTTTCCGTTGATGGAAAAGGAGTTGTAAAGTGGGCAGAGTTCGCTTTCGGAGTCAGGTATCCAGTTTCGAAACACTTGTTTCTTTCATTGGAGGGAGATTTGAAAGAATTTGCTACAAAGAAGGCATTTGACGGAGATATAAAAGGCGGAGGTAAGATGTCTGTTCACCAGACTTATTCCCCTGGTTATGGTGATATAAACGGAGGTCACTGGAGCGTTAAATACACTTTGGGATTGTTTATACCTACCAAAGAAGTAAAAGGAAAAAAATAAAATACATCATAATAAAATGGCAGATATAAAGTCGCTAAACATAGCAGCGGATAACATTCGAATCCTTACGGCAGCAATGGTAGAGAAAGCTAAGTCAGGTCATCCAGGTGGAGGTATGGGTGGTGCTGATTTCATCAACGTGCTTTACTCTAAGTTCTTGAAGTATGATCCAAATGATCCTCAGTGGATTTGTCGTGACAGATTTTTCCTTGATCCAGGACATATGTCACCTATGCTTTATTCTGTCCTTTTGTTGAGCGGAAAGTTTGAGATGGAGGACATTAAAAACTTCCGTCAGTGGGGTAGCGTTACTCCAGGTCACCCTGAAGTTTGTGTCGAGAGAGGTATCGAGAATACATCAGGTCCTCTTGGTCAGGGACACACAATGGCTGTTGGTGCCGCTATTGCAGAGCGTTTCCTAACTCAGAAGTTCGGTAACTGGATGAGCCACAAGATTTATTCATTTATTTCGGATGGTGGTATCCAGGAGGAGATTTCTCAGGGAGCAGGTCGTATTGCAGGAAATCTTGGTCTTTCAAACCTAATCATGTTCTATGATGCCAATAACATTCAGCTTTCTACAAAGGTTGATGAGGTGTCAAACGAGGATATAGAGAGCAAGTACAGAGCTTGGGATTGGAACGTAATCACTATCAACGGTAATGATGCTGAGCAGATAATTGAGGCTCTTGAGCTTGCTAATCAAGAGACTGAGAGACCTACATTGATTATCGGTAACACAACTATGGGTCGCGGATGTATGAAGGCTGATGGTTCTAACTTTGAAGGCCAGGTATCTACTCATGGTCAGCCTCTTTCTGCGGCAGGTGTTGATGTGGCACTTACTATAAAGAATTTGGGTGGTAATCCAGATGAGCCATTCTCTATTTTCCCTGAGACAGCAAAGTTGTATGCAGAGAGAAAAGAGGTGCTAATCAAGGAGGCAAACGAGAGAAAGAACGAGCAGGCAGCTTGGGCAAAGGCTAACCCTGAGCTTGCAGCTAAGCTTGATCAGTTCTATTCTGGTAAGCTACCAAATCTTAACTTTGATTCTATTGAGCAGAAGCCAAACCAGAGCACACGTGTAGCTTCAGCTACAGTTCTTGGTTATCTTGCAGATAATGTTGAGAATATGATTGTCAGCTCAGCAGACCTTTCTAATTCTGACAAGACAGACGGTTTCTTGAAGAAGACTCATCCTATTGTTAAGGGTGATTTTTCTGGAAGATTCCTAAATGCTGGAGTTTCTGAGCTTGCAATGGCATGTATTATGAACGGTATTGCCCTACACGGAGGTTTGTACTGTGCATGTGGTACATTCTTTGTATTCTCTGATTATATGAAGCCTGCAATGAGAATGAGTGCCTTGATGCGTCTTCCAGTTAAGTACGTATGGAGCCACGATGCTTTCCGTGTAGGAGAGGATGGTCCTACTCACCAGCCAATTGAGCAGGAGATTCAGGTTCGTCTGCTTGAGAAGGTTAAGAATCACCAGGGCAAGAACAGTATGCTTGTGCTTCGTCCTGCTGATGTTCACGAGACTACAATTGCTTGGAAGATGGCTATGGAGAATACAGATTCTCCTACTGGTTTGATTTTCTCTCGTCAGAATGTTAACGACATTCCTTCTGAGGGAAGCCGCTACGAGGATGCAAAGCAGGCAACTAAGGGAGCTTACGTCGTAAAGGCTGCAAAGGGAACTCCTGATGTTGTTCTTGTGGCAAGCGGAAGTGAAGTAAGTACACTTGTTGATGCCGCTAAACTTTTGGAGGAGAGAAAGAATTTGAATATACAGATTGTAAGTGCTATAAGCGAGGGATTGTTCCGCAATCAGCCTGCTGAGTATCAGGAGAAGGTTCTTCCAACTTCAGTCAAGAAGTTTGGTCTTACTGCAGGAGTTCCATTCACTCTTCAAGGATTGGTTGGCACTGACGGATACGTTCATGGTCTTGATCATTTCGGTTATTCTGCTCCTTACAAGGTTCTTGACGAGAAGTTCGGCTTCAATGGCGAGAGCGTATATGCAGATGTATGCAAGTTCTTGAATATTTGTTAATTGCCTTGGTAGTTGACAATGTTCTAAAAACATATTTATCTTACAGTAGAGGCGCGAAAATTTGCGCCTTTACTTTTTACCTTTTGTTCTATGGATATAATTAAGGTTGAACCGCATTCATATTTGTCAGTCAGAACGATGGCTCTTTGTGTATTGGTAGCCATTCTGTTCTTCACAGCTTTGTGCGTTTTTGTTTTCGAATATGTTTTTGAAGTGGAGGATAGTATTGTTCCTAAAGATTTGAACAGTATAGTAATTCCAGTTTTCGTGTTTTTGTCAATTGTCTCGATAATAGGAACTTATCTGGCTCTATCTACAAAAAGTCTATATGCCTTCAATCCCGAGACGAAGTGCGATTTAAGAGGCTATAAGTTTTTAGGCAAGGAGTATGGAGAATGGCATCCTCTTGATTTGAATGCTATACCTAATTTTTCATTCATTGCTTTTCAGTCATATAATCAAACTCAAACTTTTAATTTCATGGGAGTTACAAAGAATGAGGTTTATGAAGATATGTTTGAACTTCGATTGGTTTGCGGGCAAAAATTTATTACGTTAATTTATACGAGTGAGTTTTCTCAGCTAGCAAATATTGTAAAATTGGGCAAGACAATGGCTCAGGTTTACAATGTGAAATATTGCGATTATGTAAGAGACGCTTACCGCAAGAAAATGATTATCTGATTTAGGCTCCAAGAATTTTTGGCTTTTTTTTAAAATTCTTAGTGAATTCTTGGAATTTGATTATAGAAAGACGATGATTTGACAGTATAGATGTTTAATCATTGTCTTTTTTATTGATTCCATACTGTGATTAGTGCTTGCAATTATAAAAATATCAAACTGTTACTGTCAAGGTTTCAAAACAATGCAAGTTGTTTATTCAATTCTTTCCGCAAATAGCGAAAGGCTTTTGTTTTATACAGTCTTTTGTTTGTGAATAGTAAGCTATTTGTCTAATTGTACTAATTCGATATTTACATTTGCTGTTCCAGTGTATAGATATTTTTAGCTATAAATACACGTTTAATTGGCTTAAGCAGAGATATAGACGGCTTAATATAAGCAATATGTCATTTTGAAGTTTTAGTTTTTTGATTTTCAACCATAAATATTCCTAAAAATTGTTATCTTTGCTTGTTGGTAGCTGTAAGAAAAGAAACAATGAAATTTTCAAGTTTATTACTCAAAATATTGTCAGTCTCAGTTCTTGTTTTTAGTTCAATGGCAATGGATGCCAAAGATACTAATGACAAAGGTAAAGACACTAATTCTTCGGATTCAATTCCTAACAAGGCATGGACAGTAAATGGTCCGTTTGGAAAGATGACTTCAGTTGAAGAAAAGGATGATTTGGATGTATTGCATGTTGTTAATATAGCTGACAGAAAAACTATTTCAAGTCAGGACCATGCCTCTCTCGGGTCTCCTTTCTTGTCTCTAATCTATGCTGATAGAGTAAAAAAGAGTGATTTCCTAATGTTGACTCCATACGAGGCACATTATTTGAGCCCCAATGAAATAGTTCATCATAACACTAAGAAGCCGTTGAGCAGATTCTCGTATGTTGGAGGCGGTCCAAGCAACAGATCGGACAGATGTGTAAGCGGTTTGTTTAGTGTCAGTGCCAACAAAAAGTTTAATATAGGAGCTTATGGAGACTGGGTTAACTCTTACGGAGCCTTTGAGTCAAGCAGTACAAGAAATTGCAACGCAGGATTCTTTTCAAGCTATATTGGTGACAAGACAGATGTTACAGCAAGCATAAGTTTCTCTAAATTTGAGAATTATGAGAACGGAGGTGTCGCTGAAGAAAACATGGTGACACATCCCGAAGAGAATGGTAATATCGCTGAAGAGAATATACCCGTGAACCTTCCGTCAAATACATTCAACAAGTTCAAGGGCTTCAATATGTATTTGAACTACAAGCGTCACATGGGAAGATTGAAACTGCCATTTGTGGACAGTCCTGTTCCTGATTCTGCTTTGGTGGATTCGATAGTGCCTCGCCCAAGTGCTCCTGTAACAACTAAGATTAGTCCCGTATCGTTAATTGTAGATGCTAAGTTCGAGAGTGACTGGAAGAGATATACTGAACGTGCCATTTCAGAATCACACAACAAGTTTTATGGAATAGACGATTCGATCAGGTTCAGAAACTTGAACAATAAGCAGACTCTCGACAGTGTCTTGTTCAGACAGTTCAAGGCAAATGTAGGTTTGAGTCTGAACGAGGAGTTTAACAAGGTCTTGAAGTTTGGTTTTGTACCTTATTTCGCATTTGACTTGAAGTCCTACCATTATACTGATGGCAAGATGCTATATAGCCAGATGGACGAGGTGTTCTTGAAGGAGAACAAGATCAATACCGATGACTATACCGATTCTATGGGGTATATCGGAAGACCTTTGTGGGCAGAGAACCAGCCTTTGAAGATGGGAATTGGTGCTAACTTAAGCAAGCATTCAGGCAGTCATTTCTTCTATGACATACTTGGAGAATACTATTTCTTGGATGAAAAGAAGACAGGAAGCAGCTTTTTGTTGGCCGGTTCCGTTAGCACATTATTTGACATAAAGGGTAAGATGCCTGTATCGGTAGAGGGCCATTTCTCTCTTGAGAACAAGTGTCCTGACTATTTCGAGGACTTTTATTATTCAAATTATTTGTCTTGGAACAACGACTTTGACAACAAGAGAGAAATGAAAATAAGCGGTGACATCAAGTTGCCTAAAATTGGTCTTTCTGGTTCTGTCGGATATGTAAATCTTGGCAACTACATATATTTTGACAAGTTCGGAATGCCAAAACAGAGCAGCGATGCACAAAACGTATTCTATGTCAAGGTAAGGGAGGATTTGAAACTATGGTGGTTGAGATGGAATAATGAGATTTGTTATCAGGCAACGTCTGATGACTACGTACTGCCTTTGCCATCGTTCTCGTGGTATAGCAATTTCTTTATTCAGACACCTTCAATTTTCAAGAAGAGCCTGACAATGCAGATAGGTGTTGACTGCCGATACTATTCAAAGTATTATGCGCAGGGCTATATGCCGGCAACAGGTATGTTCTGCTCTCAGAATGACAAGGAATATGGTGGTTATCCTTTGTTGAATGCCTATGCGTCAGCCAAGTTGAAGATTCTTAAGATGTTCGTTGTCTGGAACCATTTGAACAGAGAGATGGGCAATAATAGAAACTATATGGCTTCGCCAGGTTATCCGATGAGCACTTCTTTTGTAAGAATGGGTATCTCAGTGGAATTTGACGATTAAAGATTGATATATGAAGAAATACACATCATTATTTTTAATTCTGATCATCATACTGTTTGTGTGGTTGGGCAGAATGCTGCATAATAATGAAGAAAATGACTTCTCTAATTTTGACTTTGAGCAAATTAAGGAGAGGGGTTATATTTGTGTGTCTTTCTCTCATTCCGAGGACGGGTTGCAGGTGGATAGCAATGGTGTGAAATCCGGCTTTGCATACGAAAAGGTTGTGAAGTTTGTCGATGAGCACGATATTGTATTGAAGTACAAGCTGGAAGATAACTTGGACAAACAGATTGAAATGCTTAATTCCGGTGAGTGTGATCTGATAGCCAGAGACATTCCTATTACTAAGGCAATGAAAAATGAGGTTATGTTCACCGATGCATTTAGTAAGGATCGTATGGTATTAGTGCAGAGAAAGAAATCTGGCAATTCGGATTCCATATATGTGTACAACCAGCTTAATTTGATAGGCAAGCATGTGTCTTTGCCTGCTAATTCACCTTTTATTACTCGTGTGAAGAATCTGAGCAAGGAGTTGGGAGACTCAATTTATGTCGATATCGAGGAGAATCATGACAGGGATCTTTTGATAACGCTTGTAAGTAAAGGTGATATTGACTATACTGTCAGTGATCTACGTACCGCTAAAAGATTAAGCAAGAGATACGAGAATCTTGATATTCATTTGCCTATTGGCTTCACTACTCTTCAAGGATGGGCTGTAAGAAAGTGTAGTCCAAAACTATGTGAAGAAATTAACAAATATTTTAACGTTGAAGAATAATGAATTTCCTAGCTCATTTATATTTGTCCGGTATTTCAGATGAACGTATGATGATTGGAAATTTTATCGGAGACAAGGTTAAGGGTCGGCAGATTGATGATTATCCAGCAGACATCCGCAGAGGTCTCTTGATTCATAGAGAAATAGACAGCTATACCGATACGCACGAAGTTACAAGCAGACTGAAAAAGAGATTTCAAAGTGTAGCAGGCCATTATTCGGGTGTGGTTGCAGATATTGTCTATGACTACTGCCTGGCAAAAACATGGGAGAAGTGGTATAACAAAAGAACGCTCAGCAGGTTTTCAATAGACTGCTATATGATACTGATCAAGAACTGGTATTGTATTCCAAGCGAGATGCATCAGTTTGTAATTCAGTTCATTTCTACAAGAAGACTTACAAACTATGCCCATGAAAGCGGAGTGGAAAGCACTTTGAAGAAAATGCATATCAACAAGAACTCGTTTCCTGATATCTCACATGAAGTAAGAAAGGTTGTTCATGAGGAGTATTCGGAAATACTAAAGGACTTTGAAGAATTCTTTCCGCAAATAAAGGAACATATTAGGGAGTATAAAAAGAAACTTTACACAACTGTTGTATAAATAGATGAAAAGCATAAAAATAATCATAGAGTATTTGAAGACTAAGTTCTGGCTTGCAATGCTTGCACCTCTATGCGTTTTGATAGAGGTTGGAGCAGAACTAGTTCAGCCAAAGCTTATGTCTGAAATTGTTAATGAAGGAGTGATTGCAGGAGATCATTCTTTGATTCTGTCTATCGGAGTAAAGATGCTTCTGTTGACTTTGTTGGGTGTGTTGGCCGGTATGCTGTCTATTTATGCGGCTGGGCAAGTCAGCTATTCTTTTGGCGCAGAGATGAGGAAGAATATGTTCTCTCGCATACAAAGATTTTCTTTCGAGAATGTTGACAGGTTGCAAGTAGGCTCGCTTATTACCCGAATTACAGATGACGTAAACAAAGTTCAGAATGTCATACAGGCATCTATGCGTCTGCTGTTTAGAGCGCCTTTTTTGTTTGTAGGTGCTATTGTAATGGTATTTATGCTTGACCTCAGGATGTCATATATCCTTATGGTTTTGATGCCGTTGCTTGTTTTCATTATTGTATATTTGCTTAGAAAGTCGTATCCTTTGTTTTCTGTTGTTCAAGGAAAGCTTGATAAGTTTAATACAATTATTTCAGAATCTCTTTCAGGGGTTAGGGTAGTTAAAGCTTATGTGAGAGAAGATGAGGAGAAACATAGATTTGCCGAGGCTAACAAAGATTATATCGCTGCCAGTTTGAAAGTTAGTACAACTATCATGTTTATGATGCCGCTCATGTCTCTGGTGATGAATGGTGGAGTTGTTGCAGTTCTTTGGTTTGGAGAGTATGAAGTTCAAAGAGGTAATTTGAATGTGGGAGATATTATGGCTTGCACCAACTATCTGACACAGGTTCTTATGTCACTTATGATGGCACAGCACGTCATAATGTCAATTACCCAGGCAGAAGCTTCTATGAATAGAATAAATGAGGTTCTTGAAACCGAAGAGATTATTAATGAAGTAGAAGTTGAAGAAGAGACTATGCCGGAAGAGGCAAGCTTGGAATTCAAGAATGTTTATTTTTCCTATGAATCAAATGACACATATCAGTTGAACGATATTTCTTTCAAGCTTAATGCCGGAGAAACTCTTGCTATCATAGGCGGAACAGGTAGCGGTAAATCCTCAATAATCAACCTTATACCTAGATTCTATGATCCTCAAAAAGGAGAAATCTTTATTGGAGGAAAACCTTTGTCAGAGATTGACCGAAGAGATTTGCAGGAACATATAGGTATTGTTATGCAGAGTACCCAATTATTCTCAGGTGCTATTGCTGACAATCTTCGTATGGGTAAGGAAGACGCTACTCCAGAAGAAATGAAGGAAGCTTTGCGTAAAGCTCAAATCCTTGATTTTGTCGAAGGTCTTGAAAATGGGCTTGAACATCACATAGAACAAGACGCCACAAATATATCCGGAGGACAGAAGCAAAGAATAAGCATCGCCAGAACTCTGATTAAAAATCCTAGAATACTGATTCTGGATGACAGTTTGAGTGCAGTTGATTTGATTACTGAGGCTGCAATCAGAAAAGAATTGGTTAAACTTAAAACTACCAAAATCATTATCGCCCAAAGAATCAGTTCAATAAAGAATGCTGATAAGATACTTATGGTAGATGATGGAAGGGTGTCTGGTTTTGGTTCTCATGCTGAGCTTTATGAGTCCAACAAGCTTTATAAGGAAATATACGATTCTCAAGTGGAGTCGGCTAATGAAGGAAAGGAGGTAAGTCTATGAGACCGCCAATGTTCGGAGGTAAAGGAGGTCCGGGTGCTCGTATGAGCGACATGACCCAATCTGTTGAGAAACCTCAAAATATGTTTGCCACAGTCAAACGTATCTTTTCATATTGGAAGGAGCATTCCTTGTGGCTGTTCGTTATGGTTTTGGGTTCCATTGTCGAGGTTGGTTGCTCTCTGTTAGGCCCTATTCTAATAGGAAAGGCTATAGACGATAGCATCAATTTGACAAATATGACTGTCGATTTCGACAAGTTGAACCATATCCTGTTCCTGTTGATTTGCGTATATGTAACTAGTTCCATATTCTCACTTCTTCAGCAATATGGAATGACAATTATTACTTTGAGGATTTCTGAAAAGGTTAGAACTCAGCTCATGGACAAGATGCAGGAGCTGAGTGTCAAGTTCTTTGATTCAAATCTGAGAGGAGATTTAATGAGCAGATTCACAAGTGATGTGGAACTTATGAAGTCTGGACTTGGAGATTCTTTCATTCAGGTATTCAGTACAGTGTTCACTTTGACGGGTACTGTTATTTCTATGATTGCACTTTCTCCTGCATTGACTGTGCTGTGTGTTATGATGATACCTTTGGTGTTCATAATAAGCAATGTTGTAGTGAACAATACAAGGAAGTATTTCTCTAGCCAGCAGAAAGCTTTGGGAGAGTTGAACTCTTTGGTTGAAGAGAGTGTTGGCGGTATAAAGGTAGTCCGTAGTTTTGGATTGGAAGACCGTCAAATATCAGCATTCAACGAAGCAAATGAAAAGCTAAGGTCTTCTGGTGTCAAGGCTCAGATATTCAGCGGATTGCTTATGCCTTTGATGAGAGTTCTGGAGAATGTTATCTATATAATTGTTGCTGTGTGCGGTGGATATCTGGCCGCGAACAATGGAGCAACAGTTTTGGGTATAGCTTTGGCTGGTATTTCAGTCGGTACTATTCAGTCCTTTTTGCTTTATACACGTCATTTCTTGAGACCTATAAATGGTCTTGCTTCACAACTGAATTCAGTGCAAAGTGCTATAGCAGGAGCTGAACGTATATTCGCAATCCTTGACACAAAGCCGGATATTGTAAACAAGGAGAACGCCTTTGTCCTTAAAGAAAAAGATATTAAGGGAGAAGTTGTCTTTGATCATGTTTCCTTTGGCTATGATGATTCCAAACTGATTCTAAAGGATGTTTCTTTTTCTGCCAAGCAGGATGAAGTTATTGCTATTGTAGGTTCGACTGGTGCAGGAAAAACAACTATAATAAATTTGTTGACTCGTTTTTATGATATCAATTCCGGTAAGATAACTATTGACGGAATAGATATTCGAGATGTGACCAAAGAGAGTCTTAGGGATCAAATGGGAATTGTTCTCCAGACACCTTTCTTGTTCACCGATACGGTAAAATACAATGTCTCTTATGGCTGGCCGGTTGCTACCGAGGAGGAGATTGTGAATGCGACAATAGCGGCAAATGCTGACAGTTTCGTTCGTCGTTTGCCTGATGGATACGATACTGTGTTGCTGAGAGGCGGAGAAAATATCAGTCATGGTCAAAAGCAGTTGCTTACTATTGCGCGTGCAATTTTAGTTGAGACTCCGATACTTGTGTTTGATGAGGCTACGTCCAATATTGATACTCATACAGAGTTATTGATTCAAAGAGCAATAAATAACCTGACTAAGGGAAGAACTTCATTTGTCATTGCGCATCGTTTGAGTACAGTGAAGAATGCAGACAAGATCCTTGTAATGCACGAGGGTAGAATAGTCGAGCAGGGCAAGCATGAAGAATTGTTGTCATTAAAGGGACGCTATTACGACATCTACAATTCCCAGTTTGTCGCCGACTAGTTGCTTCAAATAGTTTAGCATAATAAAAATAAGGCACCCTAAATTATTAGGGTGCCTTATTTTGTTTAACTAATTGCTATTTTATTTCTCTGCAACAGCGCTCTTTTCGATAACAACTGTTCCTTCGTTGAAGTCTAGATTTAGAGCTATTGTAACATCCATACCTTTTGACTTTTGGATTAGGTGGAATGTCTTTGAATCAGTCTGGTAAGAAGTACCCTTTACTACAACGTAGTAGTTTGGAACAAGATTACCTTTTTCATTCATTTCGCATTTGATGTATGAAGACTCCACTTCGCTTGAGTTAATGCTCTTAGCTGAAGCGTTTGCTGTAAATAGTGTGAATGTGATGATGGCGAATGCCTTGATTATTGTCTTCATTGAAAAAATCTCCTATCGTTTTATACTATTTTAGATATTATGCGTTTTATTTTATTCACTTAGATAAGTTGCAAAAATTATGCCAAACTTTGTAATAATCTCTAAAATTTTGTATTGATACCTTGATTTTGTGTCTTTATTGGCAATTTTTACCCTTGAGCCATTTGTTTTTAACATTTAGTTAGATTTGAAAGTTTGTTTTAATAAATATGTTTTGCAACACCTGAGTTATTTGTAATGAATCTGGCATTGTGATAAGTGTTGTTTTTTTCATCTGATACAAATTGTTGCTGTATTTATAGTTGTCTTTTACCTGTAGATTATATTCTTGCTTTGTTAGCCTTTTGTTTGTTCATTTTTTAATTGTATAGGTTTATAAATGACATTTGTCTTTTGATTGAGTGTGTTATTTATGTTGGGATTTATGTTTGTGTATTGCTATGCACTAGAACACTTGGTGGTTTGTAGAAATGTGATTTATGTATTAGTTAAGTAAATGGTTAAATACGCGTTGTTTGGATGTTGTCATACCTATCTATGAACAAAAGAACAAGTAATTCTCATTCAAATGAAGGAAGCGGCGATTTACTTTGTTCTTCTATTTTCGTTTTTTATTAAATAAATATCTACCTTTGCAAAGTACAATTACATTCAGTTTGTCATGACGTCAAAGATTTTCAAAATAATAGGTGTTCTGCTAGGAATTATTGTGTTGTTGGTGGGAGTTGCTTTTTACTTCAAAAACGACATAGTCCAATATACCTTGAACAAAAACATTAAGGGTATCCAAGAGAAGTATGGGCTTGAGATCTCATTTTCCGGTGTTGAAATAGATGGTACAGATCTGACTTTGCGCAATCTTTTGGTCAAGAGAACAGAACAGGACACTTTGTTGTTTTGTAAGGAGATAACAGGACTTGTTTCTAAGAGAAGCCTTATAAACGGAAAGGTAAAATTGAAGAAGTTAAGTTCGGAAGGTGTCTATTTCAACTATGCTAGGGGACTGAGAGATACGTCTGACTTGCGTGTTATTGATTCTTCTCCGGACAAGGTTTCAAAAAGTTATGCAGAGAAAGTCCGATATGCAGTAGGTTTCATCGGCAGAATGATGCCTTCGGATTTGATTTTCAAGGATGTGGATCTTAATGTCAAGATGTCCGACTCTTTGAAAGCAAGGTTTACAAGTGACGAGATTTCTATCAAAGATGGCATTTATAACTCTCATTTTGTTTTTATCGAGAATGATTCTTTGGTGCAGAATGTTCATGCAGAGGGCAAGTATGACAGAGATACCCATTTCTTTTCTACGTTGCTTTATTCCGACAAAGGTGATGAGTTGAAAATTCCGTTTATTTACGACAAGATTGGTGCAGAAATTACAGCCGATAGTGTAAAGGCTTGGACAAGCATAAGATTCGAAGGAAAAACAAACGAGGAGAGTCTTCGTATCAATGGATCAATAAAGAGTGATTCGTTGAAGATGTACCATCGTTTGGTTTCAGACAGGAAGCTTAATCTTGGAGATCTCGATGTCTCTATTCATTCTCTTATAAACAAGAACAAAATAGAGATAGACAGTTCTACAACGGTTACTATGGGCAAGTTTTTCTTTTCTCCCTATTTGAGTGTGGAAAAGGACACATCGGTGAAAGTGAACTTTGTTGTCAACAAGGAACGTTTCCATGCGAACGATTTTTTCAATTCCATTCCAGAGGGGCTTATGCCTACAATATCCGGTTTGCAGGTAGCTGGAGATATGTCCTATCATCTGGCTCTTTCGTTCGACATGAACAATCTTGACAGCCTTCAGTTTTCTGTAAATGCCAAGAAGTATCCGGATTTCAAAATAAAGAAGTATGGGAATGTGAATCTTACTTATCCTAATGACACATTCACATATAACGCCTATCTTGACGGAAAGTTGATGAGGCGGATTGCATTGAATGACAGAAATCCAAACTATGTCAAGTATAAGGATGTTCCAGAGGAGGTCATAAACTGTATTCTGTATAGTGAGGACCCTTCGTTCTTCAGACACAGAGGTTTCCTTGAATCTGCGACAAAAGAGAGTTTGATCAAGAATTTGAAGGAGAAGCGATTTGCCCGAGGAGGAAGTACAATATCTATGCAGCTTGTGAAAAACTTGTTCCTTAACCAGAACAAGAATTTGATGCGTAAGGCAGAAGAAGCAATTCTTGTTTGGCTGATAGAGCAAAATAACCTGATCCCCAAGGAGAGAATGCTTGAAATATATGTGAATGTTATTGAATGGGGACCTAATGTCTATGGTCTGACAGAAGCGTCTCGATATTATTTTGATAAGTCGCCTAATAGATTGTCTCCGGAGGAGGCGATATACCTTGCTATGATTATACCGCGTCCACGCAAGTTTATGTACACTTTTGACAATACAGGTCATTTGCGTGACAGTTATGGTCCTCATTTTTCAAAGATTAAGGCAAAGCTATATGATAACAAGATAGTTAGAGACACCTCTAGAGTCAGACTTGAGGATGTTAAGTTGACAGGAGATGCGAAGAAACTGTTAAAAGTAACAGAATCTGAAGTTGTCTCGGAACCTGAAGAGCCTCGTGGCATTTTCAAACTTTTCAAAAGAAGAAGGAACAGATGACAAGTATATATTCGGCAGCTAAAGTCAAAGAACTTGATGTTAAGGAAATAGAGATCGAAGGAATAACATCTTTCCAGTTGATGCAGCGTGC
Source organism: Paludibacteraceae bacterium (assembly GCA_045641625.1). Taxonomy (GTDB): domain Bacteria; phylum Bacteroidota; class Bacteroidia; order Bacteroidales; family Paludibacteraceae; genus UBA1723. The sequence goes on from JAZUHH010000107.1 coordinate 23,877, forward strand.
TTCCAAAGCTTTGTGTTTGGAGGTTGAGAAAACGTTGAATGGAACTTCGATAGATACAATTGTTGTCCTTGCTTCCGGAGGAAATAATGGAGGTGACGCATTGTGTGTGGCAGATATGCTTTGCGACAAATACAAGGTTGTAGTTTTTTATGTCAAGGTTTCCGATCGGCAGTCAGATGACTTCAAGCAGGCATATAGAAAGCTGAAGAATGTGTATGTCCAGGAAGTGTCTTCTGTTGCTGATGTTTGTTTCTTGAAGGAATATATATCAGCTAAGAATGTATGTATTCTTGACGGGTTGCTTGGTTCCGGCATAAATAGGGTTGTTGAAAAGGAATCTTTTCTTGGGACTTTGATTGACTATGTGAATGCGTATAGAGACAGGGATAACTCTATTTTGATAGCTGTTGATTTGCCTTCAGGTCTGTTGGGAGAGGATTCTCAGTTGTCGAATGCGTCACGTTCGATTATTATGGCTGATAAGACTATATGTTTGCAATATCCCAAGCTATCGACTATGATGCCTGAGAGTGAAAGATATGTCGGGTCCATGACTTTTGTGGATTTTGACATGAGGCTGATGAAGGAGGGTAGTGGAGACTTGGGAACCCTGCTGGAATTGCACGATATTAGAAAGATGATTCATAAACGGCCGAAGCACGGACACAAGGGAACTTTTGGCAAGGGATTGCTTGCCGCAGGAAGTTGCGATATGCCGGGTGCATGTGTTCTTGCTGCGAAATCGTCTATGCGAAGTGGATTGGGTATGCTTTATGTGCAGACTCATGAAAATGTAAAGCCTTATTTGCTTAATAGTCTGCCGGAAGCCATCTGCAGAACTGATATTTCTGGAATAGATTCCATGTATAGTGCAACCAATGCCATCGCAGTAGGTCCAGGTATAGGTACTGATGATTATGCGCGACATCTGTTTCTTTCATGCTTGTCAACCACAGATCATCCTATGGTAGTTGATGCAGACGCTTTGAATTTGATTTCCAATAACAAGGAATGGATAGACAAACTTGCTCCCCAAACGATATTGACACCTCATCCTGCCGAGTTTCAAAGGTTGTTTGGCAAATGCTCTTCTAGAATGGAAATGATAGCCAGGCAAAAAGAGATGGCGAAAGCTCATAACCTCATTATTGTTTTGAAAGGAGCATATACGACCATAACAGATGGAGACGAGATGTTCTTTAATTCAACTGGTAACTCTGGTATGGCAACAGCTGGCTCCGGTGATGTGCTGACCGGTATTATTCTGGCTTTGCTTTCTCAAGGATACGAGCCGTTTGCCGCGGCAAAGATAGGTGTGTATATTCATGGTCTTGCAGGTGACAAGGCAGCTGAAAAGTTGTCGGAGTATTCCCTTATAGCTTCAGACATCATTGAACATATTCCGGAAGCTTTCAAGAAGATACTTGAGGTATAAGCCCTTTTTTTTTTTTATATAGAAAAATAATCACAACAGCCCCAATGAAAATGTCATTGAGGCTGTTGTGTTTCCATGGTGTCCTGCTACTATGTTGTGTCCAACTCGTTTTTGCTGCAAGTATATAAATGTAAATTGCGTTTGTACTGTAAAAAAGGCTATGATTATAAATGAACGGTTTGTGCGTAGTCGTTTGTGTCGTTTATGAAGTTTTTCGTGCTAAAAATATGCCTTTTTGTTAATAAATCTTAAAAAATGATGTGTTTTTGATTTTTTCTTGTCTAAGAATAAATACTAGTGCTATATTTGCATCAGTTAAGGAAAAACAAAAAATTATTATATGAAAAGAATTTTAGGTATTGCTTTGTCAGCTTTGGCATTGGCAGTAAGTGCTTCTGCTCAGAACGATGAGGAGCTACAGAAGAAGATCAACAGAGAGAATGTTGTCGAGGGTATGGTTATTAACAACGCAGGTGATACTTTGAAGGGTTATCTAAAGAAGATGCACATCCCTACTGCAAAGGAGTTGGGATACAATCCAAATGATAAGACTACCTACATTGTAGGCGACTTCACTCCAGAGGTTGAGTTTGGTGCTAAGTTGAAGTTTATCTCTTACGAGGATTTCAATGCCAAGAAGCACGTGCACAATAATGACTACACAGAGTGCAAGCCAAAGAAGTACAAGGGTTACATCTATGACACAAAAGGCGAGAACATCGAATTCGTAACTCTAAAGGTTAAGGACGGAATCGGCAAGCCTCAGGAGCAGTTTGTTCGTGTTGTCCAGGATTTGCCGGATGGAGACCAGTACATTGAGTATTACATGCCGGTAACTTTGATTACAGTCATGGGAGAAGCTCCTTCTTATGAGGATGTTGAGCCATTCATTCACACTCACAAGGCTGTTTATATCAAGTCTCAAGGATATGTGAGCTTGGTTGAGGACCTTAAGCCAGAAGAGTTCTACAAGAAAAGATGTCCAGAGATTATCAAGAATTGGGGAGACAACAAGTACACAGACGTTACAAAGAAGAAGGACGGAGCTTTGAACAAGTTGGCTCGTTTGGCTGCTAAGGTGGATTCAGGCTCTCAGGCAGATGCACGTAACAAGGCATTCGATGATTATTTGAATACTTGTGGCAGTGTCAAGTAATTCTTGAACAAAAGCAAAAACAAAGGCGGAAGTTGTTACTTCTGCCTTTTGTTTTGTTATATAAAATATGTTGTTGAAAAGATTTTTGTACGGATTTTTAGCTAAGATATGATTGTGCTTTTATTTTCTCTCTCTTTGTTTGCTTTTTTGCTGATTGTTGTTTATATTTGCTTACAATTTGTCGTATAACAATAAACAAAAAGGATGCAGGATAAAAAAACTATATTGATGAAAGGATTTGGTGGGGTTTTACTATTGATATTCTTATGTGTAATATCAACTGTCAGTTCATTTGCCCAAAAGGAAAGAAATTATATCTACTTGTTTGACTGTACCAGGTCAATGGTTGGATATAAGGGGACACCTGTAGTTATGCCTCAGACTTTGTCATTTCTTCGTAAAAGTGTAAACTCTTTGCCAAATGGCACAAAGGTTAGTATCATACCTTTTCAGGACAGAGTGCTGAATACCTATTCATGTTATAGGGAGGACTTTGATTTTAATGATTTTTCCAATTATGTGGATAAAGCTGTTGAATCCATCACAAATACCAATATATGTGATCCTTGGAAAAAAGGAGAGAGTCTGATAGATAACGATAAGGATAATTATCTGATTCTGCTGACTGATGGAGGAGATAATGTAAACGGCACAGGTGCGTTAGCCGACCTTATTAGAAATTTTTGCGGAAAATATGCTAATGCACGCGGTTTCTATGTCAAACTTACAAAGAATGCAGAAGTATCCGATGATTTGTTGCGTGTTATAGAGAATTGCCCTCAAACTTATCTTGTAGATGCATCAAAGGGTATCAGTACATTTTTCTCTGTGGATTTGGCCAATGCAAGTACAAATACGCTTATGTTGAGCAAGCCCCTTTCTGCAAAGAGTTCAGCGATGGAGAAAATCAAACTTCATGCTGAATGCAACGACCCGTACTTTGATGTGAAAATAGAGAACGGAGAATCAAACGGAGGAAGACTCAAACTTAATGTGTATTCCAAAGTCGGTGGTAATGTGTCCGATCTGAATTCCAAGCTTGAAAGTGTAGTTGGCGAAGGGGACTATACGCTAAACTTCAAGATTGCAGTTGATGATAACCAGTTTGAGCTATGTAATCCTAATCAAAGCATCAGGATATCAAACAAACCGGAAAGAATGGTCGAGTTTGCCAATATGACAGACGTTGAGGTTAAAATGCCGGGAGCAGAGTATTATCCTTCATGTTTGTTCTGGCCGGCGAAAGATCTTGACACTCTTAAATTCGACTTGACTCCGAATTTTAACAATGAGGCCAAGAAAGACAATTCGTACTTGCAGATTTGTGTTTCGGAGAGATCTGGAGCGAAGGACTTCAAGTTGTTGCTTAATGGGAAACCTATAAGTGACAACAGCTTTACATTAGACAAGAATTCGGGTAGTTCCGTGCTAGGCATTGTATTTGAACCTAATGCAAAAGAGGGCAAACGATATTTCGACTTTAAGTTTAGTGACAACAAGTCTCAAAATCTTGAAAGAATAAATTCTGACGAGGTGAAAGATGCATCTTTTTGTTTGAGAACGACTTACGATGTCAGTTGGAATCCATTGTCGTGGATATTGCTTATCCTTGCTTGTGTTATAGTATTGTCTTTAGGTCTATGGTTCTTGATCTTCAAGCCGATGAATTATCCGCGTATATCAGTCGGAATGATTCAGATAACAGGCGATGAATATTTTTATACTAAAAAGATCAAGGGAGCAAGAATGGTAGTCTTGGCTGAAAAGTCGGAATCCCAGAGCTTCATGAACAGATTGTTCACAGGAGAGATTATGTATATATTGTCTCCGGAGTGGACAAAACCTATTTGTTTGACAACAAGAAAGAAAGGTGTTAAAGTAAAGGCTGATTATAGTGTGTACGATATAGATTCTTCTATGATGATAGGCGAAGAGTATAAAGTAAGAAACACTGAAACAAAGCACAATTTCATATTCATTTTAAATAAATAAACTACAATAATATATGGCAGCAAAAATTAGAAAATGTCTGTTCATCGGTTTGGGTGGAACAGGAATGACATCTCTGCTTCATACGAAGCAAGTGTTTATGGAAACTTACGGAGAAGTACCTCCTATGATTGGTTTCTTGGGTATTGATACTGACGGAGCTGCTTATAACAAGGAGTTGCCTTCAAAGAATGGTCCGGTTGGCTTGGATCCTCATGAACAGATGGCAATCAGAGTTGACGATGCACAGTCAATTTTGCGTGTTAACAAAGATAGATTTACTTGGGTGCCGGAGCAGAACTTTGGTGCCATGATATCTATGACTCAAGGTGCCGGACAGATTCGTACGAATGGCCGCTTTGCCTTGACTTGTAACGAAGATTCTGTAAAGAACAAGATCAATAGTGTTCTAAGTTCAATCAATAATGCAGAGAATTCCATTAATGAAAAATACGAGATAGTTGGAGATGGAATAGAGATCCATATAGTTTTCTCTGTGTGCGGAGGAACAGGTTGCGGTACATTCCTTAATATGTCGTGTTTGCTAAGAGATATGCTGGACAACTATTCTGTTAAGACCAAACTTATAGGTTACGGAATATTGCCTGATGTTTTCCGCTCAATGGCAAATAACGGAATGACCAAAGTCCGTCCTAATGCATACGGTGCTATTCAGGATTTGGATTACATGATGCACTTGAACGGAGAACTTGGAGGTAAGAGTGTTTCCATTGATTGGCTAAGAGATACCAGAACATACAAGAAGCCGCCATTTGATGCATTCTTCTTTGTTGACAACAAGAATACTGTCGGAGATTCTTATAATCATGTAGATCAGCTTGGAGAAATGATCAGCCTTGCTTTGATCACATCTTCCGGAGTTTTGTCTTCTGCAACTGGAAGTACAATGGATAACATTGAAAAAGAAATCCTTAACGGAGATTATGATGTTAACCAAAAGAAGGCTTGGGCTGCAGGTCTCGGTATATGTGAGATACTTTTCAGAGGTGCTGATCTTGCAAAGATTTACGCTTCAAAAGCATCAAAGCGTATAATTGAGAACCTGATAATGAATTGTCAGGATGCAGATACAATCACAAATAATTGGATTACAGAGGTTAATATAAATGAACATACAGGAGATCCTGTTATTGATCATTTGTTGCCTAAGTCTCCTAAGATGAGATTGTCTTCTATTGACAACAAGAAGTCTCCTATTACTGAAGCTGAGATCTACATCAAGAGCGCAATGCCAAAGGATGAAGAGGTTCAGGCTAAGTTCAAGGAACTTTCTGAAACAGTTTTCCCTTCTTTCCATAACCTAATAGTCAGCAATCTTAACAAGAATTGTGGAGTAGGTGTTTCCGAAAACATAATCATGAGCTTGCAGGAGCAGGTCAATGTGTTTATGGGCGAGATGGTAAGCGAGAAAGAAGAGTGTATGGACTCAAGAGATCGCTTGAAACAAATGCTGGATAACGCTTGCAAAGATTTGTCAGAATATGCAGACAGATTCTTCAAAAGCAAGGATACATTGGCAGAGAAAGAGGAGGATGTTTGCAACGCTGCAATAAAGGTGGTAGAGAACGAACGAGAGATTGTGCGTCGCGACTATGCAATTCGATTCTATACTGCTCTAAATGCAAAGATCTTGGCAGAGAGAGACAAGGTTTCTAATGTCAAGAAGGTTCTGTTGTCTGTTAACGCTGATTTGACTCGTGACATAGCAAAGATGCAAGAATCAGTTTCAAGAAGTGCCGAGCAGACATTCCAGATTGATTTGGCTTCGGACAAGGTTGGTAACATTCTTGTTAAAGAGGATGAGATTGTAATGACTGACTTCATTGGTACTTTGCAAGGCGGAAAGATCTATGAATTTGACGCTATGGAGGTTGGCAATGTCAAGAAGCAGATTTTTGACTACGCTAAAACATTGAATGGCTCGAAGGAGTATGAAGATATGTCTGTAGATGCTGTTCTTGACGCCATGTCTCAGGAAGAGTTCGACAAAGTCCTTAAGCTTGCTAATGCAAAATCGCAAGTGCTTCTTCCAACCGATTTCAGAGGTTTCATTGCAAAACAGAATCCTTCAGACAATTATTACATCGGTGTACCTAATAAGGAGACAAGCAGATTTGTGAAAGGAGATGCTTTCAAGAATACATTGAAGTCTGCAAATGATGTTACAGCAGCAAGTCTTGGAATTAAAGATCGTGTGATCATATACCATCAGATGGGTGTCATCCCTCCATACGCTATCAAGTCATTGAAGGCTTGTGAAGAGGAGTACAGAGAGTATGGTGTCAAGTGCCATTTTGATGCTAAGATCTACACTGATATGATTCGAGAGAAGTATTCGTTGGAGCCTGCAGCAAAAGAGGACGATTCTATTGATATTTGGGTTAACGGATTCATTTTCGGTCGTATTCGTAATAATGGTGGCACTTACGAATATTTTGACGATGAAAGAGGCGACGTAATAAATGACTACTGGATTCCTCTAGACAATTATCGTGACAAGGCCTTCGAAATGTTCAAGTCGCATATTGCGGAGATTAGATCTGATTACGAGTCATTCTTTAACAACGAGGCAAAACGTAAGGGTGCAGAAGAGATGGTTTCCCTAATTGCTGATGTTAAGGATAACTATTGGGACAAATTCTCTCAGATTAACATGGACAAAAAGGATTTGGCCGCTTACGGTAACGATAGAATTGCAGATTTGTTCCGCAAAGAGTTGGAATATGTAAAAAAGAAACTAACTGCAGAATAGGAGTATGAGACATCAATTAGCCATATTCATAGGTGAAAGTTTGTCTGTACTCGCTAATGGAGTGAAACAATATGTTTTGAAATATGGGAACGACTCTGTCGTTCCTTATTTCCATTCCATGATGTGGAGTATTGACAATGATGGTTCTATATCTGTAAAAAAATATGATAAGGTTTCTTTGTCAAGTATAGATTTTGAGTCTAACCTTGATAGTGAATATCTTACAGGAGTTGCAGAAGATAAGACTATAAAACGCGAAGATCTTTATATTCAAGACTTTCTTAACTCTTTCAGAAATAGAACGATAACCATTGAAAGCCCTGGAGACAGCGGAAAGCTGTTGGTCTCTCTGTATGTTCCGATGTATGAGTCAGAAAACTCTAAATTGGCGGAGCAGATTGTTAGTGCTGCTCATGAGGTGAATAGTAAGTTCGAGGTAGATGTCATTGCTCTTACTCCTGATGTTGAAAGGAAATTAAGTGATAATGTAAGTTTTGTAGAAAACATATCACAATACAAGAAAGACTTCATTTCCAATCTAAAACTATTTTCTGAATACTCCAGATCTTTAGAAAATCGAAAGGTTAACCAATTAGTAGTGCTGGATAACAAGAACAGGAGCGGTATAGCCCTTGATTTCAATAAAGAAAGTTTGATAAGCACTATTGGTGAATACTCTTTATTGACAACAGAGAGCTATGGTTCGGTATATAATCAAAATATCGTGCTTAACTCTCAGAGTGAAGTGGCGACATTTGGCCTTTCTTCTCTGTATTTCGACAGATATTACTTTATCAACTATGTGTTGAGAAAGGCATATATAAACCTTATAGACAAGGAAAAAGTAAATGAGGATGGAGGAGAAAACTGTAGTTGGGATGTAAACTGGGCGGCTGACAAAGCTAAGAATTTGATTGGCAAGCATGTCGGCATGGTTGATAAATTCTGGAATGAGAAAATAAACCCTCTTATCGTAAAAGAAATCAGTCAGAGTCAAATTGTTTCAGAAATAACTCCAGAATTAAACAAGGTTTATGACGATCTTGAGAATGATTTGATCAGTTTCTTGAATGATCCATCGTTGTCCTTGCCTCAGAAAAAGGCTCTACTTGCTATGCTTACAGCAAATGATGATGAATCTTTGCAGGGAAATTTGTTGATGTCCGACACTATGTCAATAGATGATTTGGATTCGGAGCCAGCCAATTTCTTTATAAAAGAGTCACATACCTTGGCAGAAGACAACGAATATCGTTTGCCTGACCTTCCTGCCCAAGAGATAAAGAAGCTTAGAAACGATATACGACAGTCAACCGCTTATTTGCGCAAGAAAACTGAAGAGTTGGAAAAACTAGGCAAACAAATTGAGAATGTTGAGCAAAGCAAGAAAATTGTAGATGGTAAAATCACTGTAGGTGACTGTAAGTATAAGCTTATTTCCGATGCCATTTCGGAACAGCCTCTTGAAGAAACATACGTGCCTCATGAGGTGAAATTGGATTCCGTTGATTTGAGCAGTTGGTTTACTCCTGTCAGAAACCAGGCCGAATTGGGTGCCTGTACTGTTTTTGCTCTCGTTTCAGTATTCGAGTATATCATTAAGAGGAAGACCGGAGAGGATCTTGATCTGAGTGAAATGTTCGTTTACTATAACGCGCGCAAGAAGCTTGGGAAACAGAATGAAGATTGCGGTACTTCACTATATCAAGTTGTCAAGGCATTGTCTGAAGAGGGTGTTTGTACTGAAAATAATTGCAACTATAACGTGAACTCATATTCTGAAGTTCCGTATGACTATGCTTACGAAGACGGAAAGTCAAGGTTAGTGGAAGTTGCAAAGAACATGCCTATAGAGATTGATGCAATTAAAAGCGCCTTGTCCGATGGATACCCAGTAGCTGTATCTTTCAAGATTTTCGGTTCCTTTGATGCGCCGAGAGGATTTGCAATTACTCCTTCTGCAGAGGAAATGAAAACTGAAGGAGGATATCACGCTATGGTTGTTGTTGGTTACAACGACGAACATAAACTGTTGAAAGTCAGGAATTCTTGGGGAAAGCAATGGGGTGACAATGGTTATTGCTATATCCCTTATTCATGGATTACAACCCTAAAGCTTGCCGCTGATGCTTGCATTGTTACTAAGACAAACCAAGATGGCGATGCAAATAGAAAGATGGACTACAAGTCTGTGGATTTTGATCTTACAGACGCATCAATCAGGAGCTATATTCTATATAATCTTGTATATGAGGAGAACAAGAAGCTTGAATCTCTTAAATATTCTTATGCAGAGAAACGCAAAGAGTATGAAAATATAGTCCAAAAACTTGGTAATCACGGTAATCGTAAGGCTATCATTTCAGAAAGTCAAAAGGTCTTGGAAGCCGAACTTGATTCCTGCAAAAGATTTAAGGAGAAGCGAGCAGTAGAACTTGAAGCTGAAATAAATGAATATGAGCGTAATACAAATAGCGTTCTTTTGCGGACAGGTTTGTTTATGTTGAGCGCAATAGCCTTGATCTGTATGCTTTGGTATTACTATTCTGATATTCAGCTAGCTGTTTTCGATACAGGAAATGTAATGCTAAAGACAACGCTTGTTTTGGCTGGAGTCCTTACGCTGGTTGGCGTTCTTGTCTTCTATTTCTATAGAAACTATAGGAAGATTCAGTTGAAGGGAATGCAAGAGGATATGAAGCGAACTCTTGAGAACATGGCTCATGAAATTCAAAAGAAAAAGAGGGTCATAGAAGAGCTTGATCTAAAGTGCAATATCTATGGAACGTCACTTGACAGACTGATTTCTATTCAGTCAAAGCTTGTTGAGAAGTATCGCGCATCTGTTTCTTTTGTCGGAAATCTTAGGTCGTGGAGAAATGACGAGTCTGAAATGCAGAATAATATGAAGTCTGAAGCTAATAGGTCTTTTATTCCTGTTCTCGACAATAAAGTGCTTGACTCGTTTGTCTCTGATCATGTTTCGAACATAACTAAAGATTTGGTGCTTTACGAATACCTGATTTCAGATTATAAGTTGAGTGATGAAGCATTGCTTGAATTTAAGAATAAGGTAAAGGGTAGTGTGATAGAAAAGATCAAGTCTTATTGTTCGGATTTCAGCATGGTTGACTATTTGTTGGGAGATTCCACATACGACTATGTTGAGAAGAAAGACATAAAGAAGATCTTGCCAGTCATGCAGTCATGCTCAGAGCCATTTTGCGAAACAAAAGATACTATGACCTATACGCAGACAAAGACCATTGATGTGTATGCAAACATAGGTAACAACGGTCCAAGGTGGAAGTCGGAGTTCTGTAGTCAGTTCCAGGAAATGCCAACGACAATCAGCAGATTGGCAAGTCATTCAATAGTGATGGTGCAGCAGCGCTTCGTATCCATAGACGATGTAGTAATGTAAATGCATTTAGGTTGCAAAGTGACTTTTAGTTGCTTTGCAACCTTTTTTATAATAGAAAGATTGTTGTCGGATTGTAATTCGTCAAAATGGTAGTGATCTTTCTAAAGTTACAAAAGAAGAATGCAATTTCATTGCAATTAATATATAGCTTCTGTATATGTTGGTCTTTTTTGTGTGTTGTAAGTTTTTATTGCATTTATAATTGTCTGATTGTTTTGCCTAGAAATTCCTAAACAAATTGTAAGTTTGAAATCATATATCAAAAGAATAAGTAAACTATAGTAAATTTGAAAAGTAATATGATGAAGGTTTTGAACAGTTTTGAAAATAAATTTGTAAGCATACATCCGTTTTGTGGTTATAGATTGAAATTTTATAAAAAATATTCTTCGCCAAATCAGCGAATTATGAAACTTTTCCAAAAATAGTTTCCAAAACATTTGGTCAGTAAAGCAGAAAGCACTAATTTTGCATCCGCAATCGGGAAACAACGATGCGGAACGAGGCCGAGCGAGGCCGAAAGAGATGAGCCGGAAGGTTCGCCACAAAGAAGAGGTCTTTGACAAGAATTGCAATGCACAGGAAAGAAAGGTAGAAGGAACGAGAAGACGTATTCTGAGAGAAACAAGAAAAAGAATCAATTCTATAATACAACGGAGAGTTTGATCCTGGCTCAGGATGAGCGGTAGCGAAAGGCCTAACACATGCAAGTCGAGGGGTAACGGGGGAGCTTGCTCCCGCCGACGACCGGCGCACGGGTGAGTAACGCGTATGCAACCTGCCCGTCACAGGGGGATAGCCTTCCGAAAGGGAGATTAAGACCGCATGAGACCACGCCCCGGCATCGGGGAGGGGTTAAATATTCATAGGTGGCGGATGGGCATGCGTGACATTAGGTAGTTGGTGGGGCAACGGCCCACCAAGCCGACGATGTCTAGGGGAACTGAGAGGTTGATCCCCCACACTGGTACTGAGACACGGACCAGACTCCTACGGGAGGCAGCAGTGAGGAATATTGGTCAATGGGCGGAAGCCTGAACCAGCCATCTCGCGTGCAGGACTACGGCCCTACGGGTCTTAAACTGCTTTTATAAGGGGATAAAGTCAGACATGCATGTCTGTTTGCAGGTACCTTATGAATAAGGATCGGCTAACTCCGTGCCAGCAGCCGCGGTAATACGGAGGATCCGAGCGTTATCCGGATTTATTGGGTTTAAAGGGTGCGCAGGCGGCTTATTAAGTCAGCGGTGAAATGTAAGGGCTCAACCCTGGCACTGCCGTTGAAACTGGTAAGCTTGAGTACGGTTGAAGTTATCGGAATGTGACGTGTAGCGGTGAAATGCATAGATATGTCACAGAACACCAATTGCGAAGGCAGATGACTAAACCGCAACTGACGCTCATGCACGAAAGCGTGGGGATCGAACAGGATTAGATACCCTGGTAGTCCACGCAGTAAACGATGAATGCTAGCTGTTTGCGATACACAGTAAGTGGCTAAGGGAAACCGATAAGCATTCCACCTGGGGAGTACGCCGGCAACGGTGAAACTCAAAGGAATTGACGGGGGCCCGCACAAGCGGAGGAACATGTGGTTTAATTCGATGATACGCGAGGAACCTTACCCGGG
>JAZUHH010000108.1:0-7508 GCA_045641625.1 Paludibacteraceae bacterium
CGCTTTGACATAAGAGTATAGCTAAGGTTAAGCTTGTTGAACTCTGTCTGTCTAGGACGATTGTCGTCAAGATCGTTTCCTCCCTTTAGCCAGTCAATGAACAAGTCATAAAGCGGACGGTGAGGAACAAACTCAAGCGTACATAGAGAGTGAGTCACACCCTCGAAGTAATCGCTCTGTCCATGTGCGAAGTCGTACATCGGATAGACCTTCCAGTCCCAGCCTGTGCGGTGGTGAGGATGGCTCTTGATAACACGATATATGATAGGGTCGCGGAAGTGCATGTTCGAACTTGCCATGTCAATCTTGGCGCGAAGAACCATCTTGCCTTCCTCGATCTTTCCGTCAGTCATCTCCTGGAACAGACGAAGGTTCTCCTCAATAGGACGGTCGCGGTAAGGAGATGCTGTACCCGCCTGTGTAGGTGTTCCCTTCTGTGCGGCAATCTGCTCGGGAGTCTGCTCGTCAACATAGGCCTTGCCCTCCTTGATGAATCTTACAGCAAGGTCCCATAGCTGCTGGAAATAGTCAGAAGCATAGTAAATGTTGCCCCACTCGTATCCAAGCCACTTGATGTCTTCCTGTATGGCCTCCACATACTCGTTGTCCTCCTTCACCGGATTGGTGTCGTCGAAACGAAGGTTGCATACGCCGCCATATTTCTTAGCGATGCCGAAGTCCATGCAGATGGCCTTAGCGTGTCCGATATGTAGATAACCGTTTGGCTCAGGCGGGAAGCGAGTCTGTATCTTGCCTCCATTCTTGCCGTTGGCCAAGTCACTGACCACTTTCTGCTCGATAAAGTTAAGCACTTCTTTTTCTTCCTCTTGTGCCTGATTGTTTATTTCTGTCATAATTTATTGTTTCTTTGTAGAAATTTGCCACAAAATTAGCACTAAATTTCCAAATTGAATCGTATTTAGTCGTGTAAATAGAAGACGAAACTGATGAAATGGCATATAGCGGCGAGATTGATGAACAAATGCCAGACCAAGTGGTGGTATTTGAATCCCTTTTTGCCATAGATTATCGCACCTATTGTATAAAGCAGACCTCCTGCGACAAGCCATATCATGAAAGGCGTTGACGCATTCTGGTATATCTTGGGGCCGAAGATCACAATCATCCATCCCATTGCGATGTATGTGACAAGGCTGACCTTCTGGTTCTGGTTCTTTGCAAGGCTTTTGTAAAGAATTCCGAAGATTACTATCGACCATTGTATGCAGACGATGGTTATTCCCATCCAGCCTCCGATAAGGTTAAGAGCCGGAGGAGTATAGCAAGCTGCAATAGTTATAAAGATGCAGATGTGGTCAAGCAGATGAAACACCTCCTTGTGCCTAGTGTTGGCTGTCATCGAGTGATAGAGTGTGCTGACAGTGAACATAAGGAATAGGGCAATTGCATAGATGCTTACGCTGACTGCAGTGATAGTGTTGTACTGTGCATAAGACCAAATAGCGGCGAAAGGCACTGCAAAGAGAGCAATCACCATCATCACACCATGGGAAATGGTGTTGGCAATTTCTTCATGAATGGTGGAAACGTAGGCGTTTCCCAAATTTCTTGCAATCATAGTCTTAAAACGAATTTATATAGTTATCCTTTTGTGTTTATCCTACCATCTCTTCAAGTAGATGATGTCGCCAACGGCAACAGTGTCGCTCTTGTGAGCCTTGTTACACCATCTTAGCTCCCAAGGACGCATTCCGAACTCCTTTGCAAGAGACTCGTATGTGTCACCCTTCCTTGCCTCAATGGCGCGGCGTCCCTTGATCTTGGATACCTTGTGGTATGGGCCGGCAGGAATGCTTCCCATGCTGCTTTCGTTCAGGTATTTCTGCTCAGCCTTCTCGATCTCCTTCTGCTCGGGAGTCTCCTCCTCAACCTCTATTTTCTTGTCATACTCGTAAAGCGAGTACAGTTCTATGATGTCGATAAGTCTGTCTGCATATCTTGGGTCAGTAGCATAGCCGCATCTTTTCAAGCCTCTTGCCCACCCCTTGTAGTCTGTTGGCTCGAGTTCGAAAAGGGATGCGTAGCGCGGACGCTTCAGGAACTTCGAGTGGTCTGCGAACGAATCTTCCGGCTTCTTGTACTTGCGGAAGCACTCCTGCAGTTTGTCGTCGTCGTGATATACTTTTTCTCCGGTCCAGTCATGACACTTGATTCCGAAGTGGTTGTTGCTTCGTTGCGTAAGTTCGCTGCGGCCGGCTCCACTTTCCAACAGCCCCTGTGCTAGAGTGATGCTGGCAGGAATTCCATTATTCTTCATTTCTTCCTGAGCGATTTTGTGGTAAGTGCTGACATAGTCAAGATAAGTCTTGTTCTTTTCTGCAGCATTTACGGAAAGGGAAGATAGTATAAAAGAAAAAATTATGGAATATTTTGCGAATGTTGTCATGACTATGAATTTTTTGCAAATTTAACAAATAATCTTGGAAGCCCAAAGTTATTGGCAGGCAAAAAAATCATAATCTTACTGCATCATTTATTGAATTTGGTAAAGATTACCTGATTTTTGCGCCACATACCCGTCCAATTCAAGGTCAAACAGAATGTCGATGATGTCGTTGACGCTCATGTCGAGCTCGTTCGACAAGTCGTCCAGATACATTGAACCTCCGTTTCGGGCAATCGTTTCGAACACTTTTCTTGCATCGTCTGCCAATGCGGAAGTGTCGTGAGTGGGAACTGTTTTTATCTCTGGTTTAGGAGCCTCAGCGCTCGGTATAACTGTCTGTTTGCTTGGTCGTTTGCTTTCATAGTCTTTGCTCTCTACATATCCGAGCAGACGCTCCACATCCTGTGTTCTGGAGACCAGAGAAGCCTTGCCTTCCTTGATGAGTTTGTTGCACCCCTGGCTGTTGTCTTTGCCGAATCCTCCGACAACGGCTCCTACGGGAACATCGCATTCTATGGCATAGTCTGCGGTCCTCATACTGCCTCCGTCCTCCTTGCTCTCCACCACTAGCAGAGCGTCGGAAAGGGCGGCAATAATCCTGTTTCTTGTAACAAAGTTCTCCTTCCTTTCCGAGGAGTAGAATTCAAACTCAGATATTATCATTCCGTTCTGCGGAATTTCGTTAGCTATGCTTACATTCTTGGTGGGGTATATCTTGTTCAAAGGCAGAGGCAGAACAGCGATGGTTGTGAGTCCGTTGTTTATTGCCGAGGTGTGGGCAGAAATGTCTATGCCTTCCGCCAATCCGCTGATTATCACTAGATCAGGATGCTTTTGAGCGAGCTCGGTTATGATTGTATCGCAGATCTCCTTGTAAAGAGGTGAAGCCTTTCTTGTTCCGACAACTGCGAGGATTTTTCTTGTCTCGAGGTCGCACTCTCCCTTGGTGTATATGAATTTTGGAGCGTCGTTGCGTCTGAGGTTGAGTTTTGACGGATACTTTTCGTCATTGCACATGACAATGTCTATGCCCATCTGCTCGCTAACAAGAATTTGAGCGGCGGCAACGTCAAGATCTTCCTTTGCGTCAAGGATTCTCTGTGCTGTCGTTTCGCTTATTCCGTTGACCTCTGCAAGAGCTGACAACGGCTGGTCAAATACATTCTTGGCGTTCCCGAATCTGGATGTGAGAGCCTTGTATTTGCTTATCCCGATTTCTGGAACGTGAGCCAGCGTTAGTGAATATGTCAATTCTTCTGTTGTCATGCCGAATGTGTTTTGTTTTTTGCAAAAGTATTGAAATTTGAATAGATATGAAAGAAATGTAGGAGATAAGCAATAAAAACATTACCTTTGCGCAATATAACAATTTATTGCAATGAATCTTAAACTGACAAAACCAATTATATTTTTCGATATCGAGGCTACTGGAGTTGATCCTGCAAAAGATCGTATCGTTGAGCTTTCATATTTGAAGGTTTACCCAAACGGAATGGAGGAGACAAAGACTGTCAGAATAAATCCTGAAATGCCAATGCCGGAGGAGGCCTATGCAATTCACGGCATCTCTGACGAGGACTTGAAGGATTGCCCTACATTCAAGAATGTGGCAAAGCAGATTGCCGCAGACATTCAGGGATGTGACGTGGCAGGATACAACTCTAACAAGTTCGATATTCCTATTCTGGTCGAGGAGTTCCTGAGAGTGGATATTGACATTCATATGCGCGAGCAGAACTGTGTGGATGTGCAGAATATCTTTCACAAGAAGGAGCAGAGAACTTTGTCTGCCGCATATCGATTCTATTGCGATGCAGAGCTGGTTGGTGCTCACGGAGCAGAGGCTGACACAAGAGCAACCTATGAGGTTTTGAAGGCTCAGCTTGACCGTTATCCCGATCTTGAGAACAATGTCAAGTATTTGGCTGAATTCTCGACAATGAGAAAGTTCGTTGACTATGCCGGACGCCTTATCTTTAACGAGAACGACGAGGTTATAGTTAATTTCGGAAAGCATAAGGGAAAGAAGCTTGTTGATGTCTTTAAGACAGATTTGGGATATTACGACTGGGTGCAGAAAGGAGACTTCACTCTTGACACCAAGCGTTGCTTCATGCTTGTGAAACTTGGTAAACTTGGCAAGTAATGGGTGTCGTCACTGCTGAAGATATCGAGGAAACTATGCTCGGAATGGCAGACGCGAAGAAAGCCAAAATCCTAATGGGTTTCTTCAAGACTGGCAAAGGTGAGTATGGAGAAGGAGACTCTTTCCTGGGTATCACAAATCCACAGACAAGGCTTGTCGTAAAGGAAGCGAGGAAAGACACTTCGTTGGATGAGGCTAAAAAGCTTGTGAAAAGCAAGTGGCATGAAGTCAGACTGTGCGGTCTGCTCATTCTGGTGGAGAAGTTTGAGAAGGCCTTGAAAAAGAAGAACGAACAGGAATGCGAAGCTATCTATAAACTCTATATTTCACTTCATAAGTATATCAATAACTGGGACTTGGTGGATCTTACTGCTCCAAGAATAGTTGGCGGATGGTCATTGTCTCATCCCGAAGACTCCTTGATGGACGAGTGGATTAAGGCGGACAAGACTCTGTGGCAGCAGCGAATCTCTATTGTCAGCTGTTGGCTGCCTATCAGAAAGGGAGTTTTGTCTCCGGCTTTGGAAAGAGCCAAGATGTTGCTTTCGTCGAAAGAGGACCTTCTGCACAAGGCTTCGGGGTGGATGCTCAGAGAAGTTGGGAAGCACGGAGGTATGACGCTTCTTGAAGAGTTCCTTGAAGCAAATGTGAAGGCCATGAGCAGTACAATGCTTCGCTATGCGATTGAGAAGATGGATGAGAGTGAACGTCAAATGTGGTTGAAAAGAAGAAGAGAGTGATATGAATCAGAAAAGGCTATTAACTATTCAGGATATTTCGTGTGTAGGGCAATGTTCGCTTACGGTTGCCTTGCCTATTCTTTCTGCTATGGGCATTGAAACTGCGATTCTGCCGTCAGCTGTGCTGTCCACTCATACCGGCGGGTTCAAGGATTTCACTTTCAGAGACCTGACAGAAGACCTGCCGGCAATAAAGAACCATTGGAACAAGGAAGGAATAAAGTTCAGTGTGTTCTATACAGGTTACGTAGGTAGTGCTCGTCAGCTGGACTACATTCTTGATATCGTAAACGAGACAGGTACAGAAGGCGCCAAGCTTGTCGTAGATCCGGTGATGGGAGATCACGGCAAACTCTATGTGGGCTTTGACAATGCCTTTGTCGAGAGAATGAAGCAGTTCTGCGCCAAGGCAGATGTCATCCTTCCTAACATTACCGAATGTGCCTTCATGCTTGGAGAGGAGTACCATAAGACAGGTCACTCAATGGAGTATGTGGAGCATGTGATCAAAGGACTTAGAAAGATTGGAGCCAAAAATATCGTCATCACCGGAGTGGAAATGAACGACAAGGAGCAGGGTGTTGCCGTATATAATGAAAAGACAGGGGAAATTTCCACATACTTTAGGGAGAAAGTGCCTGGCGTTTATCACGGTACGGGAGACATCTATTCAAGTGCATTTACCGGTGCTTATTTTCTTGGCAAGAGCTTGGAGGAAAGTGCAAAGATAGCGGTCGATTTCACAGTGTCCGCTATAAAGACTACCGAGGGGGATGCAGATCATTGGTATGGTGTCCGTTTCGAGAAAGTGCTTGGAGAATTGACCTACTTGGCTAAAGAGTAAAATTCTATGACTGAAGAAGAAAAAATAAGATATAGCAGAAACATGCTGCTTCCCAATGTCGGAGAGGCTGGACAGCAGCGGTTGATGAATGCCAAAGTATTGGTTGTCGGGGCAGGAGGATTAGGTTCGCCTGTCTCTCTTTATTTAGCGGCAGCAGGAGTCGGAACTATCGGCTTGATAGACGGGGATAACGTAGATCTGACAAACCTTCAGCGACAGGTTATACACGCAACGAAAGACATAGAAACTCCCAAGGTTTTGTCCGCAAAGAACAAGATATTGGAGCTGAATCCCAATGTTAAGGTTGAGGCTGTAAAGGGATTGTTCAATGAGAGCAATGCCAAAGAGTTGGTCTCGTCTTACGACTTTATTGTCGATGCAACAGATAATTTCGACGCAAAGTTCCTGATAAATGACACTTGTGTCGAGCTGGGTAAACCTTTTGTTCATGGAAGCCTCTTGAGGTGGGAAGGAAATGCGTTCACTTATGTGCCAGGAAGTGCCTGCTACAGATGCATATATCCAACACCTCCGGAGAAAGGCACAGTTCCTTCGAGCAGTCAGGCAGGAGTTATTGGAGCAATAGCAGGAATGGTTGGTACAGCACAGGCAGCCGAGGTGGTCAAGTATTTTACAGGAGCGGGCGAGTTGCTGACTAATCAGCTTCTCCATTTTGACGCATTGACAATGACGTTTACCAAGATGAAGATTAGGAAAAGGGACAAATGTTCGGTTTGTAAAGGGAAATAAAAGAAGGGTGTGCCAAGCAAATTGACACACCCTTTTATGTTGTTAATCGAATTGATTACTCCTTGCAGCTCTTGCAGTCACAAGACAAGCAACGATAAACAACTGCAGCGATAGCAGCACCGATGAAAGGACCGACGATGAAGATCCACAACTGGCTAAGAGCGTTGCCACCTTCGAAGACTGCAGGTGCAATAGAACGAGCCGGATTAACCGATGTTCCTGTGTAACGAATGCAAGCCAAATGAACAAGAATTAGAGACAAACCAATAGCAAGACCTGCGAAGTTACCTGCACCCTTCTTTGAATCAGTAGTGAATAGAACAACTGAAACGAACACGAAAGTGAAGATAATCTCTGCGATTAGACCACCTACTTCTTTAACACCCTCCTGACAAGCGTTTGCTCCTGTACCTGCAAGACCATCTACGTTTGAAGTTAATGCGTAAAGAAGTCCGCTACCGATGAAAGCACCGATAACCTGGAATAGCATGTACATAGCTCCATCCTTAGTGCTCATACGCTTGTCAATCATACATGCAAGTGTGATGGCTGGGTTGATGTGACAACCGCTGATACCACCGATAGCATAAGCCATAGCTACTACAGCAAGACCGAAAGCCA